>JAJYQN010000123.1 GCA_021794595.1 Pseudomonadota bacterium
GTAATAGGTCTGGCCGGTCCCGGCCCCGGGGGTGACCAGCGCCGACCCTAAGGAAATGGTGCTGCCGGTGATGGGGGTGGCGGTGGACTGCGGAACCGCATACGACTGGTACCCGAGAGGTCCCGCCGTGACGTCCGCATGAGCCGCCACCCCCAGGGAAAAGGCCAGAGGAGCCGCTAGCAAAAGGAGGGAAATCAATGTTTCACGCAGGCCACTGTGATACGTGCGCGCCATACCGTATTCCTCTTGAAAAGAGGCTAGCCGCGAGCACGCGCGGCCGCCGGAAAAACATGAACGCCAATACGACAACGCGCATGCTGGCGGAGCGTGAGCCCTAAGAAAATGCCTTTCGGATACCCGCAAGGACGCGACAGATGGATGGGGCGGTATGATCAATCGGGGCGATAAATGGCCAGGGCACGCAGGTCCTAGTGAGTCGTCTCGCAAGGCTTGGGGCTTTCGACGAAAGGCGCTATAGGGGACCAATTTTAGGCGCTGGGGACCTAGGGCGACTAGGTCCAGCAGCCCCGTCTCGCGCCCTTGACAAGCGGACCCAGGGGCACAGATAGTAGGCGCACGGCAAGAGCGTAAAAGCCGCGTATACAGCGATCGGCGGCAACGAGGGGGAACCATGGCGCGTTGGGTACGGATGGTCGTGACGATAGGCGCCCTGATGGCGTCGCTTATGGGCTGCGTGGCTCGTGCAGGCTATGGTTATTCGCAGACCTCAATGGCCATAGGAGGTCCGCAAGTCGCCTTTACGTTCAGCGACGGCGTCGCAGGCTACTATGATGCAACCTACAACGCCTATATCTACGGCGATAACGGCTACTATTACCGTTGGGCCGGAACGAACTGGGTTTATGCGAACGACTACGGCGGCCCGTGGCAGCCTGTCGTCACAAGCGTGTACCTGCCCCCGCTCCTCGCTTACGGCCCGCCGCCGCCGGTAGTGGCCTACCGGCCCTACTTTGTCTGGTGGCGCCAACACGAAGCACGCTGGTATGCGGCAAGACATCCTCGCTGGTGGTATCGACACCGGATCTACGTCCGCCACTACGCCTTATGGCACGAGCATGTGGTCCGGTTTTACGCTCGCCATCCCGGCCAAAGACCAGGCATGCGGCCGCTGTTTCGCACCCGCGCACCACGACTCTACCGCGCGCCGCAAAGACGCAGGTTTTATGGGCCACGCCGCCTTCCCGCGCAACGGATGCGTGCCTACGGCCGCCCCCACCCGTTCCGGGGCCGGCCGCATCCCCGGTATTTTCATCCTCATCCCCGCCCGATGCGTGGTGGGCCGGGTCCCCGCTATTTTCATCCCCATCCCCACCCGGCCCGCGGTCGGCCCCATCCTGGTCGATCTCCGCACAGGCGTCGTGGGCCAAATAGGCGTCCGTAAGGGAGATCGTACGGCCGGCCCAGGTCTGCGCACGGTAGTGGTGTCCCGTCATTGACGCCACTACCGCCGAAAGGCTTGCATGGCAGGTCCCCCACGACCCGGCACAGCATCACGGACCGTACTTCGAGTGGACGTACAATGTAGCTGGCACGACCGAATGGTCGCCTAGAAACTCTAGCGGAAGACAACGGGCCTTACTTAACGCGGCGTAAGGTCGGGCCTTTACGAGCGGGTGGAGTATCAGGGGTCTGCGGAGACGGGGGCAGGGTCGGAGGCTCGTCATCAAGCTCCCCCTCAAAAGAGAGACCCCTGCCGTTCTCGCGGGCATAGATGGCGAGGACCGCAAAAATGGGCACCACGATCAGAAACGGCTGACCGCCAAAACGAGCCTGAAAACTCACTACCTCATCTTGCAAGGAAAAGGCACGCACGGCACGCGGATCGATATTAAGAGTGATGCGCCCCTCCTCGATATGGCTGGCCGGGACTTGCACCCCCGGCTTGCCCGCATCTACCAGGAGAAACGGGCTAAAGCCCGCCTCCACGGCCCAGTTGTACACCGCCTGGACGAGATGCGTACGAAGGGCCGACATCAGCGCCGCATATCCCGCTCAGCGTCCGTGAGGCTCAAGCGGAAGGGTTTACGGGCAAACAGCCGCTCCGCGTAGTCGAGAATCGGTTTCGCTTGGCGAGGGAGCTCGATATCGTAGTGGGGCAGGCGCCATAGGAGCGGCGCCAGCGCGCAATCGGTCAGCGTAAACTCCTCGCCCAACAAGTAGGCCTGCTCCTTAAAAACAGGAGAAATGACCGTAAGACCATCGCGAATAATGGTCCGGGCACGCTGCGCCACCCTCTTGTCCTCGCCCTCCAACTGGGGGAGCAGGTCATACCAATCGCGATTAAAGCGCCACAACATGAGGCGCGCCCGACCCCGGTTGACGGGATCCACGGGCATAAGGGGCGGATGAGGCAGGCGTTCGTCGAGATACTCTATGATAATGTGTGACTCGTACAAAACGAGATCCCGATCCACCATGGTGGGGACCTGGTTATAGGGGTTGAGCTCGGCCAATTCGCGCGGCTTCTTTTTGAGATCGATGTGGACGATTTGGCACTCCACATCCTTTTCAAGCAGAACGATCCGAGTTTTATGACTGAAAGGGCAAGTCGTCCCAGAGTAGAGGGTCATGATCGGCTTTCGGACCGTGGGTATTGCCATACTGATCTCCAGGCCCCGGTTAAACGTCGGGGTATACGCCGACAGATATTGTCAGAAAACTCGCCTCCAGCCCTGAAAGCCCCTCTCGCGCCGGAGCCGCCACTTAACTTAAAGGGCGCATAAACCTTATAATTTTACTCCATAATGCCGAGCCCGCCTAGGGCGAGCCACTTAAAGGAGCCCTATGCGCGTCCAACATCGCCTCACAACCTTAGCCAGGATCATCACTGGGGGGCTGGCGCTGGCCTTTATCGTCGTCCTCATCTGGCCACAAATCATCAAAACCCGCCCCAGAGTCGTTATACGCGAAGCCAGGCCCGAGAGGGGTCGTGCGAAAGGTCCCGTATCGTACGCCTACGCCGTAAAGCGCGCGGCGAACGCCGTTGTCAATATTAACACGGCCAAGGTCGTCCTCCTGCGACCCCAACCTTTCTCGCAGCAGCGATTTTTCGAACAATTCTCCGGGCGCCAGCCGTCCGCGACCAAAAAACGTCTAGAAACCAGTCTGGGTTCCGGGGTCGTTATCACCAAGAGCGGCTTCATCCTGACAAATTACCATGTCATTAAAGGGGCGGACGCCATCCGCGTCTTTCTGAAGGATGGTCGAGGCGCGACCGCCAGGGTTGTGGGCATCGACCCCTCGACAGACCTCGCCGTACTCAAGATCCATCTGCCGCGCCTGACGCCGATCACCTGGGGTCACGCCCGCGATGTTCAGGTGGGCGATGTGGTCTTGGCCATAGGCGACCCCTTTGGCATCGGCCAGACGGTGACCATGGGCATCGTAAGCGCCACCGGGCGCGACGAACTGGGGCTGAGCTCGATAGAGAACTTCATCCAAACGGACGCGGCCATCAACCCCGGCAATTCCGGTGGCGCCTTGATCAACACCGAAGGGGACCTGGTGGGCATCGACACCGCCATCTACACCCATAGCGGCGGGTTTCAGGGAATCGGCTTTGCGATCCCGGTGAATCTGGCGCGCCATGTATTCAACCAGATCGTAAAATACGGTCACGTCATCGAAGGCTGGATCGGGGTAGCCGGCCAGACCTTGACCCCGAGCCTGACACAAACCCTGAAGCTTCCTAAATCGACCCGCGGGGTCTTGGTTGTGGGGGTCTACCAGAAGAGTCCGGCGGCAGCGGCGGGCCTGAAACCTGGCGACATCATTGCCGCCATCAACGGACGCCCCCTGCTCAATGCCAACACTGCCTTATTGACGATCGCCGATACGAAGCCCGGGGTCACGCTCACGCTCGGCGTGGTGCGCCATGGGCGACGTCTTACGCTCCCGGTCCGGGTAGCGCCGCGGCCACCCATGAAGCTCGTACCGACCCATCCTTAAAAAGGCGGCGACGAGCCCCTGATTGGCTGGGGCCGTCCTTAGGCGCGGGCTCCACCCAAAGGCAATGTGAGTCTAGGGCTTGCGGGGTGACCTGCGACGAGGACGGCGGCGGCGGCGCGGCGCACTGGGCTCACCATCAGCTTGCGTCAGGGAGTGCGCAGCCACGCGATCCGGGACGTCGGGCCCCGGGGTCGGCTCCAAGCTTGGGGCCGGGACTGGGCGCTTGCGCACCCGATAAGCGACCAGGAGACCCGCCTCGAATAACCCCCACATCGCAAGCGCCAGCAACGTCATAGAAAAGGCATCCGGAGGAGTCACGATACCCGCCAATACAAAGGCGGCCAAAATGACGTAACGGCGCCTGGCTGACAAGGTCTCGGGCCTTATGACCCCGATCACGACCAAAAGGACGATGGCTACGGGAATCTCGAAGGCGAGCCCAAAGGCGAAAAAGAGAGCCAAAACAAAGCTCAGATAGGAGTTGATATCGGTCATGACCCGCACGCCCGGCGGTGCGGCATGAGCGAAGAATCCAAACGCCAAGGGGAAAATAAAGAAATACGCAAACGCCATACCCAAATAAAAGAGCAAGGTGCTCGACACCAACAAAGGCGTCGCGAAACGACGCTCCTTGTCGTAAAGCCCGGGCGCTACGAACGCCCAGACTTGGTAGAGGATATAGGGAATCGCGAGTACTAGTGCCGTCGCAAAAGTGAGCTTCATCGGGGCGATGAAGGTCGCCGGCAGATTGGTCGCGATCATGGCGCCGTTGGCCGGAAGAACCGCGGTCAATGGTCGAGCGAGAAGTACGTAAAGTTTGTTAGAAAACGGGAAAAGGGCAACAAAAACGAGAAACACCGCAATCGCGGCACGCAAGAGCCGTGTCCGCAATTCCAGTAGATGATCGATAAAACTTGCCTCGGCGGTTTCAGACGCCTTCGCCGCCGCCATTAGGCTTCCTTTGGTTATCGCGAACAGGGGAAGAAGTGCCGGAAGACGCAGACGCGCGTCGCCCCCGCCGCCTGCGCCTACGCGGTGAACGGACAGCGGGCGCTGGGCCGGGTCTTCCCTGAGCGGAGGACCCCAAGGCCGGGGGGGTCTTATCCGGGCTATCGTCGCCGAGTGACTCCTGCCATTCGCTCGGCGTCAAGGACTCTCCCAAAAGAGACTTTGTTCGCTGCCACTCCTGATTGAGCTCGCGCAAAGGCGCCAAATGCTCGGTCCCCACCTGCCCGTCGAGATCCTCTTTGAGCTTGTTCATAAACCGCCGGGCGCGGCCCATCCAGCGACCGGCCGACCGCGCCACCTCGGGCAAGTGGCGCGGATCAAGAACGATAACCGCGACCAAACCAATGATCAGAATTTCAGAAAGGCTGAAGTCAAACATCAGGTATAAACTTAACCTTTCCGGGTCCGCGACGACTGCGCTTTAGCCTTGGGCGCCGGTGAAGCGGTCGTGGCCTTACCTTCGATAATGCGAGTCTGCTTTTGCACGGGCGCATCGACGGGGCCTTCGCCCTCCTCGTCATGCTTTTCCGTCTCATCTTTCATGGCGCCGCGGAAATTCTTAATGGCGCTGCCCAGATCGGCACCGATATTGCGGACCTTGCTGGTCCCAAAAAGCACCACGACGATAACCAAAATGATCAAAAGATGCCAAATGCTGAAAAGATCCATCACCGCCTCCTAGAAGCCGGGCAACCGACCGCCGCCCAGCACATGTATATGTAGATGAGGAATCTCCTGCCCGCCTCCGGGGCCGGTATTGATAATCGTCCGGAAGCCCTCTTTTAGCCCACCCTTGCGCGCGACCTCCGGCAAAAGCCCGATCATATGAGCCACCAAACCATCCTGCTGGGGCGTCAGCTCTTCGAGACTCGCTATGTGCTCGCGGGGAATAAGCAGCAGGTGTACCGGGGCCTTAGGGTACTTGTCCGCGATCACAATGAGCCGATCATCCTCATATACGCGCGGAACCGAGATCTGGTTTCCGATAATCTGACAAAAAATACAGTTTGCCATCATGATCTCTCCTGTCGGTTGGCCTTTTCCTCAATGCCCGATTGACCAAATCGACGCTTAAGTTCATCGAGCACCTGCTCCGGACTCAAATCCAAGAAAGACAGCAGGACAAGGCTATGAAACCATAGGTCGGCCAGCTCGTGGATGATCTGCCCTTGATCGCCGCCCTTGGCCGCGATCAAGGTCTCCGCGGCCTCTTCCCCGATCTTCTTTAAAATGGTATCGAGGCCCTTCTGATAGAGGGAGGCGACATACGAGCCCTTCGGGTCGGCGCCCTTTCGCGCGCGCAGCGTCGCATAAAGCTCTGCCAGCACCTCGTCTTTCATTTTACTCCCAAATCCGGCATTTCGCCGTCCTTCCCATAAATGTCTTGAGCGGACTTGAGCACAGGATCCACCGGCACGAACTGATCGCCTATAAGCCGCGAGTAGAAACAACTCTCGCGCCCGGTATGACAGGCAATGCCGCCCAGCTGCTCGACGAGCAAGAGCACGCTATCGCCGTCACAGTCGAGTCGCACCTCATGGAGACGCTGCACATGCCCGGATTCTTCCCCTTTGCGCCACAAACGTTGCCGAGAACGCGACCAGTAGACCGCCCTCCCCTCCTCTATACTAAGGCGCAGGGACTCCGGACTCATCCAGGCCAGCATCAGAACCTTTCGGGTCGTAAAATCCTGGGCAATGGCCGCCACCAGCCCATCGGCGGACCATTTCACCTGGGAGGACCAAGCGGCGTCGGTCATAAGCGCACCTCGATGCCGCGACTTGCCATATGCCGTTTGGCCT
Source organism: Pseudomonadota bacterium (assembly GCA_021794595.1). Lineage (GTDB taxonomy): Bacteria > Pseudomonadota > Gammaproteobacteria > Acidiferrobacterales > Acidiferrobacteraceae > Acidiferrobacter. Next base: position 6,780 of record JAJYQN010000123.1, read on the forward strand.
CGGCCACCGAAAATTCGCCAAAATGGAAGATGCTCGCGGCCAGCACGGCATCGGCCCGACCCTCCAAAATGCCATCGACCAAATGATCCAGGGTTCCGACGCCCCCCGAGGCGATCACCGGCACGGAAACGGCCGAGGTCACAGCGCGGGTCAGCCGCAGATCGAAACCATCGCGGGTACCATCGCGGTCCATGCTCGTCAGCAAAATCTCGCCGGCGCCATAGTCGGCCATGCGGCACGCCCACTCCACGGCATCAAGCCCGGTCTGACGTCGACCACCATGAGTGAAGACCTCCCAATGGTCGCCGACCGCCTTCGCGTCGATCGCCACCACCAAACACTGGGCACCAAAATGATCGGCGGCCTCTTTGATGAAGTCTGGACGAACGACGGCTGCGGAATTAATACCGACCTTGTCGGCTCCGGCGTTCAGGAGGCGGCGCACATCCGCCACCTCACGCACCCCGCCCCCAACGGTTAAGGGGATAAAAACCTGAGCCGCGATGGCCTCGACCACCGAGACCATGGTCTCGCGACCCTCATGGCTCGCACTGATGTCTAGGAAGGTAATCTCGTCGGCGCCGCTCGCGTCGTAGTGGCGCGCGGCCTCTACCGGATCGCCGGCATCGCGGATTTCCTGGAATCGGACGCCCTTAACGACCCGGCCACAATTGACGTCGAGACACGGGATAAGCCGCTTGGCCAGCATTTAAAGGGGGCGGCCGCTACCTGAGCGGTCAAGTTCGTCAGCCAAGGCCTGGGCTTCGCGCAACACCAATTTGCCCTCGTAGAGAGCACGACCGGCAATCGCCCCTTCGATGCCAGCATCGGCAATAGAACAGAGCTTGCGAATATCATCGAGACTCGCGATACCTCCGGAGGCGATCACCGGGATCGAAATAGCGCTCGCAAGCCGGCGCGTATCCTCAATATTGACGCCGTGCATCATGCCATCACGCCCAATATCGGTATAAATCACCGCCTCAACCCCGTCGTCTTGATAGCGATGAACGAGATCGACCACGTCGTGCCCAGAAAGCTTAGACCAACCATCGGTCGCAACCTTCCCCTCTTTGGCGTCTAGGCCTACGAGAATGTGACCGGGGAACTCCGCGCACATGTCACCGACGAAATGTGGCATATTGACGGCCTTGGTCCCCAATATGACATAGCGCACGCCGGCATCCAGGTATGCCTGGATCGTCTCTTCGGTGCGGATACCGCCGCCCACCTGAATCAACACATCGGGGTAGCTACGGGCGATTTCATGGATCACGGCCGCATTTACGGGCTCGCCAGCGAACGCCCCGTTCAGGTCGACGACATGGATACGCTTTGCGCCTTCCGCCACCCACCGACCGGCCACTTCCACGGGGTCGGCGGAAAAAATCGTCTCGTCTTCCATACGGCCCTGGCGCAAACGCACACATTGGCCGTCTTTGAGATCAATCGCTGGGATGATTAACATCGATCGCTCCGCCCGTCCCAATTCAGAAAATTCGCAAGTAGCTGTAATCCGGCGCGCTGACTCTTTTCCGGATGAAACTGAGTAGCAAAGATATTTTCATAGGCGGCAGCCGAAGTAAAGGGAAGCCCGTAGTCCGTCACGCCGACCGTTTCCGGCGCCGTCACGGCATCGGCGTAATAGCTATGCACGAAGTAAAAACGCGCATCCTGTTCGATTCCCGCCCACAGCGCATGAGGCTGGGTTTGCTTAACCTGATTCCATCCCATGTGCGGCACCTTGAGCGGCGACCCGCTCGCGTCGGACAGAGACCCAAACAAGCGGACACGACCCTTAAGGAGACTGAGGCCCACCACGCCTCCGCCCTCATCGCTCTCGTCATAAAGCGCCTGCAGGCCAAGACAGATACCGAGAAATGGGCGCTGACGCGCCGCATCGGTCACGGCTTCGCGCAAACCCTCGAACCTCAAGGCCTCCATGCAACCCTTAATGGCGCCTTGGCCGGGGAATATCACGCGATCCGCCGCGGCCACGCTCCGAGCGTCAGCGGCGAGGATCACCCGGGTCTTCGGGGAAACGTGCTCCAGGGCCTTGACCACGGAACGCAGGTTCCCCATGCCATAGTCCAAAACCGCGACGCTGGCCATGCGTGCCTACAGGCTTCCCTTCGTCGAGGGAATTTGGGTCGGAGCCCGATCATCGCGCTCGAGCGCCATACGCAGTGCGCGTCCGAACGCCTTGAAGATCGTCTCGGCCACGTGATGCGCGTTATGGCCCGTCACGACATCGACGTGCACCGTGACTAGGGCATGGTTCACAAAGCCGCGCAAAAATTCCTCGATGAGGTCGACGTCAAAGTCGTTGACGCGGGCGCGCGCGAAACTCGCCCGATAAAAAAGACCGGGGCGTCCGGAAAGATCGACCACAACGCGACTCAAGGCCTCGTCTAAGGGCACGTAGGCGTGACCATAGCGGCGCAGCCCGGCCTTATCTCCCATGGCCTTATGTAAGGCTTGGCCCAAGGTGATCCCTACGTCTTCCACGGTATGATGAGCGTCGACGGCCAGATCGCCGGTGGCCTCGATCTTTAGGTCAAAGAGACCGTGGCGCGCGATCTGGTCAAGCATATGTTCAAAGAACGGCAAACCGGTCTTCAGGTGTGCGCTTCCGCTCCCATCGACCGTCAATGCGACACTGACCTGGGTTTCCAGGGTGTTTCTCACAACGCTCGCGGTGCGCACAAAGACTCCTAAAGGCCACTGGCCATCTAAAGCTTATAAGGCCTGGGCCAAAGCCGCAAGAAAGGCCTGGTTCTCGTCCGGCGTCCCCACGGTCACCCGGAGACAACCGGTAAGGCCCGGGTGGTGGCTCACGTTCTTGATCAGAATCCCTCGGGCCTCCAATTCCCTATGGATACGGCCGGCCTCGTGGGCCTTATGCGGCCTGAACAAGAGGAAATTCGCCTCGCTCGGCCAGACGGTCGCGAGCGCACCGAGCGCACCAAAGAGGCGCGCTCGTTCGTCTCTGATCCTTCGTGCCTGATCCGCGAACACATCGGCATAATCGAGCGCGAACCCGATCGTCGCCACCGTGACGCTATTGATATTGTACGGCAGACGGACCTTTTCTAACTCATGGGTCCAAAGGGGATCTGCGGCCAACCACCCGAAACGCATCCCGGCCAGCCCCTGTTTCGACAGGGTGCGAAGCACCATCAACTGGGGGTGGGTCGCGAGCTTATCCATGACCGTCGCCTGGGCGAAAGGATGATAGGCCTCGTCTGCGACGATCAGCGCGTCGTCGATGGTCAAAAGCTCTTCGACCTCGGCGCGTGGATAGAGAATACCGGTCGGATTATTGGGATAGGCCAAAAACAGCAGAGCCGGGGCCTGTTGAGTCAGCGCGTCCTTCAAGGCCTGGACATCGAGCTCGAAATCCTCCTTGAGCGGTACCCCGACAAAGCGCCGGCCGAGAAGGGCCGCGATTTGCTCGTACATGACAAATGTCGGCGTAGGAGCGACCACCGTCACGTCGGGGGATAGGGCCAATAAAAGGTTTTGGAGGATCTCATCGGATCCGTTCCCCAATACGATCCCGCATCCGGGCGTAAGACCCGCTTCCGCGGCCAGGCGCTTCTTAAGCTGCTGATAGTGGTCTACCGCCGGATAACGATTGATGGCCAAGTCCCGCAGCGCATGGAGCCAGCGATCCCGCACCTCGATAGGGAGGCTATACGGGCTTTCCATCGCATCGAGCTTGATCCGAGGTTCACCCGCCGGAACGTGGTAGGCGGCGCGCTCCCGAACTTGGTCGGCTATATAGCGTTCGAGTTTAGCCACGGATGCGACACTCAGCCGAAAGCGCGTGGGCCGTGAGGCCCTCGCCGCGCGCCAAGACCGATGCCGTACGGCCGAGCACCGAGGCCCCCTCGGGCGTACAGAACACAATGCTGGTGCGCTTCTGAAAATCATACACACCGAGCGGCGAGCTAAAACGCGCGGTACCCGAGGTCGGCAACACATGGTTTGGGCCGGCGCAATAGTCGCCCAGGGATTCGGCGGTGTGCCGACCCACGAAGATAGCCCCAGCGTGGCGCACGCGATCGATCCAAGCTTGCGCGTCATCGAGCGACAGCTCGAGATGTTCGGGCGCCACTTCGTTAACGAGATCGACCGCTTCGGCGATCGATCGGACCTCGATTAAGGCGCCGTGACGGCCCAGGGCGGCCGCAATGATATCGCGTCGCTCCATATCCGGAAGCAAGCGCTCGATCTCGGCACGCACGGCCTGAATGAAATGCGCGTCCGGAGTGAGGAGGAGGGATTGGGCGCCCTCGTCGTGCTCCGCCTGAGCAAACAGATCGTAGGCTATCCAGCGAGGATCGGTCTTGCCATCGCAAATGATCGCCACCTCGGAGGGGCCGGCTATCATATCGATCGCCACCTGCCCAAACACGAGCCTCTTCGCGGCCGCCACATAAGCGTTGCCAGGTCCGACGATCTTATCCACGCGGGGTACGGTCGCCGTGCCATAGGCCAAGGCCGCGATCGCCTGCGCGCCCCCCGCCAAGAAAACCCGATCGACCTTGGCCACAAACGCGGCGCCCAGCACGAGCGGCGAGGGCTCGGCGGTCGACGGTGCCATCATGATAAGTTCGCGCACGCCGGCCAAACGCGCCGGAATGGCGTTCATGAGAACCGACGAGGGATAGGCGGCCTTGCCCCCGGGGACATAGAGGCCGACACGATCAAGGGCCGTGATCTTCAAACCCAGGCGCGACCCCAGGTCATCTTCGTGCATATAAGGGGTCACGATCTGGTGTTCGTGATAGGCCCGGATCCGGGCCGCTGCGTCCTCTAGGGCCCGCTGCTGGGGCTTTGGAAGCGTCTCAAAGGCGGCCTTAAGTCTGGCCGGCGAGACCTCGAGATCCGCCACTTGAGCGGCCTTACGCTTATCGAGGCGCTCGGTCCACATCAAGAGCGCGGCATCCCCGCGCGACCGCACATCGGCCACGATCCCGCGCGCAACCTCCTCGGCCTTGACCGAGTTCTCCTCCGAGCGATCCATAAGGGCACGAAAGTCGGTCGGGAAACCCGCGTCGCGGGTACTTAAGGTCGCTATGCTGCTCATTGTCCACACTCCCCCGCCAGAGAGTCGATCACTGGCTTTAACGACGGATACTTCATTTTCATGGCCGCCCTATTCGCAATCAACCAGGCGCTGACGTCCATGATGTGTTCGACCGCCACAAGCCCGTTGGCGGCCAAGGTCTGGCCGCTGCTCACAAGGTCTACGATCCGATCGGCGAGCCCCACGAGCGGGGCGAGTTCCATGGACCCGTAGAGGTGGACGATGTCGGTCTGAATCCCCTTTTGCGCGAAATGACTCTGCGCGATACGGACGTATTTGGTGGCGATCCGCAAGCGCGTCCAGGCGCGCGGGTCGTCGGTCTGCGCCATGCCGGCGGGCTCCGCGACCATCAGACGGCAGCGGGCGATACCGAGATCGACCAACTCATACAAGCCTTCGCAGCCGTCCTCCGAAAGGACATCCTTGCCGGCAATCCCGAGATCGGCGGCGCCGTAGCGGACATAGGTAGGGACATCGGCTGCGCGTATGACGATGAGCTGCACGTCGGGGACATTGGTGTCGATAATCAGACGCCGAGTCTTCGTCAGGTCTTCGTTAGGGACAATCCCGGCGCGCTTCAGGAGCGGAAGGCTCTCTTCGAGGATACGCCCCTTCGACAAGGCGATCGTTACCATGTCAGGCCGTCTGCCGTTTCGTCCAGTCGCCGAGTTGTGAGCTCGGAATACGACGAATGCGGGCCCCAAGCTGGGCGAGCTTTTCTTCGATACACTCATAGCCGCGATCTATGTGGTAAATGCGGTCGATCACGGTTTCGGACCGCGCCACGAGACCCGCCAGCACAAGACTCGCGGAGGCGCGCAGATCGGTCGCCATGACGGGTGCTCCATGGAGGGCCTTGACCCCCCGGACCACCGCCATATTTCCCTCCATGGCGATATCGGCACCCATTCTCTGCAGCTCGTGGACGTGCATAAAGCGATTCTCAAAGACCGTCTCTACGACCGTGCCGGTGCCGGAGGCCACGCAATTTAATACCACGAACTGGGCCTGCATATCGGTCGGAAACGCCGGGTAAGGCGCGGTCCTGATGTTCACGGACCTGAGCTCGCGGCCCTCCATCGACAAGCGAATCCAATCCGGGCCGACTTCGAGCGCCGCGCCGGCTTCGCGCAATTTATCAAGGACCGACTCGAGCAAGGGCGGCTGCACGCAGCGGACTTTGATCGACCCGCCGGTCATGGCCGCGGCTATCAGATAGGTCCCGGTCTCTATGCGGTCGGGAATGATGTCGTGACGGGCCCCGTGGAGCCGCTCTACCCCTTCTATCGTGATTTCAGCGCTGCCAGCCCCTTGGATGCGGGCCCCCATTCGTATAAGGCAATCGGCAAGGTCGATCACCTCCGGTTCGCGGGCCGCGTTCTCTATGACCGTGACCCCGTCGGCGAGAGTCGCCGCCATCAACAAATTCTCGGTGCCGGTCACAGACACCGTATCCATGAAGATACGGGCGCCCTTCAAACGCTTCGTGCGCGCCTTGATATAGCCGTCTTCGATAGTGATTTCCGCGCCCATCGCCTGCAAACCCTTGATATGCAGATTGACGGGGCGCGAGCCGATGGCACAACCACCCGGCATGGACACTTCGGCCTCGCCAAAGCGCGCCAAAAGGGGACCAAGAACAAGGATCGAGGCGCGCATGGTCCGAACGAGATCGTAGGGCGCGCGCAGGGTGTGGATCTCCGAGGCATCGGCCTCGATCGTCATGCGCTCATCAACGACCAGTCGCACCCCCATCCGCCCTAGCAGCTCCATGGTCGTGGTGATGTCTTGCAAGTGCGGCACGTTGCCGATGTGCATCGGGTCGCTCGTCAACAACGAGGCGACAAGCACCGGAAGGGCGGCGTTCTTCGCGCCGGAAATGCGGATCTCGCCGTGCAAGGGGATGCCGCCATTCACAATAAGCTTATCCATGGTCAAGCCGCCCCTTTTCTTGGTAAAAAAATAAGGCCGCCTGGCCGGCGGCCTTATTTCGGCCTCGCGCCGATTGCCTCAAGCCTTTACGCCCGCGACAAGCTTCTGCAACTCTCCCTTCTCATACAGCTCGGTGATGATATCGCATCCGCCGATGAACTCGCCGCGAATATAGAGCTGGGGTATGGTCGGCCAATTGGAGAACCGCTTCACGCCCTCGCGGACCTCTTGATCAGCCAACACATCAATGCCCTTAAACTGGGCGCCACACGCCTTCAAAAGCTGCACCGACTTGCCCGAGAAACCGCATTGCGGAAACTGGGGCGTTCCTTTCATATAAAGAACGATATCGTTCTCTTTCACCTGCTGACGAATACGGTCTTCAATCGTGCTCATGGTGTGTTCGCTCCGATACGACGGCTGCCTAACTATTCAGGCAGCACAGTCTTGAGTGATAGGGCATGGATCTGCTCGCGCATTCTATCGCCCAGGGTCGCGTAGACCAGCTGGTGCTGCTGAATGCGAGTCTTCCCGGCAAAGACATCCGAGAATACGATGGCCTCGAAATGATGACCATCGCCGCTGACTTCTACCCGCGCGCCCGGTATGCCGGCCTCTATAAGGCCCTTAATGTCTTGTGGCGTTATCATAGCACCGATCCCATCTAACCTTTAAGGATACCCGTCTCGCGCCCGGGATGAAAGGGTTAGTTCCTGAGCCGATAGCCCCGCCCGACCAATGCGAGGGCGAGCAGCGACACCGCGACCAGAAACCCCGCGACCACGCCCAGACTCACGAGCGGGGGCACGTCCGAGGTCCCAAAAAAGCCATAGCGGAAACCATCTATCATATAAAGCAGGGGATTAACCTTGGACAGCGCCCGCCAGACTGGCGGCAGGGCACGCAGCGAGTAGAACACGCCACTTAAAAACGACAGGGGAACCACTACAAAATTCTGGAAACCCGCCAGCTGGTCAAAACGCTCGGCCCACACGCCAGCAATAACCCCCAAGGCGCCCAAGGCCGCACTGCCAAGAAGGCCAAAGGCCACCAGAAAGAAGGGGTGATGTACGGGAACCGAAACGAAAAGGATAGCCGCGACATAGACCCCGACCGCCACGCACATGGCCCTGACCACGGCCGCACCCACGAACGCCAAGAAAAACTCGAGGGTCGATAGCGGGGAAAGTAGGATAAAGATCAAGTTGCCGGCAATCTTCGATTGGATAAGGCTAGACGAGCTATTGGCAAAGGCATTCTGGATCATGGACATCATCATGAGGCCCGGAACTAGGAACGCCACATAGGGGACGCCGGGCAAGGCCCCGGTACGACCCTTGAAGGTGCTGGCAAAAACCAGGAGATAAAGGAGAGCGGTCACAACCGGCGCCAAAATCGTCTGGAACGCGACCTTATAGAAGCGTAGTATTTCCTTGTAAAACAGCGTAGAGAAGCCGGTCATTGACGCCTCTGTGTCAATTCCAAGAAGACATCCTCTAGGTCGGCCTGCTCGGTGGTCAAATCCACGACCACATGGCCCGAGGCCCGTAAAGCCTCCAGAACCTCGGGGATCGAGTCGGTGCCCTTTTGCAAGGAAAATTCAAGATGGTTTTCGGTTTGCCGACGCACCTTGGCCAACAGCGCGGGGGGCAGAACAGCGACCGGATCGAGCGTCGTGACGCATAGCGTCTTGCGCAGCGCCCGACGCAAGAGTGCCTCCTTTGTATCCAAGGCCGTGATTTGCCCATCCTTCATGATCGCAATGCGATCGCACAAGGACTCCGCCTCCTCCAGGTAATGGGTCGTCAAAACGATCGTATGACCCTCCGCATGGAGCCTACGCACGAACGCCCATAAGGACGCACGCAACTCGACATCGACGCCCGCCGTGGGTTCATCGAGAATCACGACTTGTGGGCGATGCACGAGGGCTTGGGCGATCAAGACCCGGCGCTTCATACCTCCGGACAAGGAGCGCATATTGGCGCAGCCCTTGTCGGCCAAGGCCAGGGTCGTCAACAACTCCTCCCGCCAGCGCTTATTGTCATCGCCCTTCAGGCCGAAATATCCCGCTTGAATGGCCAAGACCTCACGCACGGTAAAAAACGGATCAAAGACGATTTCCTGGGGCACGACGCCCAAGGCCCGGCGCGCCTGGCGATAGGCCCCTACCACATCGTGACCGCAGATAAGGGCACGGCCGGCATTGGCCCGAGTCAGGCCCGCCAAGATATTAATAAGGGTGGATTTGCCGGCGCCATTTGGTCCGAGCAGGCCGAAAAACTCCCCGCGTCGCACCTTAAGATCGATACCGCGAAGGGCATGGACCTTCCCAAAATGCTTATGGAGACCCTCGACTGTGATCGCGGCCTCCACGCCGGGAGGTGTCATGCGCTACCAAAAAACGGCCCTAGGCCGTACACCCGCATCAGGTCCTGAAGCCGTGCCGGCACCTGCGTCACCCGGAACTCATGACCGGCCAATCGCGCCTGCCGTTCCCACTCCAACAACAGGGCAAGCGACACCGAGTCACCCCGGTCGAGCCCGCTCAAATCCACCGTCACCTGTCCCTGCGCCGCGACCAGGGGGGCGGCCCATAATCGCTCGGACGGCTGATCAATAAAGGTAACGGTTCCCCGCAGACCATAGGCGCCCGGCCCGTGAGCGACCAATTCCGCCATTAGGACTTCGCGCCGTTCGCGCGCTTCATGCTGGCGATCAAGCCATTAAGGCCGCTTCTTTGGATCTTTGTCGCATAGACCGAGCGATAATTCGTGACAAGACTCACGCCATCGATCATGACATCGTAGACCTTCCAACCGGCCTTCTCATGAACGAACATGTAGTCCACCGGGATATTGGACCCGCCGTTATTCTCGACGATAAGCGTCTTGACCATCGCATGGCGGCCGTGCGGATTCGCCCGATAAGGAAGATAGTCGATGCGCTGCCCGGAGTAACTCAAAAGTGCGGTCGCATAGGTACGCACCATAAGAGCCGTGAATTGCTTGGTAAATCCGACCCGCTGCTGGGGCGTCGCCGTACGCCAATAGCGCGCCAACACCCACCGCGACATACGCCGAAAATCAAAGTAAGGGACGATGCGCTTATTGACCATCGCATATAAGGCCGGCCTATCGTGTTGATAGACGCTGCGCTTATGCTCGATGAGGTGCAAAATTTGGTTGGTCTTCAGATGCACAATCACATTCGGCGGCGTAGACGGCGCGATACGCGCAAACGCCAAGGCCGGAACCAAAAACCCCAAAAGCGCGATAAGCAATCCGTAACGTCTCATCGACATCATTAGCTCCCTCTCCTTATGCGACCTCAACTGTGGCCGGCCTTACTGTAAAGCAATTGGCTGATGATCTGTTCGAGCACGATAGCCGACTGGGTGATGCGAATTTTACCACCGTTTTTCAAGTTGTGTCGGCTGCCACCCGGACTCAGGCTCACATACTGCTCGCCCAAAAGCCCGGCCGTCACGATCGAAGCGCTCGAGTCACGCGGAAAGCGATACTTTTTCAGGATATCAAGGGTGACGACGGCACGATAAGTGACGGGATTGACCGTGATGGCCGCGACTTGCCCCACCCGCACGCCGGCCACGGTCACTGGCGCCTTCGACTTCAGGCTGCCTATATTGTTAAAATCGGCCGTCACGGTATAGGTCTGTCCCGCACCCAGCATGTGGATGTTCCCCACCTTAAGCGCCAACATAGCGAGCGCTAGCAGGCCGGCGACCACGAACAAGCCCACCGTAAACTCCATACTCTTCATTTGCATTCTTACAGTCCTCGCAGCATGAATGCTGTCATAATGAAGTCCAGACCCAGAATCGCGAGCGACGAACTCACCACGGTCCGGGTTGTTGCGCGACTCACACCCTCCGAGGTCGGCTTGGCGTCATAGCCCTCGAATACCGCAATCCAACTGATCACAAAACCAAATACCACGCTTTTTATGAGTCCCCCGATCACGTCATTGGTCACGCTGACGCCGCTCTGCATTTGCGACCAAAAGACCCCGCCATCGAGACCCAGGGCACCGACCGCCACGACATAGGCGCCGAGAATCCCGACCGCGGTAAAGATCATGGCGAGAAGCGGTACCGCGATCCAGCCGGCCCAAAACCGCGGGGCCACAACCCGCACCAGCGGATCCACGGCCATCATCTCCATCCCTGCGAGCTGCTCGGTGGCCTTCATGAGCCCGATCTCGGCGGTCAAGGCTGAGCCAGCGCGACCAGCGAATAAGAGCGCGGTAAGCACCGGGCCGAGCTCGCGGGTGAGCGACAGGGCCACCAACAAACCGAGTGAGGATTGGGCGTCATACTTAACCAAGGTGTTATAGCCCTCGAGGGCCAAAATCATGCCCACGAACGCCCCGGACACCAGAATGATGACCAAGGTCAGCACACCTGTCATGTAGAGCTGTTGCACAATAAGGCGGGCGCGCAGCAAAATCGCCCCAAGACCTGGCACCAAGCGGACAAGAAACAGTGTCGCCCGACCGAGTCGATTCGTTCCGTCGATCGCCCGACGCCCCAAACGCTGGATCCCGGCCGTTACCCTCGTCATCGCGCTCATGATCCAACCTCGGCCCGGATATCGGCCATATACTCGTTGGCCGGATAATGGAAGGCCACGGGCCCGTCCGGGAGCCCCGCCATGAACTGGCGCACCTCCGGTGAGCTCGTCTTTTGCATCTCGGCCGGCGTTCCCTCGGCAATCACATGGCCGTCGCCCAGGAGATAAATGTAGTCGGCAATCGTGCAGGCCTCGGCAACGTCATGGGTCACGATGATCGAGGTCATCCCCAAGGCATCGTTCAAGTCCCGTATCAATTTCACAATCACGCCCATGGAGATCGGGTCGAGGCCGGTAAAGGGCTCGTCATACATCACCATCATAGGGTCAAGGGCGATCGCCCGGGCGAGCGCCACGCGTCTCGCCATACCCCCGGAGAGTTCCGGCGGGTAGAGTCCGCGAGCGCCCCGGAGCCCCACGAGTTCAAGCTTCATCAAGACCAGATGGTGAATAAGGGCCTCTGGGAGGCGGGTGTGTTCGCGCATCGGAAAGGCGACGTTTTCGTAGACGTCGAGGTCGGTTAAAAGCGCGCTCGACTGAAACAGCATACCCATGCGCTTACGCAGCGCGAAAAGCGCCTTTCGGGAGAGTGATCCGACCACCTCACCCGCCACTTGCACCTCGCCCGCATGGGGTTCGAGGCGCCCGCCGATGAGACTCAAAAGCGTGGTTTTGCCAGCCCCGCTACCACCCATGATGGCGGTCACGCTGCCCGGGGCGACAGTGAGATGCAGATCGCGAAATATGGGCCGGCCGTCCCGGAAAAAAGACAGGCCGCGCACCGCCACTAAAGGCTCACTCTTGATGGTTGAATCCACGACCCGTCCTTAATTTATTTTTATCGTAGAAGACCACTCTATCGGGCCCGCGCCACTGGCGGCCCGGGAGTCCTCTCCAGTGCCCAGCGTCCGGAGGCCTCGCCCCGCCCCTTCGTTCTGGGACGGTTTCGTCTAGCGCTTTATAGTATGCGAGCAAGTGCTTGCGGTCCATGTGCAAAGAGTACCGGGTCACCTATAATGGAGGCGGTCTCATCCGAAGGAGCGCGCAGTGGCCCGTAAACTCATCATCCTCGTACTTACGTACGGCTTGTTCGGCATTCCGGTCGCTCTAGCCCAAGACGCGCTCATCCTTTCGCTCGGCGCCATGCACTTGGCTCACGACCAGCAAACGGTAGCCGGACAAGAGGGAATCTTGCAAGCGGGAGCAAGCGGCGCTTACAGCGTGGCCTGGGAAAAACGCCACTACAACGGGATTGCGTACGGCGCCGAATACCTCATATACAACAACGCCATCAACGCCGGCGGGCATTCGGGGAACGTTGCCTCGCGCCTCCTTATGCTGACCCTAAAGAAGTATCGCCGCCCCTGGGCCCACATCTACCCTTATGTCGGCGTGAGCGCCGGGCTTGCCGACACCTCGCTCTCGGGGGTCAACGGCGGGACCGGGGTGGGGCCAGCCTTGGAGGTAGACGGGGGGGTCGAATTCGAGTGGGCCCACAGCATAGGTCTTTATACTGAACTCCGCGGACTCTATGTGCCTGGAGGAGTCATTTACGGAACGAGGGTCAACGTCTCGGGCGTTGGTCTTTATGCCGGCTTAAGTCTCCTCTTTTAGTGGCTCTCGCCAAGGAGACTCGCCAGCCACTGGGCCTCCTCCAAAGACCGGATCGCGCTCTTGGGTTCAGAAAAGAATAAGGCCCGGCCCTGGGACGCCGGGGCCGCCAAAAGCGCCGTGAGCGCTTGTCCCAACAAGGCCCGGTCCCCCGCCTCGATAAGACTGACCGCGAAAGGACCGCTCGGAATACGGCCATCCGCCGGCCGGCCGCAGAGCCCGACGCCGATTCCAGAGAGTGTAGCGGCAAGACCTTCAGCCGCACCGCGCACATCAACGGCGACCGGAAGGACACGGGCCAAGGCCTTAAGCCGCGGCATGAGAGACCCTATCTGCCGCGTCACGCGCACGACACAGCCGGCTATAAGCGGCTGCGGCCAAACTCCCAGCGCCAAGAACCGCTCCAAGGCCCGATCAGAGACCTCAAGAACCATGCGAAACGAGGGTGGCGCCTCGCTCTCCCACAAAGACAAGCGCTCGGGCGCGAAACCCCAGGCGCGTGCCGGCATCAAGATCGCCGGATAACGATGACTGTAAAATATGAATCGCCACTCCGGCGGCAAGTCCGGCGGGTAAAGCTGTGTCCGCCAGCATGCGTGGGCGTAATCGCGCGCACCCATGAGAAGGAAAGGGGCATCAAAACTCATCGCTCCATGGTAACGCGGAGCCGGTACGCACGCCATCACGCCTGACCTCGGTTTGGCGCGTCGCCGTCATCGCCTGTTTAAGACGTCCGCGACCGCCTAGCGAAACACCGGCCTCGCGGGCAGCACTCTGGTTCGAGAGCCGCGACTTACGACCCATCAAGACGTCAGGACGAAAACTCCGTACCCCCAAGCTGGGTCCGCTCGGCGCTGCAATTATTCGATTTTCATAGAATCTTTAAGTTGGCTAGGTCCGGCTTCTGTCCGATGTACGCTTGAGCCTGCACGCGCAAACTGCCCAGCACGGTCGTATGACCAACCTCATTAGGGAAGATGAATTATGGACAAAGCAAAACGCATCGTCGGCGCGCTCGTAGCCTGCGCCATCCTCGGCGGCTGTCAGGGCGGGGGATCCGGATCTTCGAGCTCCGCGAATTCTCAGCAAACAGCCCCGCAAAACCCGGGGGGATCGGGGAGCCAGTCGGTATTCGGTCAGAGTACGTCTGCACAAACCACGCTGCTCCTCATCCCTTCGGGGACCCACAGCTTAGGAGTCTATCTGCGCAACCCCTGGACCGGGGCGCTCGTCGATCTCGGCTACGTACGAACCGGACAAACACCGAGCGCCATCGCCGTGGGCGACGGCCGTTACATCTATGTTGCCAATAGCGGGAGCGGAACCATATCGGCCTACGGCTGGCAATCTGCGACCAACAAGCTCGTAAGTCTCGGGCCCGATGTCACGAGCGGCTCGGGCGGCCTTAGCGCACTCGCGGTCGTAGGCAACTTTCTGTATGCCGTCAACACCAGCAACAACACCATCGCGATTTTCACGCTCGGGGCCAACGGCCAGCTGACCGCAAGCAACGCCCAAAGCACGCCGGCCCTCACAAGCGCTGTGGCCGGTGCCAACGGGACACTCTATGGACTTGCGACTAACAGTATCGTTCCGTATACCACGGGCGCCGATGGCGCGCTCACACAAGGGACCGAAACGACCGTGAGCAACACCCTAGTCGGCGCGACCACGGACACCGCAGGAAATCTCTACGTCTTGACGACTGCAGCCGTGCACTCCTACACACCATCCGGCAATGGCCTGACGCCGCTCCAAAGGGTCGCCCTGCCAAGCGGCTTTACGCCCACCGGCATCACCGTCACAGCCAACACAGTGGCGGTGGTCGGCAATACCGCAAGTGGGACCGAGGTCGTGTACTATCCGATCACGGCCGGTCAGATGGCGAGCTCACCCACAGACCCGGTCACCGGCACCGGGACCGCGGCCGGCATCAGCGCCTCACCGAACGGCCATTATGTCTTTGTGACCAACCCCGTGCGCGACGATGTCTTCGCCTACACAACACCCACGGGGAGTAGCGGCTCTTCGGTCTTAAGCTCAGCCTTACGGACCCGGGTTCCGCCGCGGGCGCCGGTCAGTCTCCCCGTCACAGTCACCCTGCAGGCCCAGACTCTGTACGTGGTCAACCAATCGTCGACCTCGATTGCCGCCTACCCGGCCAGCACCAATGGGGCGCTCGGGATACCTACGATCTCGACTACCTGCAACTCCTGCGCGAACGTCGCCGATACCGGACCGAGTGCTGCTGTCATCGGTCCTTCTGGGCAGCATCTCTATGCCTCGGATTGGGCCGAGGCCGGTCAAGGGGACGTCACAACCTTCGGGATGCTCAGCCCGAACGGGGCCCTGGGGACTCCGAGCTCGATTCCGGCGGGCTTAAGCCCCATGGGAATCGCGCTCGATCCCTCGGATCGCTTTCTCTATGTCGCAAACAGCTGCTACCTGAACGGCGGCGGGAATTGTCCTGGCACCATAGACGGTTACGATCTGAACCACGGCATGCCGAGCGCTTTTACCACCGGGTTCAGTACCGATACCTTCGGCGCTTATCCCATGCTCTTAGCCGCCGACCCCACCGGCCGATTCCTCTATTCATCGGAATTCGCCGGCAGTCTCGTAGACGCCTTCGCTATCGATCCGGCCCACGGAACACTCACGCTTGCCGGGACCATATCGACCGGCACCAATCCCTGGACGATCGTGGTCGGTCCGGCCGGACGCCACCTCTATGTCTCGGATAATGGCAACGGGGGATCGCAAACGACAGGCACCGTCTCGCTCTTTACGATCAATGCCGCAAACGGCACCTTAACACCCAATGCCGGTCAATCGGGCCTCCCCACCACGGCCTTGAAGCCCCTAGGCTTGGCGATAGGTCCCAAGGGTCGGAGACTCTATGTCGCTATGCAAAACGGGGCCCTCGATGTCTTTACCCGCACCGACCCCTTAGCGGCGGGAGGCCCTTGGACTTGGACGCCGACCGTGATCCCGGGAGACTTCAGTAACGCCTATGGGCTTGCGATCAGCGCCAACGGCAAGGCCCTCTATGTCCTCGATAACTGCACGCAGCCGAATTACAACAACGGCAGCATTCAGGCACTCTCTATCCCGGCCTTTAGCAGCCCTTTGACGAGCGCCGGCTATAATGTGATCGGCCAATACCAGACCCAGGCCTGTTCGGTCCAGGCAATCCCGGCCGGGGGTCTCAATTGATCCGCAGATAACCATGGGTAATTCTCGCCACCCAAGGCGAGATTGAAAGAATCCAAGGCCGCCTCAAACGGGGCGACCTTGGCGTGTGGGAGATCCGCCCAGCGGGGCTGCGCCCCAGAAAGACCCGGATCTCATCGCATCCGTGGTATGGGATACGTCGACCCCCGGGACCTTAGGCACTACAATGCCGCCAAGGTTGTGCAGGCTGGCCGGGGATGTCCGCTATGGAGTTCGATCTATTTTACGAGTTGGCGGTGCCGTCTTTTGCTGGGCGCAGCGAGCAGCAGGTGTATGAGGAGACCTTGGACGAAATCGCCCTCGCCGATCACCTGGGCTTCCATACGGTCTGGCTCACCGAACACCACTTCATGCCCGAATACGGCCACAGCTCGGCACCCGACCTCTTTCTCGCCGCAGCGGCCCAGAGGACCCAGCGCATCCGCTTGGGACAGGCCATTGTCCCGCTCCCCTACCACCACCCCCTGCAGGTCGCAGAACGGGCCGCGACCTTGGATATTCTCTCCAAAGGACGTCTGGAACTTGGTTTCGGGCGCGGCTTTTCACCGAAAGAATATGCGGCCTTCGGTATTCGGACCGAGGATAGTCGCGGCCTCGTCGCAGAGGCCCTCGAGGTCTTGTTGTTGGCCTTTGGGGAGCCGGAACCGATCAGCTTCCACGGCCGCCACTTTGATTTTACTGACATCGCCGTGCGACCGAAGGTCCTGCAAAAACCCCATCCACCCTTGTGGATGGCGGCCGTAAGCCCCGATAGCTTCGAGCTTGCCGCGCGTCTTGGCGTGGGCGTTCTGGCCGGACCCTTCAAGCCGTGGCTTATGATCAAAGAAGACATCCGCCGCTACCGCGCGGCCTTCGCGCGTTACCATGGGGCCGAGGCCGCGCGATCCCAGGCGCGCGTCGGCATGACGCTCGGGATCTTTTGTCTCGAAGATCATGCGGCCGCCCGAGCCTCTGCCAAGACCAATATCACCTGGTTCTATCGCGAGCTTTTGCGTCTCACGACCCCCATCCTGACGGACCTCCAGGGAGGCTACGAATACTATAAAAGGTTTGGAAGCCTGGTCCCGCTCCTCAAAGGCACCATCAATCTCCCCATCCTAGAACGCCTCGGCTTGGTCGTGGCCGGCGGCCCGGACCATTGTCGGAAAAAACTGGCCCGCTATCGAGATGCCGGCGTCGACCATTTATTGTGCGCAGTCGGGGCCGGGGCCAGCGACACCGCGCTTACCCAGCAATCCCTGCGGGTCTTAAGCGAACATGTCTTGCCGGCCTTTCGCCCATGCGCGTCCTAGTCACAGGGGCCGCCGGTTGCTTAGGCCAAGCCCTGCTGCCAGTCCTTCTCGCCGATGACCGGCTCACCGAAATCATCGCCCACGACCAACGCCCGCTTCCCGACTCACATCCGCGCCTGCGCACGATCACAGGCGATATACGCGAGCCGGCGCTGGCCCAGGCCGTCAACGCCGCCGATGCGGTCATCCACATGGCCTTCGTCGTCATAGAAAGCCAGCTCGGGCGCGAACGCCACAACCGGGCGCTCGCTCAAGCCATCAATCTGGGAGGCGTGAACACGATCCTGACGGCGCTGCGGCCGACGACCAAGCTTATCCACCTCTCGAGCGCCTCGGTCTATGGAGGAAGCGCCCATCTACTCACCGAATCCTCGCCCCTCCAACCCCTGGCGGGTTTTGCCTATGCGCAAGACAAGGCCTTGGTCGAGAAACGCCTCATGGCATACGAGGCACAGGGCCTCGCCTGCCTGCGCCTACGCCCGCATATCATCCTAGGCCCCCACGCCCAGCCCTTTCTACGCGGGCTCTTGCGCCTACCGTTTTACCCAAAACTCCCAAGGCCCGCCCCTTTACTCCAACTGGTGCACGAGTTGGATGTCGTCGCGGCGATTCAGGCTGGGCTCTTTTGCGGAGCGACGGGCGCCGTCAACCTAGCGAGCCAAGACAGCCTGTCCTTTGAGGGGATGCAAAGGCTGCGGCATAGGATTGTAATCGGGCTCAATCCCACCTTGGCGCAAGCCTCGGCTCGGTTCGCGTTCCGATACCTCGGGATCGGACCCGACCCGGCCTGGGGCACGGGGCTCGATCAGTCCCTAGTCCTCGACTGCACCCGGGCGCGCGAGGTTCTGGCCTGGCAGCCGCGCTTCCCGCGGATCCGGGACATCCTAAACTCCCTCTAGCGCGACCCCTGGGGCCGGACATCAGGGCCAGACTGTCACTCGCCCAGATTCAAAAGCCGGCCATGGAGACGCGCATTATGGAAGGTGCGTAGAAAAAGCCCCAGGCCTAAGGCCAGATACACCCCATTCAAGGCCGCAGCCTCCCAGAGTGGCCGCACAAGGATGATGTGATGAAAAAAGAGCGCGCGCATGGCCGAAAAGACATAAGCGGCGGGTAAGGCCTCAGCTACCATCTGCAGCCAGTGCGGCAAGACCGATATCGGATAATAGATCCCGCTCACCGGGGCCAAGGCAAAAACAGCCGCCCATGCCAGGTTTTCGGCGCCCAGACCATAGCGCAGGACGAGTCCGGCCACGACCAAACCGATCGCCCAGCCCATGATCAAGAGATTCATAAAGAACGCGACCAACACAAACCCCATGCGCCAAATAGGGAAATGGTAAAACCAAAACGCGAACACCGCCGCCATCCCGCTGCCGATCAAGGTGCGCAGGAGGCTTATGACGAATAGCGCCGAGGCGAGCTCATAGGCGCGTAAAGGGCTTGCGAAGAGGTGACCCAAATTCCGGGAATACAGCTCCTCAAAAAACACAACCGACACGCCGAGCTGGCCCCGGAACATGACGTCCCACAACAACACCGCCGCCAGCAATACCCCCGAGGCCCGCGCCAGGTAACTGCTATGGTGTACCA
The DNA here is from genome assembly GCA_021794595.1 of Pseudomonadota bacterium. Taxonomy (GTDB): domain Bacteria; phylum Pseudomonadota; class Gammaproteobacteria; order Acidiferrobacterales; family Acidiferrobacteraceae; genus Acidiferrobacter. The sequence goes on from JAJYQN010000123.1 coordinate 26,129, forward strand.
GGTATTCGCTCAGGAAACCCCATAAAATGATCTGCATCGTAGGCCAATAGGCCAATTCGATGATGCGCGGCCACGAGCCCTTCAAAAGATAGACGTAACGCTCGATCATGGCGCCCACGCGCCTTACGCTACCCCAAAGCGACCCGCTCATAGTTGCGACCGGCCACGGGCCATATCCAAGAACACCTCCTCTAGGGTCTCCCGTCCATACTTCGTGATGAGCTGCGCCGGGGCGCCGCGATCGAAGAGTCGGCCCTCGCGCAACATGATCACATCGTCGCAGAGGCGCTCTACCTCGAGCATATTGTGCGAGGCGAGCACCACGGCCGCCCCGCTAGCCTTCTGGTAATCGCGAAGGTAAGTGCGCAAGCGATCCGCCGTGTCGGGATCGAGAGACGCCGTGGGTTCGTCTAGCAAGAGCAGTTGGGGGCTATTGATAAGCGCCTTGGCAAGCGAGGCCCGGGTCCGTTGGCCAGCCGAAAGCCGGCCGTACGGCCGCGTAAGAAACCCCTCGAGATCCAGGTCGCGCGCCAACTTTTGGATGCGCGCCTTGATGCCTCTTACGCCATAAAGCCCGCCATAGACACGCAGATTCTCGTACACCGTCAAGCGATGCGGCAGATCGACGTAGGGCGACGAGAAATTGATACGTTCCAAGACCCGGTAGCGATGGCGTAAAATATCTTCGCCCAAGACCCGAATCGAACCCGCGGTCGGCAACAATAGGCCCATCAACATCGCGAGCGTCGTGGTCTTTCCCGCGCCGTTGCCCCCCAAAAGCCCGAGCACCCGCCCGCTTCCCAACGCGAACGTGAGGGATTCGACCGCCACAACGGGCCCATAGGTCTTAGCAAGGCCCGCCACCTCGATCGCACTCCCGGCCATCAAGGGGGTGCGCTCAGGGCTTCGCTCAATTCGAGAAGTCGGCGCGCCGGACGCGTATCCGCCCGACCGGCCTGAACCACGGCCTGATAGTAGCCGGCCAAAAAAGCGGGCAAGGCCTGCGCCACAACCGGCTTTCGCAAGCGCGCCACGCGCGCAAGCTCCCAGTGTGCGCGCAGATGCGAGTGCGGCTCGGCGCTACACACGCGCGCGCCCCAAACCTGTACCCCGGGCGCCTCGGTATGGGCACGCACGGCCAAGCAGAACGCCTCGCGTCCAGACCCAAGACCCACGTAAGGACCGACATACTCCACCGCCAGGGCCTCGGCGAGTCGGCCTAGGACACCACCCAAACGCACGAGGGCATCATCTAGCCCCGCATCGGGTTTGTTGCCGGATGCTCCCGCATGACGGCGCAAGGTCACAAGAAACTCTTCCATTCCACCTCCACCAAAGATGCGCGATTCTGCCACCGACCCTACCCCAAAGGACAGACCCGGACTGGCGGCGACGGGGCCAGCCCCGATCCACCCCACCCTAAAGGCCGGCAAGAGGCCCAAACCCACGTGCGGCGGGCCGTGGCGGCCGGGCATTCGTTCAGGCCGGCGAGATAAGGGCCGCCTTTTTCGCTATACTGTAAGCCATGACCGCCCATAGCCCTATACGCCCCACCCCGGACCAAAACTCCTTAATCGCCCTGGGGCGCCGGGTCCTACAACTCGAGGCGGACGCCCTCTCGGCGCTCGTAGGCGGACTTGATGCCTCATTTGCTGACGCCTGTCGTCTGCTGTGGGATTGTCGCGGACGCATCGTCGTCGTGGGTATGGGAAAATCCGGACATATCGGCGGGAAGATCGCAGCGACCCTCGCCAGCACCGGGACGCCGGCGTTCTTTGTCCATCCCGGCGAGGCAAGCCACGGGGATCTCGGAATGATTACCCCGGACGATGTCGTGCTCGCCATATCGCATTCGGGTGAAACCGCGGAAATCCTCACCATACTCCCGATCATCAAAAGGATGGGGGTGCGACTCTTGGCCTTGACCGGTGCCCCGGGATCAAGCCTCGCCCGGGAAGCCGATGTCCAGCTGTGCGTGGCGGTCGAGAAGGAGGCCTGCCCGCTCGACTTGGCGCCTACGGCGAGCACAACGGCGGCGCTCGCGATGGGCGATGCCTTGGCCATAGCTCTCTACGAATCGCGCGGATTTACGCCCGAAGATTTCGCCCGCTCTCATCCCGGCGGTCGACTCGGGCGTCGGCTGCTCATCTACGTCTCGGACATCATGCATAAGGGCAACCGCATCCCCATTGTTCCGGTGGACGCGCCCTTACCCGACGCCCTAGTCGAGATGACCGGCAAAGGGCTCGGTATGACAGCGGTCGTCGACGCCGACCAGCGACTGTGCGGCATCTTCACAGACGGCGACCTGCGCCGGGCGCTCAATAAGGGCGTGGACGTGTATCAAGCGGTGGTGGGAGGCGTGATGACCCGACACCCCAAGACCGCGACCGCCGACCACTTGGCGGCGGAGCTGGTCCCTGTCATGCGGGCCCACAATATCAATGGCTTGTTCGTCGTCGACAGCGACCAAAAGGTTGTCGGCGCCCTGAACATGCACGACCTCCTTCGGGCCGGCGTCGTATGACAGAGCTCACGACGGCCCACGTGGCCGATGCCCCCACCGAGGCCGTGAAACCCCTGCGCCTTCTTCTGCTCGACGTCGACGGCGTGTTGACCGATGGACGGCTCTTTTTGACGGATTCGGGGGAAGAGATCAAGGCCTTCCACAGCCGTGACGGGCACGGCATTAAAATGCTCATCGCAAGCGGCGTACGGGTCGGGATCGTCACCGGCCGCTCCTCGCGCGTCGTCCAAAGGCGGGCCCAAGACCTGGGGATTTCGCTGCTCGTTCAAGGCTGCCAAGACAAACGCGCGGCGGTCCTCTCGATACTCGCCGAACAAGGCCTTGCGCCGCGCGAGGCGGCCTTCATGGGCGACGATGTGATCGACTTGCCGGCCATGGAGGCCGTAGGGTTCGCGGTCGCCCCTGCCGATGCCCACCCCCTGGTGCGCACCCGTGCCCACTGGATCACCGGGCACGGAGGGGGCTTCGGGGCGGTCCGCGATCTCTGTGAGCTTGTGATGTCCGTACAAGGAACCTTAGACGATCAAATACGATCCGCGTATCGAGGCGACTGCTTATGGGCCGGTGGCTAAGCCGCTTCTTGTTGTTCGTCGGACTACTGCTTTTTTCCGGTCTGTTCTGGTGGCTGCCAGAGGCCTTAGTAGGCCCGGCGCTCGCCCTAACCCACGCTCAACCGGTTCGCCCGGATTACTATATCGACCGCCTGCGTCTCACGGCCATGAACCGGTATGGGCGTCCGCGCTTCATCCTTACGGCGGCGCGGCTTGTACACTTTCCGCGGAGCAAACGAACCCTTCTGATCAAACCCCATTTGATTCAGTTCGGCCACCAAGCGACGACCACCACCACCGCCCAACGTGGCTTTGTGTCGGCACACGGCCACACCCTGATCATGCGCGGCCGAGTGCGGGTCTTTCGTGCAGCAACGGCGCGGATCGGAACGACCACCGTCCGAACTCACGTATTGACGGTCCACCTCAACTCATGAGTCGAGCCCTGAAAGCGCTCGCGGCCGTAATCGCCCTGGGCGCCACCCCTTTCGCGTATGCCCATCGCCTGGCCCAGCCCCTGAGCGTGCGCGCCGACAGCATTCAAATTAACCAACGGACGGGACTCAGCGTCTACCAAGGTCACGTCCGCTTGGTTCAGGACGGCCTGACCGTGCGCGCAGACCAAGTCCGCGTGCGCTCGGCCCACGGTGTGGTTCTGTCTATCCGCGCGGCAGGCAATCCTTTGCATGTCGAAGATCAAAAAACCGGCGGCCTGCCGGTGTTCGGTCAAGCGCAAACCCTGCATTTCATAGCCTCGAAAGACGAGGTCAGCCTGACGACCCACGTGGTCTTTCGCCAAGGAGTGGACATCTTGCACGGGCATGTCATCCATTATTACGTCCAATCCCAACGTATGACGGCCGTAAAGGGCGCAAAAACCCGGGTTCGGGCGCGCATCGTCCCACATACCGCACCTATGGCTAAGCCCAAGAGGGGATCATGAGCCGTCTCGTCGCCACCCACCTCTCCAAAGGCTACAAGGGGCGCCAGGTAGTCAAGGACGTGAGCCTGAACGTCGAGGCCGGCGAGGTCGTGGGGCTCTTAGGGCCGAACGGCGCCGGGAAGACCACCTGCTTTTATATGATCATAGGTCTAGTGCGCAAGGATCAGGGGCAAATCTGGTTGGACGACACCGACATCGGCCGCTACCCGATGCATAAGCGGGCCAAATTGGGCTTAGGGTATCTGCCCCAGGAGGCCTCGGTTTTCCGTAAACTCACGGTCGAGGAGAACATCTTAGCGATCCTTGAGACAGTGGAAGGTCTCAGCGCGAACGACCGACAAGCCCGGCTGGAGGAGTTGCTTCACGAACTCCACATTGGAGAGCGGCGCAAAACGCTCGGCATGAGCCTCTCGGGCGGCGAACGCCGGCGCGTCGAGATCGCGCGGGCCTTGGCCACCAAGCCCCGGTTCATGCTGTTAGACGAACCCTTTGCCGGGGTCGACCCGATTTCGGTCATCGATATCCAGCAACACATCTCTCACCTCCGAAGCCTTGGGATCGGCGTCCTCATCACCGACCACAACGTCCGAGAGACCCTGAAGATCTGTGATCGGGCCTACATCATCAATGACGGACACGTGCTCACATCGGGCGATCCGCGAGCCGTTCTGGTCAATCCCGATGTCCGGCGGGTCTATTTGGGAGAGGATTTCCGGCTCTAGGCCGTACCACCGCGAGAATAGACTAGAATAGGTTCTAGAGGCCTTATGAAACAAACGCTTGATCTCAGGATTGGCCAACATCTCACGATCACCCCCCAATTGCAGCAGGCCATTCGTCTTCTGCAACTGTCCTCTATTGAGCTCGAGCAGGAAATACGCGAGGCGCTAGAGAAAAACCCCCTACTGGAGGAAGGCGAGGAAACCGAAAGGGAGGAGCCGGGCACTCCGGCCTCGGACTCGGAGGCCCCCCGCGCCGAAGATCCGGCTCATGACGATAACGGGCCAGACGGCGGCGACGAAACCCCTGAGCTCGACTGGAGCGAGGGCTACGAGCTCTTGTCTTCCGGTCCCAGCCGGGGCGACGAGGACAACGACACGGGCTTCGAGACCCGCAATAGCCAACCCACGAGCTTAGCGGAGCACCTGCTTTGGCAACTGCAGATGGCCCCTTTTTCCGATCGCGACCGCTTAATCGCCGTTGCCGTCATCGACGCAATCAATGAAGACGGATACTTCCTGGCGGCGACCGAGGATATCCTAGCCACGCTACCCGATCTTCAGTTGGAGCCAGACGAGGTCGAGGCGGTTTTACACCAAATCCAGAATTTCGATCCGGTCGGAGTAGCCGCCCGGCATCTCGGGGAGTGTCTCGACTTGCAATTACGGCGCTTGGACCCCTCCACCCCGTGTCGCGATGCCGCGAGAACGCTGACCCACCCGGATTATTTGCAGCTCCTGGGTCAGCACGACTTCAAAGAACTGAAACGCCTCACGCGCCTCGGGCCCGAGGTCCTGAAAAACGCCCTAGCCCTATTGAAGAGCCTGAACCCGCGGCCGGGTTCCCTGGTATCGACCACGCCAAACGCCTACGTCATACCGGAGATTATCGTCAAAAAGCGGCGCGGGAGCTGGCGCGCCGACCTCAACATGGCGGCACTCCCGAAACTGCGCATCAATAGCGATTACGAACGGCTCATACAGCGGGGGCGGGGAACCGAACAGGATCGCTTTCTGCACAACCACCTGCTGGAGGCACGCTGGTTCCTAAAGAGTCTCCAGAGCCGCAACGACACCCTTCTCAAGGTCGCCCGAGTCATCGTCGATCGCCAGCGGGCGTTTCTCGACCACGGGGCCGAGGCTATGAAGCCGCTCGTCTTGCATGACGTCGCAGGAGAAGTCAGCATGCACGAGTCCACCATATCGCGCGTGACAACAAACAAATATATGATGACCCCGCGGGGCATATTTGAGCTGAAATATTTCTTTTCGAGCCATGTCGCGACCGCCGACGGCGGGACCTGCTCGGCGACCGCCATTAGGTCGCTGATCCGTAGGATCATCGAAAACGAGCCCAACGAAAAACCTGTCAGCGATAGTAAGATCGCGGATATTCTTGAGGAGCAAGGCATAAACATCGCACGAAGAACCATTGCCAAATATAGGGAATCACTCAACATTCCTCCATCTAGTCAACGTAAGCCGTTGGTCTAACGCCACAAAGGGGACCCTTATGGACATCACCGTTAGCGGGCATCAAGTCGACATCACCTCTCCGCTGCGCGACTACGCGCTTGAAAAGATCGGGCGCGTACAGCGTCACTTCGACCACGTCATTACCGCTGACGTCGTGCTTCATGTCGAGAAAAAGCGTTTCAATGCCGAGGCCAACATCCGCGCCAAAGGCGCCGTCATCCACGCCGACGCCGCGGCTGACACGATGTATGCCGCCATCGACCTGCTCGTCGACAAGCTCGACCGGCAAGTCCTCCGGCACAAGGAAAAGGTCATCGGTCAGCATAGGCCTGGATAGCGAGGGGGAGGGCGACGGGGTGATACAATGGCTGCCTTGAGGTCACGCCACCACTTATGAGCGCCGTATTAACCGCTAAAGACGTCTATGAGGCTCAGCGCGAGACCCTCAAGCTCACTTGGCTTGCCGGCCACGCCGGGTCCGAGCGCCTGCTTGAGCTCGCCACCGCCCGGTTCCCAGGTATGGCCCTGGTGGGACACCTCAACTTCGTACACCCCAACCGCGTACAAGTCATAGGGGTAGGCGAGCTCGCCTACCTTAATGAGCAGATCACGCCTCTTGCCCGTAAGGAAGCGATCGCTAACATATTTAACTGCGGCTCATCGGCCATTGTCATCCTCGCCAATAACGAGCCGCCCAGCGACGAGATGAGGGCGGCGGCCGAGGCGGCCTCAATGCCGCTCTTTGGCTCGCCGCTGCCGAGCCCACGCCTTATTCACGACCTTCAGTTCTACTTGGCCCGGGCACTTGCCGAGCGGGAGATCTTGCACGGCGTCTTTATGGAGGTCATGGGTCTTGGGGTGTTCCTCATGGGGGAAAGCGGGATCGGTAAGAGCGAGCTGGCGCTTGAGCTTTTGAGTCGCGGACACCGCTTGATCGCCGATGACGCCTGCGAATTCTTCCGCATCGGGCCAGACGCCCTACAGGGCCGCTGCCCCGATATACTATGCGACTTCCTTGAGGTACGGGGACTTGGGATACTGAACGTCCGGGCGATGTTCGGGGAGACCGCAGTGCGCCACGAAAAGACCTTGCATTTGATTGTGCGCTTAAAAGACCTGGCCTTAAACCCCCAGGCCAGTATCGACCGGCTGCAAGCAGAACAAAAGACCCGGTCCATTCTCGGAATCGATGTCGCGGAGGTGGTGCTGTTCGTGGCGCCAGGACGCAATCTCGCGGTTTTGGTCGAAGTCGCCACCCGCGGCCATATCCTCCATCGACGAGGCATAAACGCCCTCGAGGACTTCGTGCGCCGCCAGCAACTGGCCATGAAGACGTCATGAGCTTCATCATCATAAGCGGCCTCTCCGGCTCCGGAAAAAGTATCGCCTTGCAGGCCCTGGAGGATGTCGGCTTTTACTGTATAGACAACCTCCCCGCGGCACTGTTGCCGCACTTCGCCAACCAGATGCATAGCGTGCGTTCGGAGTTTTCGGACGTAGCGGTCGGAATCGACGCCCGCAACCGCTTATTCCTGGACGCGGCGCCCATGAACCTGGAGCGGCTACGGGCCCTCGGGGTCGATTACCGAATCATCTTCCTTGAAGCCGACGAGGCCGTGCTTATGAAGCGCTTTAAGGAAACTCGGCGCCGCCATCCCCTCACCGACCCACAAACGCCGCTTCTTGAGAGCATACGACTCGAAAAGGCGCTGCTCGAGCCCCTGTCGTCGTCGTGCACCCGCCGGATCGACACGACCCACACGAGCGCCCAGCAACTGCGTCAGCTGATCTATGACTTCGCGCGCGGCACCAACACACGCGGCATCACGCTGTTGTTCGAATCCTTTGGCTTTAAGCACGGCACCCCACTGGATGCCGATTACGTATTCGACGTCCGGTGTTTGCCGAACCCCTACTGGGAGCAAGGTTTACGCGCGCTGACCGGCCTCGATCCGGAGGTCGGGGCCTTCCTCGAGCGCCACTCCGAGGTGACGGCCATGAAAGAACACATCGGTGATTTTCTGGCCCGCTGGCTGCCTGGCTTCGAGCAAGAAAATCGCAGCTATCTGACGGTGGCGATAGGCTGTACGGGCGGCCAACATCGCTCCGTATACTTGGTCGAAAAATTAGCGGCCCATTTCCGCAAACAGGGCATTTATACCCAAATTCGGCACCGGGAGCTCACCGAGGCCCGGCCGCGAGTGGCCTCCTGATGCGCCATCGCTTGCCGATCACGCGACCCGCCTGCGTGGCTCATACTGGATCCTCGCCCTGAGGCCCTGGCCGCCAGGGGGTCTGAAGATGCGTTTTAGGAGGGCTTTAGCTGAATGATAGGATTGCTTGTTCTCGCACAAAAAGACGTGGCCTACGGTCTGCTCGAGGCGGTCGATCACGTCTTAGGGCAACGACCGCAGGCCTTGGCGGCCTTCCCCGTTCGTTATGACACCCCGCCGGATGACCTTGCCCTGGCCCTGAGCCAAGCGATCCGGGCGGTCGACGACGGCGACGGCGTCTTGATATTGGCCGACATCTACGGCGCAACCCATATTAATGTGGCCTGCCGCCTCCTGGAGCGCAAGCGGGTGGAATTGGTGACGGGACTCAATCTGCCGATGTTGATCAGAGCACTCAATTATCGCGATCGGCCGCTTGACGATCTGATAGAAAAGGCCTTGCGGGGCGGCGTCGAAGGGATCGTTTGCGCAACGGAATTTTGCCTGCTGGACACTGCGAAACATGAACTGCGTTGAAGTCACCATCATCAATAAGCTTGGCATGCACGCGCGGGCCTCGGCTAAGCTCGTTAGCCTCGCCTCGTCCTTCGAGTCGGCCATCTCCGTCTCGCGCGATGGACGTAGCGTAAACGGCAAGAGCATCATGGGCATCATGATGCTGGCCGCCGGCAAGGGCGCGACTATCAAGATTTGCGCCGACGGCCCAGACGAGTTGAAGGCGAGCCAAGCCTTGTGCCAGCTCATACAGTGCCGCTTCGGCGAGGACGCCTGATGCTGGCCCTCCACGGCAAAGGCGTCAGCAGCGGGATCGCGATTGGCCGCGCATACGTGCTAAAGCGCGAACGCGTCAAAGTTCCGGAGTACGTCGTACCTACCCATGACATCGATCAGGAAATCCAGCGCTTTTTGGCGGCTATCGAAGGGGCCCGCAAAGAGCTGAGCGAGATCCGCGACCACATCCCGGCCGAGGCCCCGGTTGAGGTTGCGAGTTTCATCGATACCCACCTGCTCATTCTGAGCGACACCATGGTCTCGGAAGCACCCATTCGAGACATTCGCGAACATCAATGGAACGCGGAGTTTGCTCTGAAGACGCAAAGCGATCGGCTGATCGCGGTCTTCGAGCGCATGGAAGACAACTATCTGCGGAATAAAAAGATAGATGTGGCACAAGTCGTCGAACGGGTATTGCGCAACCTCCTAAACCCCGACGAGCGCGAAGACGACCCGGTTCCGGCCGACCTCTTGGGGCGAATCGTGGTCGCAAACGACTTGGCCCCGGCTGATACCGTTGCCTTGAAGAGCAAGGGTATCGCGGCCTTCGTCACCAACTTAGGCGGTCCTATTTCCCACACCGCGATCCTGTCGCGCAGCCTCGGCATTCCTGCGATCGTCGCGGTCCACGGCGCAACCCGTTATATCGACAACGACGATCAGCTGATAGTGGACGGGAAACGCGGCATCCTGCTCGTCGGACCGGATGCCGTCGTGGTCGCCGAGTACGAGCGGCGCGCGCAAAAGATCGCGCGACTACAGCGAGAGCTCGAGACCTTGCGGACTAGCGAGGCCATAAGCCGCAACGGCGTCCGGATACAACTCTTGGCGAATATCGAGCTCCCGGAGGACCTCAATGCGGTGCAGCAGGTTCTGGCGAGCGGTATCGGGCTCTATCGCACCGAATTCCTGTTCATGAATCGTCAGGGTCCGCCCGACGAGGAAGAACAGTTCGAGGCCTATGCCAAGGTCGTTCGGGCCCTTCCCGGGCGCCCTGTCACGATCCGTACGCTCGACCTTGGCGCCGACAAACGAGTCGATATCGAAACGCCGGTGACAACCGTCAACCCGGCGCTCGGACTGCGTGCAGTACGCCTCTGCTTGCAAGAAGTCGGTCTCTTTAAGCTGCAGTTGCGAGCCATTATCCGCGCCTCGGCCTTCGGACACGTGCGGCTTATGATCCCCATGCTGTCGAACGTGGATGAGATTTTTCGGGTCGTAGACCTTGTGCGTGAGGTCCAGAGCCAGCTCCGCGAGGAAGGCGTTGCCTTCGATAGCCAAATGCCGATTGGGGGCATGATCGAGGTGCCGGCGGCAGCCGTGGCGGCCGATCTGTTCGCCGCCCATCTCGACTTTTTATCGATCGGCACCAACGACCTTATTCAATACACGCTCGCGATCGACCGAGTCGACGATGCCGTGAATTATTTATACGATCCGCTACACCCTTCGGTCTTGCGGCTCATCGCCATGACCATAGAGGCGGGCCGTAAGCAAGGAATTCCGGTCGCCATGTGCGGGGAGATGGCGGGCGATACCCGCTATACGCGCTTGTTGTTGGGCTTGGGTCTGCGCGAATTCAGTATGCATCCGGCGGCGATGCTGGAGATCAAAAAAATCGTGCGCGAAAGCAACGTCTCAGATCTCGAGGTGCGGGCGACGGAGATTATGCGTTCCCGGGATTCGCGCAGCCTCCAACGGCTCGTGGAGGCCATGAACGGCGGAGCGGACTCCGGAAACGGCGAGACCTAGCGCGAGTGGCGCCGCACTTTCTGGGGCAAGAACGGCCCGACCGGATCGGAGTGGGCGATCGCCGTTCGCACAAAGGATTCTTCAGCCTCCGACACAAGGCAGATGAGGCCGGTGCGGTAGCGTATCCGCGTCGGACTAAAGCCCTCCGAGCGCCGCGGAACGAAGGTCTTGCGAAGTAAGGCGACGGCATTGATTTTGCGCAGACGGAACGGACGCCAAAACGGCGGGGCTCGATCGGCCGAGGAATAGCCCCCCACCTGGTAGCAGTCCACGATGATCTCCCCGATCTCATTCTCGTAGATGGCATGCGGCTCGACGACCCGGGCTTGGGTCTGGTCACGGTAGCGCAAGGCGCAGCAACGGCGCGCCTTTATGGCCTCGCTGAGCGTGCCTAAAACCTCGTCTGTCATAATCCACTTCCCTCGCTTTTACGCACTATCGCCTGAAAACCGGGCTCAGGCAATGCCACCCGGCGAGCCGACGATCGGTGCGGGCTCTTAGCCCTAATTATAGTCGTTTACAGGCAACAATGGGGCCGGTGACAGATAGCCCCTGTCGCTTAAAGGCGACAGGGGCTGAAGGCCGCCCAGAGCGACAAGGGACACTGGTTCTCGGATAGGGGCGTGGTCTATGGGTCCGGACTTAAGGGGTCGGGCCCAAAGACATACTCACCCAGCTTCCATTTAGCGGCTAGGGTCTCCACCGCATTTTGAAACTCCTCACTCCGGGAGGGGTGGTTAAATGCCGTACTTGCGATATGGCGCAAGGCCCCGCGCCGAGGCGCCGAGGCGAGTAGATGAATCAGCTCCCCGGCCTCCGATCCCACCACCTCGCCGCCCAAAAGCTCGCCACTATCGAGATCCGCGACAAGCCGCACATACCCCTCGGGCTCTCCTTGGCCCAGCGCCCGCGGCGAGGTCTCAAAGGCCGAAAAGCCGACAGCCGGCTCCCGACCTTGGTCTTCCACCTGTTCTTCGGTCAAACCCACGCGCGCCAACTCCACAGCGCTATAGATGGCCTCGGGCACTCGGATAAGCTCGCGCTGGCGGCTCGCGGGCGCCAGAATATTGTCCACGACCACGCCCGCTTCATAGAGTGCACGATTGGCGGTCATGGATCCTGCCACGCAGTCCCCCAAGGCATACACGCCCAAGGCCTCGGTCTTGAGCGTCGAGTCGACAATAATAAAGCCCTTATCATCGCACCGGGCGCCAATGGTATCGAGCCCGAGGCCCTGGGTCGTGGGCCGCCGACCAGTCGCCAAAAGGACCCAGTCGGCCTCCTCCGTCGGGTGGCCATCGATCTCGACACGGACCCCGGCTGCGGCAACGGACAGGCCTTTTAGTCTCGCCACCAAGGGTGTTATACCGACCTCGGCCAAGCCCTTGCGCAACAAGCTCATGGCCGGCGGACTGAAATCTGGGCGCGCGAAGGGGTCGCGGCGCGTCAGCCAGCGCACCTCGCACCCAAGTAGACTTAGGATGTAGGAAAACTCAAGGCCCACTATCCCGCCCCCGACAATGAAGACCCGCTTTCCGGAGGGAACGGGTTCATCAAACAAGAGATCGCTATGGATGACTCGGCCCGGGACGATCGCAAGGCCCGCGGGAACAATGGGTTCCGAGCCGGTGGCGATAATGACCGCCTTTGCGGTCACCGATTCCCCCAAGGGCTCGACACGGACCGTGCGGGCGGCCGTGAACGTGGCCTGTCCCGCCAAGGCGCGCACGCCCAAGCGCTTTAGGTAGGACTGGTAGCTCTCGCGAACGGTGTTGACGACCTCGTGCTGGTGGCGCCAGGCTTGTGCCAGATTCGCCACGAGGGTCCCGGCAATCCCCCGGTCCTCCAGGCGGCCCGCCTGGGCGAGCAAACGCGCACTGTGGTACCAGTCCTTCTTCGGCACGCACCCACGATTAAGGCAGCAGCCTCCCCATGTTGCCCTTTCGACGATCACGGTCTCGCGGCCCTGAAGGGCCGCCAATACCGCGGCGCGATAGCCTCCGGGGCCTGAGCCGATGACCAATACGTCACATTCCATAAATCCTCCCCTGCTCGTCTTGTCCTGATCCTGGCGACTTTGGCATTATCAGCCCATGATTTCCGTCTTGCGCGCGCTCGCGGCCCGCCGCGACCAAAAAACCCTGCGGCAGTTCTTCACTCGCTATGCGGGCCGCACGCTCATCATCCACAAAGGACTGACGATGGATTGGCTCGAGGAACTCCTGAAACTCGGGGGCGCTGCGGGTCACTTCCGTATCGATGCGCGCCAAGCAGCGGACCGCAAAAGCCCGGTCTTGTGGATCACGCACCGTTTTATCCTCCCGCTTGAACTGCCTTTACCGCTCCTTTGCGATATCGGCAAAGACTGCATAGCGGTCCGCCATCTGCGGTCTCAGGGGCGACTGGGCCATCCCGCCGACATCGGCTGGATCTTGGACGACATGCGCCAGAAATCACGCCGCCATGCGCTGCTCACGAAGACCGGGGGGAGGCTCATAACACGGCGTGAACTCCCGCCCGACGACAACGCCTTCGAATGGGACTTCGGCGACTAGCTGCCGGCCACGGTCATCCGATCTATCAGCCAAGACCCGGTACAGATATTGTGGCGCCGATCGACGTCCCGACCGACCGCCACGAGCCCTCGATACATATCCCGAAGATTCGAGGCGATAGTGATCTCCTCGACCGGATAGGCGAGCTCTCCGCCCTCCACCCAGAATCCAGCCGCGCCCCGCGAGTAGTCGCCGGTCACGCTGTTGATACCAAAACCAATGAGTTCCGTCACCAAAAGCCCGCGCCCCATCTGCCGCAAAAGCCCCGTAAGGTCCTCGGAGCCGGGCTTGATCATGAGGTTATGAACACCGCCGGCGTTGCCCGTCGTGACGAGCTTAAGCTTGCGAGCCGAGTAACTGTCGAGACAGTAACGACGCAAAACGCCATCGGTCACAAGATCGCTATAACGCGTCGCCACGCCCTCGTTATCGAAAGGCGAACTGCCGATCCCCTTTAGCCTATGCGGATCTTCGTAGAGGTGGACGGTCTCCGGGAAAAGCTGGGTCCCAACGCTGTCGACTAAAAACGAGGATCGCCGATAGAGGTTAGGCCCAGTGATGGCCGACACGAGATGCGACAACAGACTGCGAGCGACAGGGGCCTCGTAAAGAACCGGCACCTGGCAGGTCTTGATTTGGCGAGACCCCAGCCGGCGCGCGGCGCGGCGCGCGGCTTCGCGACCCACCGATTCCGGATCAGGGAGGTCGCGGGCATCGCGGGTCGAGGCGTAGTCATAATCACGCTGCATGCGGCCTTGGTCGTCTTCCCCCAACACCGCGCAACTGAACCCATGACGACTGGAACGCACCGTACCCATGAAGCCCGCGCTAGTCGCGTAGAGATCGACGCCTTCGTGAGTCGTCACCGTGGCCCCTTCGGAATTTTGAATGCGCGGATCGGTGGCGAACGCCGCGCTTTCGCATCTTAGGGCAAGACCGATAGCGTCATCGACAGTCAAATCCCAGGGATGATGAAGATCAAGATCCGGGATCGACTTTGCAAGATCGGCAGGATCAGCTAAGCCATTGAAGGGGTCCTCGGCCGTGTACCGGGCGATGGCACAGGCCCCGCGCACCGCTTCCGATAAGGCCTCTGGGCGAAAATCGGAGGTGCTGGCCGAACCGCTGCGAGCGCCGAAATACACGGTGATAGAAAGGCTCTTGTCGCGGTGGTGCTCCACGGTTTCGACCTCCCCGCGGCGAACCGTGACCGACAAACCCTTCCCGAGACCGCTATTGACCTCGGCGGCCGTCGCACCCTGACGTTGAGCGAGATCCAAGGCCTGGGCGGCAAGATCCTCAAGCGACGGCGTCCCTTTGGTGTCTACACTGATCGCGCCCACTATTCCTCCGTACCGCCGACAGTGAGGCCATCGATGCGCAAGGTGGGCTGGCCTACGCCCACTGGCACGCTCTGGCCGTCTTTACCACAGGTCCCGACCCCGGAATCCAAGGCCAGATCGTTACCCACCATGCTCACGCGCGTCAACACCTCGGGTCCACTACCAATAAGGGTGGCCCCACGCACCGGTCGGCCTATGCGGCCGTTCTCGATGAGATAGGCCTCGCTCGCCGAAAACACGAACTTGCCGGACGTGATATCAACTTGTCCACCGCCGAAATTCACGGCATAGAGGCCCTTTTTTACCGAGCCAATAATCTCTTCGGGCGGCGTCTCCCCGGCCAGCATATAGGTATTGGTCATGCGCGGCATCGGCAGGTGCGCGTAGGATTCGCGGCGGCCGTTGCCGGTCGGCGCCATCCCCATAAGCCGCGCGTTCATGCGATCCTGCAGATAACCCTTCAAGATACCGCGCTCGATCAGGACGGTATTTTGAGTGGGCGTGCCCTCGTCATCCACGTTCAAAGATCCCCGTCGGCCCGGGAGGGTCCCATCATCGACCACCGTGCAAGCGGCGGACGCAATCTTCTCCCCCAACCGCCCCGCGAACGCCGACGTCCCCTTGCGGTTAAAGTCACCCTCGAGGCCGTGGCCAATCGCCTCATGAAGCAAGATGCCAGGCCACCCCGGGCCTAGCACCACCTGCATCGTCCCAGCCGGCGCGGGCGCCGCTTCCAAATTCACAAGAGCTTGGCGCACGGCCTCGCGCGCATATCCCAAGGCCCGCTCTTCAGTCAGGAAATAGCCGTAATCCGTTCGTCCGCCGCCACCCGAAGACCCGTGCTCGCGCCGACCGTCTTGTTCTACGATCACAGAGACGTTGAGACGCACAAGGGGGCGGATATCCGCCGCCATGACCCCATCGCTGCGCATCACAAGGACAGTCTCCTGGGAGCCACCTAAACTCGCCATGACCTGCTTTACGCGGGGATCCTGCCGCCGCGCCTCCTGCTCGACCTTCTCAAGGAGCGCCACCTTAGCGGTATCCTCGAGGCTCGAGAGCGGATCGCAGGGCGCATATAGAGCCAGGCTGTGCCCGCTATGGACCGCGATCGCCTGTGGCTTCTCTTGCCCGCCACGGGCTATGGCGCGCGCCGCCTGGGCGGCATCCAACAAGGCTGGCATGATGATCTCGTCTGAGTAGGCAAACCCGGTCTTTTCGCCGGCGATCGCCCGCACGCCTACGCCCTGCTCGATATGGCGACTGCCGGACTTCACTTGGCCCTCCTCCAAGGACCAGGATTCCTGGCGACTATACTGAAAGTATAAATCCGCATAATCGAGCTTACTGCTCAGTATGCGACCCATGACCTGTTCGAGCTCGCCCGCCCCTATGCCAGCTGGCGTCAACAGGAATTCCTGGGCCTTCTCGAGATTCTGCGCATGCGAGATATCGGTTGCCATTACAGTCTCCGGTGCTTGATGCTGGGAAGGCGGCGCCGCACCGCATCCAGTCGTTCATGTTCATAGCGCGCAAGGACCACTCCGGTCCCTTCGGGCTGACAGTTGAGGATCACGCCCCAGGGATCCACTATCAAGCTATGGCCATATGTTGCGCGGCCGTTGTCGTGACGACCAGCCTGGGCCGCGGCCACCACATAACAACTATTCTCGATCGCCCGGGCCCGCAGCAACACCTCCCAGTGCGCCTCGCCCGTTGGCACCGTAAACGCCGCCGGTAGGTTTATGATCTCGGCTCCTTGGGCGAGAAGGATGCGAAATAGCTCGGGGAAACGGAGGTCGTAGCACACGGCGAGCCCCAGCTTGCCATAAGGTGTCGCCACAACGACCGGGGTATGGCCCGACTCGAAGCTGTCGGATTCGGCATACCGCTCCCCGGCCCCGAGATCGACGTCGAATAGGTGGATCTTATCATATCGCGCGACTTGTTCGCCGCGACTATCGTACACAAGGCAGGCGGCCCGAACCTTGTCCGGCGAGCCACAACGCATAGGGATAGTACCGGCCACGACCCACAAGCCGAGCTCCCGACACAAGCGGCTCAGGCCCTCCTGGATCGGTCCTCTACGCTCGTCTTCGGCATAGCGGAGCCGATCAGCCGGTGTGCGCGCCATCAGTGCGAAATTCTCGGGAAGCACCGCAAGCTGACACCCCGCTTCGCGGGCCTCGCGCAGCAGGCGGCCGGCAACCGCCAGGTTCGCCTCCACATCCACCCCTGAGCACATCTGAATAGCGCCTATCAAGGGCCATCGTCCTTATCGGTCTTCTTGCGAATGATCGGCTTGCTCCATGGTCCCTTGATAAAATAGGTAAGGCGGGTTCCTTGATTGATCTCGCGCGCAAAGATCTTCTGCATCACCAGAACAGCCGCGCCGGCGATAGGGCCCCCAAGAAGACCGCTCGCGAGCGTCACATTATTTTGCAGATGCGGATTCACATGTAGAGTCAGATCAAACGTTTTCTTAACGAGTCCGGCGCGCCCCAAGACCACGATATTGGCGGAAGCCCCCTGAATATGAATGGGATCGGTAATGATAGCCGTCCCCTGTTCCGCCAATACCTTGCCGTCGATACTGTTAAAGCTAAACCCGCGCCCAAAGATATTACTAAAGTCCAATGTGAGGTAGCGCGTGATCGAGTCTACGTTAAATATTCCCAAAAGCTTGCCGGCGCCCTGGCGAACCTGAACGAAACGCCCATCGCGGACCATGAACCGGACCTTGGCCTCGAGCCTATCCAGGGAAAAGTGGGTAGGGCCGCCCGGCCAGTTGACGACCGCATGGACCAGGGCGCGGCCGCCCGCGACTTGATGGGGAAGCCCCCAGGCCGTCAAGGTGTCACCGAGGTTGCGGCTATGTAAGATGAGCGCAAAGATCGACTCCTGTCGCCCGGCGTGGAGCGTCCAACGCCCATGCCCCATGACTGTCGTGTGTTTACGGACAAGCAAGATCCGCCCGAACTGAAAACCGTCTGGAAAGGGTGCGCCATCGACCGCGACATGACCCAAATTCCGGCCATCCACCTTCACGCTATTGGCCACGAACCGAACCGCCGGCAAGCGGCGTGGGTCGGTCGGCTTAAGGGGAGATGGCCGACGATAAGACAGCGGAGAGGGCGGAATCACGAGTCGCGAAAGCCGCAATAAAAGCGCAGGCTTGGGGCCCGGTTTCCAGCCCACGGTCCCGGCCATATTGGGCCCGTTTACCACCCCCTGCCAGCGCCTCCCTACACGCTCGAAGAGGGCGTGCACCCGACCCATGGGTCGGCCGCCCAAAACGAGCGAGCCCACGGAGAGATGGAGCGACCGCAGTGCCCCGCCTTGGGCCGCGAGCGGCGCCGAGGAGGGGGCGCCCTTTTGGGTGAGGCGGTCGACAAAATGAGTCCAGGCGCCGGTATTCACATAAGCGCTCCGGACCGCTAGGGCAAGACCCGGATAAAGGACCTTGGGTGCCGCGGCCGAGCCAATTCCCACCCAAGTCGCGGGGCCTACTCCCGTCGGGGCCCGGTAGGCGATACTGAGATGGCGAGCAATAGTGGCATTGAAGAAGGTCCCGCCTGAGCCGGATATAAAAGCGGCCTGCGCGACCGCTGGGATACCCTTGGCCTTACCGGCCGGATAAGGGAGAGACAAGGCCACGTTCCGGAGATTCGCGCGGGCCACTACCCGAAACCTGCGGTCGTTGGTGAGCCGAAAGTGCCAGGACAAAGGTCCGTGCACATAGGGTCGTGCGGCGCCGGCAACCATGCCCACGCCGGCGGCGCTCATGACCCCGTGCGCGCGAGCCACCAAGGTCGGGCCGCGGGTTTTTAACTGAAGCCCGAATGGCCCCCCGAGCACCGCTCCGCTTAGCCGTCCTGCGGCCGGCC
>JAJYQN010000102.1 GCA_021794595.1 Pseudomonadota bacterium
GCCTGCGGCCAAGACGGCCAGGTCCGGGCCAAGGCCCGTGTCGGTCGAAGGAGTCCGGCCCCGGCGGCCACCGCCAAGGCGGTCCCGGAGACGGCCTGCTTTAAGAAGGTTCTGCGTGGAAGGTTCATGGTGTCATCCTGGTGATGAATATTTGTTTTATAAGGTCCAAAGGAAGTCCACGACTTCGCGAATCTGAGCTTTGGTCAGGATACGGTCTTTGCCGAAAGGTGGCATAGCCGTGTGCGGGTCGTTCATGGTCGGGTCGTAGACCTGCGCGAAGAGCGCAGCCTTGTTGGGGAAGCGGGCGCGCAGGTCTTTCAGTTGCGGTCCGATGTTTCCGTCCATGGTCGTGCCCGCGATGACATGGCAGGCCATGCAATTGCCGAGCTTGCGGTCGATGACGATACAGCCGCCCCGGACGGCGGGGCTGGTCGGGTGAGCGGCACACTCTTGTGCCGTGGGCGCGCGGCCGGCCGCTATGGCAAGCGGGGCTAAGAGCACAGTGGCGCCGATGGTTATCCATCGTGCCGCGCGGGACGCGGTCCTTATACCCATGCTTCCTCCTAGTTAGTATATAAGTGTTTGTTTATAACGTCAGCGCACGCCAACGTGAGGTCGTAGCGGTAAACATAGCGATCGCCCTGGGCTTGCGTCAAGGGAATAATCCGAGCGCTGCGGCGTCAGAGTGTCTCTTGGCCGTAAGGGTCGATGGTAAGCCCTTCGGGAGCAAGGCTTCGATGATCGTTTTTTAAGGGCAGGTTAGGGGAAGGCAGGGGGAACGGTCCAGTGTTCGCGCATCGCGCTCGTGAGCGTGGCGAGCCGCCCCTTGGCGGACGCAGTCGTCGCAAAGGGTGTGGCGAGGCGCAGCTCTTGACGCGCCGCGCGGGCGCTACCGTCCAGATAATGGGACTCGGCGAGCGCTTCATGGGCATGGAGATAATCGTGGTTCAGGGCGAAGGCGTGGGCCAGAAGGCGGTAGAGCGAGGCACGGGAGGGGTGGCGAGCGACGAGGCGTTTGGCCTCCTTGAGCCCTTGGCTGTCTGCCCCCGACTGAAGTTGTGCGCGCACAGAGAGGATGCGCAGCCAGAGGCTATGGGGTTTGAGTCGGGCGGCCTGCGCGAAGTCGGCGGCGGCGCGGCGTATATGTCCGCGATCGAGCTCCCAGTCCGCGAGGCCGAGGCGATACGCGACGACGCGCGGATGGCTCGCGCTGAGCGCGACAAGCCTAGAGCGCGCGGCGGCGAACTCTCCGAGCCGCAGGTCGACCAAGGCGAGGCCATAACGCCGCGCGCTCGGATCGCCGTTCCGCGGCTCGGCTTTCAGGCGCGCCAAGGCCTCATGAGGGCCGCCTTCTTCGGCGAGCAAACCCATGCGGACGCGATCGAAAGCGGGGTGGTCGCGAAACGGGGTGTAGGGATAGCGGGCGGCCAGGTTCTCGGCCTCGGCGATGCGGATGTCGGTCGGTGGGTGGGTGCGCCAGGAATCCGGCACGTTGACTGACACGAACTGGTCATCGGTCTTCAGGCGGCTAAAAAAGGCCGCCATGGCGCGTGGGTTGAACCCGGCCCGCGCCATGGTGCGCAGACCGATGTGGTCGGCCTCGGATTCGTAGCCGCGGCGGTGCTTAAGGGTCTCGGCCGTGAGCCCTGCGGAACTGAGCGACAGGGCGGCGGCTCCGCCCTCGAACTGGGAGCTGCTCATAAGGGCTACGCCGGCCAATACCCCGGCCAGGGCGGCCCACGACAGTCGTTTCGATAAGGCGATGAGCCGTGGGATGTGGCGCTGGGTGTCGTGGGAGATTTCGTGCGCCATGACCGCCGCTAATTCATCTTCGTTGCGGGCCGCGAGGATCGCGCCGGAGTTGATGAAGACGTAGCCTCCGGGCACCGAGAAGGCGTTTATGACTGGGTTGCGCAGGATATAGAAATGAAAGCGAATTTGCGGGGAGGGGCTCGCTAGGACCAGCCGACGGCCCAGTCGGCGCACGAAGGCCTGCGCCTCGGGGTCACGGACAAAGCGCAGACTGGCTTTGGCCTGACGGAGAAAGGCCTCTCCAAAACGCGTCTGCTGGGCCCGGGACATGACGACACCGGAGGCGTGGCCGAGATCGGGAAGACGACCGATCTCGGCGTAACTGGCGCGCGGCGCAAAGAGGGCCAGCGCGAGCAGTGTGCCCCGCCAGCCCTTCGGCAAAGGCGCCTTCTATTTACCGAGGGCGGGCGATGTGGAGTAACGCTCCATGACCGTCCGGTCGGCCCACGAGCTCTCCTTTAAGACGGCATCGGGGATCCGGAAGCGCATTTCTTCGCTTACCGGGATCTCCTTGACGATCTTGAGGACCTGGTCGTAGCCGATCTTGTACAGGAATCCACTATGGTCAGTCTTACGCGCCACCATGAAGGTGTCGTAGAGCCGATAGACATAAAGGTTCGCGGGACGGACCTTTCCGTCATGGTCGCGCCAGGCCACGGTGTAGCGCGTGTCCGGCTTGAAATCATCTTTTTTCAAGGCGTTAGCCTCCGGGATTAAGCGGAGCGCGACTCTAGCACGGACCATCCAGGCCCGCAATTGCCGGGGTCTCTCGCCCCTTGCGTAGGACGCTGAAAAAGCGCAAGCTCGCGCGCAAACATTAGTATTTAATAACCTTTTTATATAGAGGGTCTTTCCCTATGGGAACTTTCCAAGACTTAGAGGCCGGCGATCTTGATCGCCTCTTGAAGGACGAACCCGCTGCGGTCACGGTCGTCGATGTCCGCACTCCTGCTGAGGTGGCGCGGGGCGGCATTCCGGGCGCCCGGTCCATCCCCCTCCACTTGCTACCGCTCAGTGCGAGCGCGCTTGACAAAGGACGCCCCGTGGTTTTCTATTGCCAATCTGGGGGGCGTTCTTCGCAGGCCTGCGCTTACTTACAGCAACAGGGGTACGACAAGCTCTATAACCTGCGCGGCGGGATCATGGCGTGGGTGCGCAACGGCTTGCCGCTCGCACCGCTTTCGTAAGATCTCGAATGGTAATTCTGTTGCGGTCTTCGCGGGAAGCGTCCTTTTGGTCCTTGCATTTGTCCGCGTTTATGTGTACGCAGTCGGGGTAATGGGCGGGCTCTCGCGGTGATAGGGCTTGCAGAAATAGGCTTATGATCGATAATTCTCAATGGTAAACGGAGGAAGTTATGGCGACTTGCGACAAAGAACTTGATGCCCGCGGCTTGAATTGTCCGCTCCCGATTCTGCGCACCAAGAAGGCGCTGAATGATCTGACCGGCGGGCAAACCCTGCGGGTCGTGGCAACCGATCCGGGCGCTATCAAAGATTTTCAGGCATTCGCCAAACAGACTGGCAATGAGTTGGTCGAATCGGGTGAGGCAAACGGCGAATTTACGTTTGTGCTCCGTAAAAAGGCATAGTTGACTACGGTCAACAGGAGATAGTTTATGGCTACCAAAAAGCTCGCCATTATTGCCACGAAAGGGACGTTGGATTGGGGCTACCCGCCCTTCATTCTGGCGTCCACCGCGGCCGCGCTCGGTTATGACGTCCAGATTTTCTTCACGTTCTATGGTCTGCAGCTTCTCCGTAAGAGTCTGAACCATTTGAAGGTCACCTCGATTGGCAATCCCGGCATGCCGATGCCGATGCCGATGCCGGTGTTGTTGCAGGCCCTCCCCGGTATGCAAAGCTTCATGACCACCATGATGAAGAGCACGATGAAGAAGAAGGGTGTGGCGAGTCTTGAGGATCTGCGCAGCCTGTGTGCCGAAGCCGATGTCAAGATGATCGGCTGCCAGATGACCGTCGATCTCTTCGGGTTCAGCCCGAGCGATTTCATCCCGGGTATCGAGATGGGCGGAGCCGCCACGTTCTTCGAATTCGCGGGCGAGTCGGATATCTGCTTATTTATGTAATGCTACCGGCGCACCGTCTTTCAGGGTAGACTTGAGAGACGGTGTTGGGTATTATATAAGCAACCGCTAATATTCTGAAGTGTCGAAGGAGCTTTTATGGCGACGTACGCCGAGATGCGCGAGATCTACGAGGACATCCGTAATGATTTTCGTTATGACCATGAACTGAATGGGTGTCTCAATTGCGGTATTTGTACCGCCACGTGCCCCGCCGCACACTTCTACGATTTTAGCCCCCGCGAAATAGTCCAGTTGCTCTGGACCGAGAACGTTGAACAGATCTACGATGCGATGCAGGAGAAGATCTGGGCCTGTGCTCAATGCATGACCTGCGCCGCGCGTTGCCCGTTCAAGAATTCGCCCGGTGGGCTTATCGCCATCATGCGCGAGGTCTCGATCAAGCACGGCATGCAGTCGGCGAAAGATGTGCTGAGGCCGTTTGGTCGTGTGATGCTGAAGCTGATTACCACCGGTAACCAGCTGTCGCCCGATATGATTCAGCCCGATCACTTCCCCGATTGGGGTCCGAACATCCAGAAGGTCGAAGGCGACCTCAAGATTTTGCGCAAAGCCATTCCGGTGCGCACTCTCCAGACGACGGACACCGCGTGGGAGGTCTCTTTAAAGACCTCGGTCGAGATGTATACCATATGGGAAATGACCGGTGTAATGGATTCCTTGCAGATTGTCGATGAGAACCTATTCGACGTGATCGAGGATTTTATCGATGAAAAGCGTGAAGACTATAACGATTGGCTAGAGGCTCAGGAGGACCAGAAGCAGGACTGAGCTCGTAGCTCAGCCCATGACTTCTGGTCTTAATGTCTTGAAAGACAATACCGCTGTAAAGGAGGTACCTTATGAAACCGACCGAACAAAGCCCTGGTAACCATAACGCATCGGCGCAGGGCGCAGGAGCGGGGACCATGAAGCCCGGATTCCACAATACGGACGGCCAGGGTATCGCCGGCCACGGCTCGTTTTTCCAGCAATCGAACCTATCGAATGCCGATGCCGCCAAGGCGACCGAGTGGGTGCGCAAACAGGTGGACAGACGCACCGTCGACCTGGGCGATCGCATGGACGATATCCGCGAGCATATGTGGGAGCTGGAGAAGGACGGGCAGATCATCGTCCATCGCATCACCGACGATCACGAGCCGAAGCTCGTCAAGACCTTGTTTGGCTGGGACAAGAAGATCCCGACTAAGCAGCTCTGGCATCACAAGTCTTGTGGTCAATGCGGCAACATCCCCGGCTATCCCACCTCGCTTCTGTGGTTCATGAACAAGTTCGGCTTTGTGCCTGGCAAGGACTATTTGGACGAAACCGACCAAACGTCCTGCACCGCGTGGAACTATCATGGTTCGGGGATCGGCAACGTCGAGTCGCTGGCCGCGGTGTTCCTGCGGAATTTTCACCAGTCTTATGTCTCGGGCAAGCAGCACGGATTTGAGCTCGGCCACTTCTTCCCTCTCGTCCACTGTGGCACCTCCTTTGGTAACTATAAGGAGATCCGCAAGTATCTGATCGAGTCCTCGGAATTACGCGAGAAGGTCACTAAGATCCTCGGCAAGCTTGGGCGCCTGGTTGATGGCAAGTTGGTCATCCCCGAAGAGATCGTGCATTACTCCGAATGGCTGCATGTGATGCGTAACCGTATCGCCTCCGAGCTGCAGACCATAGACATGTCGCATATCCGTGCCACCATGCATGTCGCCTGCCATTACTACAAGATGGTCCATGAAGACGCCGTATATGACGTCGACACCATGAACGGCAATCGGACTGCGATCGGTACGGCCGTGGCCCAGGCCCTCGGTGCGCAGGTCATCGACTACTCGACCTGGTACGACTGCTGCGGGTTCGGGTTCCGGCACATCATCTCGGAACGCGAATTTACCCGCTCGTTCACCATGGATCGCAAGATCAAGGTGGCGCGTCAGGAGGCCAATGCCGACGTTATGATCGGTAACGACACGGGCTGCATCACGACCATGGACAAGAACCAGTGGATCGGAAAGGCCCATGGGCAGAACTTCCAGATCCCGATCATGGCTGACGTGCAGTTGGCGGCCTTGGCATGCGGGGCAGATCCGTTCAAGATCGTTCAGCTGCAGTGGCACGCGAGCCCCTGCGAGGAACTGGTCGAGAAGATGGGGATCGACTGGAATAAGGCGAAGGGTGACTTTGAAAAGTACCTGAAGCAAGTGGAGCAGGGCAATATCGAGTATCTTTACAATCCTGAGTTGGCTTTGGGGGGCAAGGCGTAAGCAATGCAAAACACGGTACTAGTGGTAGGAGCCGGACCAGCCGGCTTAGCGGCGGCCGCCGGAGTGGCGGGGAGCGGAGCTAAGGTCGTAATGGTCGAGAAGGCGGCGCAGTTGGGCGGCACGCCCATCTTGTCCGGATACGCGAAGCTTGTGCCGTCAGGCGAGTGGGCGCGGGATGCGATGGGTCGGATGATCAAGCGTGTCGAAGACGACAAGAACGTCACGATCTATAAAGAGACGAAGGTGACCAAGTTCACGGGCGAGGCCGGTAAGTTCACGGCCACCCTGTCGAACGGCACCAGCGTCGATTGCGGATCGGCGGTGTTGGCGACCGGATTTACGCACTTCGATTCCATTAATAAGCCCGAATGGGGATTTGGAAGCTACGAAGACGTCGTGACCACGACTCAGGTCGAGCAGATGGTGGCGGCCGGAAAGATCGCCTGCCCATCGGATGGCCGCGTTCCCGAACGTGTCGCGATCCTGTTGTGCGTGGGGTCCCGTGACCGGCAGATTGGGCGCGAATGGTGCTCCAAGATCTGTTGTACCGTGTCGACTAACCTCGCCATGGAGATCAAGGAGCTGTCGCCGACCACGGATGTGTTTATCTATTACATGGATATTCGCACCTTTGGTTTGTACGAAGACCGCTTCTACTGGAAGTCCCAGGAAGAGTTTAAGACCAAGTTCGTGAAGGCGCGTATCGCCGAAGTGACCCGCTCCCCGGATGGCCGGCTGTTGGTGAAGGGAGAGGATACTTTGGTCAAGCGTCCGATCGTGATCCCCATGGATCTCGTCGTGCACGCAATTGGTATGGACCCGAACGAGGACAATCCGGAGATCGCACGGGTATTCGGGATTGGGCTCGAGAAGCATGGTTTCATCGACCGTGCTGAGCACTATACGAACACCTGCGGGACGACGCGCCGGGGCATCTACGCGGTGGGCGCGGCCCTGGGGCCCGAGACGATCGATGATTCGATTTCGCAAGGAACGGCAGCAGCGATGCGCGCTGTGGCGGATATGAATGCTTTGGTTCAAAAGACCGCCTGAGGCGAACTCAGGAAACGACAAGGAGACGGAGGCGGTAGAGCCTGTCGTTCTGGCCGTGGAACTCGACGAGCGCGTGTTTACGCAGAAGTTTGCGCGCTTTTTAGAGATCCTGGGCGAGGCCGGCGGGATAGACCCCTTTATCGCTTCGCTGCAAACGAAGCATCAGTTGTTCAAGAACGCATTGGCGCGATCCGCGCTCGGCGACTTGGATTTCGGTCGCATGGAGGTCCTCGTCGAGACGGTGATGCCCGCGCGCAAGCGGGTGTGGCCGTCGCTTGAGGCCTTTGGGCTGTCCGCTGTGAGAACGGCGGTGGAAGAGCTGCTCTACGGTGCGAGACCTCTGGCTGATCGGATGGCGACTTTCGTGGACGCGATCCCAGTCGAAGGCGGGCTCGACCCTAAGGCCGAAAAAAAGGTGAGGCGGGCATTGAGCGATCTAGGCGCCGAGATGTTGCATTTTCGGGCGCCTACTCAATATCCCCTTATGACTCGCTGGGTGTGGGACCAAGGGACCCATTCGGGGGCCGTGCGGGAGTTTGTTAAGGGTGGCGACACGCTCGACAAGGTCCCGTTAGGCACTGACCCCGGGGTCTACGAGGCCGCTCGAAGCTGGATCGCTGCACGCATGGCGGAGAACGGGATGTACCGGGATCCCGAGTTTGTGGTGGATCTCTTTTTTGCGCATGCGTACGCGGATTATATGCGTGCGCTATCAAGCGGGATGGGGCTTTTGAATGCCGATTTCGGCGGCAAGGAAGATCCTCTCGAAGTGGTCAGGAAGCTTTTGGGGATAGACGCCGCTCGGCGTTCGGAATCGCGAGTGAAGAAGGTGCTGCATTAGGCGCAATCTGGAGAGACGGTTGACATGGCTATTCATGAGAAATCACTGATTGATGCGGATCGTATCCAGACCAACGATAATTTGGTTCTGGACGGCGTGGACGTATCGGGGCATTGGAACACGATGGTGTTGCCCCGTTATTTGAAGGATTACGACACGGATTTCGCGCGGAAGATTCGCACCTTTGCCGGTGGCGAGAATGTGCATCGTTGTTGGCAGTGCGGGTCGTGCACAAACTCGTGCACCGTCTACGCTCAGAACACCGATTTTAATCCCCGCTATTGGATCTATCTGACGAACCTCGGTTTGAAGGACGAGATTCTGAAGGATAAGGACATCATCTGGACGTGCGTATCTTGCAACAAGTGCACGAACATCTGCCCGAAGGACGTGAAGCCGGAAGGCGTGATGAAGGCCTTGGCGCACTGGCTTGAAGAAGAGGGCCATACGCCGGAGAGCAAGTCGTCGATATTCGACGAGGAGTTTCTGAGTCAGGTGTACGCCACTGGGCGCATCGAGGACACGCGCGTGCTCGTGAACTTTTTGCGTAAGACCAACCAATCCTTGACGCCTCCCTGGTTGATCGAAGTGGGCAAGCGGATGACGAAGTATTTGCCCGTGTCATTTTTGATGCACATGGGCTTGCACCTGGTGTTTAAGCCGCGCACGAAGTCGTGGGGCCGGACGGGCGATGTCCTGCGGGCCTATGTTCGTGAGCAGAAAGAAATAGCGCGCAAGCAGCGCGCCATGCCGAAGGAGGCTGTCCATGTCTAAGGTCGCATATTACCCCGGTTGCGCGTTGGAGGGCTCCGGCGGGCCTTATGACAAGTCGACGCGAGTACTGGTCGACAAGCTCGGCCTGAAGATGGAAAATCTCGAAGACTACAGCTGTTGCGGGGCGATGGAAGTGAAGAACGTCCATCCCATGCTGCAGACCTATATGTCGGCCCGGAATCTGGCCATCGCTGGCGAAAAGATGGGTTTCGACACGGTGATGGCGCCGTGCAACGGCTGTTATCACAACTTAAAGAAGACTGAATACGAATTGGCGACCTCGGAAGAGCACCTGAAGACCGTTCAGGATCTCGCCAAGAAGGCCGATGATCCGGTTTATAAGGGTGACGTGCGCTCGGTCCATTTGCTGGAATGGCTGATGGAAGAGCTTGGTCCCGAGGGCATCAAGGACAAGATGTCGAAGAGCCTGAAAGGGGTTAAGGTCGCGAACTATTACGGGTGCATGTATACGCGTCCGCGTCAGATCTTCCCGGAAAAGGATCAAGGGCCCGGCTCGGAGTCGAGCTATAAGCCCCACTTCATGGACGATCTGCTGGCGGCAGCTGGTGCTGAGAACGTCAATTTTCCGCTTAAGACCGCCTGTTGCGGTGGCGCCCATACCCTGTCGGATTCCGATACCTCCACCCAGCTTGTGCTGAATATCCTGCAAGCCGCAGAGGAGGCTGGCGCCGAGGTGATAGCGACCGAGTGTCCGACCTGCCATTCCGGGCTCGAGATGCATCAGATTCGCGCGGAAAAGGAATTCGGGATCAAGACCAACGTCAAAATCGTGTACTTTACCCAAATGCTCGGTCTCGCCATGGGGCTTTCGCCGCGCAAGGTCGGCATCCATGAGAACATCAGCGACTCTATGGGCTTTTTCAAGGAAAAGGGCGTGGCCTAGGCGGCCGCTTCCATCGAACCGGCAGTGCGCGGGGGTTAGCGGGTGGAGTGTAACGGCTGTGAATTTCGCCCCGAACTGTACTACGATCGGGAATATCAGATCTGGTTGCGGCGTGAAGAGGACGGGACTATCACAGTCGGTATGACCGACATCTCGCAGACCATAGCGGGAAAGATATTGCATGCCCGGGTGCGACGCCCGGGCACACTGCGTCCGATGGGAAAGCCCGTGGCCACCATCGAAAGCGGGAAGTGGGCCGGGCCCATTCCGAATGTCTTTGATTGCGTGATCGAAGAGGGAAATCGGGATGTGCTCGAGGACCCAAACCTCTTGAATATCGAACCGTACGAGGCGTGGGTGGCACGCGTGCGACCGGTCGCGCAGGTGGATCAGGTTCTGAGTACCCTTGTGACCGGTGAAGAGGCGGCGCGTGGTTATAGCGAGCGCTGTTTGAAAGAAGATATTAAGTGCACCCGGGGCGTGCGGTGATGTCCGATAGCCATTATCTGGATAACGAAGAAAAATCGGTCCTGATCATCATGACCAGCGGGCCATCCACTCCGCATCGCTGCGCCACACCGTTTTACTTAGGCGCCATCTTGGCGTCCATGGACGCGGACGTTCAGATCTTCTTTACCATGGAGGGCGTGAAACTTCTCCAAAAAGGCGTGGCCGAGAATCTCGTGGCCATGGAGGGCGGTAAGCGCGTAATCGATTTCATGCGTGACGCGAAGGCGGCGGGCGTGAAGCTGCGGCTTTGTCTTCCTGCCCTTCCGGGCTATAAAATCAGCGAGAAAACGGATATTATCCCCGAGGTTGATGAGTGTTTAGGCGGCGGTGCTTTGGCCGACCTGATCCTCTCCTGCGACAAGCTGTTGGTTTTCTAGGTATTTTTTTAGGTCAGACGTACTAGGGATTGAAACGCGGCCGGCATGGGATTGATTATGCGGGTCATTTTCGGACGACATGGGAGGCTTTTCTGAATGGGTTCGGTACGCGGTTGTAATATTCCGGAAGACTTAAGCTACAACGTCGAAAACAACGTCTGGGCCCGACGCGAAGCCGATGGGACGGTGACGGTTGGCCTTACGGCCTATGCCTGTTCGCTCGCGGGCGAAATCGTGGCCTATACGCCCAAGAAGGCCGGCAAGGAAATCGCCAAGGACAAGTCCTGTGCGACAGTCGAGTCCGGTAAGTGGGTCGGGCCCGTCAAGACTCCGGTCACGGGCTCGGTCGTGTCCGTGAACGAGGCTGTGTCGAACAAGCCTGGCCTGATCAACAAGGACCCGTACGGTGAGGGCTGGATTGTGAAGATCAAGCCCACCGACTGGGACGGCGAATCCAAGTCCCTGAAGGTCGGTAGCGATGCCACCAAGGCCTTCGATGCGAAGATGGATAGCGAAGGCTTCAAGGGCTGCTAAGGCGATAAGGCGCGGGTCCCCCGCGCCTTATGTGTTTCCAAAGGATGCCCATGAACGCGTGGTCGGAAATTCTCGAACAGGTCGAACCCCTGGAAGATCTGGCGTTTGATCAGGCTTTGATCGAGCGGCTGGGCTCGCGCGCGAGCGCGCTTCCGCCCATCCACTTCTATACCCCGACCTTTAAAAGCTTCGAAAGTAGCGAAATCAAGGGTTGCGGGAAGAGCGCTTGGCCGGCGGTTTCGATAACCGGCGGCGACTGCAAGCTGAATTGCGATCACTGCAAGGCCAAGATCCTAGAGCCGATGATTCCCGCACGCTCGCCGGAGGACCTCTGGCGAACGGTGAATACGATCATAGCCGATGGCGCGGGCGGAATGCTGCTCACGGGTGGATCCAATCATAGGAACGAGGTCGAATACGACCGGTACTATTCCACGATTCGTCGCATCAAGGACGAGTTCCCGCAGTTTCGCATAGCTATGCATACGGCACTCGTGGACGAGGCTATCGCCTCGCGTATGGCCGATGCCGGCATCGATGCGGCGATGATGGACGTGATCGGCGCGCAGGACACCATTACCCAGGTCTATCATCTTCGGCGGTCGACGGATGACTTCGAGCGGGCGCTTGAGGCCCTGACCGCCACGTCAATGAAGGTCGTGCCTCATATCGTGGTGGGTTTGCACTATGGGCAGCTCCTTGGCGAATGGAATGCGCTCGAGATCGTGGCGCGTCATATGCCTTCGGCCTTGGTGCTCGTAGTCGTCATGCCGACTTACGCAAGCGAGCTTCGGCCGTTTGTGGCCCCCGATCCCCACGAAGTCGGGCAGTTTTTCGCGGATGCGCGCGAGACGTTGCCGGATTTGCCCTTGCTTTTGGGTTGCGCGCGCCCGGCGGGCTCAATAAAGCGCGTTATGGATGCCTATGCTGTTATGGCTGGCATGAACGGGATGGCGCATCCGAGCGATGGCATGGTCGAACTGGCGGCGCGTTTGGATCGCCGAGTGCGTGTCACGGCCGCATGTTGTTCGATTGCCGTAGGCGACGAGGTGATGGCGCTCGAGGGGGCCGATCAGGGGTTTGAGATCGATCTTCCGCGCATCCTAGAGCAGGAGCGGGCAAGGCGCGAGGCCACGCGTCGCCAAGGGGTGTTTGGTCGGGTGAAAGTCATTGGCGGAGAGAGCTCGTCGGGTTGTTGTGGCGCATGAACGCACCCTGGCGTTTGCTGGATACCGGAGTTCGGCCGGCCGTTGAAAATATGGCGCTGGACCGGACGCTCATCGAGTCCTGCCAAGTCGGCGCCCCGAATACCCTCAGGTTCCTCAGATTTCAACCGTCAGCCCTGATTGGCTTCCATCAAAGCGCAAGCCAAGAGCTCGACCTCGATTATTGTCGTCGTGCGGGCGTTGCGGTTTCGCGGCGGATCACCGGCGGCGGCGCGCTTTATTGCGACGAAGGCCAGATCGGCTGGGAGCTCTTTGTCAATCGCCGAACGTTCGACACCGCCGACATGCTGCTCATTGCGCGCCGGGTCTGTGAAATGGCGGTGACCGGGTTGCGGGCCATTGGGGTGGAGGCGGCGTTTCGGCCCCGTAACGATATCGAGGTCCAGGGCCGCAAGATCGGCGGCACGGGCGGGGCATTCGACGGCGACGCCTTGTTGTACCAGGGAACCGTGCTGATCGAATTCGATGTCGAAAAGATGCTCAAGGTTTTACGGATCCCGCGCGAGAAGTTGTCCGATAAGGCGATTGCTTCGGCGCGCGAGCGCATTACGACCCTAGGCGCGCTGCTCGGCCATACCCCGTCGACGGAGAGCGTTCAGGCGGCGCTCGCCCGGGCCTTTGCCGAGGGTTTCGGCGTGGACATGAAAGGAGGCGGATTGAGTGCCGCCGAGCAGGAGCTTTTTTCTTGCTACAAAGACGAAATGGCTGACGATGCCTGGGTCTTCGAGACTGATAGGCCGAAGATCGAAATGGCCACGCTCAGTGCTTTGCGCAAAACCGCAGGCGGGCTCGTACGCGTGATGTTGGCGGTCGACACGGCTCGCGGGCGCCTAAAGCAGGCCTTTATTACGGGAGATTTTTTCGTTTACCCAAAGCGCACGATCGTGGACCTCGAAGCGGCCTTGCGCGATGTCTCTTTGGAACAGGTAGATGATATCGTGACGGCGTTTTTTGCGCAGCGCCAGGTGGAGATGATGCTTCTGACGCCAGACGATCTCATCAGTGTCTTGCACGAGGCCTTGGATTCCGAAGAAGCGCAGGCGCTATGAATATGAACGCCTTCGATGTGCTGGTTATCGGTTTAGGACCGGGTGGGGCTGCGGCCGCAAGTGCCGCCGCGCACGCCGGGTTATCGGTACTGGCCATCGATAAGCGGCGCAAGCTCGGAGAGCCCGTGCAATGCGCGGAGTTTGTGCCGCTACCCATGGGCCGCTATGCGCGTCCCGCCCTTGTGCAAAAGATAACGGGCATGCGCAGCGTTTTGCCCTCTGGGGCCTGTCAGCATTCGGATTTTCCGGGTCTCATGGTGGATCGGGCGAAGTTTGATCAGGCCTTGGCGACCGAGGCCTCGAAGGCCGGAGCGCTCGTGCGGTCCCAGACCGTTTTAAAGGAACTCGACCACGTTCGCCGAACCGCTGTGCTGCGGGGGCCGGACGGGCAGCTGGAGCAGGCCTGCTACCAGATGTTAATAGCCGCCGATGGGCCGCACTCGACGGTGGCGCGGAGCGTGGGCCTTCCGCCGTTGCCGACGGTGGAGACGCGTCAGTATAGGTTGTCTTTATTGCGCCCTTATACCGATACCGACATCTGGCTGTCGGATCAATATCCCGGGGGCTATGGTTGGTTGTTCCCACGGGGTGCTGTCGCAAACGTGGGTATCGGGGCTGATCTGAAACTCGTTGCCGATCTGAAGGCGCCGCTCGAGCGCTTGTGCGCCGACTTGGCGGATCAGGGTGTAGTGGGTCGCGAGGTGCT
Organism: Pseudomonadota bacterium; assembly: GCA_021794595.1. Taxonomy (GTDB): domain Bacteria; phylum Pseudomonadota; class Gammaproteobacteria; order Acidiferrobacterales; family Acidiferrobacteraceae; genus Acidiferrobacter. Next base: position 14,149 of record JAJYQN010000102.1, read on the forward strand.
TGGGCGGACCGGCGGGGCCATCCCGGTCGGTGGGATGCGGGCGTCTCTGGTCCATGAAAATATTGTATTTGTCGGCGATGCGGCCGGGCTCACGCATCCCATCACAGGTGCGGGCATTGCGAGCGCGGTCGTGTCCGGTGAGCGGGCTGGGCAGGCCGTCGCCGCCTTTCTGGGGGGTGACGGCGAGGCTCTCGCGAGTTTCGACGAGGATATGCATGACGAGTTTGAAGACAGCCTGGCGCGCGCCGTGGTGCGCAGGCGATGGTTGATGGAGCGCTGGCACACGCCGGACGCTTATTTGGACGCGACCCATAAGCGGGGCTGGATCGCGTTTCGTGAATATTTCGCCGCTTAAGTTCTGCTGAGGAGACAACAATGAGCGCTACTGCCGACTCTGTTACACCGGTCACGTTCTATCGACCGAATTACCACATGAAGACCCCGGCCATGCGGTCTCCAGAATACGTGCAGATGTCGACCGCCGCGGCCATGACTTTGGGGCTCGTCCCGGGACAAATGCATAGGACGGGATGTACCCACTGCTTGAATTTGCTTGTGACCTACGCCGAGGGTTGTCGGGCCAACTGCGCCTACTGCGGCTTGGCTCGTCATAGGGAAGAGGCGCGCGACTATGCGGATCGCAACTTTATCCGCGTGGATTGGCCTACCGTGCGCTATGAGGAAGTGATCGAGCGCATGCAAAGCGGCAGCGATAAGTCGCAGTTTCAGCGGATGTGCATCTCCATGATCACGCACCCCGAATCCGATCGCGACACGATGACGCTGCTGAAGCAGTGGGTCGCGGCGGTCCCCCACGTGCCGGTGTCGATTCTCTCCAATCCTACGACTATGGAGAAGGCCGATCTCATCGCGCTACGCGACGCCGGGGCCGATATCTTCACGATCGCGCTGGACGCGGTAACGCCCGAGATTTTCGATAGGACGCGCGGCAAGGCCGTCGATAGCCCGCATAAGTGGGATAAGTATTGGCAGGCCTTGGAGTGGGCCGCGGAGGTGTTTGGGCCGGAGAAATTCGGAGCCCATTTGATATGTGGCATGGGCGAGACCGAGCAGGAGATTCTGTCGGTCGCGCAGGAAATTACCGATCGCGGCGGCCACAACCATATGTTCGCCTTCTTTCCCGAGCGGGGATCGTTAATGGAGGATTGGGCTCCCGTGCCCAAGGACCAATGGCGCCGCGTCCAATTGGCGCGCTTCATCATTGACTACGCCGGTGGCCACATCAGCAAGATGCGGTTCGATGATGAGGGCCGGGTCGTGGATTTCGGAGTAAGCGAAGATGACCTCGCCTCGCTGATCGCCTCCGGCAAACCGTTCCAGACGTCCGGCTGTCCCGGCAAGGACGATGAGGAGATATCGGCCTGTAATCGCCCGTATGGCGATTCAAGTCCGTCCGATATTCGCTCTTTTCCTTTTGCCTTGAACCGTCGCGACGTCGAGATCGTGAAACGGCAAATGGCCGGTGAGGATATCGGTACACTGTAGTTCCAAAGGCCGGGGCGCCTGCCCCGGCCTTTTCCTTCCTGTTTTATCAACGCCTCCGTTTTTGAGTCGGTCTCCCGATTATCCTAGGAAAATGTCCGACTGATGCTGATACCGAACAGCTGGGCATGGCTCTTGTAGGTGCCATTGTAGGCGCTTGTGCCGTTGGGATCGGTGGTGGTGAGCGGAGTGGTCGAGGTATAGGTGCGGGTATCGAAGTGAACGTACATATAGCCCGCGCTCAAACTCCAATGCCCCAACTTTTGGCTGGCCCCGAAACTGAAGATCTGGCGATTGGCATCGGGGAGGCGCGCCGAGTAGTGACCATTGCCGGCCCCGGTTTGGTCATAGGCGTAACCGGCACGAAGACGCACATGACGGCTGAGTGCGTAGTGAAACCCCACCCGGTAGGCGTTCGCGGATTGCCAGTCATAGGTGCTGGTCATAAGGCTTGGACCTCCGCCCGCAGCGGGCGCCGGCGTCACCGCGATGTCCGTAAAGCGGCTCCAGCCGGTACGGTCAAAGTCGAACTCGACCCCGATCTTTTTGCTCAAGGCATCATGTATGCCTAAGGCTAACTGCCAGGGGAGGTGCAGGGTCGCGTTGATCGGAACGGGCGCGGCTCCCGTTCTGCTCAACGTCCCATCCAGGGGCACATTCGTGGCCGACCGATAGTTCGCGCCCAATCCGATGGATCCGAGTTTCGCGAGAATGCCGATGTGTCCCCCGACCTGATCGCCCGACCCGCTCACGGTGGTCGTAGGTGTCCCTATGACAGTCCGATGGGCATCGTAGTAGTCGGCCCCGAGGTCAACGGCAACCGCTCCAAAACGGTAGGAGACGCTCGGACTGACGTCAAAGAGCCGCAACTCGGTGTAGGTTGGGGCCAGTGCGGCACCGGCCCCCTGAGCGAGTTCTGGGAAGGTTTGGGCGGGCCAGGAGATCTGCATTCCGTAGGGCGTGTTCACGCCGAATCCAAAGCGCGTATGCGGCGCCACCTTGTCGGCCCAAAAGAGATCGGGGACGGTCTCCCAGGTGGGAGTCGTGGCGACTACCGTGCGACCGCCTGTGGGTGTTACTTCGGTGTGATCGTCGATGCCGAGTAGCCCGAGATCATAGCCCCCTTTATGAAAGGCCATGGCCGCGGGGTTATAAGCCAAAGCCCCTAAGGTCGACGTATTGGCGACTAGCGCATCAGCCTCGCTTAATCCCGCAATGGAAAGTTCAGAGAGTGCGAATCCCGAGGCGTGGGCCGCGTTAAGGCAGGCGAAAGTGAGGACGAACGCAGACCCGAGAGCTGACCGGAGGCGCATATAAGTTTCTCCTTATGATGTTTTGTGAAGTGTGGCAAAAGGCTATGAATATAGGGATTCCGTTCACGAAGTCCGTTTGACCATCGGTCGCTTTACACTTGCATATTGACAGGAAGATGACGCTTAGGGAATATTGCGCAGTCCGTCTACGTCTGCACGACCACTTAATAAGATCTGAACGACAAAAGGACAAAGGGCGTGGACATCGCGGCCTAGCCGCACCTCTTGATTTGTGTCCATAGGAGGACATCATGGTAAGTTCAAAGAAATGGGCGCTGGCTTCGGCGGTGGCGGCAGCTCTTGCCTTGCCAGCGACGGCTTTGGCGACAACGGCGGGGTATTTTCAATTAGGTTTCAGTACGGCTAGCAATGGTATGGCGGGCGCTAGCGCGGCCCTTCCCCAGGACAGTATGAGCCAGGCCACCAACCCGGCCGGTATCGCCTTTGTCGGCAGTCGTTTGGACCTGGGGGTCGCCGGCTTTTGGCCGTTCCGTGGCTACTCAGCAGGCGCCAGTCCGAACGAGATGCCTGTCCCAGGCAGCTATGGCAGCAGCAGCAACTTTTTCCTGATTCCGCATGTCGGGTATAGTCAGCGCTTAAGCCACGACAACTACGTGGGTATCGCGATCTACGGCAATGGGGGCATGAGTACGAACTACCACTCTCCAGCCGCGAGCGCGACTAATCCTGCGGGTGGTCCGTTCTACGATGGTCAGACCGGCGTCAATCTGCAGCAGCTCTTTGTGCAGGCCACCTACTCGCGTCGCTTCCTGCGCCACGATGCGGTCGGTTTGAGCGTGATCTATGCGCGTCAAACCTTTAGCGCGGACGGCTTGAAAAACTTTAGCGGCTTCTCGAACTCCTTTAATGCCAGTACCGGAACGGCGAGCGCGTTGACTGGCAATGGCGTAGCTACCTCGAACGGCGTGGGCTTTAAGATCGGCGGTCAGTTCCGGATCGTGCCGGGGGTTGATGTGGGACTGGCCTACTCGCCGCGCATGACGATGTCGAAATTCACCAAGTACTCCGGTCTTTTCGCCGGCGGCGGTCGCATGGATATCCCGGCAAATGGCGTCATAGGGTTGGCCTTTAAGCCGACCGCGGGACAGGTCTTGGCCTTCGATTTCCAGCGCATTTACTATAACGATGTGCCGTCTATCGCCAATCCTGGTCCGACCGGCGACGATTGCAGTCCTACTACGGGATGCGCCACCAACGATGCCGACGCCCTGGGTAATTCCGGTGGGGCGGGCTTTGGGTGGCAGAACATCTCCGTTTATAAGTTGGGCTACCAGCTTGCGACGAGTCGTACTTGGACGTGGCGCGTGGGTTTTGCTTACAACAACCAACCGGTCCCGGCCTCGCAGGTCTTGTTAAACGTCTTGGCGCCTGGCGTCATCCAGCGTCATATCACGGCCGGCTTTACGGTCCACACCGCGCGTCACCAGGACGTCAGTGTGGCGGCCATGTATGGGCTTCCGCAGTCGGTCTACGGCAACGCCCCGGCAGGACTTGGTGGTGCGCCCATCAAGATCAGCCTGCACGAGTACCAGCTCGAGGCGAATTGGGGATGGAAGTTCTAACAAAAAGGGCGTTTGTCGCTCAATGTGTTTGAACGTGAGGGGGCTCTCGGGCCCCCTTTTTTATTCGGAAACCATAACTAGGGGTGACATCGATGAATAACAAACAGTGGCTAGGACGCTGCCTGGCAGCGGGGCTGCTCGTCAGTACGGCCGCCGTCGCGGCCCGTACGCGCTATATGCCGTTCATTCTCGGCCATATGGCCTCGGGTTCCATGAGCCAGACCGTGGCGGCGACCCGCAAGGCCTTGGTAGCCCATGGCTTTCGCGTAGTGGGTCAATACGTACCGTTTGCGCGCACCACGATTATATGCGCGACCGATCCCGCGCTGCTTCAGGCTGCCGCTCACGCGAAGAATGGGGCGTTTGGAGCCGTGGAACGGATCTCCATCACTCAAAAGCATGGCCGACTCCAGGTCTCCTATGTGAACCCGAACTACATGGCGGTCGCCTATGGTCTCGGTTCTTTGTCGAGCGTGGCGGCGGGATTGCAGAACGCCTTGGGCGCCAAGAAGGCGTTCGGGTCCCATCATGGCCTGACGCGTAACGAGTTAAAGCCCGGCCATTATCATTACGCGCTCTTTATGCCGTACTTCAATAACGTGGACCGGGTGCGCAAGTTTCCGAGCTATACGGCGGCCGTGAACACGATTCGCGCCAACCTCATGAAGCATGTGGCGGGTACGACCATGGTCTATCAGGTAACGGTGCCCGGGACCGCTAAGCCGACCACCGTGTTTGGCCTCGGAATCAAGGGCGGCAAGGGTGGGGATCACCATATCCTGCGCCTCATCGATCATCACCGCTATTTGGGTTATGCCTATTTGCCCTACGAGATGATGGTGGTGGGTCGGCGGGTGATTGCTTTGCGTCCTCGTTACCGGATCGCGGTTAATTTCCCCGACACCTCCATGATGGGTTCGCACGGTTTCATGAATATCATGAGCGCGCCGCCCGCTATTCGTAAGGTTTTGGCGCAAGTCGCGGGACGTAAGGGTTGATGACTTAAGCGACAGGCGTTTTCCCGCCTGTCGCTTTCCCTCCCAGGCCCCGAGGCTTAGAATGTCGCTTTTAGCGAGTAGGGCGCCCCCATGAAGTCCATCAAGATTACCGACGTAAGCCAGATCAAAAACGAACTCAATAAGTATCGCAAAGGCAAAAAGCTCGAGATTCGGCAATTCAACCAAACGGCGCGGCTCGCGTGGCTTGGCAAGGTGACCATGATGCCCTTGGATCCCGAGGATCCGGAGGCCCGGTCTTATCTCATCTACATCGATTTCCCCGATGGCTTAAGTGCCCAACTTTTGAATATCGACGAGGATTTAGTCGGCCGGATCTTCATACTGGATGCCGAGCAGTCGGCGTTCATGGCTGAGATCGTGGAGCAGGGGGTGCGTGAACGCGCGGCGCTCTATGAGGACCTGAATCGTCGTGACTTTTACTTCGACAAGTTCTACCGGCCCGGCTCCCATGAGGAAGAGGCTAGTAGCTAAGGACGATGCCGGCCCCGACCATTGCCGCGCGCTTGGCGCGCCGTTTTTTACTGATGACCACGGACGAGGATCTGCGGTCGGCGCTCGGGGGCTTGGTCCCGGCCGATTGGGAGATGGTCTCCATCACGTCGCTCGACGATGTGGGCGACTGGAACGAGATCCTGCTTTACCGTTTTTTGCTCATCGACCTAGATGAGGTCTCCGCGTTCGATCCGATCGATGTGATCAGGACTTTACGCATGGAGTACCTCTTGCAGATTGCGGTATTCTGTTTCGGTGGGGATGTGGACACGCAAGACGAAATGCGGATGTCACGGGCCGATCGCTTTTATACCCGCGACCAGATCGTGACTATGTTGCCGCAATTTTTGGCTCAATACGCGTGGTAGCCGACTAGCCGATCCACTCGTGTTCTATGACGTCGAGCCGTAAGTCTTGACGGAAAGACTGGCCGCCGCTCTCGATGACCAAGGTGGCGGTCCGGCTGCCCGGTGTGTCGAAGGCGAGCTCGCAGGTGAAGGTGTCCGGAAGGTTGATCTGCTTGTCACAACGCGCCTGCGTCTCTCCGTCGACGATCACCTGCGCATGCGCCCGACCCTCGCCGCTCAGTAGGGCCTGGATACGAAAGGGCTTCTTCGGGACCCGGCGATACACCTGGGGGTCGCGATTGGCGTTATAGATGAGATTATTGAGGCGTACCAAAGTCACAAGCTTCTTCATAGGGTCTCCCGGACGCCGCCCTGGATCAGGCGGTGTGATAAGATGGGCGGATTCTACGGATTATCGGATGAGAGGTCTAGCGCACCATGGCAGCCTTAGGGCTAGAAGCAGTTATGCGCGAGGTGGATGACGAGATACGCGGGCTCGAACAGGCCTTGCCGGGTGGCAAGCTGGCCCTACAATCCACGGTAGATCAGGCCCTTAGGCTGGCCAATCGTCTCATGTTGGCCTTTGCGCAAACGACCGGCCACCCGCTTGATATCGGCGAGGACGGCGATCCCTTGGAGGTTTTCAAGGCCTTCGTCAAAGGGGATCCCTCGCTAAACGCGATTCGGGACAATGTGCGCGAGCTTGTGTACTACCGCAATTGCCTATCTTCCGGGCGCGAGGACGCGCTGCCCGTCAATCCCGTCGCCATGGCGGTGCGCACCATCCGCCACGTCTACCTGTATGTGCGCACCCGCGCGATCAAAGAGCACGGACTGAAAGAGGCATGAGCGGGGGCGATTCCGACCCTTGCCGCCCGGTTGCAAGGCGTCCGGCGGCCCTTGTCGGGGCCGCGCACTACCGAAAGCCCAGTTACGGACACAATCATCCGCTCGCCATCCCGCGCGTTTCCCTGATGCTTGATCTCATTGCTGCCTACGAGGCCCTAGACGAGAGCGAATGGGTCCGGTCGCGGGCGGCAAGTGTGGGAGAACTGACGGGGTTTCATACCGCCGATTACGTGCGTGCCGTTCAACGGGCCGAGGCCTTCGGGGGGGTGCGTGCCGACGATCGCGCGCGCCACCAGTTGGGTACCGTCGAAAATCCTTACTTTCCGGGCCTATTCTACACGCCGGCCCTGGCGACCGGGGGCAGCATCCAGGCGGCCGACCGGGTTTTGACCGGGCAGAATGCGTTTAGTCCGGCTGGCGGCATGCATCATGCCGTGCCAGATCAGGCGCGCGGCTTTTGTTATTTCAATGACGTCGTGTTGGCGATTTTGCGGTTACGAAGCGCCGGCCGGCGGGTTTTGTATCTCGACATAGACGCCCACCACGGCGACGGGGTCGAGGCTGCGTTCTGGGACGACGCCTCGGTCATGACGGTGTCTCTCCATATGGATACGAACTACGCCTATCCCTTTCATGGCGGGACGCTAGACGAGGAGGGGGGACCGAATGCCTTGGGCTTGACGCTGAATGTCCCCTTACCTAAAGGGACTCACGATGCCGAGTATCGTCAGGTCTTTGAGTGTCTCTGGGACCCTCTCCTGGAGCGTTTTAGACCGGATGCAGTGGTCTTGCAGACCGGCACCGATGCCTTGTTCGGCGACCCCTTGGGGCGCTTTGCCTTATCGACGGCCGGTTTTCTCGGGGTCGTCGAGCGGGTGGTGGCAAGCGGTCTCCCGGTATTGGCGACCGGAGGAGGAGGCTATCACCCGCTGCTTTTAGCGCGGGCTTGGACCGGGGTGTGGGCACTGTTATCGGGACGGGACCTGCCGGTGAGTCTTCCCAAGGCCGCAAGCGAGGCCTTGGGAGCGGTCGGGTGGGATGAGGACGAAGACGAACCCTATTACGAGAATTTGTTTCGGGACCGCTTGGAATACGGCGAGGACCAGCCGGTGCGGCCCGTGATCCGCGACATCATTCGCGCCCTGACGCATCACCGGGCCCTCAAGAGGCGCTTATGGGCCTCCTGAAACGCGACGGGAGTCGGGTGCTCGAGGGGGTCGCGACCGCCGAGGCGACGCTGGCCTATAGCAGACGCCAAGGCCAAGCCTTAGACCGCGGCCACTATAGCGATTTTCAAGGGGGCGTGAAGTTGAGCGCCATTGGCCTTGGGAGCTTTCCGGGGGCGGCCACCGATGCCACCGATAAGGCCTTGGCCGAGATCGTCTTTAAGGGGGTCACAAACGGCCTAAACGTCATCGATACCGCCGTCCACTACCGTTACGGGCGCTCGCTCTCGGCCATTGCCGAGGGTCTCAAGCGGGCGGTAGAGGCGGGGGTCGATCGCCGCGCGCTGTGGCTTATGTCGAAGGGCGGCTTTGTGAGCTTTCCAGGGGCGACACCTCCTGATCTTAAGGCCTATCTGCAGACCGAGATTATCGATAAGGGTCTCGCCTTGGCGGAGGACTGTGCCGGGCTTCATGTTTTAAGCAGGCCTTATATCCGGGCGCAAATTGATCTTAGCCGCAAGGCCCTCGGGGTCGAGACCCTGGATGCCTTCCTCGTCGATCAGCCGGAGGTCCATATCCCGGTCTTCGGCAAGGCGGCTTTGATCCGCAAGTTGGGGGAAATCTTCGTGGAGCTGGAGCAGGCCGTTCGGGACGGGGCTATCAATTCCTATGGGGTGTCGAGCTTTCACGCCTTCCGCGTTCCGACCGACGACACCTTGTTTATATCGCTTACCTCGCTTGTGGCGCTCGCCGAGAAGGCCGCCAAGGAGGTCACCGGGCACGAGCGCGATCATCATTTCGCGCTCGTGGAATTGCCCTTCAATGCTGTCATGTTGGACGGGTTTTCGCGCTTCAATCAAATCACAGGCGAGGGAAGCGAGGCCTCCACTTTGCAGGCCGCCTTGCAACTGAAACTCTATACGATCGCAAGCCACGGGCTTTTCAAGGGCCATCTTGCGCACCACGGGGTGGATATTTTGACGCAGGCGATGCCGCGTCTTGCAAACAATGCCCAAAGAGCGCTTCAGTTTAATCGCTCGACTCCCGGACTTGGGACGACGCTCGTCGGTATGAGTACGCCCGCCCATCTCGACGATGTGTTAGCGGTTGCCAAGTCCCCGCTTTTGAGTCACCAGTCCTATATGGCGCTTTACGATCGCGTAGACAACTAACGGCGCAGGCCCGCGTTCGCGCGCGACGCGTCCTAGTGATTTTATCCCGACGTCGTAGATACCCGCTTAAGGCGCAGGCTTCCGCTTAAAGGAAAGGCTCGAGACAGAGTCCGGCGAAGTAGTATGAACGCTGTCGCCTAAAGGCGAGTCGGGCGCGGTCATCGAGCCACGCCCAGATCTTAGGCACGCTATGGAGTGCGCATTCGCTTTGCCAGGTATCACTCCCACGCCGAGAGTCAGGCGTGTGTTGGCCATTAAAGCACTGTGATAACTATGCGAGGGGCGTCCGGGTTTATGGGGGTTTATAGCCCACCACGGCCCCTTCCTGTTTCCCGTAAAGACACTTCACCGTGGTATCGATATCTAATATCCAGGGTGTGTCCAGCAAGGGCTGTGTGGTTTTGCTGAGATGGTGATCGAGCCATGCCAATCCCGCCGACTCCTCGATACGCGCTAACGCTCTGCGCGCAGCATCCTCGGAGACCAGCTTCGTGACGCCCAGGAGATCCGGATAAATGCTGTTTTCACGGATGCCGGTGATATAGGCGTAACGGTGATGACCCGCTAAGATCGACAGCAGGAAGGTCGCTGACACCGCCCGATCATCGGGGGCGTTGTTGTTTGCGTAGTGCAGTGGGCAGTCCTTCACCCACGCATTGAACACGCCGCTGACCTTTAAGAAATCAATAAAGAAGGGCAATTACCCAAGCGGCGTGACCGCCGCTTTTGGGTCCCACTCGAGGTGGATACATCCTCCGAAGATGTCCACCGCGACCGGTTTCTGGGTCTTCAGAGTCTTCCGTTTTTGCTTCACCCATGGGGGAATCCCCCATGCTCATAAAAACCGCTTGCGCGTTGGGATCTTTGAGAACCCTTGTGATAGTCATGCTCACCGCCCTGCTACAGGACGGGTTCGCCTGCAAACCGTGCGAGCCAAACCCGGTCGGCTCGTAAAATATGATTCAGTGTTTCGTGTACGGACTGTTTCGCTTGCGCTGGTCAGCTGTCTGCCGCGCACAGGCCTCGTACAGCCGCTCATTCATCCAGCGATTGTAACGAGCCATGGTTTCCGCATAGGGCGCCATCCCGCAGCCACCAGCGCCATCGTCCTACCCCTTCTTTGACCGAAACGTCATACTGTGTCCTCACCGCGAATGGAGGCGACGCGCCGCTCACATTTCACTGGCCGCCCCTTTGCGCAGCCGTACGCACGGAACCGAAGGTGCAGACGGATCGCTGACTGAACGGCACCCCGACAACGCATGCCGCGCCCGTGGAGCTATGTTGACATAACGCTTAAAAACCTCCAATCGCGCCCCTCCAAAGGACCCAAACTTGTCCACACCCGGACTATACTGCATGCAGGAATAGAGGTAGTCTGATCGCCCTGGTTTTCCTAATAATTCCCCAAAAACTACAAAGGGAGGATGTTCATGATCATTGTCACAAGTGAGATTATTGCTGGCCATCGCGTTCGGGAGACCAAGGGACAGTGCTTTGGGGTGGTCGTGCGTAGTCGTGGTTTGGGAGGCAATATGACAGCGGCCTTTCGCTCCCTCACGGGCGGCGAAATTCCCGAATACACCCAGCTTCTGGAGCAGGCGCGCCGCCAGGCGGTGGACCGGATGACAAAAAATGCGAAGGCCATGGGCGCAAACGCGGTCGTTATGATGCGCTTTGATTCCTCCGAGGTCGGGCAGACCATGAGCGAGATTGTCGCCTACGGAACAGCGGTGGTCGTAGAGTCGCTGTAATGCTGCGCATCGTCATTTTTTCCATTGGTTGTGGGCTGCTCATCGGGGCGCTTGTAGCGGTGCGTAGCGGTGACCCTCAGTGGTTCTCGTTTGCGTTGCCAGGCCTTCTTTTGGCGGGCGGCATCCTCATCGAACGCTGGCGCTACAAGCCCACACGCAAAAGCCGCCCTGATCAGCCATGGCAAGCCACGGGCGAACGCTTTGTCGACATGGAAACGAATACGGTTGTGGAGGTTTATTTCGATCCATCGACGGGCGAGCGGAGCTACGTGGATACCGACCGGCTCGCACCGCCCTAAGGAACCCCCGATGCGGTCGTGACCAGACGCCGTACTCTAACGGGTGCACGGGGCCAAAAGCGCTGCGCGCACGGGGTCGCGCTGCGCGCTGTTACTCACGACCCCGTGCCACGAGCCTCCGAGGAGACCATAACAGCAAGGGCGGGTGCCACGCATTCTATAAGCCCCCAAGCCTCGTCGCATGCATCCCATCCATCGTTTCGGGATATCGCAGTATCAGACACGCCCGGGCAAGACACGCACGGCCCAAGCACATATGCGGCGCGACGTCTCGTCATGGCGACGCGCTAGACTTAGGCGCGCGCCATTAACCCGATTGTAGCAATACCAAACATCCTGTAAGTTAATGATGCTATTAAGTATTTAACCCCGTTTCTTGCGCTTTTCTGGACCCTGCTACACTTAAGCCCATGACCACGATAGCAGCAACGATAGCTGAGCCCCTAGAATGGCTCAGTCAGATCCTCGCCGAGGCGACTCGGTTTGGGGCCTCGGATGTCCATTTGCGGGCCCGCAATCATCCGGTACTGCGCATAGATGGTGCTTTGCGCGCTTTGGACCAAGTACCGAGGCTTACGGCGGAACGGGTGGAAGAGATCGGCATGGCGCTGATGGATACGCGTCAACTCATGCTTTTTGAGCGCGACAATCAGGTAGATCTGTCGCGTGGTTTCAAGGGAATAGGTCGGGTACGAGCGAATATTTTCCGCCAGCGCGGGACCGTGGCCTTGGTCTTGCGTGTTATCCATAGCGTCGTGCCGCCGCTTGCGAGCTTGGGCCTCCCCGAGATCGTGGCCAAACTCAGTCATTTGGAGCGGGGTCTGGTGTTGGTGACGGGTTCGAGTGGCTCGGGCAAGACTACGACACTCGCGGCCCTCGTCAATGAGATCAATGCCCAGCAGACCAAACACGTCTTGACCATTGAGGATCCGATCGAGTTTCTGTTTGCCGAGCAGAAGTCGTTGATCACCCAGCGCGAAATCGGGATCGATGCCCCGTCTTTTTATGAGGCGATGCGGGCTGCGCTGCGCGAGGACCCAGATGTGATTTTGCTCGGCGAAATGCGCGATACCGAGACTATAGAGACAGCCCTTAAGGCCGCGGAGACCGGCCATTTCGTGTTGGCGACGGCCCACGCGCCCGCGGCGCCCGAGGCCGTTAATCGCCTAATCACGGCGTTTCCGGCTGAGGCCCAATCAGCGGTGCGCGTGAAGGTCGCCCAGAATCTGCGGGCCGTCGTCAGCCAGCGCTTACTTCCGCGGGCTGACGGCCAAGGCCGGGCGGTGGCTTGTGAGGTCTTGACGGTCTCGGGTCTCGCGCGTGAGTTGATTCAGGATCCGGCGCGTATCAAGGATCTGCCTGAGCTCTTAAAGCGCGGCAGCATCAGCGAGGGTATGCTGGCCTTCGACGCCTGTTTGTTGGCACTTGTGAAGGCGAAGAGGATTACGCCGGCGATCGCGCTACAGTACGCCTCAAGTCCGACCGACCTGCGTCTTAAGATCGAGGGTTTTTAGCCCGCTTCTGGCGCTCCGCGAATTCGCGGAGCGCGGCCTCCTGTTCTTGGAACGATTTGCCGCGCTTCTTATTCGGGGGCGGCTGACTCTTCAGCGAATGCCCCGCCTGCTCCTGGTCCTTGATCGCCAGATACTCGCTGATATCCCGATCTTCGTCGGTATAACGGCCCTGGTAGCCGGGCGGTGGCGTGGCTTTGGGGCTCAACAAGAGGGCGACCCGCAGGGCTTTATTGTAGGCCGTCAACCGACGGTCTAAAGTCGCTACGTCGATAAGGGCGGCTATTACCATGATCGCGCCAAGGCCCGCCACGTAAGGCCAGGGAGCAAGGGCCGCCGAGGCGCCAAGGACCAATGAGCCGGCGAGATAGAGTAGTCCCCGACCGCGTTCGCGCAGATAGAAGGCGTGGAGGCCGAGCGGGAACAGGACCCAGAGGCCATAGATAAGCGGCCGCTTACGCAGGCGCTTGGTGAGCTCGAGGTTGACGGTCTGGAGGCCGGCCCCGGCAAAATCCCATTGTTTCCAGGCGTTGGTCATAAAAGCATTGTATACTATGTGGTCCTATCAAGGGGTCCTACGAGAGGATGGTTGTGAGTCATGGCTGATCGGCGATTACAGGTATTCCATACGGTGGCGCGGCTTTTGAGCTTCACGAAGGCCGCCGAAACCCTCCACATGACCCAGCCGGCCGTGACCTTTCAGGTGCGGCAACTCGAGGAGTTTTTTAACACCCGCCTTTTCGACCGCACCCATAACAGGATTAGTCTCACGACCGCGGGAGAGCGGGTATTCGAGTACGCGGAGAGAATCATTGGTCTCTATAACGAGATGAATATCCGGGTTCGGGATATCACGGGCGATGTGTCGGGCGTTCTCATTATCGGCGCTAGCACTACGATCGCCGAATATGTTCTTCCGGCCTTGCTCGGGGAGTTCCAGAATCGGCACCCCGACGTGCGTATTCGTCTCAGCGTTTCGAACTCGCTTGGGATCGTGCATATGGTCGAGAGCAATACCGTCGATATCGGCGTCGTCGAGTCGCCAATCGCCAATAAGAGCCTCGCCGTCGAGGTCTGTTGGCAAGATCAGCTGGTGTTCATTTGTCGCCCCGACCATCCGCTGGCCGGGGCGAAGAGCGTACCGGTGCGGGATCTTCTCGAGCTACCGTTTCTGGCGCGCGAGGAGGGCTCGGGTACCCGCGAAGTCATCAGCGACTATCTCGCCCAAAACGCCCTGCAATGGCACGACCTCAATCTCAGTATGGAGTTCGGGAGCCCAGAGGCCGTGAAGAGCTCGGTCGAGGGAGGGCTTGGGGTGTCGATCGTTTCGAAGGCGACTGTGGCGAAAGAGTTGAAGCTCAGGACCCTGGTTGCGCTCCCGCTCGATCCCCCGATCGAGCGGCCATTTTCGTTTGTCTATCAGCGCCAGAAGTTTCGGCTGCGCGCGGTCGAGGAATTTATGCAATTTATGCGCACGCACTGCGACGAGCAACAGGCGCGCTTGGACGAGGCGTCCTCCAAGGCCTTATCCGTATGAAGCAGTTTGCCGTCATTCAGCACACGTACTCGGAATTCTTGGGGCTCATCGAGAACCAGCTCGAAAAGCGCGATATCGGCTTCGCTTATTTCCGGCCGTTCGTAGGCCAGGACTTGCCGGGCAGCGCCGGCCCGTTTGACGCGCTTTTTATATTGGGCGGCCAGCACCCGCCAGGCGACCATAAGAACAACACTTGGCACGACGACGAACTGAAACTGCTCGGCATTTTTCGGGAAGCGAAGCGCCCGGCCGTCGGTCTTGGCTATGGCGCGCTCTTGGTGGCCGAATATGAAGGGGCCGAGCTTTCGAGTGAACCCTTGCATAACGCCTACTGGACTACGGCCCACAAGACCCAGGCCGGTCAGGGCGATGCGCTCGCGCAAGCGGTAGACGGGCGGCCGGTGCTGGTGATGGCGAACGGCGGCGCCACGCTCCCGGCCGGGCTTGAGCCGATCGTAGTCGACGACGACGGCCGCTGGATCGCGATTCGCCCAGATCCCCTGGCCTACGGTCTTTTGTTTCGTCCGGAATTAAAGCCCGGCATGATTGAAGATATGATCATGGAGGCCAAGCGCAAGACGCCGGCCGATATCGCCGAGCTGTTGGCTCAGGCGCGCCACCATTGGCAGGATATGCAGCAGACGACAGATCAGGTGATCGTGGCCCTAGTCAAAGAGCTCGATCTCATGGCCGAGCGTCGCAAGATGCCAGTCTTTCGTTTAAATGTCAGCGAGTAAGGTATGGATCGCCTCGAAAAACGCGTACTCACGATAGTCCGCGATTTGCCCGAAGACGCGCAGGCCCAGGTGCTTGCGTTTGCTGAATTTCTGCACAGTCGCCTGGCTATTCCGGCGGCGCCCACCGAGCCTGTCGCGATTCCGCGTCCTGGTGACGAGAGCGTGGTGAAGGCCATCAAGCGGCTGGCGGCCACCTACCCGATGTTGGACCGCGGTAAGATGTTAAACGAGACCTCGACGCTCATGACTCAGAACGTTTTGGGGGGGAGGGAGACAGTCGAGGTCATTAACGATCTTGAGGCCCTGTTTCGGGCCCATTTCGAGGCCTACCGGAAGTCCCAGGGTTAGCGGTCGTTTCCTACTCTGATACACTCGCCGCCTCTATGACGACACGCGTTAAAATTTGTGGCATCACCCGCTTAGTCGATGCGGAAGGCGCGGTGGCGGCGGGCGCGCAGGCCATCGGCCTCGTTTTTTACGGACAGAGTCCGCGAGTCGTGGATATCAAGATCGCGCGGGCCATTGTGGCATCGCTCCCGCCGTTTGTGGCAAGCGTGGCGCTATTTGTGAATGCGCCAGCCGATGAGATCGCCAGGATCGTGGATTACGTGCAGCCCACGAGCCTGCAGTTTCACGGGGCGGAGTCGCCCGAGGACTGTGCCTTGCATGGTCTACCTTACCTTAAGGCCATACGGATGACCGACGATGTCGACTTACTTGCTGCCGAACGCCGGTATGAGACGGCGCAAGGCCTGTTGCTTGACACCTACCAGAGGGACCGCCCCGGCGGAACCGGAAGGGTATTTGATTGGGGTCGGGTACCGCCCACCCTTCGTAAGCCCGTGATCCTCGCGGGGGGGCTCGATGCCGATAATGTCCAGGCGGCGATTACCGCGGTACACCCCTACGCGGTCGATGTGAGCGGTGGGGTGGAGAGTGCGCCCGGCATCAAGGATCGGGGGCGGATGCAAGGGTTTTGTCGCCGAGTACAGGAGGTATCGTGAGTTACGACCAACCGGACGAACGCGGCCATTTCGGGGTGTATGGGGGACAATTTGTCGCGGAGACCCTGATGGGTCCGCTGGCGCTCCTCACCGAGGCCTATGAGAACGCGCGCCGAGATCCGGCCTTTCAGGCGGAATTGGCCGCCGATTTTAAGGATTACATCGGGCGCCCCTCGCCCCTCTATTGGGCGCGCCGTCTGAGCGCCGAAGTGGGTGGGGCGCGCATTTATTTAAAGCGCGAGGACCTGAATCATACCGGCGCGCACAAGGTTAATAACACCATAGGACAAGCCCTGCTCGCCAAGCGCATGGGCAAGAAGCGCCTCATCGCCGAGACCGGGGCCGGTCAGCACGGTGTGGCGACGGCGACGGTGGCCGCTCGACTCGGGCTATCCTGCGCTATCTACATGGGCGCCGAGGATATTGCGCGTCAGGCCCCGAACGTGCGGCGCATGCGGCTTTTGGGTGCCGAAGTGGTGAGCGTGACGCTCGGCTCGCGGACCTTGAAGGACGCCATGAACGAGGCGATGCGCGATTGGGCGACCACCGTGGACGACACCTTTTATGTCATAGGATCGGTGAGTGGTCCTCATCCGTACCCGATGATGGTGCGCGACTTTCAGGCGGTGATCGGACGGGAGGCGCGCGCGCAGATCTTAGAACAGGAAGGGCGCTTGCCCGAGGCGCTCGTGGCCTGCGTAGGGGGCGGTTCCAATGCCATGGGGCTCTTTTACGCCTTTTTGGAGGATCGGGGTGTTGCCCTGTATGGGGTCGAGGCGGCCGGGGCGGGTCTCGATTCGGGACGCCACGCGGCCCCCTTGACGACCGGGGCCGGGCGCGGGGTGCTCCATGGGACGCGCAGCTATCTGATGTTTGATGGCGATGGCCAGATTTCCGGTACCCACTCTATTTCCGCGGGCCTTGATTATCCCGGTGTAGGTCCGGAGCATGCTTGGCTTAAGGATAGCGGCCGAGCCCACTACGTCGCGGTCGACGATAAGGCCGCTCTGGCGGCCTTTCATCGTTTGACTCGGCTCGAGGGGATCTTGCCGGCCCTGGAATCAAGTCATGCGCTGGCCTATGCCGAGGAACTCGCGGTGAAGCTCGGGCCTAAGGCCGCGATTGTGGTCAATCTCTCGGGTCGCGGCGACAAAGATGTCGAAACGGTAGCAGCCCACGAGGGGACAGTGTCGTGTCACGGCTAAAGACAGTATTCTCGAAGCTAAAGGGCCGACGCTGCGCCTTGATTCCGTTTATCACAGGAGGCGATCCGGCCGCTTCTGTGACCGCCCCCTTGATGCATGCCTTGGTCCGGGCGGGGGCCGATGCCCTCGAGGTGGGTATGCCGTTTTCTGACCCGATGGCCGATGGCCCGGCGATCCAGATGGGCCATCAACGGGCCTTGGCTCAAGGCGTTACGACCCAGGCGGTCTTGCAGATGGTCGCGGACTTCCGGCGCGACGATGAGACGACGCCGGTCATTCTCATGGGGTACGTGAATCCGGTCGAAACCATGGGCTACGATGTTTTTGCCCGGCGAAGTAGCGAGGCGGGTGTAGACGGGGTCATTTTGGTGGATTTGCCCCCGGAAGAGGCGCAGGTCTGGCGGGCCGCCGCAAGCGGTGTGGGTCTTGATACCATTTTCCTGCTCGCGCCCACGACGACAAGGGATCGAATGGCGCGCATTAGTGCAGCGTCTTCGGGTTTTCTCTATTATGTGGCTTTAAAGGGCGTCACGGGGGCTGGACATTTGGACATAGGCGAGGTCGAGGCCAAGATTGCCTCGGTGCGCGCGGTCACGGGGCTCCCGGTGGGGGTCGGTTTTGGTATCCGTGATGCCGAATCGGCCGCTCAGCTCGCGAAGGTGGCGGACGCCGTCATTGTGGGGAGCGCGATCGTGGAAAGAATAGCTCAGGCGGCCGGTCCGGATGAAGCGGTACGGAACGCGGCGGCGTTTGTGCGCAGCCTGCGCTCCGCCCTCCCGACGCGCGAGGCAAGCCCGGTATGAACTGGTTCGATAAGCTTTTACCGCCCAAGATCAAAAGTCGCGGGATCGTCAAGAAGGCGGTCCCGGAAGGGCTGTGGAGTAAATGTTCGGCGTGCAGCAGCGTCCTCTACCACGCCGAGATCGAGAAGAATGTGAGCGTATGTCCCCGTTGCGATCACCATATGCGCATCTGCGCCCGCAAGCGCCTGGCGGCGTTTCTTGATGCCGGGGAGTGCGTCGAAATCGGAGCTAATCTCGAGCCTGTCGATTTTCTCAAATTCAAGGATAGTAAGCGCTACAAGGATCGTCTGGTCGACGCCAATAAGGCGACCGGCGAGTCCGAGGCCTTGGTGGTCACGAAGGGGCGTCTCCACGGACTGTCTTTGGTGGCCGCTGCGTTCGAATTCGGGTTTATGGGCGGCTCTATGGGTTCGGTCGTAGGTGAGCGCTTTGTGCGGGGTGTCGATATCTGTCTTAGTGAACGCTTACCGTTTGTCTGTTTTGCCGCAAGCGGTGGGGCGCGGATGCAGGAGGGTCTCACCTCGCTCATGCAGATGGCGAAGACCAGTGCCGCCCTGGCGCGCATGGCCGACGAATCCCTGCCCTTCATTTCTGTGCTCACAGACCCGACCATGGGCGGCGTTTCGGCAAGCTTTGCGATGTTGGGTGACGTGGTCATAGCCGAGCCCAAGGCGCTGATCGGTTTCGCCGGCCCCCGGGTGATTGAGCAGACGGTTCGCGAGACCCTGCCCGAGGGCTTTCAGCGATCGGAGTTTCTGCTTGATCACGGCGCCCTCGATATGATCGTCCATCGTCATAAATTGCGCGCTACCATCGCCCGCTTGTTGTCGATAATGTTAAACAGGCCGGTTACCCCCAACACCCCTTGCGCCCTACCCAAAGAAGCCTGAGCCCGACGAATCTCAGAGAGTGGTTGGCTTATGTCGAGCGCCTGCATGCGCGCGAGATCGAGCTCGGTCTCGATCGACTGCGCGCCGTCTATGCGCGCCTGCCCCCGCTCCCTTGTCCTGCCATTACGGTCGCGGGAACCAACGGGAAGGGCTCGACCACCGCTTTTTTGGAGGCGATTTACCTTGCGGCCGGCTATAAGACCGGGGCGTATTTCTCCCCGCATTTGGTGCGCTATAACGAACGCGTGCGCATCTGCGGGCGCGAGGTGGAAGACGAGGATCTGTGCGCGGCCTTTACCCTAGTCGAGGCCGCCCGCGCCGACGTGTCCCTGACCTATTTCGAGTTTGGAACCCTGGTCGCGCTGGTGTTGTTTGCCCAGGCGGCGCCGGACGTGGTGATTCTGGAGGTCGGTCTCGGCGGCCGGCTCGATGCGGTCAACATCATCGATGCCGCAGTGTCGATCGTGGTGTCGGTGGGCACCGACCATCAAGACTGGTTGGGTCCCGACCGCGAGACGATCGGGCGGGAGAAGGCCGGGGTTTTTCGCGGGGGACGCCCGGCGGTGATCGGTTTTGATGTGTCGAAGAGCGTGCTCGGCGAAGCAATCGCCAAAGGCGCCCTACCGGTGGTCGCCAACCGGGATTTTTGGTACACGGCCGACCATTACCAGTGGCGCTACACCGGCGTAAGAGGGTCCCGCGATCTCCCTTATCCGGCGCTTCGCGGGAGCTACCAGCTGGACAACGCCGCATGTGCGCTGAGTGCTATCGATCTCTTGACGGCGCTACCGGTCAGTGCCGGGGCCGTGCGCCAGGGCCTCCAAGACGTGCGCCTGGCGGCGCGTTTCCAAAGCCTGCCCGGAAGCCCGCGGGTTATCCTCGATGTGGCCCATAATGAGGAGGCGGCCGTGACCCTCGCCCAAGCCCTGAAGGAGCAACCAGTCGTGGGCCGGACGCTCGCGGTGGTCGGCATGTTCAAGGACAAACCGATCGCCGGTGTCTTCCGGGCCCTCTTAGATTCGTGTGACGATTGGTTTGTGGCGACGCTCACCGATCCGCGCGGGGCCGATGGCGCTTATCTGGCCGCGCAGCTCGCCTTGTTTCAGCGCCAGGCGCGCGGCGTTTATCAAGACCCGGTGAGCGCTTTTCGGGCCGCGCGAGCGGCGGCTTTGGCGGATGATAGGATCGTAGTTTTTGGGTCCTTCAAGACAGTCGGTGCTATACTTGAGGCTGAGGCGGGCGAGGGGGCGGGTGGTGGAGGAAAAGCCATTTGATCCACGGCAGAGGGTGATCGGCGCGGTCATTCTGGTGGTGCTGGCGGTTGTGATTCTACCGATCCTTTTGCGGCGGCCACCGTCCCGTATGAAAGGCCAGGACGTGCTGACGATTAGGCGGACGGACCATACCCTGACGACCCACTGGGTTCAGGGCCAGCCAAAGAGTCGAGGCAAGGGACCGGTGTCAATGTCGACAGCGGCCCCGGTTTTATCGGTAAAGTCGGCCGCAGGGGGCGCCATGGCCGCTGCGGCTAAGCCACCGGCACCTGCGGTGTCGGGCGCCGCGACGACCAAAGGCTTACTGAGTAAGCCTTTGGTCGCGCCTAGACCCCAGAAGGGCGGGTGGTACGTCCAGGTGGGGGCCTACGTCAACGCCAGCGATGCGCTAAGCTTCCGCCGCCATTTGCATGCCCAGGGTTTTCCGGCGCATGTGAAGCTCGCACAGCTTGCGAGCGGCCACGGCGTGGTCGTGATCGTCGGGCCTTACCGGCGCGCCGAGGCGCTTACGGCCAGGGCGGCGGTGGCCCGTCGTGACAAGATTCGTGGGTTTTTAATTCGTATGGCAGCGGGGGCAAGATGAATTGGCTCGATGTGGCGATAGTCGCGGTGGTTGGTCTGTTCGTTTTGGTCGGTGTCTTGCGCGGCTTCATTGCCGAGTTTTTATCTATTTTGACGTGGGTTGTCAGTTTTGCGGTGGCCTGGTTTTTTTCCGGTGACTTCACCGGATGGTTTGTAGGCCACGTTCAGGATGCGGATCTTCGCTCCGTGCTTGTTTTCTTTGTGCTCTTTTTTGTCACCTTTGTCACCATGGCGATTGCAAGCCACTTTACCCGCAAGATCTGGCTGAAAAGCGGCTCCCAAGCCGCCGACCGGATACTGGGGGGGCTCGTGGGCTTCGTTAAGGGGTCTGCGGTCATGGTCATAATGGTCTTGCTCGCCGGTTTGACCCCGTTTCCGACGTACAGCACGTGGCATGCCTCGGTTTTTGTGGGCTATTTCCAGAATATCGCCCTGTATGTGGCGCACTGGTTACCGGCTGACGTTGCTCGTAATCTTCGCTATAGCTAAACTGAGCCGTTTTTAGCGCTCCCCAAGGAGTCGCACTCATGTGTGGAATAGTCGGTATTCTCGCAAAAAGTCCTGTCAATCAAGCGATTTACGACGGACTGACTGTCCTTCAGCACCGCGGCCAGGATGCGGCCGGCATTATCACGAGCGATGGCAACCGCGTCTATCTGCGTAAGGACAACGGGCTTGTGCGGGAC
This sequence comes from Pseudomonadota bacterium, assembly GCA_021794595.1. Lineage (GTDB taxonomy): Bacteria > Pseudomonadota > Gammaproteobacteria > Acidiferrobacterales > Acidiferrobacteraceae > Acidiferrobacter. The sequence continues at coordinate 35,875 of JAJYQN010000102.1, forward strand.
GTATTCCAGGCCAACCATATGCTGGCGCTGCGCGGCACCATGGGGATCGGCCATGTCCGGTATCCGACCGCGGGTTGTGCCTCGTCTGCCGAGGCGCAGCCGTTTTATGTGAACTCGCCCTTCGGCCTGGCGATCGCCCACAACGGCAATTTGACCAATGCCGCGGAATTGCGGGACGAGCTGTTTCGCGAGGATCAGCGTCATATCAATACCGACTCGGATTCCGAGGTGCTGCTCAATATTTTTGCCCACGAGCTTCATGAGGTGGCTGGGATTCGTCTTACGCCGGACCATATTTTTCGGGCGGTGGCGGCGGTACATAGGCGCTGCCAAGGGGCGTACGCCGCGGTCATCATGATATCGGGCTTTGGTATCGTCGGCTTCCGCGACCCGTGCGGGATTCGGCCGATCGTCTACGGGCGCCGCGATACCGACCAAGGTCCAGAACACATGATTGCCTCGGAAAGCGTGGCCTTGGATGTCTTGGGCTACAAGCTCGTGCGCGACCTGCAGGCCGGAGAGGCGCTTTTTATCGATATGGCGGGGAATCTCTACGCCAAGCAGTGCGCGGAGAATCCGCGTCCTTCACCCTGTATTTTCGAACACGTCTACATGGCCAGACCCGATTCCATAATCGACGGCATCAGTGTCTATAAGGCGCGCCTGCGCATGGGTGAGCGACTGGCCCGTAAATTATTGCGCGAGTGGCCGGATCACGATATCGACGTCATTATCCCGATTCCTGACACGAGTCGCGCCGCGGCACTCGAGATGGCCAAAGAGCTCGAGGTCAAATACCGCGAGGGATTCATTAAAAATCGCTATATCGGACGGACCTTTATCATGCCCGGCCAAGCGCAGCGCAAAAGATCGGTGCGCCAGAAGCTGAACGCGATCGATCTCGAATTCCGTGGCAAGAACGTGATGTTGGTGGACGACTCTATCGTGCGCGGCACGACATCCATGCAGATCATTCAAATGGCGCGCGAAGCGGGGGCCGCGAAGGTGTATTTCGCGTCGGCCGCGCCGCCCATTCGCTATCCGAACGTCTACGGCATCGACATGCCCTCGACGCACGAATTGATAGCGACCGGCCGTACGGTCGAACAGGTAGCGTCCGAGATCGGTGCCGATCGCGTGATTTATCAGGACCTTGATGATCTGATCGAGGCCGCGCGCGAAGGCAATCCCCGGGTCACCGAGTTTGATACCTCGTGTTTTGACGGGGTCTATGTGACCGGCACCGTGCATAAAGAGTATCTTGACCATCTCGAGCGTATTCGTAGCGATGTCGCGAAGTGTGCCAGTACGACCAACGATCTCGTATCGACCGAACTGCATACCTATTATTAGAAGGAATGGCCGATGGCCGATGACATTGAGGCGAAGAGGGAGACTCTGGCTATCCGTGCGGGACATCACCGTACCGAAGAGGGCGAGCACAGCGAACCCTTGTTTTTGACGTCCAGTTACGTCTTTGACGATGCCACCCAGGCCGCCGAGCGGTTTGCGGGTCGCGCCCAGGGCAATATCTATTCCCGCACCGGCAATCCCACGGTGCGCATCTTCGAGGAGCGTTTGGCGGCCCTCGAGGGCGCCGAGCGGGGTCTGGCGACGGCGTCCGGTATGGCCGCCATTCTTTCGGTGTGCATGGGTCTTTTGAAGGCCGGCGACCATATCGTGGCCTCGCAGAGCCTCTTTGGCCCGACCGTCGCTTTGTTTCAGATGCTGGCGCGGTTCGGCGTCACGACCACTTTTGTGGCGCTGGACGATGTCGAGGCCTGGGAGCGCGCCTGTACCCAGTCTACGCGTCTTTTGTTTCTCGAGACCCCATCCAACCCCTTGAGCGTGCTCGGCGATCTCGTGGCCTTGGCCGATGTCGCCCACCGCCATGACGCGAAGCTCGTGGTAGACAACAGCTTTTGTACCCCGATATTGCAGCAGCCGCTGTCCTTGGGGGCCGATATCGTGGTCCATTCCGCGACCAAATATATCGATGGCCAGGGGCGCGGTTTGGGCGGGGCCATACTCGGTCGGGATAGCGTGATAAGCGGGGAGATTTTCCCGTTTGTGCGCACCGCGGGACCGGTCATGAGCCCTTTCAACGCCTGGGTGTTCCTAAAGGGCCTTGAGACCTTGTCTTTGCGCATCAAGGCGCATAGCCAGAACGCCTTGACCGTGGCCGGCTGGCTTGCCGAACACACTAAGGTCGAGGCGGTCTATTACCCGTATTTGCCCACCCACCCGCAATACGCCTTGGCGCGCGTCCAGCAGTCGGCGGGCGGCGGAGTCGTGGCGTTTACAGTGCCCGGGGGCAGTCAGGAGGCGTTCGCCTTCGTGAATGCCTGTCGCCTTCTGTCGCTTACTGCTAATCTTGGCGATACCAAGAGTACGATCACGCATCCTGCGACGACGACCCACGGTCGACTGACGCCGGAGGTGCGGCGAGCGGGGGGTGTTCTGGATGGACTCATCCGACTCTCGATTGGATTGGAAGATGTGGGTGATGTCATAGCCGATTTGCAGCGGGGATTTGCCGCTGTCGCGGCGTTAGCTTAAGGCGAGGTGTGTCGGTCATGAGAGAGAGCGGAGGTCGTGTACACGCCATCCTAAGACGCGGGGGCGTCGTCCTTGCCCTTTTCCTGCTGGCGTCTTGCGCGAAGAGCACGCCCCACGCCACGATTCTCTTTATGAAGGAGCGCGAACTCGGCGGCCCCGCGTTTCCGACGCGCGTGATCGTTAATCGCCACTACGTACGCATCGATCCCGACACGGGGGCCGGTAATTACATCCTCTTTAATCGCAAGGAAGGGGTGATTTACAGCGTCGATGCGTCCGACCGGACGATCCTCGTGATCCGCAGTCACCCGATCACCCTGCAAAAGCCTGCCACGATCACAAACACCGTGACGATCGGTAAGCGTAAGGGGCGTTTTCAGGGACACACTGTGATCCACTATCGGCTGTTTACCGATGGCCAGCAGTGCTACAGCATTGCGGCCAGCAAGCACCTGCTGCCCCATGTCGCCCGCGCGCTCACGGCCTATGCCGACACCTTGGCCGGCGAGCAGGCGGTAACGGCGCAGAATACGCCGGCGGGGATCGAGACCCCATGCGACCTCGAGGACAACGTTTTCGATCCGGGCCGCGAATACGCGTATGGCTTTCCGGTGCGCATGACCGATGCCGACCAGAATCAGAAGGTGTTGGTGGCGGTGAAGAAGGACGTGGCGGTCAAGGCGGGATTATTCGTGCTGCCCGCTCATTACGTCCGTTATAGCCCCGGGGAAGTCCGTCACGGCGGCTAACTTAAGGCCGGCGTCGCCTACGATCAGTACGCTCGAGCCTTCGTACCAATCGCCCACCACGATCCGTGTGATGAGGCCGTCCTCGCTCTCTTGTGGATATTGCCCCGGCCTATGGGTATGGCCGTGAATCAAGCGCCGGGCGTTCTGTTGCCGCAGGAGTTCTGCGACCGCGCCGGGATTCACGTCAAGAATGGCGGCGTCTTTCGCGAAGGTCGCGCGACCGCTTTCCCGGCGCAGCGCGCGCGCCATGGCCACCCGCTCCGGTAATGGTCGACCTAAGATCTGGTTTTGCCATGCGGGATCGCGGAATTGCGCCCGCAGGGCGAGGTATTCGTGATCGTCCGTGCATAGGGCGTCGCCATGGCTTAAGACCGTGGGAATGCCATACAGCGAGACGCGGCAGGGGTCTTCCAAAAGTCGGCAGCCAGTCGCCTTCGTGAAGCCGGAACCGAGCAGGAAGTCGCGGTTTCCGTGCATGACATTGATGGTGAGGCCACTGTCCGTGGCCCGACACAAAGCCGAGATCACCGGCGCGAATTCCGGCTCCTCGGCGCCATCGTCGCCCACCCAATACTCAAAAAGATCCCCGAGGATATAGAGGGTATCGACCTGTTTTTGGGCGTAGCTCAAAAACTCCTGGAACAGCGCGATCGCGTCGGGACGCTCGGCGGTCAGGTGGAGGTCGGCGATAAAGGCTTGCGGCACCTAGTCGACACGCACGCTTAAGATGACGACATCGTTTACGGGCACGTCCTGGTAGCCGCTGCGGCTGGTCGTCGCTGTGCCGCGAATGGCGTCGATGACATCCATCCCCTCGGTCACTTGGCCAAATACGCAGTATCCCCAGCCGGTGGGGGTCGGGGCGGTGAAGTTTAAGAAATCATTGTCTGCCACGTTGATAAAGAATTGGCTGGTCGCCGAATGCGGGTCGCTGGTGCGCGCCATGGCGATGGTCCCGCGACTGTTGCGCAGCCCGTTGTTGGCCTCGTTGTCGATGGGCGCGCGCGTGGTCTTTTGCTTCAAGTTCGCCTCGAACCCCCCGCCTTGGATCATGAAGCCGTCGATGACGCGGTGAAAGATGGTATTCGTGTAAAAACCCTCACGGGCATAGGCCAAGAAGTTGGCAACGGTTTTGGGGGCCTTTTCGGCGTTGAGATCAAGGACGATCACTCCCTGATTGGTTTCAAGATGCACCATTTAAGGAATCCTCTGAGAAGTTCGCCGCATTGTCGCCGACTTGGGACGCGAGGGCAATGACGCGCTATCATAGGGCCTATGAGCCCCCCTACCACCCGTTTTGCGCCGAGCCCGAGTGGCATGCTCCATGTGGGTAACGTGCGCACCGCTCTTTTTAGCCTATTGGCGGCCCTGCCGGACGGCCGATTCTTGCTTCGCATCGAGGATACGGACCGGGCGCGCGTCGCTCCCCGCTTTGTGGAGGCTGCTCTTCGCGATCTCGATTGGCTGGGTTTTGACGCCTTTATAGACCGGTCCGCTATTCTTTATCAGTCCGCCCGCACCGCCATTTACGACGATTATATCGGGAGGCTGCAGGCCGCCCATCGGGCCTACCCCTGCTTTTGCTCGCAGGCCGCTCTCGCCCTCGATCGGGCCCAGGCCCAGGCGCAGGGGCGGCCCCCACGTTATTCGGGACGCTGCGCCACGCTCGATCCCACCGAGGCCCAAGAGCGCCTTGCCCGGGGAGAGAGCGCGGTATGGCGTTTTCGGGTGCCGCCCCACGAGGAGTTGCGTTTCGAGGATACGGTGCGTGGACCACAGGTCGTGGCCAGCGATCTCTTGGGCGATTTTGTGGTGCGTCGGGCGAACGGCGAGCCCATGTTTTTTTTCACGAACGCCCTGGATGATGCCTTATCGGGCGTCACCTGGGTGTTACGCGGCGAGGATCACCTGTCCAATACCGCGCGCCAGATTCTGATCTTGAAGGCCCTTGATCTCCCGGTGCCTCGCTATGGCCATTTGCCCTTGATCTTGAGCGACACCGGCGTCCCGCTTTCTAAACGGGACGGGGCGCAGAGCATAGACGGTCTACGCGCCGAGGGCTTTTTACCGGAAGCGATCGTGAACTATCTGGCCCGGCTTGGGGCGGTGGTGGCAAGCGATGCGCTCTTGACTCTCCCGGATCTCGCCGCGGCGTTTGATCCGACCCGCATCGGACATGCCCCCGCGCGTTATGACCGCCAGCAGTTGCTGCATTGGCAGCGTCTGGCGATGGCGCATGTGCCGCTTGCCACGCTTCTCCCCTGGGTTCCGAGCCAGGTCCCGATCGCCGATCGTATCCGTTTTGCCGAGACGGTGCGGGCCAATAGCCTCTTTCCCCAGGAATTCGTGTTGTGGGCCGAGATCCTGTATGGGGAGAATGAGACCCTTACCGCCGAGGCCGAGCAGGCCGTGGCGCGCGCCGATGTGAGGCTTTTTGATCAGGCGCTCGCGCTCTTGGCCGAGGGTCGGGGGGCCGCGGACTTGGCGCCGGGTCTCAAGGCCCTCGGGTTTTCCGGTAAAATGTTGTTCCATGCCTTGCGTGCCGCTCTGACAGGCCGTCTCGCCGGGCCGGAACTGAAGGATCTTTTAGGGCTTATGCCGCACCATGTCCTTGTGCGGCGCTTAGCGCGGTTTGGAACGTCCCATGCTCAAAATTTATAATACCTTAACGCGGTCGAAGGAGGTTTTCTCGCCGATCGAGGCGGGCCATGTCCGTCTTTATGTCTGCGGGATGACCGTTTACGACCATTGCCATTTGGGCCATGGCCGCGTGTTCGTGGTTTTCGATATGGTCGTGCGTTATCTGCGTAGCCGAGGTTATCGGGTCACTTACGTCCAGAACATCACCGACATCGATGATAAGATCATCGCGCGGGCCCGCGATCGCGGGGAGACCCTGACTGCTCTTACCGAGCACTATATTGCCGCGATGCAGGAAGATGCGGCGGCGCTTTTGGTGGCGCCGCCCGATCACGATCCCCGTGCCACCCATCATATCGATGAGATCACGGCCATGATCGCGACCTTGGTCGCGAAGGGCTATGCCTATCAGGGCAAAAACGGCGATGTCTATTATCGCGTGCGGCGGTTTCCCCGCTACGGGCAGCTCTCTGGCCGGAGCCTGGATGATCTCAAGGTCGGCGCCCGGGTGGAGGCGGATGAGGCCAAGGATGACCCCCTGGACTTTGTCTTGTGGAAATCCGCCCGTCCCGAAGAGCCCTCGTGGCCGTCAGTCTTCGGCCCCGGGCGCCCGGGCTGGCATATCGAGTGTTCGGCCATGGCGACCCATTGCCTCGGGGACCACTTCGATATCCACGGGGGTGGCCTGGATCTGACCTTTCCGCATCACGAAAACGAGATCGCTCAGAGCGAGGCCGCAACGGGTACGGCTTTCGCCAACGTTTGGATGCATAACGGCTTTGTGCGCATAAACGGCGAGAAGATGGCGAAGTCCTTGGGGAACTTCTTGAGCCTGCGGGAATTGCTGGCGACCTACGATGGCGAGGTGCTCCGCTATTTCCTGTTGGCGAGCCATTACCGAAGCCCCCTCAATTATGATCCCGAGGCCTTGAATCAGTGCCATGAGGCCTTGACCCGCCTTTATCGTAGTCTAGAGGATCTACCGGCCGTGCCGGCGGGAGACGAAGGCGGGTATCGAGACCGGTTCCAGGCTGCCATGGACGACGATTTCAATACCCCCGGGGCCTTGGCGGTGCTGTTTGATCTCAGTCACGCGATTCAGCGCGGGCGCCTGCAGGGCGATCGGGACCAGGCCGCGCGCGCGGCGGCTTTGTTGCGTGAGCTGGCCGGGACGCTCGGCCTTTTGTCGCGTCCGCCGCTCGCGTTTTTGCAAAGGGGTGGCGATCATCACGAGATCGAGGCCCTGATTGCCGAGCGCAATGAGGCCCGCCGGCTACGCGAATGGGCGCGGTCGGACGCCTTACGAGACCAGCTGAAAGGCCGCGGGGTGGTGCTGGAGGACACGCCTGATGGGACGGTGTGGCGGCGGGCCTAGAGGCTTCGCCGCAGGCTCCAGGGGTCTTTCTGCCCCTGGGCCTTGACCCCCAGCCCCCCTTATCCGAAAATCAGGGGTTCGAATCAGACCTATTGAAGATTGCGGGGTGATGTTTTGGAACTCACGGGTGCGGAGATCTTCGTTCGGTGCCTTCGGGACGAAGGCGTTGAGTACCTCTTTGGTTATCCGGGGGGCGCCGTTTTGCATATTTATGATGCCCTTTATAAGCAAGAAGAGGTCAAGCATATCCTGGTTCGCCACGAACAAGGGGCGACCCACGCCGCCGATGGCTATGCACGTTCCACCGGCAAGCCCGGCGTTGTACTCGTGACGTCCGGTCCGGGCGCTACCAATGCCGTGACCGGTATCGCCACCGCTTACATGGATTCGATTCCGCTGGTCGTCTTCACCGGCCAAGTGATGACCCATCTGATCGGCGATGACGCCTTCCAGGAGGTCGATGCCATCGGGATCACAAGACCCTGCGTCAAGCATAACTTCATGGTGAAGGATGTGCGGGACCTCGCCATAATTATGCGCAAGGCCTTTCATGTCGCGACCACGGGTCGTCCGGGGCCCGTGGTCGTTGATATCCCGAAAGACATCACGGCGCATAAGACCGACTATGTCTTTCCGCAAGATCCGAGCCTGCGTTCGTATAGGCCGGTCACGGACGGCGACCCCGCGGCCATCCGCAAAGCGGCCGAGCTTTTGCTTACGGCGAAGCGTCCCATGATCTATGCCGGCGGGGGCGTAATCCTAGGGAACGCCTCATCCGAGCTCACCGAACTCGTGCGCTGGTTGGGCGCGCCCTGCACCAACACTCTCATGGGCCTGGGGGCCTTCGCCGCCACCGATCCCTTGTTTGTGGGCATGCTGGGCATGCACGGAACGTATGAGGCCAATATGGCCATGCATGAGTGCGATGTACTGCTCGCGGTTGGCGCGCGGTTCGACGACCGGGTGACCGGCGACCTAGACAAGTTCTGTCCGAACGCGCGGATCATTCATATCGACATCGATCCCGCGTCCATTCAAAAGAATGTGGCGGTCGAGATCGCGGTTATCGGAGATGCGCGCCTTGTGATGCGCGAGCTGCTGACCGCTTTGACGGCGTCAGGCCGCCGACTCGATGCCCCGGCCTTGAAGGCTTGGTGGCATACGATCGACGAGTGGCGGGGGCGCCACTGTCTTGAATACGACCGGGCCAACACCGAGGTGATCAAGCCCCAGTTCGTTCTAGAGACGCTCTATCGCCTGACCAAGGGCGATGCGTTCGTAACCTCGGACGTGGGCCAGCATCAGATGTGGGCCGCGCAGTTCTATAAATTTGACCGGCCACGGCGCTGGATCAATTCCGGGGGGCTTGGCACGATGGGCTTTGGTCTGCCGGCGGCGATCGGGGTGCAGCTCGCCCATCCGCAGGATACCGTGGCCTGCGTCACCGGCGAGGCCAGTATCCAGATGTGTATTCAGGAGCTGTCGACCTGCAAGCAGTACGATCTGCCGATCAAGATCATCAACTTGAATAACCGCTATATGGGTATGGTTCGGCAGTGGCAGGAATTCTTTTACCAGAGCCGCTATTCGCACTCCTACCTCGAGGCCTTGCCGGATTTCGTGAAGTTGGCGGAGAGCTATGGCCACGCGGGCCTGCGGGTCGATAAGCCACACGATGTAGAGGCGGCCCTGAAAGAGGCCTTAGGGCAGCGCGATCGTCTGGTGTTCCTGGATTTCATTACCGATCAAACGGAAAACGTCTATCCCATGATTGCGGCCGGTGCCGGCCATCACGAGATGCATCTGGCGACAGATCGCGAATTGGCCTGATGCGCCATATTATCTCGATTCTGTTGGAAAACGAGGCCGGCGCCCTGTCGCGGGTCGCTGGGTTGTTCTCCGCACGGGGCTATAATATCGCCTCGCTCACGGTCGCGCCCACCGAGGACCCGAGCCTTTCGCGCATGACGCTTGTGACGAGCGGGTCCGAGGATGTGGTCGACCAGATCCGTAAGCAGCTGAACAAGCTAGTCGACGTGGTCAAGCTCGTCGATCTCACCGAAAATAAGCGCATAGAGCGTGAGATGTTGCTTATCAAGGTATGCGCGGAAGGCGGCGAGCGGGACGAAATCAAGCGTCTGTCGGATATCTTTCGGGGACGCATTATCGACGTGACCGAGCGGGCTTATACTATCGAATTGACCGGAGACGGGAGTAAACTTGACGCCTTTATTTCTGTCATCCATCCGCGTCGGATTTTGGAGGTCGTCCGTTCCGGGGTGATAGGTATTGCACGCGGCAATGCCAGCTGTGTTCCGGACGACCGTTCATCGTGTCTCAACTCAAACGACCCATCAGTCTAGGGCGAGGAAATTGCATGCAAGTCTTCTATGATAAAGATGCCGATATCGAACTTATTCGCAAAAAGAAGGTTGCGATTATCGGATATGGGTCGCAAGGACATGCGCATGCGAACAATCTGAAAGAGTCGGGCGTCAATGTGGTGGTAGGCTTGCGGTCCGGATCGGCCTCGGCTGTGAAGGCTGAGCGCGCCGGTCTTTCCGTGAAGTCGGTGGAGGAGGCGGTCAAGGACGCGGACGTCGTGATGATTCTAGCCCCCGACGAGTTGCAGGCCGGGATCTACCAGAAGATGGAGCCGCACCTGAAGAAGGGTGTGGCCTTGGCGTTCGCGCATGGCTTTAGCATCCATTTCGGACGCATCAAGCCGCGTCCCGACATGGACGTCATCATGATCGCCCCGAAGGGCCCCGGTCACCTCGTTCGTTCCACGTTTACCCAGAAGGGTGGGGTTCCTTGCCTTATCGCCGTGAGTCAGGATGCCTCCGGTCAGGGGCAGAAGTTGGCGCTGTCTTATGCCGCGGCGATCGGCGGCGCGCGCGCTGGCGTTATCGCGACGACCTTCAAGGAAGAAACCGAAACCGATCTTTTTGGTGAGCAGGCGGTTTTGTGCGGCGGGGTGACGGCCTTGGTTCAGGCCGGGTTTGAAACCCTGACCGAGGCGGGTTATGCGCCGGAGATGGCGTATTTCGAGTGTCTGCATGAATTGAAGTTGATCGTGGACCTCATGTACGAAGGCGGGATAGCCAACATGCGTTACTCGATCTCCAACACCGCGGAATACGGGGATCTGACCCGTGGTCCTCGGGTCGTGAACGAGGCGACAAAGGCCGAGATGAAGCGCATTCTGGGCGAGATCCAGTCCGGTGCCTTCGCGCGCGAATGGGTAGCCGAAAACGAGACCGGCGGGAAGCGCTTCCCGGAGTTGCGCGCCAAGGCGGCTCGCCATCCGATCGAAGAGGTCGGCGAAAAGCTACGAGGCATGATGCCTTGGATCAAGGCCAATAAAATCGTGGACAAAGAAAAGAATTGAGTACGCCCTTGGTGGAGCAGGGAAGCGGCACGCCTTCGCGCGCGCCGCTTCTGGCGCGTGAAGGCTGGGGTCACATCGCATTCGTCATCGCAGCGGCTATTTTTGTGACTGCATGGCTCGGGTGGCTTATCGCAGCCCCGCTTTGGGTGGTGGCGGTTTTTGTGCTGCAGTTTTTTCGTGATCCGCGGCGGGTATTGGCGGGCGGTCCCAATGCCGTGCTGTGCCCAGCGGACGGCCGGGTTATTGCCTTGGGTCCCGTCGAAGATCCTTACCTCAACCGTCGCGCGGTCAGGGTGAGTATCTTTATGAATGTCTTTAATGTGCACTCCAATCGCCTGCCCGTCGGCGGTCGCGTGCGCCGCCGCTGGTATAGCCCAGGGCGCTTTTTCAACGCCTCGCTTGATAAAGCCTCATCGGATAACGAGCGCAACGCCTTGTGGATCACGACCCCGGATGGGAGCGATGTTGTCGTAGTGCAGGTTGCAGGGCTCATCGCTCGGCGTATTTTGTGTTACATCGCCGAAGGTGAGACAGTAGGTCCCGGAGATCGCTATGGCTTTATCCGCTTTGGTTCGCGGGTTGATGTGTATCTGCCTCTCGGGTCTCATGCCGAGGTCAGTTTAGGCGACAAGGTGAAGGCCGGATCGCAGCTTCTGGCGCGTTTAGAGCCCGGAGCCGTGGCCAAGACGGTACCCCGATAGGGGTTTTAAGGAAAGAATAATGGACGATAAACGTAAAGGCATTTACATCTTGCCGAATCTCTTTACGACGGCGGCCCTGTTTGCGGGCTTTTACGCCATCGTACAGGCCATGAAGGGACAGTTCTGGCATGCCGCGGTCGCCGTGTTCATTGCCATGATTATGGATGGGCTTGATGGCCGGGTGGCGCGTTGGACCCATACCGAAAGCGATTTCGGGGCTCAGTACGATAGCCTGTCGGACATGGTCTCTTTCGGCTTGGCGCCGGCCCTGGTGGTCTACGAGTGGGGCTTGTCGGGTCTTGGGAAACTGGGCTGGCTTGCGGCGTTTGTCTATTCGGCGGCGGCCGCTCTGCGCTTGGCGCGCTTTAATATCGAGACCCCCTCTGATCGGCGATTGTCCTTCCATGGCTTGCCAAGCCCGGCTGCGGCCGCGGTTGTGACCGGGCTTGTGTGGGTGATGCAGAGTTACGGGCCGCCAGCCCTCTGGCTGCGGGTGGTGGGGCTCGTCATCACGGTGCTGATCGGGGCTGCCATGGTCAGCAATATCCGTTACCACAGCTTTAAGCATATCGATCTCAAAGGCCGAGTCCCTTTTATCGCGGTGCTGGCCATCGTTCTCACCTTCGTGTTGATCTCGCTTGATCCGGCGCGGGTGTTGTTTGGGCTGTTCTTCTGCTATGCCCTGTCGGGGCCCATCAACTCTTTGGTTCGCCGCTACCGCCGGTCGCTCGCAAGACATAGGACCGAGGATATGGTCGACAATCCCTCTCGGCCGCATGGCCATTCGTAGGGCAGCAGGCCGTCCGCCTCAGCTGAGCCGAGGCCGCGCCGTCTCATAGACGGGGCTTTTCTCGGCGCTAAGGCAGGAAAGGCGAGATGTATTTCTCGAGGTCGGGCGCCGGCGTTGCTTGATGAAAGTGGATCTGCCAGCGTCCGTGTTGGGATTTCCAAAGCGAACTGCGCCACGAAGAGACGGGGGCGTCTTCCTGGTCCTTCGTCATGACCAGAAGGTAGACGAGCAAGGCCACGTCCGGGGCGAGAAAGCGAATTTGAAGGTCGGTCAGGGTCAAGTGTGGCTTCGTGTCGCGAGCCATCCGGGCCAAGGCCTCGGTGCGGTCATAGAGGCGACCTGAGCTACAGACCTCGAAGAAGTCGTCTGCGATAAGCGCCGCCAACCCCGGTTCCGACTCATCGTCGACCCGATTCAGCAGTCGTTCCTCAAAAATCCGCAATACGTGTTGGGACTCACGACTGGTCATGGGACAGGTCCGCCTTAGGGTTTGGGGGTTCTCAAGCCGACTCGTGCTCCTCACATTAGGCCGAACGCCAGGATTTGGTCAAGGGACGGGGCGTTTCCCGGAGAGAGCCTGGATCCGGGACGTCCGTTCCGAGCTCGGGGCCCACATAAGGACGCCGGGGCTTGCCAGTCCACAGTCGGCGTCCAGCCCGTTTCGCGGAGCGCGATTGGGCCCAAGGCCTTGCCGCCACGGGAACCAAGAGCGGCTATTCTTGTTCGTAGACTTTGTTGGGGATTTTGGCTAGAGTCCGGCGATTCCTTGGTAGAAAATCCCTATTTTCTTCGCATCAGGTGAGTGAGGGCGAAATGAGCGATCAACTGTTGGTGTTTGATACCACCTTACGCGATGGGGAGCAGAGCCCCGGGGCATCCATGACCTGCGAAGAAAAGGTGCGCATCGCCCGCGCCCTGGAGCGTTTACGCGTGGACGTCATCGAGGCCGGTTTCCCGATCGCAAGCCCCGATGATTTCAAGGCGGTCAAGGCGGTGGCCGAGGCGATTACCGAGAGTCGGGTCTGCGGCTTGGCGCGGGCCTTGACTAAGGACATCGATCGGGCCGCCGAGGCCTTAAAGCCGGCAAAGGCGGCTCGGATTCACACCTTTATCGCCACATCTCCTATCCATATGCGCGCCAAATTGCGCATGAACGCGGATGACGTATTGGCGAATGCGGTCAAGGCGGTGCAGTACGCCCGGAAATTTACCGACGACGTGGAATTTTCCGCGGAGGACGCGGGACGCTCCGACCCCGATTTTTTGTGCCGGGTCATGGAGGCCGTGATCGCGGCCGGCGCGCGCACGGTCAATATCCCAGACACCGTGGGTTATAGCGTACCGGCGCAATTCGGACAGCTTGTCGCCTCGCTCATGAATCGCGTTCCGAACGCGGACAAGGCGATTTTCTCGGTGCACTGCCATAACGACCTAGGTCTTGCGGTGGCCAATTCCTTGGCCGCGGTTTTACAGGGCGCCCGACAAGTGGAGTGCACGATCAATGGCCTAGGCGAGCGGGCTGGCAATGCCGCTCTTGAGGAGATTGTGATGGCGGTGCGTACAAGGCGCGATGTGTTTGCCTGCGACACCAGTATTCAAACGGCCCATATCGTGGCGGCGAGCCGCTTGGTTTCGACCATCACGGGCTTTGCGGTACAACCTAACAAGGCCATCGTCGGGGCGAACGCCTTTGCGCACGAAGCCGGTATCCACCAGGATGGCGTTATCAAAAATCGTGAGACTTATGAAATCATGCGCGCCGAAGATGTCGGTTGGTCCGCCAATCGCATGGTATTGGGTAAGCACTCCGGACGTAATGCCTTTCGTGCGCGCCTAGCGGAGATCGGCGTCACCTTGAAGGACGATGCCGCCTTGAATCAGGCGTTTGAGCGTTTTAAGGAGTTGGCCGACAAGAAGCACGAGATCTTTGACGAAGATCTACAGGCTTTGGTAAGCGAAGGAGCGATTTTGGCGGTGGAGTCGGTCAAGCTCACGAGTCTCGAGGTGGCATCAGGGACGGGCACCAAGCCGCATGCGCGCATTCGTCTTACCTGGGATGGTCGCGAACAGGCCGCGGAGGCTCATGGGGGTGGCCCCGTTGACGCCGCGTTTCGGGCCATCGAGGCCGTTGTCGCAAGCGGGGCATCTTTATCGCTTTATGCTGTGAACGCCATCACCAGTGGGACTGATGCCCAAGGCGAAGTGACCGTGCGCTTGGAGCGCGAGGGTCGTATTGTCAACGGTCACGGGGCGGACACTGATATCGTGCTGGCCTCGGCCAAGGCCTATCTAAATGCCCTCAATAAATTGCTGGTCCCGGACAATCGCACCCATCCGCAGTCACATAGGGCGATTTGACGGGTCTTGTGAGCCACCGCTATTCGGTCTGAGTGGGGGTAGGCCCGGCAGGCGGCTTGGGTCATCGCCGCCTTATGTGGGCGGCGGATATCTCTGAGTCGGTGGGACCGCTCGGCTTCATCCGCATGCTAGTGTCTACATACTAACTTAAAAACCCTTATGGTTTATGGCTCGCCTGAGCCTTTGAGCAGTGATGCCCTTGCTAATCGGGGTGGGTCTTGGCGGACTTAGCCGTAATCCGACCTTTGGCGGATAGGGTCGAAGGAGCGCTGGGTTTATCGTACGTGAGCCTGGGATGGCGTAAGCGGAAAAGGAATTTTCGACAGGATGTCGAGGGCGGGAAGCGCTGGGCCAGGATGGCCTATAGGCACAGGGATGTTATCGGTAAGGATGCCGAGAAGTGCTTCTTCACTATGAAGGGGAGCGGCAAGGAAGGCGCCCCCCTTTTTTTTGACCACAATACTGTATATATTCACAGTATGTCATTCCTTACAGCTCGCCAAGAACAGATTCTGGATTGGATCCGGGAGTACATTGAGGCGACGGGACGTCCGCCCACGCGCGCAGAAATCGCGACCGCCCTCGGTTATCGGTCGATCAATGCCGCCGAAGAGCATGTGCGGGCGTTAGCGCGCAAGGGGGCGATTCTGTTAACGCCCGGGACCTCGCGCGGCATCCGTTTACCGGGAGGGCGTGAGGAGGGCGTGCCGGTCATAGGACGGGTAGCGGCGGGTCAGCCGATTCTCGTAGAGGCCCATATCACGGCCTACCATCGCGTCGATCCGACCCTTTTTCGGCCCAAGGCCGATTATTTTTTGACGGTCGTAGGTGAGAGCATGCGCGATGCCGGGATTCGGGACGGGGATTTGTTGGCGGTTCATAAGACCCCGACGGCTCGCGACGGACAAATCGTCGTGGCGCGTCTAGAAGACGAGGTGACCGTCAAGCGTTTAAGCCAGCAAGGGGAGCGGGTGGTCTTGCTGCCGGAGAATCCGGCATATGCCCCCCTTGTTGTGCGCCCCGAGGATGGCTTGGCTATCGAGGGGATTGGGGTAGGGGTATTGCGCCAGAGCATGGGCGCCGTATGAGGGCCGCCCCGCTGGACTTAGAAGGGGTCGAAGAGATCGGGGTCTGTCGAGGATGGACGCGAGTCGAGGCCGCGACCCTGTCCACGGGGTTTCCGGCCTTGAACCAATATCTGGGGGGAGGGTGGCCTGACGGGGTATTTACGGAGTTGCGCCTGGGGCGTACGGGTATTGGCGAGATGCGTTTACTCATGCCCGCGTTGTCGGCCTTGAGCCGACACTATTACGTACTGTGGGTGGCTCCGCCGTATCGGCCTTATGCCCCGGCCCTTGTGGCCCAGAATATGGTTCTCGATCGTTTGCTTCTGGCCCGTCCACGGACCCACAAGGAGGCCTTGTGGGCCGTGAGTCAAGGACTTCTCTGTCCCTCTATCGGGGCTGTCGTCAGCTGGTTCTCGGGTATTCGCGAGGGGGAGTTTCGGGGTCTGCAACGACGGGCATCCGAGGGCGGCCACTGGAGCTTTTGCTTTTTGCCGGAGAGTGCGACACCCCAACCGTCTCATTTGCGTCTCGCGCTGCAATCCCTGCAGGGCGCCCTGCGCATTAGAGTTTCACAAAAGGCTAAACGTCCTCTACCGCCGCTTGTCGTGACGCTCTAACGGGACGGAGTCTGCATGTTATGGCTCGCCGTCATGTTTCCCGCGTTGTCGCTAGAGGTGTATCCGGCGTGCCAGACGCCCTTTGGGGTGATCGAGGAGAGGTCGCTCCTCGCTTGCGATGATAAGGCCAAGGCTTACGGCGTCTTACCTGGCATGTCGGCGGCCCAGGCCTGCGCCTTGTGTCCATCCTTGGTATTACGGCCCCGCGACCGGGCAGCCGAGGGGGCGCTTCTCGAGCATTTAGCGGATTTTGCGTACGGCTTGACCCCGCGCGTTGTCGTAAAACCCGCGGGCCTCTTGATGAACTTTACCGACGACCTGAGCCCAGTGGGAGACGCGCGCGTGCTACTCTCCCGGGTCGCGGGGCATCTCCAACATCGCGGATACCGTGCCCACGTGGCCTTGGCCCCCACAGCTATGGCGGCCTCAATTTTTGCCCGCTCCGGCGCTCTGTCCTTGTGGACCCATAACGACGCCTGGCGTCTTGCCCTACGGTCTTTGCCTTGGGAATATTTGTCGCTTCCAAAGTCGGTCCGCGCGGCCTGCATGGATCTCGGTTTGTCCCTTATAGGGGAATTGCTCGATTTGCCGCGTGCTGGATTGAGACGAAGATTCGGTCTTGATGTCGTCCATACGTTGGAGAGGCTGATGGGCGAAAGACCGGAGATAAACACCTACTGGGTTCCGCCGCCGGTGTTCAAAAGTCGCATTCCCTTGCCTTTTCCCGCGGGGACGGAGGATGCGGTTCTTTACTACATCAGGAGAATCACGACGGTTCTGTGCGATTTCATAGGGCGACGAGACGCCCATGTTAGGCAATTTACCGTAGCGCTAGGATACGAGGATAAAACGGCTCTTTCCGAAGAGTTCACGCTCGCGCGTCCCGAAAGGGACGCGGCCGTATTGACGGGGCTTGTACGCGCAAGGCTGGCGCGCTGGAAGACGCATTCCGGGATCGTATGGATCTCTCTTGAGGCGCCATTCGAGACCAACACCGAAGGGAATTTGTCGTTTTGGCGCGAAGAAGAGTCGCAAGAGCGGGAGGTCAAGGGGCTGCTGGATCGTCTGTGCGCTCGCCTCGGAAACGACGCCGTGCGCGCCGTGTCTTGGTATCCGGATTATCGACCAGAAAGGGCGACGGTAGAGGCCTCGTGGCCGCCCACTGACCGCCCCTCGCGAGACGACCCTGGTCGCCCCGCCCATCCCTTGTGGCTAGTCGATCCGCCGCACCCGCTGACGGTCGTCGACAAGATCCCCCAACTCTCTGGACCATTACGGTTCGTGGGCGATCCCGAGAGACTAGAGACAGGCTGGTGGGACGGTCCCGCCGCCCGCGAGTATTTCGTGGCGGTCACTATGCATGCCGAGCGCCTGTGGATATTCAGGTTGCCGGATGGCCGATGGTTTTTGCAGGGATATTTTGGGTAGATGCCTTATAGCGAGCTGCATTGTCTGAGTCATTTTAGCTTTCTTCGCGGGGCCTCTTCGCCGCAAGAACTGGTAAGGCAGGCGGCAGGCTTGGGCTATAGGGCCTTGGCCCTGACCGACGAATGCTCTCTTGCCGGCATCGTGCATGCCTATAGGGCGGCGAAGGAGTGTGGCCTACAGCTCATCGTGGGCTCGGAAATCACCGTAAAAGAGGGCCTTAAGTGCGTGGTGTTGGCCTGCCATGAGCGCGGGTACGGGGACCTTTCTGCTCTCATAACCCAGGGGAGAAGGTTCGAGAAGGGCCGCTATGATATCGGAATGGTTGATATCGAGCGTCTCCCGGATTGTCTTCTCATTTGGTATCCGGGTCGTGACCCAGGCCTTGACGAATTGGTGGCGCCGCTTGCGGCATCCTTCGGGTCTCGCTTCTGGATAGGAGGTGAGCTCCATAGGACGGGCGACGATCAGGCGCATAAAGACAGACTCATCCGCTTATCTCTTAAGTTTAACCGCCCGATCGTTGCCTCAGGCGACATCCATATGCACAAGCGCGCGCAGCGTGCGTTACAAGATACGATGACCGCGATTCGCTTGAAGACATCGGTCGCCAAGGCCGGGTTCGCGCTCTTTCAGAATGGTGAAAGACACTTGCGCGAGCTGTCGCGATTACGGGTCATTTATCCCGAAGAGTGGCTGCGCGAGACGGACAGGATAGCGGATTTATGTCAGTTTTCTCTAGCTGAAATGCGCTACGACTATCCGCGGCAGGCGCGTAGCGCCAGGCATTCTTTGGGCATGTTGATCAAGCTTACGCGCACAGGCCTGAAGGAGTGCTATCCCGGCGGCGTGCCAAAGTCGGTAGAGGATCTGGCCCGGCACGAGTTGGCACTTATCGGGGAGCTGCGTTACGCGGATTATTTTTTGACGGTCCATGATCTCGTGCGGTTTGCCAGATCTCGGCGGATTCTTTGCCAGGGCCGCGGATCGGCCGCCAATTCGGTTGTGTGCTATGCGCTAGGCATAACCGCTGTGGACCCCTCCCGGCTACAAGTGCTGTTCGAGAGATTTGTGTCGCGCGAGAGAAATGAGCCGCCGGACATCGATATCGATTTCGAGCATGGCCGTCGCGAGGAGGTAATTCAGTATCTGTACGCACGCTACGGGCGGGAGTTCTCGGCGATGACGGCAAGCGTCATAACGTACAGGACTCGGAGTGCGTTGCGCGACGTGGCCAAAGCGCTCGGATGTGAGCCGGCGCTCGTGGATCGCCTAGTCGGCCTGCTTGGTTGGTGGGAGGGAGCCGATGTGCTGGCCGAGCGCTTAAGCGAGAACGGCTATGATGTACAGGCCCCGCTTTGGCGCCAACTGATCGCGCTAGTTGATGGTTTGATCGGTCGTCCGCGCCATCTCTCGCAACATACGGGCGGCATGGTTCTGTCACAAAATCCCTTAACGCGACTCATTCCCATAGAGCAGGCCGCCATGCCTGAGCGCACGGTATTGCAATGGGATAAGGACGACTTAGATGCGCTCGGCATTATGAAGGTGGATTGTCTAGGCCTTGGCATGTTGACGGCCTTACGCAAGACCTTCGACCTGATGTCGGAACACGGCTTGGGTCCGGGCGCTCTCCATGAGATCCCGGCCGAGGATGCGGCTGTTTACCAGATGGTATCGGCCGCTGACACGGTCGGCGTTTTTCAGATCGAGTCGCGAGCGCAGATGGCGCTTTTGCCGCGACTGAAGCCGCGAACATTTTATGATCTTGTGATTCAGATCGCTATGGTGCGTCCCGGGCCGATTCAGGGCCATATGGTCCATCCTTATTTACGACGACGCCTAGGTCGTGAGCCGGTCACCTATCCGAGTCCCGAGGTCGAGGCGGTTTTGTCCCGAACCCTCGGTATTCCCCTTTTTCAGGAGCAAGTGATAAAGCTCGCAGTCGTTGCGGCGGGGTTTTCCCCGGGTGAGGCGGATGAGTTGCGGCGGGCTATGGCAGCCTGGAAAAGACAGGGGGATCTAGCGGCCTTTAAGGAACGTCTTCT
Source organism: Pseudomonadota bacterium (assembly GCA_021794595.1). Classification (GTDB taxonomy): domain Bacteria; phylum Pseudomonadota; class Gammaproteobacteria; order Acidiferrobacterales; family Acidiferrobacteraceae; genus Acidiferrobacter. The sequence goes on from JAJYQN010000102.1 coordinate 55,595, forward strand.
CGAGGGGATGCGGGCGCGTGGCTATAGCGCCGATTATGCCCAAGGCCTCTATCGACAGATCCATGGTTTTGGCGCCTATGGGTTTCCCGAATCCCATTCGGCCAGTTTCGCGCTTTTGGCCTACGCCAGCGCGTGGCTTAAGTGCTACGTCCCCGACGCCTATCTCTGTGCGCTGTTAAATAGTCAGCCCATGGGATTCTATAGTCCCGCCCAGCTTATTGCCGATGCGCGTCAGCACGGCGTTCGGGTTTTACCGCCCGATATTCGCCATAGCCGCGCGGAAAGTGGTCTCGAATTCGGTCCTAAAGGGCGATCCGTGCGGCTAGGTCTTGACCTAATAAAGGGCCTTTCCCAAAAGAGCACCCAACGGTTGGGGGCTCTTGATTCCGCCCAGCGCGCGTCACTTGCCGCCTTGACTCAAACCGGCGGTTTGTGTCGTGGCGATGGGATGACATTGGCGCGCGGCGGAGCGCTGCAAGGGCTGTCACGGTCACGTCCCGAGGCCTTGTGGAAGAGTATGGACATAAAGACCCCCGTCGCCTTGTTCCCGGACCCAGAAGAACCAAAGGCGTGGCCGGGTCGCAGGTCTTATGCTGCCGACGTGGCGGCCGATTATCGGGCCCTGGGGTTTTCCTTGCGCGGCCACCCCGTGGCTCTTATGAGATCGGGGCTCGGGTCGTCGGTCAGTCCCATTACGCATTTAAGCGGCATGAGGCCTGGGACATCGGTCTCGGTGGCCGGGCTTGTGATGAGCAGGCAGCGGCCGACATCGGCGCAAGGTCTCGTTTTCTTGGTGCTTCAAGATGAGACCGGTACCGCCAATGTTATTGTCTATCCGCGGGTCGTGGCGACCTTTCGGTTGCCGCTCTTGCATGCGTCTATGGTGCTGATTAAGGGGCGGCTGGAACGCACCCCGGAAAATGTGCAGCACATCGTTGCGAGCACGGTGTCGCGGCTACCGGATGAGGTCCGATAGCCGCGGTTGTGCTGGTACGTACCGTCTCTCCGCTTTTACAATATTCCAAGCTCCATCGCTCTTTTGATGCAGGCCCGGCGACTCTTCGTCCCCATCTTGTTACGCGTGGCGTCGAGGTGCTCTTCTACCGTCTTTATCGATATTCTGAGCTCTTTTCCAATCTCTTTGTAGCTTGCGCCCTGCGCAAAAAGCGCGAGGACCTCTCGTTGGCGGGGCGTCACCCCGTGGGGCATGTGGCGTTTACTGCTCACAAGACGCCCCAGCTCACGCGCAATGGAGCGCGCCAATGCCAGCTTCTCGTGGAGCGGCCCGTCGCTTGATGAGATATCGAGACAGCCTATGAGATCGCCGTCTGAGCTGATGACAGGCGCCGCCGCGCACGACCAATCGCGAAAAATTCGGCACAGATGCTGCGGTCCGGTTAAGCCGACGGGGCTTTGGGTAGCAAGAGCCATGGCGACCGCGTTGGTGCCGGCGCTGTTTTCCGCAAGCGATGTGCCTGGCCGTAGGCCGAAATGGCTGGCCGCCGAGAGGATCTCGGGATGCGACCATAGGCCTAATATTCGCCCTTCTGTGTGTGTTAAGAGAAAGAGATTATGGGCCCCCTTCAGGTCGTTCATGTATTCCTCGATGACGAGCCTCGCATAGGTGAGAAGTCTTCCGTGCTGTTGAAGGAAGTTTTTAGCCTCACCGTCCAGGAGCGTGTCGCGGACACGTTCCTGGTGCTCGGATACGTCTAGTATGCGACAGCGGTCATAGGATTGCGCGAGGTGCTCAGGCGCCACAAGCCCGAGACCGTCGGCTGCTCTTATGGATTGTATCGTCTTCCACATATCCCCTCCCGAATCAACTGCGGGTGAAAGGCCATGGGGGCGCGGGAGAATGTCTACCTTAATGGTAGTGATACCGTTGCCCCTTCATGGGACAGGCCGTTAGGCCGCAGCGCCACTATCGTAATAGCGCTAAGGACAGTCAACCTGCCGAAATCGACAGGAGGGGAAACGGAGGGTCTTTAGCGCCCGTAAGGGGTATCACCGCCGGTCTGGGGTACTATGAGCCGCCATGACCGATGCGGGTAGGGCGTAGCTTTGTCGCCAAGCGGCGGCCATAGTCCGTTTTTTGTCGGTGGACAGGGTTTTGACGTGTGCCTCTAGGCGGCTTGCTTCAGAGCGGTCGACACACACCGTGGCCCCGATCATATGGCGCGGGCGATTCAGGCGGGTAAACATGGCGCCCCGGCCGGCTTTGTGTTCCTCGAACCGGCGCTCGATGTCGATCGTGATGCCGGTGTAGAGGCGGCCATTGACACACTCGAGGATATAGACAAACCAGGGCGGCGATTGGGCCAGACATGACCTCCGGTGGCGTAAAAAAGACCCGCAATCCGGTGATGATAGGGTCTAGCCTTGCGAGCGTCCAGGCGCGCCGGTCAAAGGCGATCGGGCGGCCCGGACCGGGCTTGGGCTCGAAAGTGCTACCTGTCGCGCACACACCAGGATCGCGGCGGTCGGTTATACTAAAGCTATGACGCGCCATCGGACCGACCGTATCCTGACCACTATGGGGATCACCCTCTGGGAGCGGCGTGCGGAACCTAGCCCCTGCGGGTTTCAGGAGGCGACTTCTGGGTGGCAGCGGCTTATGCACGATGTCGCCCAGTGTACCCGCTGTCCGCTGCATAAGGGGCGTACCCAGACGGTTTTCGGGGTGGGGCCGCAAGGCGCCGCTTGGTGCTTCGTAGGTGAGGCCCCGGGGGCGGAAGAGGATAGGCAGGGTCAGCCTTTCGTCGGGCGTGCCGGGGGCTTACTGGGTGCTATGTTGAGAGCGCTCAGCCTATCTCGGGAAGAGGTTTTTATCGCCAATGTTCTTAAATGCCGACCGCCTGCCAATCGTGATCCCGAGCCCTTGGAAGTGGAGTCCTGTTTGCCCTTTTTGTCCGAGCAGCTGGCCTATGTGGGCCCCCGGGTCATCGTGGCACTCGGACGATTCGCGGCCCAAAGTCTCTTGGCGACGGATGAACCCTTGAGCCGGCTCCGCGGGCGTGTTCACGACTATCACGGGATGCCTCTTGTCGTAACCTATCACCCGGCTTATCTCTTGAGGCGCCCGGCCGACAAGGCCGCGGCATGGGCGGATTTGAAGCGGGCACGCGAGGCGCTTGCGTCATGAGCCGTTGGCCCTTACCGATAGAGAAGGAGGCGCCGAGCAACCAACGTCTGCGCTTGCGGGCGATGCGATGGGAAGACCTGCCGTTTGTCTTACAGGTCGAGCATCTTGCCTATGAATTCCCCTGGACCGAAGGTATTTTCCGCGACTGTTTGCGGGCCGGCTATTGTTGCCGAATACTCGAGGATAAAGGGCGCTTTGCGGGTCACGGCGTGATGGCGGTGGCGGTGGGCGAATGCCATCTCCTGAACGTTTGTATCCACCCCCACTATCAGCGCCGTGGTCTTGGCCGGCAGTTGTTAGTCCATCTTCTGGACGTGGCGCGTAAGGGCCATGCCCGAGTCGCGTTATTGGAGGTTCGGCGCTCGAACCGCGCCGCCTACGCGCTTTATAGTGAGCTTGGGTTCAACGAGATTGGTGTGCGCAAGAATTACTACCCGGGGCGGCATGGCCGCGAGGACGCCCTGATTTTGGCACGTGACCTTTAATCGCCCCGGGGCTCGTCGGCCAATCGATTTATGCGGGCCTTTTGATCGGCCAATTTTTGCAGTCGATCCTCGAAGTCTTTGAGGCGCCGGCGTTCTTCCTCCACCACCGGGGGTGGGGCTCGGTCGATAAAGTCGGGACGGCTGAGTTTGGTCTGCGCCCGCCCAATCTCCCGTTCCACCTTCTCGATTTCCTTGCCTAGGCGCTGCAGCTCTGCGGTCTTGTCGATGAGCCCTTTGAGGGGAACTAGGATGCGCCATGGGCCGACCAAGGCTACCGCCGATTCGGGGGCCCGGGCGTCGGCTGCGAGGATCGTGATGTCGGACACCCGGGCGAGTACCGCTATGGTCGCCTCGTGGGCCTTCAGCAGAGTGGCCGATGCCTCGGCTCCCGCGATCAGAACCGGGATCTTGACGCTTGGGCTGATATTCATTTCGCCGCGAATCGTCCGAACCGCGCCGATAAGACCCATGAGGGCCGCCATGTCGTTGACCGCCTGGTGGTCCACCCGGGAGAGATCGGCGTGCGGATAGGGTGCGCGCATGATGGTCGCGCCTTGACGCCCGCAGAGAGGCGCAATTTTCTGCCACAAGGCCTCGGTGATGAACGGCATGAGCGGGTGCAAGAGGCGCAATGCGGTTTCAAGGACGCGTAGCAAGGTACGCCGCGTCCCGCGGGCGCTCAGAGGGTCGGCGTGGGCAAGCACCGTCTTTGACCACTCAAGGTACCAGCTGCAGTACTCGTCCCACATAAAGCCGTACAGGGCTTGGGAGGCAAGATCGAAACGGTAACTCGCGAACGCTTGTTCGACGGCCTGCTCAGTTTCTTGAAGCCTTGAAATAATCCAGCGGTCGCCGATGTCGAGTGTGCAGGGCCCCTCGTTGCCGCAGTCCTGGTTTTCGGTATTGAGGAGCACGAAACGCGCGGCATTCCAAAGCTTATTGCAAAAATTGCGATAGCCATCGACGCGCGCCAAATCAAAATTGATATTGCGTCCCTGGGTCGCTAGGCTCGCAAAGGTCATACGTAAAGCGTCCGTGCCGTAGGCCGGTATCCCGTTTGGGTATTCGCGTTCCGTGGCGGTCCGGATCTCTTTGGCCTTGGCAGGTTGCATGAGACCGCTCGTGCGCTTGACGATGAGGTCTTGAAGACTGATGCCGTCGATAAGATCAAGCGGGTCTATGACATTCCCGCGCGATTTCGACATCTTCTGGCCCTTGGCGTCCAACACCAAACCGTGGACGTACACCTCTTTGAAAGGGACGTCGCCCGTGAACTTGAGGCCCATCATGATCATGCGGGCCACCCAGAAGAAGATGATATCGAACCCAGTCACAAGGACATTGGTCGGATAGAAGCGCGCGAGGGCGGTGTCGGCGTGCGGCCAACCGAGCGTGGAAAATGGCCATAATGCCGACGAGAACCACGTGTCCAATACGTCCGGGTCTTGATGGAGGCGGATTTCCGGGCCGAGTCCATGACGCGCCCGCGTCTCTTTCTCGTCGCGCCCAACGTAGATTCGTCCGTCCTCGTCATACCAGGCAGGAATGCGATGGCCCCACCAAATCTGGCGGGATATGCACCAGTCCTTGATGTTGCGCATCCATTCGAAATAGGTTTTGTCCCAGTTGTCGGGGACGAAACGGACGCGTCCATCCTTGACCGCCTGGACGGCGGGTTGTGCTAAGGCCTCGGTGCGTACGTACCATTGGTCCGTCAGCCACGGCTCTATGATGGCGCGGGTGCGTTCGCCGCGCGGTACTTTGAGTTTATGGGGTTCTGCGCGAACGAGGAGTCCTTGATTCTCGAGGTCGGCGAGGATGCGTCGCCGTGCCTCTTCCCGGCTCAGGCCGTGGTAGGGCGATCCCGGGAGATCGATATGGGCCGTCTTGTCGAGGATGTTGGTCAGCGGGAGTTTATGCCGCAGGCCGACCTCATAATCGTTAAAGTCGTGGGCTGGTGTGATCTTGACGCATCCGGAACCAAAGCTCGGATCGACGTAGTCGTCGCCAATGATGGGAATCTCGCGTCCCGTGAGCGGGAGCGTTGCCGTTTGCCCTATGTATTTTTGGTAGCGGGGATCCTCGGGATGGACGGCTATGGCTTCATCGCCGAGCAGCGTTTCGGGGCGGGTGGTAGCCACGATCAGCGCATCTTTGCCACGGACGGGGTAGCGGATATGCCACAGGAAACCGTCTTCTTCCTCAGCCGTGACCTCTAAGTCGGAAACGGCCGTTTCCAGGGAAGGGTCCCAATTCACGAGCCGTTTACCGCGATAAATGAGGTCCTCGTCATAGAGGCGGACGAAGACCTCGCGGACCGCCGAAGACAGGCCGTCATCGAGCGTGAAGCGCTCGCGGGACCAGTCGACCGATGCCCCCATGCGGCGCAGCTGTTCGCTGATGCGTCCTCCGGAGCGGGCCTTCCACTCCCATACCGCGGCCAGGAACGGTTCACGCCCAAGGGCGATGCGATTCGTCCCCGCTGCCTCCAATTGGCGTTCGACCACCATTTGGGTGGCAATGCCCGCATGGTCCGTACCCGGTTGCCATAGGGTGTCGTCGCCGCACATCCGGTGGTAACGGGTGAGGGCATCCATGATCGTGTCCTGGAAGGCATGCCCCATATGCAGGCTGCCCGTGACGTTCGGCGGCGGGATCATGATGCAGTAGCCAGGGCCCTGCCCGCTAGGCGCGAAGACGCCCATAGCCTCCCAGGTCTTGTAGAGGGCCTTCTCGATCAAGTCAGGCTCGTAGCTTTTGCTGAGAGCCGGCGAATCTTCGGTCATGTCGGGTCGTGTCACGTCGGATTTTGGAGTGCTTCAGCGAGGGCGCGCTCGAGCGCCGCGATCATAGCAGGCTCGAGCGGCGGGTTCCCAGTCTTGGCCCAGATGGTCTCAAATCGACGCATCACGGCCCGGGCCCGGGTCGGTGCGGCCCCCGACTCTTCGAGGGTGTCGGGTGGGGTCTCCCGTTCCGGCCGGGCCGCCACGGCGCTCAGCGTGGGAATGGACGCCCCGATCACCCGCGGACTCTTGGCGGCCGGGGCGGGGACGGCAATGGCCGTGGTCAGAACCGGGATGCCGTCGTCGCCGAGGCTACTGGTGTTTTGGAGATCTGCGACCAAGGCCTTTAAGCCGGCGAGAATCTCGGGCAGGGTCTCGTGTTTTGCGCCCATCATGACAGGGTGTGGGCCGTCGGATTCAGGCCTTGTTGACGGTAATAACGAAACCTCTCGCGCGACTTGTCCTTTTCCGTAGGCGAATCCCCGATGGCCTCGAGAATGCGCATAAAGCCGGCCACGGGCGGGGGATCTTCCGCGAGCGGAATCAGGACTTCGCCCTGCGCCGGCAACGTGGCTCCTATGAGCACGGGCTCATCGGAGCCGGCGAAGCCGTGCGGCACGAAGCTATTGTCGGAAAACGTCCACAATAAGGCGTCAAAGTGCATGAGTTGTTCTTCCGGGACCCATACAAAAACCGCGTGGCCGTGCCGGTAAGCGGTATCCGCCAAGCGGCAGGCGAGTGCATCGCGCGAGGTTCCCGAGGCACCGAGGTAAAAGTCGACGCGTGTCATGCGGGACGGGCGCGCTTCCTCAAAAATTCGACCAGTAACGAGATAGGGCGCCCGGTTGCGCCCTTTTCTTTACCCCCCTTGTAGGCGATTCCGGCGATATCCAGATGCGCCCAGGGGTAGTTTTCGGTAAACCGTGCCAGGAAACAGGCAGCAGTGATGGTCCCGGCCTCGCGTCCGCCGATATTGGCCATGTCTGCGAAATTGGAGTCCAGTTGCTTTTGGTACTCCTCCCACAAAGGCAGCGGCCATATCCGATCGGCCGCCGTTTGGCCCGCGCTGTTCAATTCTTGGCTCAGGGCCTCGTTATTGCTCAAAAGCCCGCCCGCCTGCGAACCCAGGGCAATCACGCAGGCGCCGGTGAGAGTCGCGATGTCGATCACCGCGGCGGGTTTGAAGCGCTCGGCATAGGTGAGCGCGTCGCACAGTATGAGGCGGCCCTCGGCGTCGGTATTCAGGATCTCGATCGTCTGCCCGGAGAGGCTCGTGACGATGTCGCCTGGCTTTATGGCGCTGCCTCCCGGCATATTCTCCGTGGTCGGGACGAGCCCCACGATATTGATAGGAAGCTTCAGTTCGGCTGCGGCCTGCACGGTGGCCAGCACCGTGGCCGCCCCGCACATATCGAACTTCATCTCGTCCATATTGGCGGGCGGTTTGATCGATATGCCGCCCGAGTCGAACGTGACCCCTTTACCGACGAGGGCGATGGGGGCTTTGGCCCCATCGCCTCGATATTCCAGGACTAAGAGTTTGGCCGGCTCATGAGATCCGCGCGCCACAGCGAGTAGCGCCCCCATACCCAGGGTCTGCATATCCGATTCTTCAAGCACGGTGATCGTTACCCCGGTGCGCGTCCCCAGGGCCCGCGCTTGATCCGCAAGATAGGAGGGCGTGCACATATTGCCGGGAAGGTTGGCGAGGTCTTTCGCGAACGAGATCGCGCGCGCCAGCGCCTGGCCCGTGGTCAAGGCCTGTTTGGCGTCGGTCTCCGACAGTTGCGGGGCTGCGAACGCGCAGTTGCGCGGCATGGGGCGTTTGGGGGCGCGCGTCTTGAGACGATCAAAGCGGTAGAGGGCGTCTTCGGTGGCAACGATGGCTTGTTCGAGGCCCCAGGCCGGGTTACGATCTTTGATCGCGATTTCCGGCAAAAAGCAGCCGATAGTCTTCACATGGAGGTCGGCGGCCACCTGCGCTGCCCGGGCCACCGCTTCCTTAAACTGAGCGGCCTTGCATTCGCCTTGTGGGCCCATGCCCACCAGAATGACCCTCTGGGCTTGGCCGACTGGGCGTAACAGGGGAAGCGTCTGCCCGGGTTTGCCTTCGATGTCGCCTCGTTGCACAATGACCGTGATCTCGCCCTCGAGTAGATGATCGAGCGCGGTTGCGGCCTGCGAGAGGAGGCCGTTTTCATGGATTCCTACGATGAGGCAGTCGGTCGCGAACTTTTCAGGGGCTTCTTGGGTGAATGTATATTCCATAGGTTTCCGGAGTCTCTTCCCAGTTCCAAGGCATGTGAGCGCTGTGGCGCGAATCCCCGCATGATAAACCGCTTACGCCGTCAGCAAAAGCCGTGATCGTCCATAAGGCCTTTTACCGCGAAGCGACCCAGACCACGTTGCTTGTTACGCTCACGTTTTTGACCCTTTATCTCGTAGTGAGCCTCGTGAAGCTTCTGAGCGAGGCTGCCAGCGGCGAGTTTCCCGTGCACGTGGTTTTTAGTCTCCTGGGGCTTGAATTGCTGAAGAATTTGGCGATGATCCTGCCCCTGACGGTCTTTATCGGTCTTTTATTGACCATGGCCCGGTGGTATCGGGACAGCGAAGTGACGGTTTTGGCGGCCTGCGGGGTCGGTCTCTCTCAGCTTCTGCGGCCGACCTTCATTTGGATTAGCGCGGTGGCGGCCTTGGTGGGCGCCATCGCCTTTTACCTCGCGCCCATGGCGGCTCTGCTGCTCCACAAGATCAAACTCGAGAATACCTCGGCTTATGCCGCCGGTATCGTGCCCGGCCGTTTCAATCCTACCCGGAACGGCCGGGCCATTTTTTATGTCGAGCGGGTGGGTAATAACGGCCGCCTGTACGATATTTTCGTGAGTAGCGCCCAGTTCGGCAAAAGCGGGGTGCTTATCGCGAAACGCGGCTACGAGTATAAGAACCGGCATACCGGCGCGCATTTTTTGGTGTTGTTGAACGGCCGACGGTATCAAGGGATCCCGGGGCGCGCGAATTACCGCATTCTGCGCTACCGCACCTACGCCCTGCGCATAAAGCGCAAGCCTTTTGCTCCGAACCCGACCAACCTCACGCGTGACGAGGTGCCGACGCTGACCTTGTTGCGTTCGGCCGATCCGCGCGCCATCGCCGAATGGCAGTGGCGCTTGGCGCAACCCCTATCGCTTTTTGTGCTGGCGCCCCTGGCCTTGATATTTGCCTACACCGATTCGCGGAAAGGCGCCTTCGCACCGCTTTTTACCGCCATTTTGGCCTATTTCGGCTACGCCAATCTTTTGAGTATCGCCCATGCCCTCTTGGCCCGCGGGCAAGAGTCCTCGTGGCTCGGTTTGTGGTGGGTCCATGCGATCTTCGCGCTGCTGGCGGCCGTGCTTTTTAATCGCCGCGCCCGAGGGAAGACGCTTTTGCCGCGGTTCGCCTTACGCTAATGCGCCTTATATACACCTATATCGCAAAGCGCCTCGTCTTGAGCACGACCCTGGTCCTCAGTGTCTTTGTCGGGCTGTTTTTGTTTTTTGATTTGGTCACTACCTTGGGGCACGCGCAGCACGGTGCGCTCTATCGGGTGTTTGTGGTCCTAGCCCTCGGTTTACCGGCGAAGATCTCGATGCTCTTCCCGATGTCGGCCTTGGTGGGGTCTACCTTAGGCCTTTCGTCGCTCGCCATGGATGGGGAATTAACTGCCTTACGGGCCGCCGGCGTGTCCGTCCGCCGCATCGCTTATGCGGCCCTGAGGGCGGCCCTGGTCTTGGGTCTTTTGACGGTCATTCTCGGCGACTTCGTAGGCCCCAAGGCCGCGTCCATCGCGCGGCGCGAACAGGCCCAGCAGGCCGGGATCGGCGCCGTCGAAAACGCTCAGGGTCTGTGGCTGAAGGAGGGTCGGAGCTTTGTGAACATCGGCGAAGTGTTGCCGGACCTCACCATACTCCGAGTGACTATTTACGATTTCGACCACGGGCAGTTGGCCCGCGAACTCTTTGCCGAAAGCGGCCGCTATCGCCACGGCAGATGGCAATTGCACAATGTATCCGAAACCCTCTTTCAGCACCCACGCTTGATCGTGAAGACGAGCGCGCATGGCTACTGGCAGGGGATCGCGCCGACCCTGCTCTCAGTTTTTGCAGTCAATCCGCATGCCTTGTCGCTGCTGAATTTATTTCGCTACATTCGCCATCTGCACCGAAACCACCAGGCGACGGCACATTACGAACTCGTGTTCTGGTACAAGATCATGGCCCCGTTTACGACCGCGGCCATGGTCTTGCTGGCGGTGCCCTTTGTGTTTCGGCATTCGCGCCAAGGAGGGCTTGGCTTTAGGCTCTTTTTAGCGGTCGTTCTCGGTCTCATATTTTATGTGTTCAATCGCGGATTCGGCGATCTGACCCTGCTCTACCATTGGTCCCCCTTGCTTGGGGCGTGCGTCCCGACTGCGGGCTTAATGGGAATCGGTCTCGGACTTTTGGCGCGCGTTGGCTGATTTCGGCACGAAGAGGATGCGCGTGCCGGCCAGCCTGTCATGGAGCGCCTGGGCCTGCGGATCGAAGAAGATCCAGAGGTAGGCGGTACCAAACACCGCAAACGGAGCGAGGGCCAGGAGGTAGCGGCCGTTTAGGAGCAGCATGAAGCCCGCCACTAAAGCCGCAATCCAGGTGAGCGCGAGGAGATAGCGCAGGAGTGCGCGGCCCAGGCCCATGCGGCCTTTTACCGCGAAGATCTTGAGACGCCACGCCTGCATGCCGAAGGTCTGGCCTTTGCGCGTCCAGGCCCAAGCGAAGTAGGCGAAGCCGACAAATGGCAGGTAGATGTGCAGGATCGTCTGCAAGGTGGGGCTCGCCGGATCGTGAAGGACGACCGTGAAATAGATGGCAAATGGTGCCGCGGCGAGGATCCACAGGGTAAAGAGCAGGATGGCGTCATAGGTGTTGGCACCCATGCGTCGCAAAAAGGCGCCGTTACGGCCGGGCGCTACGGAACTTGCGATCTCTTGTCTGTTCAAAATGTCATCAATCCAAAAAAAGTGAAGGGGTGGGGCCACGAAATTCAGTCAGCCCCGCATTTATGCACAGGGTTACTCACCATTTTTGTCAATATCTCTGTCCGGCTCATACTATACGGAGACCGTGGTTTGCGATACCCTGGCGAGCGACCCGGTCTGGGGCCCGGCGGTATCGCGTTTAGGGCCTTCCCGTTTAGGGTCTTCCCGCTTTTCGTCATGAGGGGTGTAGCATGCAGTCTAGCGTCTCGCTAAATCTCATTGAACTCGGGCATTTTGCCGCATATATGGCGTTTTTTGTGGCTATTACGCAGGCCCTGGCGCCGCTCGCCGCCCGATATCTCAAAGCCCCCGGGTTGCGCACGATTTCGGTAAATGCCGCGCCGCTCGTGTTTTTATTGACAACGGTGGGCGCCGTAACGATCGTCTACTCGTTTCTCACGAACAACTTCTCGGTCTTGTACGTCGCCAACAATTCCAACACCCATCTACCGCTCTTTTATAAAGTGGCGGCCCTGTGGGGCGGGCACCGCGGCTCTTTGTATCTGTGGGTCTGGATCATGACAGCCTATACCGCCGCCGTCGGCTACCACGGTCGCTCGCGCTATCCAGACCGGCTCGCCATTATTATGGCTGTTCAAGGGGCCTTGATCGCTGGTTTCTACGGGCTTGTGCTGTTCTTGTCTGATCCGTTTACGCGTCTCTTTCCGATCCCCGCGCAGGGGCAAAACATGAACCCGCTCCTGCAAGATCCCGGCATGGTGATCCATCCGCCGATGCTCTATATGGGTTATGTCGGTTTTTCCATTCCCTTCGCCTTCGCCATGGCCGCCCTTCTGACCAATTGGAGAAGTGAGCTGTGGATCGGTCATACCCGACGTTGGGCGCTGATTGCCTGGGGGTTTCTCACCGCGGGCATTATCTTTGGGGCGTGGTGGTCATACTATGTCCTTGGGTGGGGCGGCTATTGGGGCTGGGATCCGGTCGAGAACGCCTCGTTCATGCCGTGGCTCATGGGCACGGCCCTGATCCATTCGATCTCGGTGCAGGAACGCCGTCGTATGCTGCACACCTGGAATATCTTTTTGATTATCACCACCTTCTCGTTGTCGTTGCTCGGGACCTTTTTGGTGCGCTCGGGCGTGTTGGCCTCGGTACATACCTTCTCCGCCGCTCCCGGGCAGGGCGTCTATCTCCTGACCTTCATGGTGGTTGTGCTGACGCTAGCCTTCGGCCTTTTCTTGATCAAAGGTGGTTACCAGCGCGCCGAAGAGTCCTTTATCTCGCCTTTGTCGCGCGAATCTATGTTTATTTGGAACAACGTGATTTTCACCATTGCCTGCGCGTGCGTTCTTCTTGGGACCCTTTATCCCTTGTTTCTTCAGGCGGCCTCTGGTGCGCGCATTAGCGTCGGTCCCCCGTACTTCGATCTCGTGATGGTCCCCATTTTTCTTGTCATGTTGGTCGTTATGGGTATCGGACCGTTGGTGTCCTGGCGCAAGGCCAATCTCCCGAAGCTTCGCGGGCGTTTACTTGTACCAAGCCTAGTCGGTATCGCCTTGGGCGCGGCCTTGTGGTTTGCGGCGGGTCCGGTGTACTGGACGGCCCCGGTCGCGGTTGGTCTCGTGGGTTTTGTAGCAACCACCATTGTCGGCAATGTAGGGCGCGCGGTGTGGCAACGCCGACGGCAACACCATGAACCTCTTGGCCGGGCCTTCGCGAAGACGGTGCTCGGGAATAGACGCCACTATGGGGGCATGATCGTCCATACGGGCATCTTAGTGATGGCGATCGGCCTTGTGGGTTCCGGTCTCTTTAAGGAAAGTAAGCTTGTGATGATGGCCCCGGGCGATGTGCTGCATTTGGCCCATGAGCGGGTTCGGTTCGATGGCGTGCGCGATGTGCGCGGCGCCGATTTTACCGCCGTACAGGGGCGTCTCACCGTTTTGAATAACGGCGCCCAGCTGCGCCCTGAACAGCGGGTGTTTTTCGGGAGCCCCATGGAAGTGACGCGCCCGAGCGTCAATTCGACGCTTTTACGTGACGTGTACGTGGATATAGGGAATCACCAGCACGGCAAGTGGGAGATCCATCTGTTCATAAACCCGCTCGTCGATTTCATTTGGCTCGGGGGCGGCATCGTGCTCTCAGGCGTAGGCTTCTCTTTAAGCGATCGTTTGTGGCGCCGAAAGAAGAGCCTGGCTGGATCTGAGGCTGTGTCGACACACCCATGAGATACGTTTTTTTCTGGCTTTGTCTCGGGCTGCTTGCGGCCCCGGCCTTCGGGGCCACGATTGTGCATGAAAGCGTGCTTCATAGGCGCGAGATTGCGATCGCGAAGAAGCTGCGCTGTACGGTCTGCCAAGCCGAATCGTTGGCCGTCTCGCAAGCCGGCATCGCGCAGGACATGCGCAAACTTATCCGCGAAAAATTGCGGGCCGGCCAGAGTTCCCATCAGATCATCGCGTACTTTGTGAAGCGCTACGGCGACTATATTCTGCTAAAGCCCCCGTTCGATCCCTTGGGCGCCATTCTCTGGATTTGGCCGTTCGCGCTCTTTGCCGTTTTCGGTGGGGTTGCGCTCGTGGTGATGAGACGTCGGGCGCGGGCGCCCATGCCGCCGCCCAGCCCGGAATTGGGAGCGGAAGACCGAGAACGCATTAAAGCTCTCACGCGTCAGGAGTAGTCATGTTTGTGATCGTCATATTGTCCGGATTTCTGGTGTTGTTCGCTGCCTGGTTTCTCACGCGCCCGATACGAGGTCGAGCCGCCATTGAAGAGGGTCGGATTGGGCTTGAGTTCACTCGCGACGAGATCCTAAAACAGCTCAAAGAGATCGAATCCGACCGTGCCGATGGGCGCATCGACGAGGCGGTTGCGGGCGATGAGACGCGACGCCTAGAGTACGAGCTTGCCCAAACCCTGCGCACGCTGGAGGCCGATCAGGCGTCGGAGAGACCGGTTCCTCGGACCCTGAAGCACCGCGGGCTTGTGATGGTCGCGCTTTTGATCGGACTGCCGTTATTGGCCGGTGGCATGGATTACTGGCAGAACAAGCCGGCCTTGCTGACCTTCGCGACCTTGAATGCCAAAGGTCGCATAACGGGCGTGCACGGTCTTCCGCCTATGGTGCTCAGCATGGTGGCCAAGTTGAAGCGCCATCTCGTGAGGCATCCGCATGATACGACCGGGTGGCTTGAGTTGGCGCGCGCCAACGTAGTGCTAGGCAACCTCAAGGGCGCGCGGCGGGCCTATGCCCACGCCTACAAGCTTGCGCCGACCGATCTCAATGTCATGGCCAACTACGCTTGGCTTTTGTATACCTCCCATCCCAGTCAGACGACCGGTTTGGTAGACCAGCTCTATCGACGTCTGTACGCGCGCGACCCGAGACAGCAGGACGCCTTGTGGTTTTTGGGGCTGGCTGCCTACAACCGCCACCATCTCCACCGGACCCTCGCGTATTGGCGGAGACTCGAGGCCGAATTGCCGCCGGGCAGTAAGGCCCAGGCCGGGGTCCAGACGGCGCTCGCCAAGATCCGCCAGCAACTGGGCCCGCGCCCGCATGTCGGGATGTCGAAGGGCCCGGCGGCTCAACCGAAGGCGCCGTGACCGGTCATTCACTTTTCTCGGTTCGCGGCCTGGCGTGCGCGCGCGGGGATAGAACGCTTTTTGCGGGGCTATCGTTGCAACTGGACGCAGGCGAGGCGCTTCATGTCCGAGGACCGAATGGCCTCGGCAAGACCACGTTGTTGCGGGCGCTCTGCGGCCTGTCGCGACCGCTCCGTGGCGACGTGCGCTGGCGGGGCGAGCGGACCTCGGATTTGGCCGAGGAGTTCGCGGCCGAGGTGGCCTATGTCGGGCACCTAAACGGCGTTCAGGGAGAATTGACGGCGGCCGAGAATCTAGAAAGGGCGGTCCGGGTCTTTGCCCGCGGTCAGGATGCCGCGCTAGGCGTCGCCGCGGCCCTTGATCGCGTGGGGCTTGCGAGATTGGCCACTAAACCCGCCCGCCATCTGTCTCAGGGGCAAAAGCGCCGTCTCGCTTTGGCGCGACTCCTGGTGTTGCGACGGCCATTGTGGATATTGGACGAACCCTTCACCGCCTTGGACGTGGCCGCGGTGGCTAGTTTATCGTCTCTTATTGGGGAACATATGGCGGGGGGCGGGCTCGCTTTGATCGTTTCGCACCAGGCCTTCGAGTTGCCGGGCATTCGCGATTTCGATTTAGCCCACTTCTGTAAGGCCCGATCGTGAAGGGCGGCCTGTTGTCCGCCATGGTCGCGGTCTTTACTCGCGAGCTCTTGGTGTTCTGGCGACGGAGTACCGAGGTCATGACAGCACTCGTTTTTTTCGTGATCGTGACCACCTTGTTTCCCTTGGCGGTGGGGCCTGAGCGTCATGAACTCATGCTCATGGCCCCCGGAGTGCTGTGGGTGGCGGCCTTACTCGCAACGACGCTCTCGCTCAACCATCTGTTTGCGAGCGATTATCAAGACGGGAGCCTGGAGCAGCTTCTGGTGAGCCCCTACCCCCTATCGGCCTTGGTATTCGCGAAGATCGCCGCGCATTGGGTGCTGACGGGCCTGCCGCTTGCGCTTTTGTCACCGCTTTTGGCGGTGCAAATGGCCTTACCGACGAAGGCCATCGGAACGCTCGTGGGATCCCTGCTTTTGGGTACGCCGATCTTAAGTTTGATCGGGGCAGTGCCGGCCGCGCTGACGCTCGGTGTGCGTGGCGGCGGGGTTTTGGTTTCCCTGCTGGTGCTGCCGTTGTATACTCCAGTCTTGATTTTCGGCGCAGAGGCCGTTGCGGCTTCGGCCGGACAGGGTTTCGCCTCGGTGGCGCACTTGTCGCTATTGGGGGCGTTTTTGGCGGTGGTAGTGAGTTTTGCTCCGTGGGCGAGTTCGGCGGCTTTGCGGGTGTCTCTCGATTGATTAAGTTTATTCATAAATACGGCGCCCCTAAGCGCTTTTACCGACTCGCGGGACGCCTTGTTCCGTGGTTTGCGGGAGTGACCGCGCTACTTTTTGTGGTGGGGCTGTATTTGGGCCTCTACTGGGCGCCCCCCGACTATCAGCAGGGTGACGCGTATCGGATCATGTTCGTGCACGTCCCGAACGCCTGGATGTCGATGATGGCTTATGTGATCATGGCGAGTTTTGCCGCGACCGGGTACATCTGGAACGTGCGTTTGGCGGACATCATGGCCAAGGCCACGGCGCCGCTCGGCGCTTCCTTCACGCTGACGGCGCTTGTGACCGGCTCCCTGTGGGGCAAGCCGATGTGGGGCACATGGTGGGTATGGGACGCGCGGCTCACGTCGGAATTGATTCTATTTTTCCTGTATGTCGGTTATATGGCGCTTCAGGCGAGCATCGACGATCCGCGCCGCGCGGCTCATGCCAGCGCGATTCTTGCGATCGTGGGCGTCGTGAATATCCCCATCATTCACTATTCCGTGTACTGGTGGCATACCCTACATCAGCCTGCCTCCTTGACCTTGACGAGCCAGCCCAAGATTTATATCACGATGTTGATACCGCTCATCATCATGTCGTTGGCGTTTATGTTTTTCTACTTCACCATGCTTCTTGTACGCGTGCGTAGCGAGATCTTGGTGCGCGAGCAGCGGACGGACTGGGTCCGGAAACTCGTTAGGTCGAAGCGATGACGTTCTCAACGTTCTCTCAGTTTCTGGCGATGGGTGGGTTTGCTTTTTATGTGTGGAGCGCCTATGGTTTTGCCGCCCTCGTGGTTTTGATTAACGTGGTTCAGCCCATAATCCATAACCGGAAGGTGTGGCGGACTTTGCGTCGGGATTTAGACCGCGCGGAGGAGGACGAATGAGGAAACAGAATAAGCGTCTCGCATTTGTGTTGATCGGGCTGACCGGGGTGAGTATCGCCACTTGGCTGGTTCTCACCGCGTTTCGTCACAACCTCGTTTTCTTTTACTCTCCGACCCAGGTGCTGGAAGGCAAGGCGCCCCACCACGGGATATTCCGTTTGGGCGGCCTTGTCAAAAAGGGAAGCATTAAAAAGAACGGCCTGAAAACGACGTTTACCGTCACTGATCTCCGTCACAGCCTCGTCGTCCATTATACCGGTATTCTCCCCGACCTTTTTCGCCAGGGTCAGGGGGTCGTGGTCCAAGGACAAATGGCCGGGTCGTCGGTGTTTATGGCCCGCCAGGTGCTCGCAAAACATGGAGCAAATTACATGCCTCCGGACGTGGAGGCCGAGTTAAAGCACTCGATGGCGATGAAGGCGAAGGCGCAGTCGTGAAAAAGTTTCTGATTCCCGTCGCGATTTTTCTATTGATCGCATGGGCGCTTGGGCGCGGCCTGTTTTTGAACCCCACCTACATCCCTTCGCCTTTGATCGGCAAACCGATGCCGCGCTTTTCTTTGCCGCTGGCCTCCGCTCCTCAGGTCAGGCTGAGCAATGCCAATTTGGTCGGGCACGTGACGTTGATCAACGTCTTTGCCTCTTGGTGCGTCACCTGCAAGCAGGAGATGCCTACCCTGATGCGCTTACATGCCCTTCATTTGGTGGATTTGGTGGGCGTGGACTACAAGGACACCCCGGCCGGCCTGCGCCACTATCTGGACGTTTTTGGTGATCCGTATTCGACGATCGTAACCGATAAGCGCGGCATGACCGCGATTAATTGGGGCATCTACGGCGTTCCCGAGACCTTCGTTGTGAATAAGGGCGGCGTCATCGTGCATAAGTTTGTGGGGCCGATCAGTTACCGCAAATTAAAGGCCAAGGTGATTCCCCTGATTAAGCGGCTTTCGGCCCAGCCTCTCTGAAGGCGGCTTTCGGCCCAGCCTCTCTGAAGGCGACTGCAGATCGCGGGGGCGGGCCCGCGTCTTCCGTTCAGCTTGTCTCGCACAAGTTTCGGCGTCCACAATAGGGGGACTTGTTTTGGGTGGCGGGTCGGCCCATGCTTTTGGGCAGATCGCAACGCGCTAAGGGATCGATATATGGAGAGAAGCCACATTCAGGCGTCTCATCTGACCATAGGCCAGCTTGCGAAGGCGGGCGGGGTATCGGTTGAGACCATCCGTTTTTATGAACGCCGGGGCCTTATCGAACAACCCGGGCGACCGACCTCCGGAATTCGCCGTTACCCGCGGCGGACCTTAGAGCGCTTAAAATTCATTCGGCAGGCCCAGTCTTTGGGCTTTACCTTGCAAGAAGTCCAGGACATGCTGGAATTAAAGGCGGACGACCCCGCGACCTGCCGTGAGGTTCAGCGACTGGCCGAAGACAAGATCGGGCTTTTGCGCACCAAGATGCAGACCTTGCGGTCGCTCGAGACGATCCTGAAGACTCTCGTCGAGGATTGCCATAAACAGAGCGGGGGCGATGTGTGTTTCTGTCCCCTTCTCGAAGCGGTCCAGGAGGGTCGCGCTGGCGATTCCCGAAAACCCTCCTAAGGCTGCGGCAGGACGCGCCTACTTTGCGTAGTGAAAGCCCGCAAGCTCGAGTTCCAGTAAGGTCCCGACGATACCCGGAGTGAGGACCGCGCCCGGAATGAGGTGGTTTGTGAATTCCGCTGCCATGCGCTCGTGCGCGAGGTGGTCGGGATTGACGCCCTTCTGGTGCAATTTCATGGTGAGCTCCCACACCTCGTTGTGACAGGCGAGAAAGACCGCGCCCCGTCTTTGCAGGACCGTAATGCTATTGTCGTGCGGAGAAAATACGCCGTCTGGATCCTCGAAGTCCTTGGCGCTCGCGGTTTCGGCCTTCGGCGTACCGATGAATGAGTTGTGGCGGAATTTGCTTTTCGTCAGTTTGCTCAATTGGTATTTATCCCAAATAAACGCGTCGTAGAGT
This sequence comes from Pseudomonadota bacterium, assembly GCA_021794595.1. GTDB lineage: Bacteria > Pseudomonadota > Gammaproteobacteria > Acidiferrobacterales > Acidiferrobacteraceae > Acidiferrobacter. The sequence continues at coordinate 74,868 of JAJYQN010000102.1, forward strand.
GCAAGATGGGCCGAGCCGTGCGTTGCCGAGACGCACAGAAAGTTCGGATGATGGAAAGACCAGATCTGGGTGTTCATGGCGTTGCGCATGAGGTTCAGCCAAGGGCTCGCAAGGGCGGTGTTGTCCCAGACCTGCTTTGGTCCTGTGTGACTATGCAAGACCAGATCCAAGGCCTCGCTATCCCATTCGCTAGGGCTTGTGAGAATCATAGGGATGGCCTTGAATGCGCGTTTACGCGGCGCGCGGGCTAAGGCCTCCGTGAGCGCGCGTAGGCTTCCCGCCGAGCCGATCTCGAGGTTTTGGGAGCCGATGACGCGCGCGCTCGCTGTTCCGACTACAGCGGCGCCGACGGCGGCCGCCCCTGCGTGTTTCAAGAGGTTGCGTCTAGTGACCAAAGAAGAGTCCCCCTTAATTGTCTGTCGCCGTGGTCAAAACGGCGAGAGTAGGGAGCCCGCAGCTATGCCGCGAGCGCATTAGGCCGGATGGCTCTTTTAGCTGAATGAGTGCGCGTCAGGCCATGGCCTCGGGCCGGTCAGAAACTGATAAATGGGCCGCCATACCGCTTGGAAAGTCCTCCGGTTTTCGACCCCTGAAGATCCTGGGATGGCTTTATTGCGCGCTCTGGGTCGGCGTCCGGAATCGAGTCTCGCTCACAAGTACTCCTGAGGGTCCGGCCGGGTAGACCGACTAACATAGGGGCCCTTCCGGCGGCCCGTTTTGGGTCGCCGGGTTTGGGCCTATCCGTATATCGCTTGGCAAGTCGACATCGGCGATCACGCCGGCATCGGAACAGGGGACCAGGGTGAGGAGGTGGCGGTGGGCCTTGATGAGCGCAAGAGCGCCAGCATCGCCCGTCAGGGCTCCGAGTTGCGGGCCAAGCGCGCGCCCGAAGCCGACTGGATGGCCGCGCCGGCCATCGAAGGATGGGGCCACGATCAAGGCGCCAGCCCGAAGCCTATCGGCCACGGCCTGAGCGGTAGATGGCTCGATATAAGGCATATCGGCGAGAGCCACGAGCCAACCGGTGGAGCCGCCGGTGACACGCACGCCAAAGGCGAGGCTCGTTCCTTGCCCCGGCACCGAGTCCGGGCAACAGACCACCTCAAATCCCTGTTGCCGTAGTATGGTAGCGAGCGCCGTGTCATCGGGTCGAACCACCGCTACAGCGCGATCGACGGCATCGCGCAGGCAGCGGGCGTTGTGGATCGCAAGCGGCGCGCTGTCCGCCAGTCTATGAAGGAGTTTCGGTGTGCCGAATCGTTGGCTCCGTCCGGCGGCCAAAAGAAGTCCTGTAATCATAGGGGGTAGTCTCCATGAGATAAGTGGTGGGGAGGGCGGGTCTTCTGTCCTCGTGTCGATGTGTGGTTGTGAACAGGGGTCGTGGGCTTGGATCCCGCGATTTCCCAAGTCTGGGCGTGGCGGTGCTGAGGGTGGTAAGTCGCGTGAGCTGCCGAGAGCGAGGCTCTTCTCTGTCTAAGGCTCCGAGAGACAGGCCGTATCTCGGTAGGGCGGTCCAGCGTTCTAGATGATCTCGTTTCGGGTCCTGCGCGAAGGCGAGAGCCGCCACCTGCCCTTTTCCGCGGCCGGTCATGAGTGCAGGATCGGGCGCCGAGGTGGGTGGGCTTCGATCGGTCTGTGCGATGCTCGTTCCCCGCGAGGCGTAAACGGCTGATGAGGCCTGGACCCCGGACCCTACGGTCTTTTCGGGCCTGCGCGTAAACGCGGCTCCCGGGGTTTGTCCAGGACATAGATGGTTCCACACCTAGAACGGGGAAAAGGTCCATGCCCTAGGTCCCGATTGGAAATGGCAGGACGCGATGTGAAATCCCGCTCGCCACATAGATCGCGCTACCCAAGGCCAGGGCGAGCGGCGGGACGCCGGGTTCCCCGACCCCCCTTGGAGGCCTTGCGCTTGCCATCAGATGGATCTCGATAGTCAGTATCTCATCCATTCTCCAAAGCGGATAACTGTCGATTTTTGTTTGCTGGATGCGGCCTTGATCCACGGTAATCGGTCCCTTCAAGGCCGCCGTGAGGCCAAAGACGACGGCGCCTTCCAGTTACGCTTGTACGATGTTGGGGTTTACGACTAGGCTGCAATCGCGCACGCACACGATGCGGTCGACGCGCAGACCCCGAGACGTCAGTGTGATCTCGGTGGCCTGTGCCGGGTAACCGCCGAACGACGGATGGATCGCGATTCCCTGCCCGTGGTGAGGGCCCAGAGGGAGCCCCAGCTGCGGCACGCGAGCGACATCAAGGACCCGCAGCGACAGATATTGCCGGCCATGGCTCGGTCGATGTCGCTGTCGGTAGGGTGAGGGTGATGTGTCAAGAGTGCCGCGGTACTCATGATTTGGCCCGACTGGCAGCAGCCGCATTGGGGCACCTGTTATGCCACCCAGGCCTCTTGGCACGGGATGGGTACCGTTTTGCGATAGGCCTTCCATGGCCGCGATCTGATGCCCTATGGCGTTTGCGACGGGGTAGACGCAAGACCGCGGATCGGAATGCCGTCCAAATGAACAGTGCAGGCCCCGCAGACGCCGATACCCCAGCCATATTTCGTGCCGGTGAGGCCCCATTCGTCGGGGATCGCCCAGAGGGTCGGGGTATCGCCATCCGCACGCATGGACCTTTTGACCTTATTTACGGAAACCCACATCGGCGAGCACTCAGCTAAAACAGGGCCCCAATGTAGGGTGAGGAAGACGGTCCAGAATGCAGCGCGGCGCGGATATTAAAGGCAAGTCCTCGCCCCACGAGTCTTCTGTGGGGCGGCAAGGCGGGGGAGGGCGGCCCATTTCGCGTCTTTAGGTGGGGGTATGGGAGGCTGATGCGTCGGCGCTGTCCGGAATAAACCGGAGCGCTACCGAATTTAGGCAATGACGTTCGCCCATAGGGGCCGGACCGTCTGGGAACACGTGGCCGAGATGGCTATCACATCGAGCGCAACGGATCTCGGTCCTCACCATGCCGTGGCTTGTGTCGCGAATTCGCCGCACATGCTCGGGATCGAACGATCTGGTGAAGCTGGGCCATCCGGTTCCCGATTCGAACTTATCGGCCGATCGAAAGAGCGGGAGCTCGCAGAGACGGCAGGCAAAGACGCCTTTGCCGTGCTCACCTAAGAGGCCGCCACAAAAGGGCGCTTCAGTGCCGGCCGCCAGAAGTACGCGTCGCTCTTCGGCGCTTAAGCCTTGGATTCGTCGCTCGCGCTCCGCCGGGGACGGCGGTTCTAGGTCATAGCCCGAGGCTGACCGCCGACCATCTGTTTTGTGCTCCGTAACGAATGCTCCTAGGAAACCGGATCGGCGCGCAACATGCGTACGAAGTAGCGCCGCAGTTTTTCGACCTTCGGCGTGGAAACGTGCACGATATACGGTTGGTCTTGGTGGCAGGCCGCATAATTGTGGTGGTAGGGCTCCGCCAAGTAGAAGGCCTGTAGCGGCACGACGTCGGTGACGATCGGGTCTTTGAAAACGCGGTCATGAGTCAATTTCTCGATGGCCTGGTCGGCGGCGCGTTTTTGGTCCGGATTTGCATAGAATATGGCCGAGCGGTACTGGCGGCCCCTATCGTTCCCCTGACGGTCCTTCTGGGTGGGATCGTGGGCGATCGTAAAAAACACGTTCAGCAAATCTTCGTAGCTGATCTTGTTCTGGTTGAACTCTATACGTACCGCTTCCGCATGGTCTGTATGTCCGGTGCAGACCTGCCGGTAATTGGCGGTTTCTTCGGTCCCGCCGCAGTAGCCAGGCTCGACTTTAAGGATACCATCGAGTTCACAAAAAACGGCTTCGAGACACCAAAAGCAGCCGCCCGCGAGCACGGCCACGTTGGTTTTGGGGTTTGTCGCCGTAGGGGTTTCTGTGAAGGCCCCGGCCTTTTGTGCAGTCATGTTGGTCTCCTTTTTATTAAGGCCCCGTTCTTAATAGGGGTTCTCGGGGCCACTGATGAGTGAGGGGGCCGATGTCGGGAGCGTGCTGGACTAGCCGTCTCCGTTGCCGTTTATTTATACTAAACCCGTCCGGGCTTTTAGCCTATCGCCCGTTATGATTACCGGTTGTATCAATCCGCCCTACGGTTCACTTTACCGGCCGCGGGCGGGGCGAAAGAGGAGCTAAAAGACGTTATGGTACGTACCCAGAAGCCTCACAAGCCGCATTGGTCTTTGGGCGATATTGCCTATGAAGCGATCGATCGCCGCGCGATCGTCGACAATTTGGATTGGTTTTACCTCGTAGCGGCCTCGTCGTTCGTCGAGATCCTGTCGGATCTCTATGCCACTAATCTCGGTGCTTACTATGCCGGAGATGACGAGGCCTGCGAATGGCTTGCGCACAAGTGGGAACCCGAGGAGATGCAGCACGGCGCCGCCCTACGCCGCTATGTGTCGTGCGTCTGGCCGGATTTCGATTGGGAGCGAGGTTTCGAGGGCTTTCGGGCCGATTATGCCCCGTATTGCCAGACCGCGTTGTTGGGTCCGACCCGAACGCTCGAGATGGCCGCCCGCTGCGTGGTAGAGACCGGTACGTCGAGCTTTTATGCGATGTTGCGCGATGCCAGTCCCGAGCCGGTATTGGCAGAGGTGGTCGGGCACATCCGCGACGACGAGGTGGGGCACTATAAGGGCTTCTACCACTTTTATCGGCAGTACCAAAAACGCGAGTCACATTCACGTTGGCGGGTCGCTCGGGAGTTATGGCGGCGGGTCGCGGAGGTCGATAGCGAGGACGCCTACTTAGCGGTCCGGAACGTGTCTTTAGTCCATGCCCCGGGAAGGCCCTTCGAGCGGAACGATTTTATCCAGTTTCGTAATCGCATCCGAGCCTTGATGGCGCGTCACTACCCCTTTCAGGCGGCGGTTAAGATGCTCGTGAAGCCGCTGGACTTGCCAGGCCCGGTCCGGAACGTGGCGATTCCGTTCTTGGTGGGCGGGGCGAGACGGGTGGTCGGAGGTCGGTCGGCGCGATGAGGGCCGTCAAGTCGTGCGTCGGTCCGCGGGCCGCAGCCCTGGGGGCTTCCCGCCTACGGGGCTTTTGGCTCGGTGGGAGGCGGGAGCCCCCATGCCGGCCGGGAGGTTGCTTTTATCCCGCCGGACGACCGTGCCCAGCTGTGGCTTGATCTCGCTTGGGGAGAGTAGGCATTATGGTCCTCTGTGTATGAGGGCCATAGGGCCGGGGAAGTCATGTCTTTAGTTACCATGTCGGCTGTCGATTTTGCGTGTCGGATGCCCAAGGCCGAGCTCCATGTCCATATCGAGGGAACGCTTGAACCCGATCTCGCGTTTGCCTTGGCTCGTCGCAACGGTTTGACCTTGCCTTTTCGCGATGAAGAGGCGCTGCGGGCCGCTAAGAATTTTACCGACCTTCAGTCGTTCCTCGATCTCTATTACGCTTGCGCCGACGCTTTAAGGACCGCCGAGGACTTTTCGGACCTTATGCTGGCCTATCTCGCCCGCGCACAGGCAGATCATGTCGTGCACGCGGAAATATTTTTTGATCCCCAGACCCACACCGCGCGCGGCATCCCGCTTGCGGTGGTGATCGAGGGCCTCGACGCCGGACGCCGGGAGGGGGAGAGGAGGTGGGGTATCACGACCCGCCTTATCCTGTGTTTTCTCCGCCACTTAAGTGAGGAGGACGCGCTCGCCACACTAAAGTCCGCCGAACCGTTTTTGGCAAGTATCGACGGCTTCGGGCTCGATTCCTCCGAGCGCGACCATCCGCCCCGTAAGTTCGAGCGGGCTTTTGCCCGGGTGCGAGCCTTGGGCAAGCCCGGCGTGGCCCATGCCGGCGAGGAGGGGCCGCCCTCTTATATCAGCGAGGCGCTGGATCTTCTGAAGGCGGTCCGTATCGACCACGGCGTGCGCGCGGTGGAGGATCCACGGGTCTTGCGCCGGCTTGCGGCCGAGGGGGTAGCGCTCACGGTATGTCCGCTGTCAAACGTGCGTTTGTGCGTCTACCCGACCATGGCCGACCACGTGCTTCCGCAATTATTGGAGGCCGGGGTCAAGGTCACCGTCAATAGCGATGACCCGGCCTATTTCGGAGGGTATATGAACGGTAACATCCAGGCGCTGCAGGCGGCCTTTGATTTCGACATCCCGACCTGGGCGCTGCTGGGGCGTAATAGTATTGAGGCGAGTTGGGCCGCGCCTGCGGACAAGAAGCGTTGGCTTCTGGCCCTCGATGACCTTTTGCGGAGTTAGGTAAATCTCCTCTGGCAGAGCCAGGGCCTCCCTTGGTTGGCAAGAGGCGCTGTTCCGGGCTTACTTGGTGTCGGACGTCTTGGTCTCCGGTCCGTTGTCTTGGAAGACACGGCTTACCATGATGTCCTCGGCCTCCAATGTCATGAGGTCCACTTTCGTCAAGTGCTGGGTTTTGCTTGCGAATAAGCGATTCGCCTGGCGGAGGCGGGCCCTGTCCAAGGCATTGCGAATCGAGCGTGCATTCGCGAAGTTGCCGAGCTTCATTCGCAACGGAATGTATTCGGCAAAGGCCTGTTCGCCATCGGGGCTGAATCGGTAGTTCTGGCCGCCTAGCATGAGTTTAGCGATCGCCATGAGCTCGGACGGCGAGTAATCGGGGAAGTCGACGTGATGGGCGATACGTGAGCGCATCCCGGGGTTGCTCGAGAAGAAACGGTCCATCTTGTCTTTGTATCCCGCCAGGATGACAACGAGATCGTCGCGATTATTTTCCATGATTTGGAGCAGTATTTCGATCGATTCCTGTCCATAGTCGCGCTCGTTCTCGGGCTTATACAGGTAGTAGGCCTCGTCAACAAACAAGACCCCACCCATGGCCTTCTTGATCACTTCTTTAGTCTTCGGCGCAGTGTGGCCGATATATTGTCCTACCAGATCGTCACGGGTCACGGCTATGAGGTGGCCCTCGCGGACATATCCTAGGCGGTGAAGGATTTCGGCCATACGAAGGGCGACCGTGGTCTTACCGGTTCCCGGGTTCCCGGTGAACGACATATGCAAGGTGGGCGTCTCTGACGTCAGCGCAAACTGCTTGCGCAGTCTATCAACGAGCAGAAGGGCCGCGATTTCACGAATCCGCGTCTTGACGGGAACGAGACCAATGAGCTCTCGGTCGAGCTTGTCGAGCACCTCTTGTATGCGCGAATTCTTGAATTCCGCTGCGAGGTCGACTAAGGCGTTGTCCGATAGGGTATCGGACCCGGCGCTAGGTTTTTCGGTTGTGTTCATGCCTCGATCCCTCACGATGAAGGGGAAAATGGGTGGCGACTTCGCGTGTCGCCACCCTCCTAGGCAATCCTAGTAACGGTCGGACTCGGGCTTGTCCGTGGCGTAGCTATGGATCGTGTACTGTATCCTCCGGCCCTCGACTTCTTGACGCACGAGCCCGAAGCCTGGCTCTTTCTTTGGGCGATTGACGATAAATGACATGCGTGGCGTTTCCCACCCCTGGGTCGAATCGAAGGCCATGACCCGGATGTAGTGGTTGGGGAAGCTCTTGCGGCAGTTATTGATCTCCATCAGGATGCCGGCTGGGTCTCTCAGATCGAACATCGGCATGCCGAACATTTCCCAGTAGGTGTTGCGTGGATGTGGATCGTCCGTGTACTCCACGCTGATAGCCATGCCGCGGCTCAAAGCATATTTGATCTGCGCCGTGATTTGCGTGTCTGTCAGATCGGGGAGAAACGAGAACTGTCCTTGCGTTAGGCGATTACCGGGGTTGGTCATCATAAGGGCGTCTCCTTGGTCGAGTGCTTAGGCGCTGGGTGTTGCGGTCGGGACGAAGTCGGCCGTATCGGTTGACTCGTAGTTGAAGGAGATGTCCTTCCATGTCTCGAGCGCGGCCTTGAGTGGCGTACAGGTCTTGGCGGCCGCCTCGAGGATTTGCGGACCCTCTTTGAAATAGTCGCGGCCCTCGTTGCGAGCCAGGATCATGGCTTCAAGGGCAACGCGGTTGGCGGTAGCGCCTGCCTGGATCCCCATGGGGTGCCCGATCGTCCCACCGCCGAACTGCAAGATCACGTCTTCGCCCAGGTAATGGATAAGCTGGTGCATTTGCCCGGCGTGGATTCCACCGGAAGCGACCGGCATGACCTTATTGAGGGATGCCCAGTCCTGATCAAAGAAGAGACCGTTTTCGAGACTCTGTGGCGTACGGGACTCGCGTAGGGTGTCGTAGAAGCCCTTGATCATCAGCGGATCGCCTTCGAGCTTACCGACGACCGTACCCGCGTGGATGTGATCAACGCCGGCCATGCGCATCCACTTACAAATGACGCGGAAGTTCATGCCGTGATTCTTCTGACGCGAGTAGGTTGAGTTACCGGCACGGTGCAGGTGCAAGATCATGTCGTTTTTACGTGCCCACTTGGCCATTGACTGAATGGCGGTGTAGCCAATCACAAGGTCAATCATGACGATGACGGAACCCAAGGCCTTGGCAAAGTCTGCTCGCTCGTACATGTCTTCCATGGTGCCGGCAGTGACGTTTAAGTAGTGTCCCTTGACTTCACCGGTGGCAGCCGATGCGCGGTTTACCGCGTCTATGCAGTACAGAAAGCGATCGCGCCAGTGCATAAAGGGCTGTGAATTGATGTTTTCGTCGTCTTTGACGAAGTCGAGCCCGCCCTTCAGTGCCTCATAGACGACGCGCCCGTAGTTGCGCCCGGACAGACCGAGCTTGGGCTTGGTGGTGGCGCCGAGAAGCGGACGGCCGAACTTGTCGAGGCGCTCTCGCTCCACCACGATGCCAGTCGCGGGACCCTGGAAGGTCTTCAAATAGGCGACTGGGATACGCATGTCTTCGAGCCGGAGGGCCTTGACCGCTTTAAATCCGAACACATTGCCAATAATGGACGCGGTCAGGTTCGCGATCGAACCGGGTTCGAAAAGGTCGATGTCATAAGCGATATAGGCGAAGTACTGTGGCTCGGTTTTTGTGCCGGCGCCGGTATTTGGGACAGGATCGACCCGAAACGCCTTGGCGCGGTATAGGTCGCATGCGGTGAGACGGTCGGTCCACACCACAGTCCAGGTGGCGGTCGAAGATTCGCCGGCGACTGCGGCCGCGGCTTCGTCGGGATCGACGCCCGGCTGCGGGGTGATACGGAAGAGAGTGATGATATCGGTGTCTTTGGGTGCGTAGTCTGGATCCCAATATCCCATTTGCTTGTAGGGAATAACGCCTGACTTGTATCGTTCCTTTCCTTTGACGGTCTGTGTTGCCATATCGATCTCCCAGGGTGACAAATGATCACCGGTTAGCGGAGTGGGAGGACCCATCTCCTCGGAGGCCAGACAAAAGCATGATTCGGTCTTATGCGCGTGCGGCCGATGTTTCAGTGTATGCCTGCGTCAATAAAAGTGCATGTGTTACTACGAATGGCGTGGTAAGCACATAAGTAATTCAATGAGTTAGTGTGCATGGATATTTCGCAATATTGAGTATATAAGCGTTCTGTTTGATAAACTAAGAAGAGTTCTAGAAAATTGAAGGAGAAATAGTCGCAATTAGCGCGCTCGGATTTGAGGCCATCTGTTCCGATTTAACGCAGTAATGATAGGCATAGTGGCGGATGCGACGCACCGGATATTGTTTCTGTGGTGTTAAAGCGAGCGCCAATGAATTCATACGATGTTGGGATTTATCGAGCCTTTTGAATAATTATCATATCGAGCTCTCCGGACGAGCACGTCAAACTCGTCGATACGCTTGTCATCGGAGCACAGGGAAGGCAAGGCATAAAACCGACGGGATTGGACGTTCATTCGCGTTTCTGTGAGCGATCTCGGTTGCGATCGGATTTCCTGTTATGCGGGCGCGACATCCGTACTAAGGTCTATTGAAAGTGAAAAAATCGACGCAGTCCGATGCATAGTGGCCGGCCGTCGAGCCCGGTCTTGGCACGTTGTGCCGTCAATAAAGAGAAAAGGCGCTGAGGCGGGCGACAGCGGTTATGGGGGGACCAAAGAGGGGTTTGTATCCTGGCCCGCTTGAGATCTCGTGTCTCGTAAGGTCGGCAGTGGAACGTTATCCGCAAAGGCGTTGGGGTCGTCAAGTCCGGGCAAGGTCAACTATCAATAGACTCGATTGCGGCCCTGGTGTATCGAAGCGGCAATCGGCTTTTGGCGGCCGCCGCCTTTCGAAATGACTGGTCGAGGCGGGGTGTCAAGGTCAGACCACGGAGGTATGTTGCGGTAATTCCGACCAAGGGCGCGTGGAGATTGCCGTATTCCGAGGCCTGTTGCAAAAAGCTACACCTTTAGGGAGACGCTCGCGCTAGGCTATTCAGGCAGAATAACGGTGTCTCTATCCAGATCTTTTTGCGAACATAAGGAGCCTTCCATGTCTAGACTTCGGCAGTCGCTTGTTGCTCTCGGCCTGATATGTCTCAGCGGCACGGCCTTGGCTATGGCGCCCCACAAAGCTATGCCGTTCACAGGGCAGGCCTGTCCTATGATGCGGCCCATGATGAGACCTCATGGCCCGCATCCCTTGGTTCCTATGCTGCTCCCCTTGGCCGAGATGCGTTCCTACGCCCTTCACCTGAATGACCATCAGGTCAGCGCCCTTGCGGTCTGGCAGAATCGACACATGCGCATGGCGGTGCCCTTAATAAAACGTTTGCGTGCGGATAAATCGGCGCTCCGGGCAGGGATCATGGAAGGGGCGCATAGGGGCGTTTTAAGGGATATTATGCGGCGCCTGAATAGTGATCGCGCCCGCATGTTAGGGCTTAAGGTGGCCCAAGTCCGCATGGTTCATAAGACCCTGTCTTTGGGTCAGTGGCGGAAGCTTCTGGTTCTGTATCGGCGTATGCATGCCTTCGCGATGGGTGGCAGTTACCGCTAACACCGATCTCTGGTGAAGGTCCGGGCCCAGGGCTGATAGCAAGGCCGATGTTCGGGGAATGGACCCGAGACCATCTGGGGCGCTTCTCTCGCGCCTCAGTGAACCCGATTCCTCGGTCCTGGTGTTCATCAGGAGCGATCTTCCCCCTATGCCTCTTATATCGCAGGGGCTATTGCTTGTAGGCCCAAACGGTCGGCGCCTAGCTTTTCGTTTGGTCGGGTAGGACTGAGAGGTTCGTCTCCTCCCTAAGGATCTTCCTCCCTCGCGCCCGTGTGTGTATAGTTAGTTATGTATACTAACTATATGGTCTTGAGGAAGGCGCGAGAATGGATCGAAAGGTGGGGGTGGTCGGCTTATGGCTTGCGGGCATTGTAACGGCCCAGGCTGCACTCGTGGTGGCAGCAGGCCTCGGTATTGCCAATGAACCCGGGCCCAAGTTTGGTATGGCCGGTATGGTTTACTATGCCGGGTCCGAGTGGGAGACCGGGTATTTGAACGAGGGCGTCAATCACGGGACCGATGGGGTGTTTGCCCAATACCGACTGATGCGCCCCGTCACCAAAAAGCTTCATGTCACGGTAGCCTTTGGTCCTGAAGTGCTCAATACGACCTACGATATTCGCCCGGGCGTGCGAACGAACGGCTACCACGCCTCCCTCCTCGTGTCGCTTGCCGCCTCCTATAGGCTAAACGGGAGATGGCGGCTGGGGGTACGATGGAATCATATTACCTTTCAGCGTTCGGCTAGGTTCGGTTACCGCGATGCGGATATGGTGCTCATGACGGTGGGATACGGGCGCTGAAACGCCGCTCTCGTTTTAGGCGCCTTGGGCCTGAGTGTTTCCTGATATCCTGCTCGTTGGTCCCCTAAATGGTGAGTGGGAACGGACGTTCCCGGCACGGCCTCATGCCTTTACCCCCACACGGACGACACGGTCACGCGCCGTGCCCCAGGAGAGTTCGCTTCCCTAGTCCTTTGAGCGCCTCGGGCCAGCACGGGTGCGGCCGGGTCCGGAGACGGGCCTGGGGTATTCTGTCTTTGGCTCAAAAAAAGCCCCGGTCTAAGACCGGGGCTTGGAGATACCGCAAAAGCCCTTATGACGCGGACTGATAGGCTCCGAGATCGTAAGAACCGCTTGTAGGCCGCGCGGCCCCGTTTATGTCATGGGTGACCGAGGGGAGCACGATGCCGGCATTGATAGCAGGGCTCGCGGCCCCCAAGGACAGGAGCGTGTTGCCGGTTATGCTTGGCATCACGGCCCCCACTGGGGTGACATTCGCGTAGTCTGGGTTGGCGATAGTGCTATTTAACTCAAGGCCCGTGGTCTGCTGCCAAGTGTTGAACGGCATATTGTAGATATTCTTATCGTCCCACTCGAAGGTTACGCCGGCTGGGTCATAATACATATTATGATTGATGTGCAAGGTCTTGTAGTTCGTCATCGCGTTTGGGGCGATCACGACCATCGGTAGGGCCGAGGAATCCTCGATGATGTTGTTGCGGATAAACACATTGGTTCCGGCTTGATGCAATGCCGATTCATTGGAGATAAAAATCGCTCCATGATGCGCCATGGCGGCGTTATAGCAGGAATTGTTGTAGATCTCGGCGTCGTACGACGAGGATTCCGCCAAACACGCACTTTGGTCGTTTGTGATAACGTTGTTTTTTATGATGCTGTTGTAGGACTCGTAGGTCTTGCCGGGTTGTAGGAATTGGACGCCGGTCGACTGGCCCAGCATAATGCCGCGGCTGCCAATGTTGTTCAGCGTATTATCTTCGAACGTGATGTCGGTGGCGTTGCCTTTGCAATACAGACCGATGTCCGAGATGTTGTAGACGTTGTTGTGGGCTACAAGCACGTTTACGGCCCCGACCATGTCGACGGCCTTAGAGACGTACGCTTGGGCCGAGGCATGGTTGTTGTCGTGAATCTGGTTTCCCCATATCACGATATTGTGGGCAGTGCTGACCAACTTAACGAGCGAGTAGTCGGAGTAGTAGATGTTATTGTCGACGATCTTGACGTCAGGCGTATCGATCTGCACGCCGTATTGTAGGGCGCTACGAATCGTGAAGCCCTTCACCATCCAGTAGCTCGGCGCATTCGTGGCATTGGTAAAGAAAAGATCGTTCATAGCCGACCCGCCGTCTATGACGACCGCTTGGTTCTGGTAAGGCTCCATGGTGATCCAGGCGTTGGCGGTTCCCGGCTTACTAATGGTGATGCCGCCCGCGTAGGTACCGCCCATGATCTCAATGGTGCTGCCGGGAGTCGCTGTGTCCACTGCGTACTGAATCGTTTGGAATGGGGCTTGCGGGGTCAGGCCGTTATTGCTGTTCGATCCCGTGGTCGCGACATAATAAGTGGGGCCCGTGCCGGCGCCCGGCACGACTAGCGCCTGGCTTGTGGAAATCGTGCTACCGGTTATGGGCGTAGCACTACTCAGCGCTTGGCCGCCGGCACCGGAAGACGTTCCCCCGGCACCGCCGCCGACACAAGCGGATAGCGAGGCGGCAATGGCGATGGGTAGCAGCAGTTTCTTTAACGAGAATGGTACGGTTCCTGGCGTATTCACGGTCTAGTTCTCCTTCGAGACGCCGTCCTGTCAGGTCAGGGCTCCTGCCAATAACAGGTTGGCGAAACACATTTTTTAGGTTGTTACACCGATCCGGGCGCCATGGTGCGGGAATAGGCAAAGGGCGAGATAATCGTTTCTGATAAGAACCGGAACGCGACGGACGGATGGAACGAAGTGGTGAAAGTAGGGGGATAGACGGTTGCTTTAGGTTGTAGTTGGGGCTGCTTAGGATGAGGCCTTAAGGGGGCGGGGTTTCTCGGCTTGGCCGCTCGATCTAAAGATAGTCAGAGGCAGTATGGGTTTTCTGAAAAGCGAGATGAGTTGGGTGTCGGAGAAATATCCGGAGGCCACGGTATGAGGTCCCTGTGATTGGCTCTCCAGCGAGATCGGGGCCCCGCCCACCCTGGGTCTTGGAGGATTTGTGGGGGATGCTCCTATGTTCTTTGTCAGGCATTTGTTGTCGGTGCCACATGATAAAAAGCGCCGTCACGCAACATCGCATACAGCACATCGCTGCGCCGGCGGGCGAGCGCGATGTGCGCTTGATTGTGGCGCTTGCCCTGGCTGATCTTGCGGTCGTAGTAGGCCCGAGAGACGGGATCGCGCAGGGCGGCGAAAGCCGACAGGAACATTGTACGTTTTAAGATCTTGTTGCCTCGCCGCGAGAGGCGTTCACCACGAATAGGGCCTCCCGAACGACGGGTAACAGGCGCAAGTCCTGCGTAGGCGGCGAGATAGGCCGCCGAGGCAAAGGGAGGGGTAACCTCCGTCAGGAGTCTGGCTGTGGTCCTGATGCCGACTCCCGGCATACTCATCAGGACCGGCGTAAGAGGGTGCTGCCCGACCCGCTGCCCGACCCGCTGCTCGACCTCGTGGGCGAGCTCCGCGCGTTGCTGGCGTAAGGCACCTAACTGCTGGGCCAATTTGGGTAGCACGAGGAGAGGTGGACCCCAACCCTTGGACAAAATCTCCGGATCTTTAAGTGGATTATCCGCCGGGTTGATCAAGCGGCTTGTCTGAGAGGCACCCCAGCATAAGCCTGCCACGGTGTCTGTCGGTCCATCAGCCCTTGATGACGACGGTCACTGTTGTAAAAATCGAAGTCTTGGGCAAGAAAGGCTCGCGCTTCAGTAACCGAGTCGTCGCCCTGCGCGCACAGCGAGGCCTTGAGATACGCCTCCTCGTATGTGACGCGGTACCTGAGGCGTTCGACGAACACATTGTCCCGCCACCGGCCTTATGCCTCCATGCTGATAGCCATTTTATGGCGCTCCAGAACGCTGAGGAACGCTTCGCTGGTAAACTGCGCCCCTTGTCGGTGTTGAAGATCTGGGGCGTCCCATAGCGCGCTAGAGCCTCCTCCAGGGCCTCGACACAGAAGTCCACCTCCATGGTCGTTGAGAGGCGAAAGGCAAGGACGGCCCGGGTGGCCCAATCCATGAGGGCGATGAGAGTACAAAAGCCCTGGCGCATGGGGCTGTAGGTGAGATCCGTTCCGTAGGACGCACAGCGACACCAGACGTGGTTAGCTCGTTCGATCGCCAAACCCCGCAAAAGATAAGGAAAGATGCGATGGCCCTTCCCGGGAAGACTGGTCTTTCGCTTAGGGTAGAGGGCCTCTAATCCCATCATGCGCATGAGCCGCTGGATGCGCTTGCGATTCACGAACCGGCCCTCCTGTTCCAGGGCATCCCGCAGCCTACGTGAGCCCAGAAAGGGGTGCTGAAGATGAACCTCATCGAGACGACGCATAAGGACAAGATCGTCCTCGGAGACTGCGGGCTTGCGCGGGTAGTAGACCGTGGATCGCGCCACCGCGAGCAGTTCGCACTGGCGGGTCACGGGCAGTTCGGGGTGATGGGGTTCGACCCGTTGGAGCCGCTTAGGCCCGGGTCCCGCCTGCGCACCCGTGCTAAAAAATCCTTCTCGACTGTCAGCTGTCCGATCTTCGCAAGCAGCATCTCGCGGTCTCCGGTGGAATCGGCGCTGGGCGCGCCCTTACCAAAGAGGGTCGCCGCCTGGTCGATCAACTGCCTACGCCATGGCGTGACCTGGTTGGGATGGACCTGGTGTTTGGCCGCGATCTCGTTGAGCGTTTTTTCTCCCGCCAACGCCTCTAAAGCCACCTTAGCCTTGAATTGCGGGGCGTGGTTACAACGGTTTTTGCTCATGATATTCTGCTCCTTATCTCGCTACTTTAGGGGCGAATATCCACTCAATCCAGTGTCCTAAAATTGGGGTCCACTTCTCCCAACGGCCAGAAGCCACCGGGCTCCTGGGGTGACAACGTGATTGGTTTAAACAATAAGGCCGATGCCGGCTCGTTCTTTGCCCAGGGCTCACCCTTGAGCGATACTCTGAATCATGTGCCCTTTATCAATGCCACCGCCGGGGTGCATGATTTCATTTTTAATGCCAAATGGCTGCCATTCGATGCTTTGACCAACCCCCTCATGATGCCTCCAGCGGCCCTCTTCGCCATACCGGCTGCACTCGGCAACAATAATATCAACTGGATAACGGCCATGAAGTGGTCAGGAGGAACGCCATGGAGCCTCACGGGAAAGGGATCTTTGGGATGATCGCAGCACTCGGCTTACCCCTGTTATTGAGTGGTTGTGTTCTGATGACATCCGCTACCCCACACCAAGCCTTTGTAGGTAAGTACGGATGGTTTGTAGGAAAACATATTGCCTGGATTTATACTGGCTTCCCTCCGAAATCAAGGAGTCACAAATATGGCTTTAACGTGTCCTCAAAACGCACAGCACATGGCAACATAGAAATTGAGATCGCTAACCCGCTTGCCAACCGCCAATGCAAAATCTTCTATACCTATAATCCCCAGACAAAAATTATTGTGAGCTGGCGTTACGAAGGCACGAACAATCAGTGCGCCATCAACCCTTATACGTAAGGGGCTCTTGGGCGATCTCGGTTGGGCCCTGCCTGACCGAGATAGTAGCCACTCGATGGGGGCAGGCCGTAGGGAACGCCGGTCTGATCAAGCTCACTCCGTATGGTTCACGCTCTCACAGCGCTATGCCGAAAGCGCCTCGGGTAGTGCCGTGGGGTTTGTCGAAGGGGCGGATCCGGAGGGTATCTTCACTACGGTGGAGTACCCGGCCCTGCTCGCCAATCCGAACATCACCAACGTGATAACGGGAGGGCATTGAGATGTTCAAGAGACTGCGCCCCCAGAAGGTTCAGCACGCCAGCGGCTTCATCGTCCAAATGGCCGGTAGGTACAGCGTCGAATACCTCGAGAACGGCCGCCTCGCGAAAATCACGGTCGATATCGGCATCCCCACGCTGGCCGTATTTCGCGATACCTTAACCCCCTGGATCCTGGCCGACGGGACCACGATACCGATGACCGAACCAGAGAGGCTCCGGGTCTTGGACAACATCGGCCAGGGGCTTGCGTTTATGGGGGTGAAGATTAAGTGGTACGATGGTCCGTCCCCGTGAATGCAGTTGCGCGTGAACGCCGTGGGGTTTGTGGATGGGGCTCGGCCAAGCGGCATCTTCACTACGGTGGAGTACCCGACCCTGCTCGCCAATCCGAACATCACCAACGTGATAACGGGGAAACCCGTGAGAATGCGGATCTATGCCATGGTTTCGCCATAGGTAACAGCTGCTAAGGATCGGTCGAACGTAGCCATCAAGCCTCGTAGTAAGGACTATTACGTGGCGGGCGCCAGAACTGCGGGCCCGTGGATAATCAGAACCTGACAGGACGACATATAGAAATATGCAGGCAATCCTCCAGATCTCGAATGTGTCCAAAGTATACGCTTCGGGCTTCCAGGCACTGAAGAGTGTGAATTTGGATATCCAGAAAGGCGAAGTGTTTGCTTTGCTCGGGCCGAATGGCGCCGGGAAGACCACGCTGATCAGCATTATCTGCGGTATTGCTAAGGCCAGCACGGGGACTGTTACAGTCGATGGGCACGATAACGTGCGCGACTATCGCGCCTCCCGTTCTTTGATTGGTCTTGTGCCGCAGGAATTGACCACAGATGCGTTCGAATCCGTGTGGGCCACGGTCACGTTTAGTCGCGGTTTGTTTAATAAGGCTCCGGATCCTACCCATATCGAGAACGTCCTGAGGGGCCTTTCGTTGTGGGATAAAAGGCATAACAGAATTTTGACTCTCTCTGGGGGTATGAAGCGGCGGGTCCTTATCGCCAAGGCGCTCGCCCATGAGCCTAGGCTCCTGTTCCTTGATGAGCCGACGGCTGGCGTGGATGTCGATCTTAGGCGCGATATGTGGCAGCTGGTGCGTGAGCTTCGAGCGTCTGGGGTGACGGTCATTCTCACCACTCACTACATAGACGAAGCCGAAGAAATGGCCGATCGCATCGGGGTTATGCGCAGGGGTGAGATTATTCTCGTGAAGGATAAGGTCGATCTCATGCGCGATTTCGGCAAGAAGCAGCTGTCATTGCAACTCCAGAGGCCGCTGCGCCGGATTCCCCCAGAACTTCTGGGCTACTCTCTGGATCTGTCAGCTGATGGAAGCGAACTGATGTATACCTATGACGCCCAGGATGAACGCATCAGCATTGTGGGATTTCTCAAACACCTGGGGGATCTGGGAATCGATTTCCGCGACCTGCGGACTACGGAGAGCTCTTTAGAGGATATTTTCGTGAGCTTAGTCAAGGAGAAGTCATGAATCTTCACGCTGTTCGCGCGATTTACGCATTTGAGATGGCGCGCACGGCGCGGACCTTGATGCAAAGCATCATTTCGCCCATGGTCTCTACATCGCTTTATTTTATCGTGTTTGGTTCCGCGATCGGGTCGCGTATGCCGACTGTGGGAGGAGTGAGCTACGGGGCCTTTATCGTGCCCGGTCTTATCATGTTGTCCATTTTGACGCAAAGCATTTCTAATGCGTCTTTTGCGATCTACTTTCCGAAATATACGGGCACGATCTACGAGCTTCTGTCGGCACCCGTATCCGCTTTTGAGGTTGTCTTAAGTTATGTCGGCGCGGCGGCCACAAAGTCGGTGGTCTTGGGGCTCATCATCTTGGCCACCTCGGCGATTTTTGTGCCACTCCATGTGGAGCACCCGATCTGGATGGCGGGGTTTCTGTTTCTTACGGCGACGACCTTTAGTCTCGTAGGGTTCATTATTGGGATTTTGGCGACCGGCTTTGAGAATCTGCAGGTCGTTCCTCTTCTGATTGTGACGCCCCTTACCTTCCTGGGCGGGAGCTTTTATTCGATCGGCATGTTGCCCCCGTTTTGGCAAAAGGTGGCCCTGTTCAATCCGGTCGTGTATCTCATAAGCGGCTTTCGTTGGAGCTTCTATGGTTTTGCCGATGTGGGCGTCGGTGCGAGCGTAGCTGTGGCTTTTGGGTTTTTGATTACCTCCCTCGCGATCGTGGGTTGGATCTTTAAGACCGGATATCGGCTCAAGGCATAAGAGGCGTCTTGCTCTGTAGGACCCGGTTGCCAACGTGATGGCGTGATACCCCATGCCTACATAGAGTTATTTTTCGGTGAGGGACATGGTGGAAAGGTCGTGGTGGTTCGCGCTGCGCGCTCCTTCGCTGACTGCTAGTCGCGCTATTTGGTCGGCGGGGACGGTGGGATGACGAATAGAGGGCCACCCAGGGTCTCCCGCACATCGCGAAGCCGACAGGTAACGGGTCGGGCGCTTTTGTGATTGGCAGAATCTCAGGGGACTGGCATCCCAAGGTCTTCGTCAGGCACGCGCGGCTGGTGCCGTGCGTGCCGAACATCCTGCGGCGATCTCGGCTACTGTTGTGGCCGCCCAGGCTTTGGTGTCAAAGGGACAGATATGCCCGGAATATCTCAAGCATTGGACTTGCGCTTGTTCTCGGGTCTCGATCTTCTCGAAACCGATGCCATGACCCCATTGGACGACGTACTACTGGGGATGCAGCGGCTGATTTTTTGGCGTAGTGCTGCGCGATTGCGGCAAAGTCTGGGGTGGAGGTGCCGGAGCTTCCGGGACTCCTTGGTTCCAATGGTGCCCCGGGCCGGAGTTGAACCGGCGACCTGTCGCTTAGGAGGCGACCGCTCTATCCACTGAGCTACCGGGGCAGTGTGGCTTAGTATACCCGAAGCGATGGGGGTGCCAAAGGATAGGCGTCTTAGGGGTCGCCTGTCTCTCAAGCGCACGGGGGAAGGCGTTTAGTTGAGGCTCGGCAGCCCAACGGTCTGAACTGAGGATCGCCCCGCTCCATCGCTTGTGAGTGGACGGTGGTCGATTCACTCCCGACATTGCGTGCCCATCTGACGTTCCGTAAGATGGGATCAACGGTTTATGAAAGGCAACGCGGCTCTTTAACGGTGACCACGGCACGGTCTGGGCTAATGTCGCGTCGCCTGTGTTCGGGACAGCGGGGTATACATCTCGGTCATGAAAAAATGTCGCAGCAGCTTGGCTTGGTTTGACTCAATGGGGGGAGGGTCCAGAAGGGCGTATTCGGTCGGTTCTCTCGGCGTCTGTGATGTTATGGAGCGAGTGTCGTTGTGGAGCTAACACTCACCCGTCCCGATGATTGGCATGTTCATCTGCGCGATGGAGCCGTGTTGTCTGCGGTTCTTGCCGATACGGCCGCACGTTTTGCCCGGGCTATCGTGATGCCCAACCTGAGTCCCCCTATTCGTACGGTGGCTGAAGCCCGGGCCTATCGCGAGCGTATTATGGCCGCGCGCCCAGAGGGTTCTCACTTTGAACCCCTCATGACGCTCTATTTGACTGACAATACGTCGGTAGCCGAGATTGAGCGCGCCAAAACCTCAGGATTTGTGTATGCGGTGAAATATTACCCGGCGGGCGCCACCACCAACTCGGAATCTGGGGTTACGGACATTCGGCGTTGCGACGATGTGTTTGCGGCCCTGGCTGAATTAGGCCTCCCGCTCCTCGTTCACGGCGAAGTGACGGATAGTGCGGTCGATGTGTTCGATCGCGAAGCCGTTTTTATCGACCGCCATCTCCAGCCTATCATTGCGCGCTTCCCCGGGCTCAGGGTGGTATTGGAGCATGTGACCACGCGCGAAGGGGTCGATTTCGTCAAAAGCGCCCCGGCTACCGTGGCCGCTACCATAACGGCCCACCATTTGCTCCTGAACCGCAACGCCATGTTCCGCGGGGGTTTGCGTCCCCATGCCTACTGTCTGCCGATATTAAAGGCGGAGCAGCATCGTGAGGCCCTGGTGGCGGCTGCTCTATCGGGGAATCCCCGCTTCTTTCTGGGGAGCGATAGCGCCCCCCACGCCCGCCGCGCGAAAGAGAGCGCTTGTGGCTGCGCGGGGATTTATACCGCGCATGCGGCGCTCGAGCTGTACGCCGAGGTGTTTGCGGCGGGTGGCGCCTTGGAAAAACTGGAGGCGTTCGCGAGCTTTTATGGTGCCGATTTCTATCGGCTCCCGCGCAATCGTGACTCTGTGACACTGATTGAGGACCCATGGACCGTTCCCGATGAGATGCCGCTCCCAAGCGATGGCGTACGGGATAGCTTGGTCCCCTTCCGCGCCGGCGAGGTGTTGCGCTTTCGGCTTAAGTCCGAGCCGCTTCGGCCACCAAGACGCAGGACCAGGCCGTGACGATGCGGGGCGTGCTGATTACGGGCACCGATACGGGGGTCGGCAAGACCCTTGTCAGTACCGCCTTGGTCTTAGGGTATGGACGCCGCGGGGAGCGGGTCGCGGGCCTAAAGCCGGTCGTGTCCGGCGCGGTGGGCGGGCTTTGGGAGGATGTCGAATCCCTGCGCCTTGCGAGCAACCCGCCACGTACGGTTGAAGAGTGCGCGCTGTATGGTTTTCGTGACCCGGTCGCCCCTCATTGGGCCGCCCACGAAGAAGGCCGCACGATCGATGTCGAGGCGGTAGCGAGGTTTGTGCGCGAACAGGCAAAGTCCGTGGATCGCATCGTGGTCGAGGGCGCGGGCGGCTTTTTGGTGCCCCTGAACGCCCGTAGCGGGTTTGCGGACCTGGCCCAGAGTTTGCGATTGCCAGTGTTACTCGTGGTGGGATTGCGGCTGGGGGCGATCAACCATGCCCGTCTGACGTGCGAGGCGATTGCGGCCCGTGGCCTCGTGTTACAAGGGTGGGTCGGAAGCGCCTTGGGTTCCGAGGTCGCGGCTGGGACTATCGAGGGATTAAAGGATTATTTACCGATGCCTTGTCTTGGTGTGGTCCCATATCACACTCCCGTTGATCCGGCATTCGCGCTTCAACACCTGAGTCTCCCCTAAGGGGCATAAAAGGCGCGAGCCTACGGTCATGCCCCAAGCGGTAGATCTCATTCTAGAGGCCCTCGGGGTGACTCGCGGAGCCTTCGTCCGTGTTTTTCCCAATGTTCGGAGTCGGGGTCGCTTCCTCGGCCTGGATTTGCGCGCACAAAAGCGTTTCGACCCTCTTACGGGTCTTTTCGTAGGCGTTCGTGTGCGGACCTTTGTTCGCCAATCCGCACAACTTCTCGTGAGCCTCTCCCAGGACCGTGGCTTCGAGTCTTTTAACGGAGAGGTAGTGGGAGAGGGGGCCAGGTTCGGCCATGAGCGATTTGAGGAGGACGGGGCGGTCCTTGGCAAGACCAATCAAGGCGTTGTGGAGAATCATGGCAGCGTAGGCCCCGAGCGCGGTTTGCGGTTTGCGGACGTCGACATTGAAGGAGAAGTGTTGTTTCCAGGGGCGCAAGGCCGTCGCTCTCATAGGCCGGCCGATCGCGTAGCCCTGGCCGGCATCGGCCCCCAGGATGGCGGCGGCCTCGATCAATCCAAAACTCTCAAGGCCCTCAACTACGACAGAGATGCCAAGATCGTGCACGAGACGAGTCAGATGGTGGATAAATTGCAGGGCTTTGTGTGGCGCTTGCGCGGCCGTGCTTACCAAGCCTTGGTCGATTTTCACATCATCAACAGCGACTTTCTCCATACGTAATAGCGAGCTGTAACCGGAGCCCAGGTCGTCTTGGGCAAGACGTACACCCAAGGCGCGCCACTTTGCAAGAATAGCGGCCGGGTTTTGGCGGGGATCGATTTCGTCAGTTTCCAAAAGCTCCAAGGTCAGGCGTTTTGTGTCGGTGGGAATATCTTTTAGGACGACATGCGCGATCTCCAAGTACTCGGGATCGGTCAGTGCTTGAGCGGGGAGGTTGACGGCGACCGAGGTCTTTAATCCTTGTGACTCCCACCGGTGTAGGTCCATTAACGCCTGGCGAAGACCGCGAGCGAATAATTGACGGAGTTGTTGTGCCCCGAAGGCCGGCAAAAAATCAGCCGGTGTTATATAGCTCCCGTCACTGTTCACGAGGCGGGCAAGCGCCTCGACCTTCCAGAGATCTCCCGTGGCAAGATCGATGACGGGCTGATAGAGCATGGTCAGGTCGCCGCAGACGAGGCGTTCGCGATAGCTGGCGCGCAGAGTGTGCGAGACGACCGGGGTGTCGTGGGCAAGGCGGGTATAGGCAAAGCGCAATGCCCAACAGAGGCGGTCGATGATGCTAAGGCGGTCTGCGGTCCTAAAGTAGCCCGGGAGACTATGATAGAGCGTAAGAATCGCCTGAGTACGCCCCTCGGGGTCCGTGATCGGGATGTTGGCGAGCGAGGCGTAGCCAAGTTCGTGCGCAAGGTCGTACCAGGGGGCCATGGTCGGGTCGGTAGAGATACACATGGAGGTCTGAACCTGACCCGATCGCCAGGCCCGTCCAGAGGGGCCTTCGCCGTTTGGCGTGCCACCATGGATCGTGGGGACTAATTGCCCCTTGGCCAAGAGCGCGGCATGGCGCTCAAACGTCTTGCCGACCACCATTTCATACAGGAGATTGCCGTTCTCGTCGGGCCGCGCAAGCGTTCCTGCCATCATGCCCTCAAGACTTGTCATCGTTTCAAGTATTGTGCGTATCAAATCGTTGATGGGTATGGGTTGCTCGAGGAGGTGCATGATAGCCGCCACGATCCGCTGCTGCTGTTGCAAGACTTGTCGCTGGCCGTTTATTTGATGACAGAGATCGGTCATGAGCCGGGTTGTCAGAATCTCTTGGATATCTACGCGTTGTTTTTGCGGTTGTAGCCATGGTTCAAGGGAGCGTAAGAGCGCTTTTAACGATTGCCCGTAGGCGGCGACAAGATGCGCGCCATCGATTCCCAGCAGGGCATGCTTATGGCCGGCCCGATTGGCCGTTCGTTCGTGGGCGTGAGCGCTGAGATAGGGATCGATGAGACGGTTTAAGAGGGTCTGCGGTTGCGTTTCTTGAGACGATGCGGATTGAAGGGCGTTCAGAATGTCCTTGGGCGTGTTGTGGCTTGAGAGGGCCCGATAGAACGAACCCATAAAATCGCCGTCGATCGTAGCAAGATGCGGCTGCGCTAAGGAAAGGAGATTGGCCGCATCGAGCCCATAAACATCGAGATCGCCATTCATGCTAGGTCTCCGGCCAACTTTCACGGCCTGTGATGCGTAGTTCAGGAAACGACTACCGAGAGTGGTGGTTAGTCTATACTCCCGCAGCCCTTGCGACCCCTAACTTCCTTACGGCCGTAAACGTTTCCAGCCCCGCTTGCTTGCGGCCTATCTCTTTTAAATAGGATTGGTTCTATGGTCTGTCAAGGAAAGTGCCACGAAATCTGAAAGTTGGGGGCGACAGCTCCTATAAGATCTGCGATGGGGGTTTCCTAGGGGAGATGGCGGGTGGGCAGTAAAGTAGGAGACGGGGCCTTGGGCGAGTGCCGGGGAGCTCTGAATGGCGTTAAGCCGGCTGTGACTTGTCCCGCAAAGAGTACCGGCGCTTGCTCGTGAAACCCGATGATCCGTAAGGCGGCTGCGGTCCAAGTATTACAGGTGTGCCAGGCGTCATAGGTCCTGGATGACGCGAAGAAGTCGCCATGCCGGGTTCTGGGTCCGACGATCACGAACGCGCCCCGCGGCCCCCGAGTAAAGGATCGTAGAAGAAAGGATTGGAGGCGGCGCCAGCGGGGTGCCGCGACAGCTATCCAGTAGAGATGGCGGGCGCGGCCTTGGGCGATGAGGTCCTTGCGCGACCGCGCGGTGACATGAAGGACGCTTCGGGACGGGAAGAGGGCGCGCACGCCCGCGAGTACACTCGGGTGCCGTTCCCTATAATAGCGGCGATTGCCCCAGCCGATGCCGATGAAGGGGGCGTGCGGGACCACGTCACGAATCGAGGCGAGTGGGCCTGTGAGCTGGCCTACCGGTAAAATAATAGCGGTGTGCCAGCCCTCGCGGACGATGCCGAGTACGTACGAGTGGGTAGCTGGGGGATGAGTGTGTTGCGTTGTGACGGTCGGGCCGGGCCTTACGCATCCCGTTCCGACTAATAGGAGAAGGGTGCTGGCCGCGCACCTTAAGATGCCTCGCCGACGGCGGTGTTCTGAGGACTTCGTGGTCCTTAAGCGAGATTTTTCTGGGTTACTCACAGCACTACGTTTTTGTCGGGATCTCTTCCCTTTCCATGGCCTCAAGCGTCTTGCCGGCGGGCTCCAAGGGGTAGAGATGGGTGACCCAGGCGCCTATTAGTGCGACAGCGCCCATCGCGATCAGAACAGTCGTTAAACCGAGGCCCGCCTCAAGCTGGGGAAAAATCACCGCAGACAGGACCGCGCCCAGGCGCGAGAGGGCTGTGGCGATACCTCCTGCGCTAGCGCGCAGTTCCGTCGGAAATATCTCAACCGAGAGCGCCATGGCTGTTACCCCGGGACCTATGCCAGTGCCAAAAGAGTAAATGGCCGAGCCCATGTAGACGTCCCAAGCGTGGTGGATACTAATGCCCCAGGCAAAGAGTAAGAGACCTAAGGTCATGAGTGCAAACCCGCCGGTTTGGAGGGGGATGCGGCCCCAGTGATCGAGACGCGGCAGGACTAGGATAATCCCGAGTGTCGAGATCAGAAGAAAGACCGCGTTAATGCCGGCGGCTGCCATATTGTTGTGGGCGAGGCCCTGCATGCGCAGGACGACCGGAAAGTAGAGTCCGATCCCGAGGCCCACCACGTCAAGACAAAACCACGGTATCACGCTAAGCCCCAGGCGCTGACGCCAAAACGGTTTGAACAACGTGGACCAACGGCGAGCGGTGCCCGTAAACCCCTTGAGGGTCTCGACGATGTGTTCTGAGGTCCATCCCGGATGCAGAAGGCGCAAGGCGTCCGTGGCGGCCTTGGGTTGGCCGCGGCGCATAAGCCAGCGTGGCGACTCGGGGATGCGGCGTCGTAGCCAGAGCAACACGAGGGCGGGCAGGATCGCGGCCCCAAGCATAAACCGCCACGAGGCGGCCCCTATGGGCAGCAAGGCCAGTCCGGCCAAAGTGGAAACCAAGGCCCCTGCGTACCAGGCGATATTGATCCAGGCAAAGCCCTTGCCGCGTTCGTTTTCGGAACTGTACTCGGCGACCACCGTGGAGACGAGTGGGTAGTCCATACCGACACCTAGGCCAATAATGAAACGGCTTATCCACAAAAGGGCGAGATTGGGGCTAAGAGCGCTGCCCAAGGCGCCGAGGGCGTATAAGGCCACGTTAGGGAGGAGCAAGGCTCGACGTCCGTACCGATCCACTAAAGGGCCGCCTACGATTCCGCCCACGAGCGAGCCGAGGAGCGCTGACGCCATAAGGCTGCCGATGGCAGCAGGACCGAGATGCCACACGCGGCGCAGGGGTAAAAGCGCGATCGCCATGATGCTGATATCAAAGCCATCCAGGAACATCCCCAAGCTTGCGGCGCGTAGCGCCTGCTTTTGGAGACGATCGGTCATGCGATCTCCGAGACTCGTCAAGGACCCAGTCTCGGTGCCCGAGGCATCGCATGGTCGTGGCGCGGGATTTTACGGTAGGGCGCTTTGAGCATCCGCTTACTATATCGCAGTTCCCATAAGCGGGTCATGAGGGGCGTGGCGAGGCGGGCTTGGGTGATTGACCGAGAGCGGGCGCGCCGAGGCGTGAGGGGGCGGGCGGTGGCTGGCTCCTGGGTGCTTTTAGCTGCTATGCTCATCTTGACCGACGAAAGGTCCGAGCCTCGCTCGCGCTTTTGCGGGGACATGTTGTGCGGGGATTGGGCGTTGGAGGGGTGACGCCGGCTCCCTGCGATATAAGCCTCCATTTTTTGCCCGGACATCATGACGAAAGCGAAGAAATTGATAGCCGCAATAAAGAAACAGTGGTTGGCGGAACGGACTCGCTGCCAAAGCTGCGGGATGCCGCTTATATATGATAAAAACTATCGACCGGGAAGTATTTACTGCAGCTACTGCCACGATGGGGAGTCGTTTGCCCAGGACATGAGCTTGGCGGACATGAGGGTAAGGGTAGATAGCCTTCTGCAAACTCGCCATGCGTCTTCGCTCGCTCGCGTGTATATGCGCATGCGTCTTGCGACACTGAAACGGTGGCGCCGAGGCGCGGTGGGGAAAAAGGCCGGCTAGGCCAAAGCGGAGTCCGGGCCCCGCATTCTGACGCGCCGCTTGACGGTGCCCCGGGATGCGCAAACGCGGAGCCTGTGGGTCTTCAGGGATGCCGCGGTCTAGCGCAGAGGGGCCCCTAGGCTTGGTTGCGACCGCGTCTGTTGCGGGCGCGGAGCCGCGTCAGGAAAAGCGGGGGAGCGATACGCGTGGGGACGGCATTTATCGGGTATATCGTGATGGGTGCCTCAGTCGGTCTTTTGGGGGGCATGCTTGGGATCGGCGGCGGGAGCCTGATCGTTCCGGGGCTCGTGTTTCTCCTCAGGCGGCAAGGGATACCCTTGAATCTGGCCATGAAGATCGCGGTTGCCACCTCTCTTGCGAGCATCCTTTTTACCTCGCTTCGAGCGATGCACGCGCAGCAGAGGCGCCAAGCCATTGACTGGCGTATCGCGGGCCTCCTGGGCGTTGCCGCCTTCATGGGGAGTCTTGTGAGCGGCTATGTCGCGGCAGGCCTATCCGGGGCTGTTCTAAAGGTTGTTTTTGGCGTATTTCTGGGGATCGTGGGCCTCCAGCTTCTCGCCGCATGGCGCCCTGTCTCGCGCTGGGCACTGCCGGGGAGGCCTACACTTTTTGCAGTAGGGGCGGGGATCGGCGCGCTTTCGGCGCTGTTGGGTATCGGGGGCGGTAGCCTCACTGTGCCATTTTTGACGGCCTGTCAGGTCGATATGCGACGGGCCATCGCGATTTCGACGACTCTCGGCGTGCCCATCGCGCTTTTTGGCGCGCTGGGCTTTGTCTCCTCCGGGCTGCAACGAAGCGGCTTGCCGCCCGAGACCTGGGGCTACATCTATCTCCCGGCCCTCTTAGGTTTGACGCCGGTCGCGGTACTGGTCGCGCCGCTCGGTGTATATTGGGCGCACCGCTTGCCCGTCGGCAAATTAAGGCGCATTTTCGGTGTCTTGCTGCTTGCCGCCTCTTCCCAGATGATCCTTATGCGCTGAGAGTCGATAACCGATGCCGGGATAAGCCGTGGGCCATGGCATGGATTTGGTCTTCGGGGTTTGGTCTGCGGCACGTCCGCAAGTGAGCCCGATCCGACGCCCGAGCTCGCTTGCTCATGTACGAGTCCTCGGCCTAGACTTTGGCGCGCCCAGGATTCTCTCTATTCACCGAGGACTTTTTCTATGGGGTGTTGTGAGGTCGGTGGTGGCATAGGTCGGTTTTTTTCCCGTTTCTCCGGTCGATATACGCGCCGCTACGAGCGCACGGGGCTCGAGGCGACGCAAAAGCAGTTGTTTGCGGCGCTTGGAGCGGTGGGCATAAAGGATAAGAGTTTACTCGAGATCGGCTGTGGAGTCGGTTATCTGCACCAGTATCTTTTGGCTAAGGGAGCAAAATCCGCAGTCGGTATCGATCTCTCGGCGGCCATGCTGAAGGAGGCCGAGGCTTTGGCGGCGAAGAAGGGATTGGCCGATCGCACCCGCTACGAACAGGGAGATTTCCGGGACATGGTCTCAAGGGTGGAGCGCGCCGACATCACCCTTCTCGATAAGGTCATTTGCTGTTATCCGGATGCCGAAGGGTTGTTGGCCGCCGCTACATCGCGGACTAAGGTGCTTTGTGCGCTCACTTTTCCTCGCGGCCACGGCGCGAATCGCCTGGCGGTGTGGTTTGCGAGCCTCTTTTTGCGGTTATGCGGAAGCAGTTACCGGCCATTCGTGCATGACCCTGCGGCGGTGGACGTGTGGATTCGTAGCGCCGGTTTTCGCAGGGTCTCGGATGCCCGGACCCTGCTTTGGCTCACGCGCGTCTATCAGCGTCTTTGAGCTGCTTAGTCTCTAGGGGTTGCGATTGTCGGCCCGGCGTGTGGCGGGTCCGTCTCCTGTCAGATTCCTCGCCGAATTGACGAGCGCCACATGAGTAAAGGCCTGGGGGAAGTTGCCCACTAAACGCTTGGCCGCCGGATCGTACTCCTCGGACAGGAGACCCACATCGTTTTGGAGGCCGACGAGTTGGGCAAAGAGTTTTTCGGCCTCGGCGTGGCGCCCTTGAAGCACAAGATTGTCGACATACCAAAACGAGCAGGGTAGGAAGAGGCCCTCGCCCTGGGGAAGGCCGTCGGAGGATTGTTCGGTACGGTAGCGCATGACAAGGCCGTCGACAAGAAGCTCGGCCTCGATGGCCGCGAGCGTGCCCCGTATACGGGGGTCCGTGGGCGGCAAGAATCCGACCAGGGCCATCATAAGCAGGCTCGCGTCCAGCGTTTCGCTCCCGTAATGCTGGGTGAAGCTGTTTTTCTTGTTATTGAAACCCTTTTCGCATACGTCCTTGTGAATTTTGTCGCGTACCTTTTCCCATGTCTCGATCGGCCCTTTCAGACCATATTGCCGGGCATCTTTGACCGCCCTATCGAAGGCCACCCAAGCCATGACTTTGGAATGCGTAAAGTGCTGGCGTCCACCGCGCACCTCCCAGATCCCGTCGTCTGGCAATTGCCAATGGCTCTCTAAAAACTCCATGATCACGCACTGTATCCGCCAGGCGTGCGCCTCCGGATGCAGGCCGACGCTGCGCGCCAGATGCAAGGAATCCATCAGTTCGCCGTAGACATCAAGCTGGAATTGGTCCGAGGCGGCATTGCCGACTCGCACCGGAGAGGAATTCTCGTAACCGGGAAGCCACGGAATCTCGCGTTCGCCAAGCCATCTCTCGCCGGCCACGCCGTAAACGATTTGGAGGTCGGCAGGACTTCCCGCAACAGCGCGCAGGAGCCATTCTCGCCACTCGGTCGCCTCTTCCGTGTAGCCTGTGGTCAATAACGACCATAAGGTAAAGGTCGCGTCCCGCACCCAGCAAAAGCGGTAGTCCCAGTTGCGCGTGCCCCCGAGTTTTTCCGGTAAAGAGGTGGTAAGAGCGGCGGCGATCGCTCCGGTCGGCCGACACGTGAGTCCCTTTAGGGTAATCAAGGAGCGCATGACCGACTCGCGCCAGGGGCCTTGGTAGCTGCACTTCTGGGCCCACAGGCGCCACCACTGTTCGGTTTTCTCGAGGGCGGCGGACGGATCTTGGGCCTCGTAGCGAGTATGGTGCGTGGGCTGGTATGTAAGATGAAAGGTCTCGCGTTGACCTGCCTTAACGGCGAAATGAGCCACGGTCGTTTGCCCCTCGCCATGGCAGGGAACGGATGCCGCAAGGTATAAGGTATCGGGACCGGCAACGGCCTTATGGACGCCATTTATCTTTCTGACCCAGGGCAAGGTAGAGCCATAATAAAAGCGGATCGCGAGCGTCATGCGCACGTCGATTTCGCCGCGCAAGCCCTCAACGATGCGGATGAGCTGGCAGTCATCGCCGCACGTTTCGTCATTTATGGGCATGAAATCGATGATGCGCACGGCGCCCTGGGCGGTTTCCATGTCCGTTTCAAGAACCAAGGTATCTTTCCGGTAGCGACGTTCGATTTTTTTAATGGAGTTGCTCGGCGCGATTTGCCAGTGGCCGTTATCTGGGCCTCCGAGCAGGGCGGCAAAGCACGCGCTCGAATCGACGCGCGGGGGACAGAACCAATCTATGGAGCCGTTGCTTCCGACCAGGGCACCGGTGACGGCATTGCTGATAAAGGCATACTGTTCAATCGCAAGATGGCTCGATTTCGGCATAATTGTCCTTGAAAGAGTGACGCGTTCGGGATGGGCTTATAATTAGCATTCCATGGGCGGACGCATATGGCGTCCTCGGGTCTTGCGTGTTCCTTGGGCTGCGCGCGAGTGGTTCGAGAGGGCGTTGAGACCCGATCGTCTGTCCATTTCCGTGCGCTCGAGATCGATATAACCCTTGTGGTCTTTATGTATACTCGCTCGGCCACCCAAAGATCAACCCGCATAAGGGCGCTTTCCTACGCCGCCAGTCTTTGCGTTCCGGGTGCGGCTCAGTCTAGTCGCCCACGATTTTGTCGAAATAGGTTTAAGTTCTTGCTGTCGGCTCCAGAGAACGTAGCCTGAATCCTTATCGTGTTTCAGTACCCGTTCGATCAACCCACGTTCATTGGGAGTGAGGGCGTGCGCGGCAAGATAGGCACGAAAAAAGCGAACGTAGGCGGCGTCCGGATAGACCACGATGCGGCCGAGCACGGCTGTTGCCGCGGGGACTCGCGGCAGCGTGTAGTAAAGCGTTCGCCGGGCGCCGGGCGCCAAGCGGGTATCGTAGTATTGATGGCGCAAGTCCAAGCTTATGCGCCGTCCTATGAGGATTTGCTGCATGCTGTGCGGACAGGTCTTCGGTCCGCACATCTGGCGCACACTGACAATGACTTGAGGGGTCGTGTAGGTCGGAAAGTCATGACCAACGCCGGAGTTTTTGACCGAGAGGCGAACGCCGAGCGGACCGCCCGGGAGGCCCGGTCCGAGATCCATGCGGATGGTGAGGGCACGGCGCACGAAGCGGCGATTATGGATACCGTAAAAGTTGTGTCGTCCTTTCGGCATATGACAGCTTTGACAGGTGATATGGCGTTTTGCGTAGGGGCTCGCCCGCCATTCGTTGTAGGTGTTTTCAAGCAACACCCCGTTGAGTCGCGCCCCGCTTTTGTGGAATTGGTGGCAGCTTGCGCAGAAACGACTGCGGGTAAAATCCGATTCGGGCGTAAAGCCGTTATGGACCACGCGGCCGGCCGCCAAATAGGCCAAAAGCGGCGGTGCTGTCATCACAC
>JAJYQN010000054.1 GCA_021794595.1 Pseudomonadota bacterium
AGGGCCACTCCCTGCGGTAAGCTTGCCCTGCGCTGTTCTGCTTGATTCACCTGACGACCCCTAACCATCTAACGCCCAAAACAAAGATAGGAACGGCCGCAGTCAAGGCGTCTATGCGATCCAAGAACCCGCCATGGCCCGGTAAACCGCGCCCCGAGTCTTTAACGCCGGCCAAGCGCTTAGCCTTACTCTCAAGAAGATCCCCGACCACCGAAAAGGCCGCCACGATCACGCCAAAGACCATGGCCTCAATGACCCCTCCTATACGAGAGCTAAGCCCAAGCGCCCCCAAGGCACCGACCAAAGCCGCCCCCAAAAGCCCGCCCGCCGCGCCCTCCCAGGTCTTTCCGGGGCTCACAAGCGGCGCCAGTTTACGGCGCCCATAGCGGCGGCCGGCAAAATAGGCGAGCGAATCCGCGGTCCACACCATGGTGAGGAGCCATACCAATATCCACGGATGGCCAGGATCCTGCGCCTTCAGGGCCACGCATCCCCGCCAAGCCGGCACTAGGACCAAGGCCCCCCAAAAAAGCCGCAGGTCCTGATCGCGCCACAAGCCGCTCGGCCGTCCCCGAAAGACGAAGACCTCGCAAGCCGCCCATAGCCACCCAACCAGGGCCACACCCATCACAGCGGTGAGCGAAACGTGCAGGCTCGCAAGCCCCAGGACGATCACAAGACCGGCAAAAAAAACCGAGATCATAGCCCGACGGCCACACAACGCAGACCATTCGAAGGCCGCGAGCGCCACGATCGCCCCAAGACCGATGGCCACGCCTACGGTCCCTAGGGTCACAAGACCCCCGAGCACCACGCAGGCCGCCAAAAAGCCTGTGAGAAGGCGGGTCTTAAGCACGCCAAGCCGCCTCAACCTGGTCGCCGGTGCGGCCGAAACGCCGTTGGCGGGACGCAAACGATTGAAGCGCGAGTTCAAATTGGGTGCGATCGAAGTCCGGCCACAGCACCGGAGTAAAATAGAGCTCGGTGTAGGCCAGCTGCCACAACAAGAAATTGCTAATACGCTGCTCCCCTCCCGTCCGGATAAAGAGATCGGGCTCTGGAATATCGCCCATGCTAAGATAGGGACTGAGGGTTTCGGGCGTGATCTCCTCGGCCTCGAGACGCCCCTCCCTTATGTCCCGCATCATCTGAGTACAAGCCTGAGCGATGTCCCAGCGACCACCGTAGTTGGCCGCGATAGTGAGCCGCAAGCGGGTATTCTGTTGGGTAAGGTCTTCCGCGTCCCGGACCCGTTTGACGATATCGGCGCCAAAGGCGGCGACATCGCCTATGACCCGAAACTGGATGCCGTTGTCGTGCAATTTATGAATCTCGCGCTCGAGCGCCAGGAGAAACAACTGCCGCAACAAGCGCACTTCGAGCTTGGGTCGGCGCCAGTTTTCGCTGCTAAAAGCAAACAGCGTCACTGCCCCTATGCCTTTTTCGCCGCACGCCGCCACGAGTTCGCGGACCATCTCCACACCCTTGCGATGGCCTTGAATGCGCGCTTGTCCGCGCGCCTTCGCCCAGCGGCCGTTCCCGTCCATGATGACCGCGACATGCTGAGGAAGTGTCGTGCCGGACAGGGGCAAGGGTCCCTCATCTCTCGTCTTCATAGTCCCAGTATAAACCTACCTCAAGGTCAGAAGTTAGATCTCTAGGATGTCCCGTTCCTTGGCGCTGACAAGCTTATCGATTTCGGCGATGAACTGATCGGTGGCCTTCTGAACGGCCTCGACCAAGCGCTTCTCTTCATCCTCGGAGAGGAGCTTCTTTTTGACTTGCTCTTTCAAATGGTTGTTCGTATCGCGACGGATATTCCGGACGGCGATCTTAGCGTTCTCGCCTTCACTACGGGCGACCTTGCCGAGTTCACGCCGCCGCTCCTCCGTCAAGGCCGGCATAGGAATACGTATCGTGGTGCCGGTCGTTACCGGATTAAATCCCAAACCGGCCTCGAGTATGGCGCGCTCGATAGGTCCCACCAGGGCCTTTTCCCAAGGGTTGACGACCAGATTGCGGGCGTCGCTCACGGTAATATTGGCGACCTTGGAAAGCGCGCTTTTGGTGCCGTAGTAATCGACCAGAATGTGGTCCAAGAGCGCGGTGTTGGCGCGACCGGTCCGGATGCGGGCCAATTCCCCCTTCAGGGCCTCAACCGACTTGGCCATGCGAGCCTGAACTTCCTTTTTCACGTCGTCACTCACACATTGCTCCTTCTTCTACCAATGTCCCTTCGTCCTCGCCCGCGAAGATCCGCGCCAAGGCCCCGGGCGCTGTCATATCAAACACCCTTAAGGGGATACGAAATTCTCGCAATAAGGCAATCGCGGTCGCATCCATGACTCCCAGACGCCGCCGCAGGACCTCATCATAACTCAATCGCCTGTAGCGCACGGCGTTCGGCTCCCGCTTCGGATCGGCCGAATAGATACCATCCACCTTGGTGGCCTTCAGCATGATCTCGGCGCCCATCTCCAAGGCCCGCAGACTCGCTGCGGTATCGGTGGTAAAAAACGGGTTTCCGGTCCCCGCCGCGAACACCACGGCCTCGCCTTGCTCAAGTGCGCGCAAGGCCTTTTGACGATTAAACGGCGGCACAGCCGTCCCGACCGCCAAGGCCGATTGCACCTGTGTCCTAAGCCCCAGGGCGTTCAGCCCCTCGCTCAGCGCCAGCGCGTTCATAATCGTGGCCAGCATCCCCATGAGATCGGCCTGCGCCCGATCCATATGCTCCGCCGAACTCGAGACGCCACGAAAGATATTGCCCCCGCCGATAACGATCGCAATACCGACCCCGGGGGCTGCGGCCACGATGTCGCGGGCCGTTGCCTTCAAAACCGCGGGATCGATCCCGTAGCTTCCGGTCCCCATAAGGGCCTCCCCGCTCAGCTTGAGGAGGACGCGCCGTAAACGCGCCATAGATCAGCTTCCTTTCACTTGAGACATGACTTCCGAGGCAAAGTTGCTGACTTCCCGCTCTATTCCTTCACCGACCTCGAGGCGATAAAAACTCTTGACGTCGGCGCCGCCGCGCTTCAGCTGTTCGGCGACCGATGTGTCGGGATCCTTAACAAAAGGCTGGCCGACCAAGGTGATATCGTCCAAATACTTGCGCACCTTACCCATGACCATCTTCTCAATGATCTCCGGGGACTTGCCGGAGCCCTCGGCTTGGGTAACGTAAATCGCCTTTTCCCGGGCCACGATATCGGCATCCACATCTTCCGGGCGGACATAGGCCGGCCGGCTTGCCGCGATATGCATCGCGAGGTCACGCGCCAGGCCCTCGTTTCCTCCCGACAAAGAGACCAAGACCCCGATGCGTCGCCCATGCACATAGTGCCCAAGCCGGCCGCCATCGGCGCAAAGACGCGCAAAACGGCGGACCGCCATGTTCTCGCCAAACTGGGCGATGAGCGCCACCCGGGCCTCAGCGACCGTGCCACCGCCCGGATAAGCCAAAGCCAATAGCGCGTTCACGTCCTGCGGATTTTTTTCCACGACCAAGGTCGCTAAGGCTTGGGCAAAGGCCACGAAACGCTCGTCTTTGGCCACAAAGTCGGTTTCGCTATTGACCTCGACCAGCGCTCCCGTTTGGCCTTTGGTATCGACAAATACGCCAATGGCGCCCTCAGCGGCCACCCGGTGCGCCTTCTTGTCCACCTTGGCGCCGGCTTTAGCGCGTAAAAGATCGATGGCCGCTTCGATCTGACCGTCTGTCTCCACAAGTGCCGCCTTGCACTCCATCATGCCAAGCCCGGTACGCTCGCGTAATTCCTTCACTAACCCTGCGGAAATCGCCATACTCATCCCTCATGTCAAACAAAGGGGGGCTAAGCCCCCCTTTGTTTTCAAAATGTTGATTACCCTTCTAAGACCGTCCGCGACCGCCGCGTGCCGGCTTTGCGCCGGCGCCCTCGCGGCCTTTGGGTCGGGCCTTGCGGGCATCAGTCGGGGCCGCAACCGCGCCATCGGTCTCGCCATCGACATCGGCCGCCAGGCTATCCAGTGCTGGGGTCTTTTTCCGTGCCAATACGCGGGGCTTCGGGTCTTCTTTGACCTCGACGAACTCTTCATCGGCCGCCGCGGGCAAGGAGGACGAAGAGGCCCGTCCTTCAATGATCGCATCGGCCATCGCCTTGGCATAGAGCTGGATCGCGCGACTGGCATCGTCGTTCCCGGGTATCACGTAATCGACGCCTTCGGTCTTGCAATTCGAATCGACTACCGCGACCACCGGAATCTTGAGCTTGTTCGCCTCGCTCACCGCGATGTATTCGTGTCCCACATCCACCACAAAGAGCGCATCCGGCAAACTGGGCATATCCTTGATCCCACTCAAACTCCGATCCAGCTTCGCGCGCTCGCGCTCCAGGGTCAAAGTCTCCTTCTTGGACAGCTTTTCCGAGCCGCCGCCTTCGGCCAGCAAGGCCTCCAGGCGCTTCAATCGCTCAATCGACCGCCGGACGGTCTTGTAGTTGGTTAGCATGCCGCCTAGCCAGCGATGATCCACATAAGGCGACCCGGCGCGGATGGCCTCGGCGCGCAGAATCTCAGCGGCCTGGCGCTTTGTTCCGACAAACAAGATAACACCCTTATTGGCAGCCAGTTTGCGCACAAACGCGGTCGCCTCGTTCAGCAGCGGGAGGGTCTTTTCCAGGTTAATGATGTGGATATTATTGCGCTCGCCAAAAATATAGGGGCGCATCTTGGGGTGCCAGAACCGGGTCTGGTGACCAAAATGGACACCGGCCTCCAGCATTTCACGCATGGTTACGTTTGCCATTGTCTCTCCGTTGGGTTAGTCCACCGCGAGCCCCGGACGTCGACCTGCCCCTTCGTAACAGGACAGGCACCCGAACGCCGTGACGGCCCGCGTGCGATAAGCCCCTCCCTAGTTAAGGAGGAGTGTGGGGGAATCCCCACATGCCCGCATGCTACCACGCCCGCGGCTTTGGTCACAATGCAAGGCCTAGGCCCATAGCGCCCGTCCCGAGGAGGTGCATGGGCCGGAATATCCCATGACGGCTCTTGTACGGTATCTGAAGGGGCCCGTCGAACCTTGGGCAAAAGTCGGCGAGAGCCAGATTGGCTTGGGTCTGCGCTCTCACCCGGGCGTTGGCGATGTGGACTGACCGCGGCTCGCGGGAATCCCGTGGGCGGCGGTCCCGTTGAGCATGGCGGCGCAGCCCAAAACGCTTGCCGGACCCCCCCGCTCACCGCCCGCGCCCTCGAAGGATCTGCGCCGGCAGGTTGAATCGCCGGGTCGAACGGCTGACAATAGGGCTCGTCACGAAATACGACCCTTTAAGGACCCGATGGCTATCACGATCAAAACCGAGGCCGAGATCCAGAAAATGCGCGTGGCCGGCCGACTGGCCGCCGATGTACTTGAAATGATCGGTCCCTATGTCGTTCCCGGCGTCACGACAGGCGAGTTAGACAAGCGTTGCCATGATTTCATTGTCGACACCCAAAACGCCATACCCGCACCCCTTAATTACCGCGGCTTTCCGAGATCCATATGCACCTCGGTAAACCATCAGGTCTGTCATGGCATTCCTGGGGACCGTCAGCTCAAGAAGGGCGATATCGTCAATATTGACGTCACCGTGATCAAGGACGGTTACCACGGCGATACCAGCCAGATGTTCTATGTGGACGAGCCGTCGGTGGCCGCCCGCCGGCTCACCGAGGTCACCTATGAATGCTTATTGCGCGGGATCCGGCTGGTGCGGCCGGGAATCCAACTTGGCGATATCGGGCACGCCATCCAGACTTACGCCGAAAGCCAACATTACTCAGTGGTGCGGGAATATTGCGGTCACGGGATCGGAAAAGGGTTTCATGAGGACCCGCAGGTCCTGCATTACGGGCGTCCAGGGACCGGCGTGGTGCTCGAGCCCGGCATGACGTTTACCATCGAGCCCATGATCAATCAGCGCGGAGCCGGCGTAAAACTCTTGCCTGACAACTGGACTGTGGTGACGCGCGACCATGGCTTGTCCGCGCAGTGGGAGCATACGATTTTGGTGACGCCCACGGGCTACGAGGTCCTGACCTTGCGATCCAACGAAAGGATATAGGGTCGCCCAGTGCCTGAAACCGCGACGACAGGGCTTGCCAAGGGGTCCGTCGAGCGCTTTCGGGCGAGGCTACAGGCTAGCAACGAGCAGCTTCAGGCCATCCACCTCGCCGAGTCCCAACGCCGTCG
Source organism: Pseudomonadota bacterium (assembly GCA_021794595.1). Lineage (GTDB taxonomy): Bacteria > Pseudomonadota > Gammaproteobacteria > Acidiferrobacterales > Acidiferrobacteraceae > Acidiferrobacter. The sequence goes on from JAJYQN010000054.1 coordinate 6,218, forward strand.
GCGCGGTCTAGGTGTTCAGGTCCTCGAGCGCCGCACCGCCCTCCTCGACGAGCTTCTGGTCTGCGCCTACCGCGAACACGCGCACTGGCTTCCCGCTGACACGACGGTCGCCCTGGTCGCGGTCGGCGGCTACGGCCGGGGCGAGCTCCACCCGGCATCCGATGTCGATCTGCTCCTGCTTTTGAATCACTCTCGCTATCGCTCTGCGGAACCCTTTGCCGAGGCCTTCGTCCGCTTCCTGTGGGACATCGGCCTCACAGTCGGCCACAGCGTGCGCTCGGTGCGAGATTGCCTGCGGCTTGCGCGCACCGACGTGACCGTCATGACGAACCTCATGGAGGCGCGGCTTCTGACCGGTGACGAGGGGCTCTTGGCCGAGCTGATGCACAAGCTCGGTTCTCCGAGGCTATGGCCGAGCGCCCGCTACTACGAGGCCAAGCTTACGGAGCAAAGCGCCCGCTACGCTCGCTATGACAACACCGGCTACAACCTCGAGCCGAACGTAAAGGAAGGACCGGGGGGCTTGCGCGACATCCACATGATGGGCTGGGTGAGCCGCCGCCATCTGGGATCGACCGAGCTCCATGACCTCGTCAAGGTAGGTTTCTTGAGCGAACGTGAATATCGCTCCCTCATCGACAGCCGTAATTTCCTCTGGCAAGTCCGTACCGGCCTGCATCTCCTCGCGCGCCGCCGCGAAGATCGCCTCCTCTTCGATTATCAACGTGCACTCGCGACCCAGATGGGCTATGTCGACCGTCCTGGCCGACTCGCGGTCGAGCAGTTCATGAAGCGCTATTACCGAACCGTAAAGCAGGTCCAGCTCTTAAACGAGATCCTGTTACAACATTTTGGTGAAGCCCTTCTCCACACGAGACGCCCGCGGATAACGTCTTTGGGTCCCCATTTCCGGGCCCGTGACGGGTTTCTTGAAGCGGTCGATAGCCACGTCTTCATCCGTGACCCGAAAGCGCTCTTAACGATGTTCGGGGTACTCCAAAACCATCCGGAGCTAAAAGGGGTGCGGGCCTCCACGATCCGGCTCCTGCGCGCCCATCTCTACCTGATCGACGGGGCTTTCCGGAACGATCCAGAGGTCAAGGCCCAATTCCTGGCTATCTTACGCTCCCCTTCCGGAGTGACCCACGCCTTGCGGCGCATGAACGCCTACGGCTTATTGGGGGCCTATATTCCCGCCTTTGGGAAGATCGTGGGCCAGATGCAACATGATCTCTTCCACGTCTATACCGTAGACGAGCACAGCTTATTTGTTTTGCGGAACGTTCGTCGCCGAATGCAGGCCGAATTCGATGCGGAGTTGCCACAGATCAGCGACCTCAGCCGGCGTCTAGTCAAACCCGAGCGCCTGTATCTGGCCGCCCTCTTCCATGATATCGCCAAAGGACGCGGCGGCGATCATTCGAAATTGGGCGAGAGCGAGGCCCGCGCGTTCTGCGAGCGCCACGGCCTAAGCGACTATGACTCCCAGTTCGTGGCGTGGCTCGTCCGCCACCATTTGGTCATGTCCTGGACCGCCCAGCATACCGACATTTCTGATCCGGAAGTCATAAAGGGGTTTGCCCAGCTCGTGGGCGACCGCGAACACCTGGATAATCTTTATCTGTTGACCGTGGCCGACATCCGCGGCACCAACCCGACGGTCTGGAACGCCTGGAAGGGCCGTCTTTTGATGCAGCTTTATAGTAGCGCGACCCGCGTGTTGCGGCGCGGGTTCGGCCAACCGATCGATGTCGACGCCCATATCGCCGACCTCAAAAGTGATGCTTTAAACTACACCGCCCATTGCGCCACGCCTGATGCCATAGAGCGCCACTGGCAGCGCATGGATACCGACTATTTCCTGCGTTACGACGCCGAAGCGCTAGCCTGGCACGCCTGCGCCATCGCCCGCACCGAGCCCACGGAATTACCTCTTGTCGAGGCCCGCGTGAGGGCCGACAAGACGGCCGGGGAATTCTTGATATTCAGCCCTCACAACGATGAACTCTTTGCGGTCCTCACTGGAAGCTTCGACCGGCTCAATCTCTCCATAGTCGACGCCCGTATTCATCGGGCCGGCGATTACGCGCTAGATTGTTTCGTCGTCCTGACCGCAGATGGGACCGCGCCAAGTCTGGGTGAGTTAAATGGCTTTCAAAAGGTGATGCGCGCCGATCTTGCGAACGGCTTTCGCGACACCTTGGTGCCGCCCCTCCCGCGGGCCCTAAAGCACTTCCCGATCCCCACCGAGGTCAACTTCTCCTCCACTGCGAACGGCCAGCTCACGGTCATGGAGGTGGTGGCCCAAGACCGTCCGGGTTTGCTCCATCAAATCGCCCTGGCGCTGAAGTCCTGCCGCACCCGTATCGTCACGGCCAAAGTAGCCACGTTCGGCGAACGGGCCGAGGATATCTTCTTTTTGACCGATGAATGCGGGAAGCCCTTCCACGACGATTCTTCCTTGCGCCTTACCGAACTCGGTCAAGCCATTCGTAAGCGTATCGACGGATAAAGCGGCTCTCTTAAGCCTAGCCAGAGAGTTGTGTTGCCTCTGTACGGCGACCTTCGCGCACCCTGAGAACGCGGGCTCGCGCGTCTCCGCCGATCTTCACCAAGCGACAGTCAGGACGAGAGGCGCTTGGTCGTGGCGAGCCGACTATGGCTGTGTCCATAAAAGACGTACACCGCCATACCGATTACGAACCACACCAGGAAACGTAGCCAGGTGATCAAGGGCAGGCTTAGCATCAGATAAAGACAGAATCCCATTCCAAGCACAGGGACGATAGGGCTACCCGGGGCGCGAAAAGGCCGGACCATGTTCGGTTTTGTGTAACGCATGACCAACACGCCCGCGCACACGATCGTGAACGCGGCCAGGGTTCCGATATTGACGAGCTCCGCGACGTAGCCAATGGGCGTCAACCCCGCTATGATGGCCATGACGAGGCCACAAAGCAGGATGACGCGTACAGGCGTCTTAGTCCGTGTATTAACGGCGGCGAACGCACTCGGCAATAAACCATCTCGGGACATCGCGAGAAAAATCCGCGTCAGACCGTAGAACAACACCAGCATGACGCTTGTGAGCCCGACAATGGCGCCTATCCCTATCAAGAGGGCAACAACGGGATGGCCCAGGGTCAGCATGGAGCGCGCGACAGGGGATGCGGTATCGAGAGTAAAGTAGGGAACGATGAGCGTCAGAAGGCCCGACACAACGATATAGATGGCCGTGCACACCACAAGCGAAACGATAATGCCGATGGGCAAGGAATGCTGGGGGTTCTGGGTCTCCTCGGCGGCGGTCGAGACCGCATCAAAACCAATGTAGGCAAAAAATATAAGCGCCGCTCCGCGCATGACGCCGGGCCAACCAAAAGGCATGAAGGGGTGCCAATTGCCGGGTGTGACATGAAAGCAAGCGACCCCGATAAAGAGCGCTATCACCGCGAGCTTCACGAACACCATGAGCCCATTGAAAGCCGCGCTTTGCCGAACGCCGGCCGCCAGGACGAGGCTCAAGAGCAGGATAATCGCGGCCGCCGGAAGGTTAATAAAGCCCCCGGTACTCGCCTTCGCCGCTATCAGCGCGGGGACGGGCCTATGGACAAGATCCAGCAACCATGCGGCGATCGCGTAAATATTCACACGCGTCAGCGCCAAGGGGAGGTGTATGCCGACCGAGATCAAGGCGTCGCGCACATAACCCGACCAGCCGATAGCCACGGCGGCCGTGGCCACCCCGTACTCCAAAATGAGATCCCACCCGACGATCCAGGCGATGATTTCACCAAGCCCCGCATAGGCGTAGCCATAAGCGCTCCCGCAACCGCCCACCGCGGCCGAAAGCTCGGCGTACGAAAGGGCCGTGAACGCGCAGGCGAGCCCGGAGATAATGAACGACAATACGATGGCGGGTCCGGCATCGAGGGCGGCCGCAACACCCGTCAACACGAAGATGCCGGCGCCTATAATGCCGCCGATCCCCAAAAATATGAGGTCTGCCGTCGTGAGACAACGGCGTAGGCCCGTGTCCTCGCGCTCTCCCCCCACCGCCTTCGTCCGAAACACGTTCATAAGCACTCTCGCTCCCGCTTTTCTCTTCTTGTCGTGTGTAGGGTGGTGCTTAAATTAGGCCAATTCTCAGCTTTGTCCCGCAGGGATACGCAAGGAGGTCCCGGCTTGCAGTACGCCGTGCAAGGCATTGGCGGCCCGCAGAGCCGCCAATGACACGTGGAACCGCGCGGCGATACCGGAGAGGGTCTCACCGGCCCGTACCACATAAAGCTGAGGCCCGGGGGCCATGCCCAGCCGGGCGCGGAGTTGGGGCGCATCGCGCATGACGCCGGCCCAAACGGCTGATGCTATGTCCTCGTCGTAGGTCGGGCTATTCAATCGCAGCGCCTCGTGGGGATTGGAGATAAACGCCGTCTCAATGAGCACCGAGGGTATGGTCGCCGACTCCAAGACCAAAAAGTTCGCCTTCTCGACATGGTCGATATGAACCGGTCCGATCTTATGAAGCTGCCGCAAAATGTCATGGGCGAGATTATAGCTCGCGCGACGCGTACCGTTTTGCGTCATGTTCAGCAAGATATTGTGAAGAAATCCCCCACCGGCGCCGAAGTGGAGATCTCCCGTCTGGTCGGCCGCGTTTTCGCTGCGGGCCAACCATCGAGCCTCGCGACTCACGCCATGTTGCGAGAGGATAAAGATCTCTGCCCCGCGCACATTCAAGCCTTCTGGCTCCGGCAAGGCATTCGCGTGTATGGATATGAAGGCCGCAGCATGATGCGCCGCAGCTAGCGCTACCCGTTCGCGAAGCGGAACGTAATAGTTGCCGGTTCGGGTCATGAAGGCCTTGAAGCCCGGCGTCGCATCGATACGCGCGGCCAAGTCCTTTCCGATGCGCAAGACCACGTTTTTTTCGCAGATATCGTCTATCCCGCAGGCCCCGGAATCGATACCACCGTGCCCGGGATCGATCGCAATCACGATATCGGGAGGCGCCCGCGGGGCTTTGATCGGAACCAGGGGAACTCGCTTAGGCGCGGCCGCAGAGGGGGGCTTGAGCAAAGGGTGCTTGGACTCGGCAAGCGACAGGATCAACCCACCCGGAAGGGCATTGACCTCGTAGGGCTCGGCTCGACAGAGATCAAAAACCAATCTGACCATGCCATCGCGATGGGTGAAGCCACGAATGTCTTTCAGGCAGCCGACATTCTCCTTCCAGACCGCTCCTCCCCCCTCAAGCACGACCCCGTGAAGATCAACCACCA
>JAJYQN010000012.1 GCA_021794595.1 Pseudomonadota bacterium
CGACGCTCGCGACCCTGCCCGATCGGGAACTGTCCGCAGGACTCGCCGAGGTCATAAAGTACGGCGCCTTGGGGGATTATGAGTTCTTCGTGTGGCTCGAGGACCATATGGAGGCCTTGCTGTCCCGGGAACCCGAGGCCTTGATGTATGCCATCGAGACCTCGTGTCGTGACAAGGCGCGGGTGGTCGAGGCCGATGAAAAAGAGGCCGGGCTTAGGGCTTTGCTCAATTTAGGCCATACCTTCGGGCACGCGATCGAGGCCGGGATGGGTTACGGGCAGTGGTTGCACGGCGAAGCGGTTGCGGTGGGCATGGTTATGGCCGCCCGTCTATCCGAGCGCCTGGGCTGGCTTACGGCAGCCGATGTGACGCGTCTGCGGGACTTGGTCGCTGCCGCCCATCTTCCCACTCACCCCCCTGAAATGGACGCCAAGCGGTTTTTGGAGCTGATGGCCGTCGATAAGAAGGCGCTCGGAGGAGAGCTCCGCTTCGTCTTACTCCGGGGGTTGGGTGCCGCCTTTATCACTAAGGACGTCCCGTTTGATGTACTGACCGATATGTTGAGCTCTTGAGCGGCTCAAGGCCGCCCTGTTGCGGCCGGCCTGGAGCCGGGCGCGCGCCGAAGCCGCTGGTGCGTTCGTTGAATCCCCTACCCCTAGGCAGTATACTCGGTGGCCCTTTTTGTGGCGGCTTTGACCGTTCCTAACCAGTGACGCGATCGCGACAGCCGACGGGCTTATACCGTCCTCAGTTTGAGAAGGATGCCTGCGGGTTTGGTCTCATAGCCCATCTCGACGGCGTACCGAGCCCGTGGCTTGTGCAAACGGCCATGGGTTCGCTTGCCTGCCTTACTCATCGCGGGGCGGTCGCTGCCGATGGCAAGAGCGGAGACGGCTGTGGTTTGTTACTCCGGATCCCGGACGCCTTCATGCGCCGCGTCGCCGCTGAAGCCGGCATCACGCTCCCCGATTCTTATGCCGTCGGCATGCTGTTCTTGTCGCCCGACGAGGCGCTGGCAGAGACCGCGCGGCGCGTGCTCCGCGAGGAGTGTGTGCGTGAGGGGTTCGCAGTTCTCGGTTTTCGCCCGGTCCCCGTCGATACCGCGGCGCTGGGAGAAGAGGCGCGCGCGACGAAGCCGCGCATCGAGCAGATTCTTGTCGCGAATCCTGAGCGCGACCTGGGCCTCGCGGAGGCCAAGCTCTACATGGTTCATCGTCGGGCCGAGAAGAGGCTCGAGGACGACGATCCCGATTTTTACGTAGCAACGTTCTCGACGCGTCTTCTGTCCTATAAGGGGCTGATGATGCCAGCCTATCTTCCGGTCTTTTATCCGGATTTAAAGGCCCCGGATTTCGCGTCTTCTATTTGCCTATTCCACCAGCGCTTCTCGACCAATACCTGGCCACAGTGGCGACTGGCGCAACCGTTCCGCCATTTGGCGCATAACGGTGAAATCAATACCATTCAGGGCAATCGGTCCTGGGCGCTGGCGCGCAGCCATACGCTCGTCTCCCCGCGTATACCGCTCGAGGAGGCCCGTCCGCTGGTATCCCAGTCGGGTTCGGATTCCTTGAGTCTTGATAATATGCTGGAGGCGCTCTTGGCGGGCGGCGCGGATTATTTTCGCGCCATGCGGCTCCTCATTCCGCCGGCTTGGCAGAACGTGCCGACCATGGACGACGATCTCAGGGCCTTTTATGAATTCCATTCCATGCACATGGAACCGTGGGACGGACCGGCTGGCATCGTCTTTACCGATGGCCGCTACGCATCGTGCGTTATGGATCGCAATGGCTTGCGTCCTGCCCGCTGGGTCGTCACCAAGGATCGGCACATCACTATTGCCTCGGAGACCGGGGTCCATGCCTATGCGAGCGGGGACGTCGTTGCCAAGGGCCGTCTGAAGCCCGGCGAATTGCTCTCGATCGATACCGAGACTGGCGAATTCCTGTTGCCGGCCGACATTGATAAGCGCCTCGCCCACCGCCATCCCTACCGAAAGTGGCTGGCCGCGCATACCCGGCACCTCGAAAGCGATGACCTGAACGCTCGCGATCTTTGCCGCTTGAGCCCCGAAGAGCCGAGTCTTTCGGTCTATCAGAAAATGTTTCAGGTCACCTTCGAGGAGCGCGACCAGATTATTCGGGTGCTGGCTGAAGACGGCCAGGAGGCGACGGGATCCATGGGCGACGATACCCCGATGGCGGTCATGTCGACCGGGGTGCGTTCGCTCTACGACTACTTTCGACAGCAGTTTGCCCAAGTCACCAATCCCCCGATAGATCCTCTGCGTGAGGCCATCGTGATGTCGCTCAACACGAGCTTCGGGCCGGAGCGCAACCTGTTCGAGGAGACCGACTTTCACGCCCGAAGGCTCGAGGTGCGGTCGCCGGTCTTGAGCCGCTGCAAGTTCGCGCGTCTTGTGTCGCAAGAGGACCCCGAGTACGCGCTGACCCGCTTGAGTCTGCAGTACGACCCCAAGGCTAGCACGCTTCAGGACGCCATACGCCGGATCGCCGAGCAGGCGGTGGCGTCGGTGCGCCAAGGTCGCGTCATCATTTTGCTGACCGATCGGGGGATCACGGAAGGGCGGCTGCCGGTGCACGCGCTGTTGGCCGTTGGCGCGGTCCACCACGCCCTCGTCCGCGAAGGCTTGCGGTGTAATGCCAATATCCTAGTCGAGACCGCAACCGCGCGCGACCCCCATCACTATGCCTGCCTGATCGGCTATGGGGCCACCGCCATCTTTCCGTACCTGGCCTACGAGATCGTGGCCGATCTCGTAGCGAGCGGCCAAGTCACTTCAGTCGACGAGCCCCATGCGGTGAAGAATTATCGCAAGGGGATCAATAAGGGCCTGCTCAAGATCATTTCGAAGATGGGCATTTCCACCATCGCGAGCTATCGCGGGGCCCAGTTATTCGAGGCCATCGGATTGGACGGGGAGGTCACAGAGCTCTGTTTCAAGGGCACAGTCAGCCGTGTCGGAGGCAGCACGTTCGAGGATTTCGCGGCCGATGCCGAGGTGCTTGGCCGCGAGGCCTTCAGCGCCCGCAAACCGATACGTCAGGGCGGACTCCTCAAATATATCCACGGCGGGGAATACCATGCCTATAACCCGGACGTTGTGCAAACGCTGCAAGACGCCGTGCGCTCGGGGGACTACGAGGACTACAAGGTCTATGCCTCGCTCGTAAACGGCCGCAAGCCGGCTATGATCCGGGATCTGATCGGATTGCGCTCTGACCAGACCCCTATCGCCCTGAAAGAGGTCGAGCCGGCGAGCGCCCTTTATAGACGCTTTGATTCCGCGGGCATGAGCTTAGGCGCCCTGTCGCCCGAGGCCCACGAGGCCCTGGCGATCGCCATGAACACCCTGGGCGGCCGGTCAAACTCCGGTGAGGGTGGCGAGGACCCGGCTCGCTACGGCACGATCAAGACCTCCAAGATCAAGCAAGTCGCGTCCGGTCGCTTCGGGGTTACGCCGCACTACCTGGTCCATGCCGACATGCTGCAAATCAAGATCGCGCAGGGCGCCAAACCGGGAGAGGGCGGCCAGCTGCCTGGCCATAAGGTCAACGAGATGATTGCCCGCCTGCGCTGTTCAAAGCCAGGCATCGCCCTGATATCGCCGCCACCGCACCACGATATCTATTCGATCGAGGATTTGGCGCAGCTCATTTTCGACTTAAAGCAGGTCAATCCGACCGCGCGCGTGTCCGTCAAGCTGGTTTCGGGCCCCGGGGTCGGGACGATCGCGGCGGGTGTCGCCAAGGCTTATGCCGACCACATCACCATCTCGGGCTATGACGGCGGCACCGGAGCAAGCCCCCTGACCTCGGTCAAATACGCGGGCACGCCCTGGGAGCTGGGTTTGAGCGAGGCCCATCAAACCCTGCGCGCCAACGGGCTGCGGGATAAGGTGGTTCTTCAGACCGATGGCGGCTTGAAGACCGGTCTTGACGTGGTGAAAGCAGCGATCCTGGGAGCGGAGAGTTTCGGGTTCGGGACCGGGCCTATGGTGGCCCTCGGCTGCAAGTATTTACGTATATGCCATCTCAACAATTGCGCGACCGGGATAGCCACCCAAGACGGCCGGCTGCGCAAGGCCCATTTTCAGGGCTTGCCCGAGATGGTGATGAATTACTTTCGATTCATCGCCGAGGAGGTCCGCGAATGGCTGGCCTTCCTCGGCGTGCGCAGTATGGACGAACTGATCGGGCGCACGGATCTGCTCGTGCTGTTGCCTGGCCAGACGAAGCGGCAACGCGCCTTGCAGCTTCAGGATATCCTGTCGGACGCGGACGTCGAGAAACGCCTGCCCCAGCGTTGTCTTACCGAACGCAACGTCCCCTATGATAAGGGCGAGCTCGCCGAGCGGATCATCAAAGACGCATTTCACGTCCTCGCCACCAAGGACCCGGTGGTCTTGTCCTACCCGGTTCGCAACGTTCACCGCTCGATCGGGGCGCGACTGTCCGGGGAGATTGCTCGGCGATTTGGTGCTCCTGGGCTTCCGCCAGGCACCATCACCTTACGACTCCAGGGTTCGGCGGGACAAAGCCTCGGAGCCTTCAATGCCCCAGGGCTACACATCGAGCTCGAAGGCGATGCCAACGACTACGTGGGCAAGGGCATGGCCGGTGGGCGCATCGTCATCTATCCGCCCCGTGACTCGGCCTTTGCGAGCCATAAGACCGCGATCATAGGCAATACCTGTTTATATGGTGCCACGGGCGGTCGACTTTATGCCGCAGGGCTCGCGGGCGAGCGATTCGCGGTCCGCAACGGCGGCGCCTTCGCGGTGGTAGAAGGCATAGGCGACCACGGCTGCGAATACATGACCGGCGGTTGCGTCGTTGTTCTGGGCGAGACCGGCCTCAATTTTGGCGCTGGCATGACCGGCGGCTTTGCCTTCGTGTACGACCGGCAAGGGGGTTTCGTTGATCGCTACAATCATGAGCTCATCGATATCCATAGGATCGTCTCGGAACCCATGGAGGCCTACCAGGTCTTTTTGCGTGCGCAAATCGCGGAGTATCTCGAGTTGACGAACAGCGCACATGCCCGCGAACTTTTGGCGGACTGGTCTCAGGCGGCGGCCCATATGTGGCTTGTGAAGCCCAAGGCGGTCCGCATGGAAACGCTGCTCGTGGAGAGTAACTGATGGCCGATGTCTTTCGGTTTTTGAATGAGCCGCGTAGCGATCCGATAAAGAAGGACGTAGTCGTCCGGATTCACGACTATCGGGAGATTTACGGCAGCTTCGATCCCGAAAAGGCGGCGCATCAAGCCGGGCGTTGTCTTGGCTGCGGCAATCCTTATTGCGAGTGGCGGTGCCCGGTCCATAACTACATCCCCAATTGGCTGAAGCTCATAGAAGAAGGCAATCTTTTTGAGGCAGCTGAGCTTTCACACCGCACGAATAGCTTGCCGGAGATCTGTGGGCGGGTGTGTCCGCAGGATCGCCTGTGCGAGGGGGCGTGTACCCTGAACGCAGGTTTTGGCGCAGTGACGATCGGCTCGCTGGAGAAATATATTTTCACGGAGGCGTATGCCCGTGGCTGGCGTCCCGATATGAGCGGGGTCAAGGCGACGGGGCGGCGCGTTGCTATAGTGGGTGCCGGACCCGCCGGGCTCGCCTGCGCCGACGTACTCACTCGTAACGGGGTCGAAGCGGTCGTGTACGACCGCAACCCGGAGATCGGTGGGCTACTTACGTTCGGGATTCCGGGATTCAAGCTCGAGAAGGAGGTGGTGCGAGTGCGCCGTCAGCTTTTCGAGGAAATGGGCATTCGCTTTGTGCTGAACACCTCGGTCGGGGACGATGTGGCTTTTGCCGATCTGCTCAAAGACTATGACGCCGTGTTTGTGGGAGTCGGCACTTACACGTATCTTGAGGGCGGGTTTTCTGGTGAGGAGCTTCCGGGCGTGCACAAGGCCCTCCCGTATCTAACGGCCGTGATTCGCGAGCAACTCGGCCTACCCGAAGGCGAGGCCCCGTACGCGGACTTAAAGGGTCGGCGAGTGGTGGTCCTGGGCGGCGGGGATACGGGCATGGATTGCAATCGCACGGCCTTACGGCAAGGGGCGGCCTCGGTCACCTGTGTCTATCGACGCGACGAGGCCAATATGCCGGGTTCCCGCCGCGAGGTCGCGAACGCGAAGGAGGAGGGGGTCCAATTTGTTTGGAATCGGGCCCCGATTGAGATCTTGGGTAAAGACCGCGTCGAGGCGGTCCGGGTCGTCGAGACGGTGTTGGGGGCTCCGGACGACCGCGGACGTCGGCGCCCAGAGCCGGTGCCGGGTACCGAGCAACTGATCCCCGCAGACGATGTCATAGTGGCCTTCGGTTTTCGACCGAGCCCCCCGGCTTGGCTTGCCAAGGCCGGTATCGAGACCGATGCCACCGGGCGCATCAAGGCCCCCGAGAGTGGCCGCTATCGCCACCAAACGACCCACCCGCACGTCTTCGCGGGAGGCGACGCGGTACGCGGCTCCGACCTCGTCGTGACGGCGGTCTATGAGGGCCGTCAGGCGGCCGAAGGCATCTTGGATTTTCTTGAGGTATGACGACCGGGCCGCTCTCCGATCGGAGTAATCGCCTGCTGCGGGCCTTGATGCGCGAACCGGTCGATATGACGCCCGTTTGGCTGATGCGACAGGCGGGGCGCTACCTCCCGGAGTACCGCGCCCTGCGTGCCCAGGCCGGCTCCTTTATGGCCCTTTGCCAGTCCCCGGAGTTGGCCTGCGAGGTGACCTTACAGCCTGTGCGCCGGTTTCCTCTGGATGCAGCGATCTTGTTTTCCGATATCTTGACTGTCCCCGATGCCATGGGGCTGGGGCTCCAGTTCGTGGAGGGTGAGGGCCCGCGGTTCGAGCGTCCTATCCGCGATGCCCATGATGTCGCGCGGCTAACGGTCCCCGATCCGCATCAGGATTTGACGTATGTCTTGGATACCGTGAGGCGAGTGCGCCGGGAGCTCAAGGGGGCCTGTCCGCTCATCGGTTTCTCGGGGTCTCCTTGGACGCTTGCAACTTATATGGTGGAGGGTCAGGGGAGCAGCAATTTCCGGCGCATTAAGACCCTGCTCTTCGCTGATCCAGCCCTTTTAAACCGCCTGCTCGGGGTGTTGGTGCAGGCCGTGATCGCTTACCTCAATGCCCAGATCGAGGCTGGGGCCCAAGCGGTGATGATTTTTGATACCTGGGGTGGAAGTCTCGCCGCCGATCATTTTCTTCGCTACTCACGCGACCCTATGAGCGCCGTGGTGGCGGGCCTTACGCGCCGACGCGACGGCCAAGCGGTGCCAGTCATAGTCTTTACCAAAGGCGGCGGTGCTTGGCTCCCGGCCCTGGCCGACACCGCTTGCGATGCGTTGGGCGTCGATTGGACGTGTCCCTTACAAAAGGCCCGCGCCGAGGTCGGTGGTCGAGTGGCTTTACAGGGTAACCTCGACCCCATGGCCCTTTACGCGCCGCCGGATCGTTTGCGGGAGGAGGTTAAGGCCGTGTTGAGCGATTTCGGTCCTGGGGTCGGCCATGTCTTTAATCTGGGTCATGGCGTCCTTCCCGACGTGGACCCCGAGCGCGTGGCCTTGTGTGTCGAGACCGTGCACGCGGCCAGTGCCCGCCCCCCGTCCTCGAGCTAGCTTAAGGGCCGCCCGAGGGTGGCCCGCACGGGCCGGCGCTGCCCCTTTAAGGGGCAGCGCTATTTCAGTTTTTGCTCATGTACTGCAACGGTTATTAACACGCCAAGGCTTTGTCAAGCCTCCTGCCGGTGCCCTTGTCATGGCCCGAGCATGGGCCGGCTGGTGTTACGTAACTCATTGTATAATAATGATAAAATTTGGTCGCCTATTTTTTCATCAGTTTAAGGGAAAGCAAGCAATCAGGCCAAAGGCTGAGGTCTTCCCGGGGCTTTTCAACACACTTATCCACAGAGTTTGTGGGTAACGCATAATTGCTTTTTGAACCAGCTATTTAGCCTGAGGTGTCACGGGGTGTTGTCGAACGAGGGTCGTGATCGGGACCCCCAAAGGAGTTTCTTATAGTCGCGATCCGTGTCAGTTTGCCTGTTCCCTTACGGGGCACTTTTGACTATCAGCACTCGGACATTCTCGCCCCGGGGGTGCGGGTACGCGTCCCTTTTGGGGCCCGAGCGCTCACCGGCCTCGTAGTCGAGGCCCCGGTCGAGCCACCTGCGGGCCTCGTGCTGCGCGCCATCATCGCAGTCGTCGACCAAGAGCCTCTTCTGAGTCCAGAGCAGCTCGATTTGCTGCGTTTCGTCGCTGATTACTACCACCACCCGCTCGGGGAGGTCTTGTTCGGCGCCCTCCCCGCCGGTTTGAAAAAGGGCCAGTTACCGCATTGGCCCAAGGCCTACCGCCTGACCGAAAAGGGCTTGGCCCGGGAGACCGGGGCCTTTGGGCGGGCGCAGCGCTTACGGTCCCTCTGGGAGCGCCTGAAAGAGGCTCAGGTCCTGTCCGATACCGATGTCAAAATGCTCGGACGTGGCACGAAGGCCCTGATCAAGACCCTTTTGGCGCGGGGCCTGGCGGAGGAATGTAGCCCCGTTCCTCGCCAAGCGACGCCCCTCGATCCCGTGATCCTGCGGATGGATCAGCACGCGGCCTACGAAGCGGTCCGGGAGCTGCTCGGGCAGTTCCGGGCGTTTCTGTTATTTGGCGTGACTGGGAGCGGCAAGACCGAGGTGTACCTGCAGCTCATCGCCGACCTACTTGCGCGCCAGCAGCAAGTCCTGGTTTTGGTACCGGAGATTGGGCTTACGCCACAGCTCGTCGCCCGCTTTCAGGCGCGTCTCGGCGTCACGATTGGCGTCTTGCATTCGGGTTGTAGCGAAGGCGAGCGCGTGCGGGTCTGGTCGCAGGCGGCGGCCGGACACATCGGGGTCGTCGTGGGGACCCGGTCGGCGGTCTTCGTGCCCCTCAAAAACCCGGGTCTTATCGTGGTCGACGAGGAACATGATGGCTCGTTTAAACAGCAGGACGGGTTTCGTTATCACGCGCGCGATGTTGCGGTTCTCCGCGCCCAGAAGGCCGGTATCCCCATCGTTTTAGGGTCGGCGACTCCCTCCCTGGAGACCTACCGCCATGCGCTCGAAGGTCGTTATGGCCTGCTGCGCCTACCTCAGCGCGGGCCGGACCGCGCCTTACCGCGCATGCGGATCGTGGATTTGGGGCGCGAGGGGGTTCAAGGGGGGCTTACGGCGAGTCTCTTTCAGGCCGTGCGCGACCGGCTATCCCGGCGCGAGCAGGTCCTGTTGTTTTTGAACCGCAGGGGATACGCCCCGGTGCTCTTGTGTCCGGAGTGCCGATGGCACGCCCCTTGCGATCGGTGCGATGCGCGGCTCACCGTGCACCTCGCGAAGAACGTGCTTCGTTGTCACCATTGCGGACACGAACGCCCGCTTCCGAGCGTGTGTCCGCAGTGTCAGCACCCCCGACTCCTGCGGGTCGGGGAGGGCACGCAACGCATCGAGGAGGCGCTCCGGCAGCGGCTCCCCGAGGCCCGTATCGCTCGTATCGACCGGGATACGGTCACCAACCGCTTAGCTTTTGAAGAGCTGTTACAGAAAGTCCGAGGCCACGACATCGATGTCTTGGTCGGTACCCAGATGTTGGCCAAGGGTCACGATTTCCCGGAGCTCACGCTCGTGGGGGTGATCAACGCCGACCAAGGGCTGCACGGCACGGACTTTCGTGCCGACGAACTCTTGTTTGCGCAAATGGTGCAGGTCGCCGGGCGCGCGGGGCGTGCCGAAAAGCCAGGCGAGGTTATTATCCAAACCTACCACCCCGACCACCGGCTTTGGGATCCCTTGGCGCGCTTGGACTACGAGGCCTTCGCCACGCTGGCCCTTCAGGATCGCAAAGACACCGGTTTCCCGCCCTATAGCCACTGCGCTCTCTTGCGCGCCGAGGCCTTGAAGCCCGATTTGCCCGGCCGCTTTTTAGAGGCGGCTAAAGGTCTGGGCCAGGGGTCGCCCCACATCCTTTTGGGAAGCGTCTTGCCAGCGACTCTTTCGCGACGCGCTGGCTACTATCGCGCCCAGCTTTTGGTAACGAGCCTAAAGCGCAGCGCTCTCCAGTCTTGGCTCACGACGTGGCTCGAACGTCTCGCCACCATTCCGGCTTCGGGGGTACGCTGGTCGCTCGACGTAGACCCGCATTCGCTCTTTTAGGCGTACCCCGACAAGCGCTCAGCGCACCCCGCGAAGACGCTGTGCGAGCGCCCTAACCCCTTAATAAAACGTATTATCCTTTCCCGGTCCGGAGTTTGCACGGGGTATCTCCGGCGGAATCGCCCGGATTGCGGATGTGAGGGCCGTCTGTCGGACGGAATCTCTCCTCGTGTAATGCGCTGGCGGCTCCCTCGCGCGTCGCGCCGTGCACCGATTTCGGCCAAGGGACCGCGACTCGCACTATAACGGGGCATGCGCACCGGCTGTGGCTTGCCCTGATTGAGGTAAAAGGCGTGCCCATCCGCCGTTTTTGGCTTAAACGCAAATGTGGAACAGATCTTGCTCTAGGCTCATCTCGAGGCACCGACTCTAGGGAGCTTTGCCCAATCGACGACTTGTGACGGACGCGAGTGGCAAAAGAGCCGTTGGGGCCTTTCGGGCGCGACCTGTCACGTTAAAGGATTCTCGAAGGGTCATGGGACGTTCCGTCGACACATTGTATTTCACAGAGAGGAAGGGAAAACATGCGTAAATATGCACTAGGCATACCTGTAGTGCTGTGTGGCTTGGGCCTTGGCCTACTGCCCCAGGCACGAGCGACACTGACGGCACCCGCGCCGATAAATTTTTCCGGTGGACCATTGGGCACGCTGTCGGCCGAGGGCGTATTCAGCGCCGCGGGGACTTGGCAGAGCGACCCTGCTCTTCTGGGCGCAGCGCCCGGCACTTCTGGGACGGATCGTCACACCCGATTCGACGTGACGAATGCGGAGATGGTTCTCCAGAAGACATCGGGTCTCGTACAGTTCTTTGCCATGGCGGGATCCTATAATTTCCCGACGCTAGGCGAGCCTATTCTTCCGACCCCGGCCGTACCTAACGACTATTACGGCGCCGTTCCCGAGGCCTACATCACCCTAGCCCCGACCAGCACCTTCTCGCTTGAGGTCGGAAAGTTGCCGACCCTTATGGGCGGTGAATATACGTGGAGTTGGATGAATCAAAATATCGAGCGTGGCCTTTTGTGGAATAGCGAGAACGCCGTTAATCGCGGTGTGCAGGCGAACTACACCATGGGGCCGGTCGCGGTGTCCTTGTCGGTGAACGACGGCTATTACTCAAACCA
>JAJYQN010000043.1 GCA_021794595.1 Pseudomonadota bacterium
AGGCAAAAGCCAAGAGTTCTGCGATGTCCATACTTTGGGGTACCCAGGTGAAGGCTACTTGAAGTATAACGGGCCTAAGCGCCGAGACAAGGCGCCCTTTCCCTTCAGGAAGGCACACCTTACACTGAAATCATGAAAAAACTCTCCATCGGCATCATTGGCGCAGGAAATATGGGACTGGCGTTGGCATCCGGGCTTGCGGCCGGGTCCTTGACCGAACTTACCGTCTCGGACCCGAATCCCGACAAACGGCGGGCCATCGAGCAACTCGGGGTCATGACCGAAACCGACAACAAGGCCCTGGTCGAGCGCATCGAGATCCTGGTGTTGGCGGTAAAACCCCAACATCTACCCGCCCTCTGCCGAGCCCTGGCGCCGGCCGTTGCCCGGCGCCCGCCGCTCGTGGTCTCGGTGGCCGC
The DNA here is from genome assembly GCA_021794595.1 of Pseudomonadota bacterium. Classification (GTDB taxonomy): domain Bacteria; phylum Pseudomonadota; class Gammaproteobacteria; order Acidiferrobacterales; family Acidiferrobacteraceae; genus Acidiferrobacter. The sequence continues at coordinate 420 of JAJYQN010000043.1, forward strand.
CGGCGCCCGCACCGCCGATATCGGCCGCTGGCTAGGCGCCGACTTGGCGGTCGTCCGAGCCATGCCCAATACCCCGGCGCTGCTGAGAGCGGGGACGAGCGTCCTCTACGGGAACGCGCTCACCACAAGCGCCCACCGCCAAGCGGCGGAAACGGTTTTGCGTGCGGTCTCGGAGGTCTTCTGGGTCGAAGATGAGGCCTTGATGGACGCCGTCACGGCGGTGTCGGGTAGCGGGCCCGCCTACCTCTTCTTGTTCCTCGAGGCCTTCATAAAGGCCGCAGCTGACGTCGGCCTTCCCGAACCGCTTTGCGCCGCGCTCGCCATCGAGACTACACTAGGGGCCGCGCGCATGGCGAAGGCGGACCCGCAAGCGGTCGCGGACTTAAGGCGGCGCGTGACATCCCCCAACGGCACCACGGAGCAGGCGGTGAAGAGCTTTATGGCCGATGGGTTCATGGACATTGTCGCCCGCGCCGTGACCGCCGCCGCCCGGCGCTCCCAGCAAATCGGCGACGAACTGGGAGCCTTATGAGTTACCTCAGTCAGGCGCTTGCCTTCCTCATAGAAACCCTGTTCGGGATGTATATCATCCTCGTCCTGCTGCGGTTCTTGTTGCAGCTGACTCATGCCGACTTCTACAACCCGTTCAGTCAATTCATCGTCCGCCTGACCAACGGACCGCTGCTCCCTCTGCGACGCCTCATCCCCGGATTCTTCGGGATTGATTTCGCGTCCGCCGCGCTCCTTATCATTTTAGAAGCGATCAAGATCGCCCTGATCGCGATCGTTCAGGGCGTCACGCCCCGCTTCGGGGGCGTTTTGATCTTGAGTTTTGCCGACCTAATCCAGCTCACGCTCTACATTTTGATCGGCGCGGTTTTCGTGCGCATCATCATGAGTTGGGTGAATCCGTATGGTGAGCACCCACTCACAGACCTGGCCGTGCACTTAACCGAGCCCTTCATGCGCCCAGCACGGCGGCTTCTGCCGCTGATCTCGGGAATCGATCTCTCCCCGGTGCTCGTCATCATCGTCTTCGAGCTGATCGCGATCCTGGTGGTCCAACCGCTGCAACAGTTGGGCATGGGCCTCTTGGTCTAGTGGGCCGCCGCGCGCGGGCGCCAAGGTTCGTGTTAGATCTCCTCATGGCCGGGCTTGCGATCGTGGCCATCAATGGCTTTCTGACCCGCCATGCCGCCTCGGGGTACGCCCCGCGACTGCCCGCAGCCCGCCTTAACGGCCCGGCGCCGCCACTGGGGGCCGGACACCCGGTCCTGATCGAGTTTTTTGCCACGTGGTGTCCCATCTGCCGTCTCGACCAAGGCGTGGCTCAAGAGATCGCGCGCCATGAGTCGGTCGTCATCGTGGCCACCGAGTCCCCCGCGCAAGCGGTCCGCGCCTTCGCTCGGGCCCACCACTGGCAGACCCCGGTGATCCTGGATAGGCGCGGTGCGCTTGCCCACCGCTACGGGGCGCGGGTGTTCCCCATTGCGTTCATCGTGGGTCCTCGGGGGCGTATTCGTTTCGTGGTGGCGGGCTACACCACCGAGGCCGGTCTCATGGCCCGCCTGTGGTTAGCGGAATTGCGGCTCTAACGCTCGTTTTCGTCGCTCAATTGGCGCCGGTAATACCAACGCTGAACGAGGACCAGGACCGTGGCGGCGGCAAAGGCGCCGATCGGTACCAAGGCGTAGGGCCACGAAAGGGCCTTGAAACTGAGCCACCCGGCCGTGGCATAGAGCCACGGTAATGCTTCGTAAATGGGCTTTGGATACACGACAACCCCCCTTTAGGCCCCAACCAGTGCAAATCCCGTGCCCGAACGCTTGCGCCTGGCGCGGGACTCCATCGTTTTCCTCAGGGTATAATCGTTTTCTTCACGGTACAATAATGATTCACACTCAGGGGACATATATGGCCACAATTGAAGCAACGAAGGCAAATTTTGAAGAGCTGATCGACGGGAGCTCCTTCGTGATCGTGGACTTCTGGGCTCCCTGGTGCGCCCCTTGCCGCGCCTTCGGACCCATCTTCGAAGAGGTCTCGGAGCAACATAAAGACATCGTGTTTGCGAAAATCAATACCGAGGTCG
>JAJYQN010000088.1 GCA_021794595.1 Pseudomonadota bacterium
CCTTAAGCGGCGCGGGTCTTGCCGCCCCGCAAATCGGGGTCCCGCTGCGCGTAGTCATTTTTGGGGTGCACGCCAACCCGCGCTATCCGCAGGTGGCCGAGGTTCCCGACACGGTTCTTGTGAACCCAGTCATTGAACCCCTAGGCGAAGACCAGGAAGAGGGCTGGGAAGGGTGTCTCAGCGTGCCTGGGATGCGCGGTCTAGTCCCGCGCTATCGCCGTATCCGCTATAGGGGCTTTGATATCGATGGCGCCCCTATCGTGCGCGAGGCCGAGGGCTTTCATGCCCGGGTCGTGCAACATGAATGCGACCACTTAGACGGCATCCTCTATCCTTTACGCATTCATGATCTCAAGTTCTTCGGCTATGAGGCGACCTTATTTCCCGAGGGTTACAGCCTACCGGACTCCTAAAAGCTCTCAAAGTCCGCTTAATTACGTTGAGAATTATCGTTGGCAGCGGCGCCTGAGGTATGTCCCCGCTGCAAATGCTCAAGCCTTACGATCGCCCTTCAGTGACTGGAGTCGGTTCCCTGGCAAATCAAGATCAAGCAGTGATGTTGCCGCATCGAGTTGATCGAGACGCTGTTCCGCTTTTCGTGCGAAATCGCTGAAAGCCTTGACTCGCTTTCCTTCCGCAAACGACCGAGTCCACCTGATCTCAATGGCTCTGTATCATTCGGGTAACCTCTATAGGGAGATACGTGGTACGTAAAGCATATCTATGATTGGCGACTACTGCACTGAGGGTGTTTTCTGGTACCAGTCAACCCGCAGGCACCCGTCAAAGGCCCTAATGCCTGCGCCGAAGACCTTCTGCGCCAAGACGCGTGAAAGCAGAAGGTAACGGTCCGGCACCCCTCTTGTCTTCAGTCGTCAAACTCTGAACGAGTGTGGTGATCGCCTCTATACGTTCATCCGGACCACTCCAGTCCGCGGTCACCCGTAAGCCCTGTGGTCCATCAAGCCGTGCAGATTGCATGAGGGTAATAAGGCGCGTGGGGTCAAGCGTGGGCTTTGCCGCAGGAGGTAATCGCGCAAAGTATGCTGCCCCGCCCTTTTTGTGGACAGGATGTCCTATTGGTTTTGCCGGCGCTATCCTGGTTGGGACCGGATCTCGTTTAGGAGGTCTGGGTGATTCTCGAGCAGCTTAAAAAGTTGTACCAGTGCCAGCGGCGGCTTGGTCTTGCCATTTTCATAACGCGAGAAGGCATTGGTGCCGCCCCCAAAGATCTCGGCGGCCTCACGCTGATCCAGGTCGAGCTTCTTGCGCACCATCGCGATGTACTTCGGGTCAACGAAGGCTGCGTTCACCTCGCGCTGGAATTGTCCCAGTAAGGCGCTATAGCGGTCACCCTGGTAGCGGTCCAGAATAGCCTCGCCGCACGCCGGACAGAACTCGCCCGTCACCGCCGGGATAGTCGTCGTCTCCCCCTTGTAGGTGTAGGGTAGGTCGCGCGTATCGGGGATCAGCTCCGCGCCGCCGCATACGGGACATTTCATCGTCATAGCTCCTTGAACGATACGATCAACACATCGTTGATCACTGTGAGTTTCAGGTACACGTCCCCCGCCGGCGTACTGGGCCGATAAACGTCCTGCCAAATCCTGTGATCCGCGTGGGTCGTCATGCTCTTAGTGAAATCCCCGGGTGTTAGCGCCGTGACCACGGCACACATACCAGCCAAATCTAAAATACCGAGGCTCCGCGCGCCCTGAAAGGCGCTCGCGGTGGCGCGGACCTTGTCCGCTGCGATCAAGGCTTTGACTATGCTCAGCGGACAGTGCGGGACGCGCTTCCCCATAACAGTCTATGCTAACCTATTAGGCATATTTGGCAAGTCGGTTATATTGGTATAGGGGTTCAGCCTACCAAGGTCGCAGTTGATTGCGCCTCCTGGCCGGTCAAAGCGAAGTTAGGCCCAGGTTTGCGGCGATTGGGGGGCCTGGCAGGATCGCATTCAGGGTTACGCAAAACGCAAGGTCCTGAAGGCCCCAAAAACCGGTGGCAGTCGACCCGTTTGGAGGCTGTCTTCACGTCGAGTGGGACCCTTGAGCGGCGGTCACGCCGCTTGGGCCGAGTGCCGTTCTTTATGGATTTCTTAGAGGTCACCGGTGTGGTCGATGCGTGGGGCAAAGTCACCCGTTTTCGATGGCGGCGTGGCCGGTGAAGTCGCCCATGCGCATGCTCACCATGAGGCCATGAGATCGAAGGAGGGGTCAAGTGTCGTGCGCGCAGTAGCGGCGGCCCCTGGTCGGGCGTGGGTGTGACGCCCGTGGCCGCCTGCGCCAGAGCGTCATACGCAGGGTGTCACAGGTGACCGCCCACTGCCCGCTCCGCCATCGCCAAAGTGCAAGAGCTAGGGACGGCCTTGGCGCGCACTGTCGTTCGGTGGGTACCGTAGTGGCGATCGCTTACGCCTAAGTCTCTTTGCGCGGTACCAGTCAACCCGCAGGCACCCGTCAAAGGCCTTAATGCCGGCGCCGAAGACCTTCTGCGCCAAGACGCGTGAAAGCAGAAGGTAACGGTGCGGCACCCCTCTTGTCTTCAGTCGTCAAACTCTGAACGAGTGTGGTGATCGCCTCTATACGTTCATCCGGATCACTCCAGTCCGCGGTCACCCGTAAGCCCTGTGGTCCATCAAGCCGATACCGCTTGGGTGCAGACTGCATGAGGGTAATAAGGCGCGTGGGGTCAAGCGTGGGCTTTGCCACAAACTGAAGCCGCGCGCCTTTGGGCCCGGCATCGATGCGCGCGACGCCAAGGGCATGCGCGAGCTTACGTAACCGCGCCAAACGAAACAGGCGAAGGGCGGCGCGCGGCGGAGGCCCGAAGCGGTCGATGATCTCGCCGGCGAGATCATCCCATTCGGCGTCCGAACTCGCGTTGGCAATGCGTTTGTAAAACACCAAGCGAATATGCGGATCTGGACAATAGTCCTCGGGTAGGAGGGCTGCTACATGTAGATCGATATCCGTCGCGCGCGACAGTAAGGCCTCGTCGTCCAAGTCTTTACCGGCCTTGAGGCTTGTCACCGCGCGCTCCAAGAGCTCGCTATAGAGAGTGAAACCCACCTCGTCGATTTGGCCGCTCTGCGATTCGCCTAAAAGCTCGCCGGCCCCGCGGATCTCGAGGTCGTGCGAGGCCAGAGCGAAGCCGACCCCGAGGTCCTCTAGGGAGGCGATGGCGTCTAGCCGTTTCCTGGCATCTGCTGTGAGCGCGCTTGCCTCGGGTGTCAGCAGATAGGCGTAGGCGCGGTGGTGCGAGCGTCCAACGCGTCCGCGCAGCTGATGGAGCTGTGCCAACCCAAAGCGGTCCGCGCGTTCGATAATGATCGTGTTGGCGGTCGGGACATCGATGCCGGTCTCTATGATGGTGCTACAGAGCAGGATATGGAAGCGTTGGTGGTAGAAATCGAGCATGACCCGCTCAAGCTCGCGTTCCGGCATTTGCCCGTGGGCCATGCGGATGTCGATCTCGGGGAGCAAGGCCTTCAGCTCGTGCGCCCGCCGTTCCATAGACCGCACGTCGTTGTGTAAAAAGTAGATCTGGCCGCCCCGGCGCATTTCGCGCAGACAGGCCTCGCGAATCAGGTCGGTATTCCACTGGGTGACGAAGGTCTTTATGGAGAGCCGGTCTTGCGGCGGGGTCCCGATTAAAGACACGTCACGTAGGCTTGCAAGCGCCATATTGAGGGTGCGTGGGAGAGGCGTTGCTGTCAGTGTCAATATGTCGACGTGGGCGCGCAGGGCCTTCATGCGCTCCTTTTGGCGTACCCCGAAGCGATGCTCTTCGTCTACGATCACAAGCCCTAAGGCCTTAAAGCGCACATCGTCTTGGAGTAGGCGGTGGGTCCCTATGATGATATCGACCTTGCCTTGGGCGATACGCTCGATTGCCTGCTCGATTTCCGAGCGTGTGCGAAAGCGCGATAGGATCTCGATCTCGACCGGAAGGTCGGCGAACCGATCCCGAAAGTTTTGGTAGTGCTGCTGGGCAAGCAGCGTCGTCGGGACCAAGACTGCTACCTGCTTTTGGTCATGAACCGCGAGAAAGGTGGCCCGCATCGCGACTTCAGTCTTGCCGAAACCGACGTCCCCGCAGACCAGGCGATCCATGGGGCGGGGGCTTTCCATATCGCTCAACACCTCCGCTATGACGCGCGTTTGATCGGGCGTCTCCTCGAACGGGAAGGCCTCGGCGAACCGCTCATAGGCCTCGTCGCGGGCCGCAAACGCATGTCCGGGTCGGGCGGCCCGGCGGGCGTAGATTTCAAGGAGTTCGGCGGCCGCGTCGCGGGCCTTCTCCTGGGCGCGGCGCTTCGCCTTGTCCCAGGCCTCATGGCCGAGTTTATGAAGCGGGGCCTTGTCGGGATCGGTGCCGGTGTAACGTCCCATCAAGTGGAGGTCGGTCACCGGCAGATAGAGCTTGTCGCCTCCGGCATACTCGAGCGCCAAGAACTCGCTCTCGATGTCTGTGACCGTCAGTCGCACGAGGCCTAGATAGCGGCCAACGCCATGGTCTTCGTGTACCACCGGATCGCCGACTTTGAGTTCACCGAGCCCGCGCAGGACGAGTTGCTGGTCGCGCGGCTTGACCCGGCGGCGGCGTTGCTGGGCCCGCTCGCCGTAGAGTTGCGACTCGACTATGACGCTCAAAGCCGGACTGTCGAGCAAAAGCCCGCGATCGAGGGGGGCTGTCATGAGACCGAGCGGTTCCCGGCCGGTTACGAACTCGGTCCACGATGACAGGCTGTGCGGCGGGTGCCCGTGGGCCGTGAGGAGCTGACGCAAGGACTCGCGCCGGCCGGCAGTCTCGGCCACCAGCAGGATCCGTCGCCCAGGGGTCTTTACGTAGGCCAGGAGCGCATGGTTGGATTCCGCGGCGTGGCTTTCTTGCGGCAAAGTCGGCGGCTCGTGGGTCGCGAAATGGCGTACGGTCCCCGGACCCTCGCCGAGCGAGATTTGCAGGAATGGCGTGATGCGCGCCTCCAGATCTTTGGCTGTGAGAAAGAGCCGCTCCGGAGAGAGCGCCGGGCGCTCGATGTGGCCGCGGGCCGCCTCGTAACGTTCTCGCGCCTCGTGCTCGAAGCGCTGCGTTTGATCGCGCGCCCCTTCGGTAAAGAAGAGGGTGGCGTGCGGCGGAAGGTAATCGATGAAGCTCGCTGTCTCGGAGAAAAACAGCGGCAGGTAATACTCTATGCCCGGTGGGCTTATGCCCTCGCTTACGTCGCGATAGATCAGGCTTGCGCGCGGATCGCCGGTGAACGCGGCCCGGTATTGGGCGCGGAAGGTCTGGATGGCCTCCGCGGTGAGCGGGTGTTCGCGCGCTGGCAGGATGCGAATCTCCGGTAGGATCTGGTCGGATCGCTGGGTATCGGGATCGAAGGTTCTGATGGATTCGATCGCATCGTCGAAGAGGTCGATGCGAAAGGCGTTCTTTGTGCCCATGGGATAGACATCGATAATGCCCCCGCGCACCGCGAACTCGCCGGCCTCCACGACCTGCCCGACTGAATGATAGGCGGCCTGCACAAGGCGTTCGCGAAAGCGATCGATTTCGAGACGATCCCCGACCTTTAGGACAAAGCTGTGTCCCAAGAGGTGCGAGGCTGGTGGCAGGAAGTGCATGAGGGTAGAGGCGGCGATGAGCACAAGCCCGCGAGTGAGATGCGGGAGCACGGCGAGTGTGGCGAGTCGCTCGGACACGATGTCGGGGTGTGGCGAGAATGCGTCATAGGGTAGACATTCCCAGTCAGGGAATGTCAATACAGGCGGTCCGTCGGCGTCGAGGTAGAAATGCAACTCATCCTCAAGACGTTCGCGGCTACGCACGTCTGGGGTCACGACGATCAAGAGACGATCGGCACGGGCCGCTTGGGCCAACGCGAGCCCGCGCGCGCTACCATGCAGATGCCACCATTGCTCGTGGCCGGATGGGACCGGCGGGGCAAGCGGCGAGTAGAGGCGGGTCTCGGTAGGCGTTGTCTGGGTCATAGGGTGGGCATTGTAATCGAATGTCCAGAGGAGCGAGAGCTTCGCATTGTCGGAGCTAGTCCTTAGGGGCATAATGACACTGGCCCCAGGCGCCAAGGAGGAGGCTCGTGCGGAAGACAGAATTCAAGGTTGGGCAAGACGTGTTTTACCCTACGGCCGGAGTCGGTGTCATAGAGGCGGTGGAAGAGCTTATCTTTGGGGCTGAACATGAGCTGTGTTACGTCATTGGCGTCCCCCAGAACCACATCACGATCAGGGTCCCCAAAGAAAAGGCCTTAAGTAATGGCTTGCGACCGCTTTTGCCGAATAAGGAGATCAAGGATCTGCTACGGGTTTTAGGCGAGAAGAGCTCCGAGCGTCCCGTTGGCCACTGGGCGGACCATTACAAGGAGCTCGAACGTCGCATTCAGTCCGGCTCCTGCCTTGAGGTGGGTGCTGCGGTACGCGATCTGACACGTCTTAAGGCCTGCCATGGCCTGTCGTTCGAGGAGGCCCGATTGTTGGAGCTCGCCTCGGGCTATTTGGTGAGAGAAGTGGCGGTCGTCGAAGGCATCCCGCTGGAAGCGGCCCGCGACGTGATCCAATCATCAATCGCGCTTGGCACCTAGACCTTTGGTGCGGACCTGGGTGGTCGTACCAGCGGCAGGGCGCGGCCTGCGTTTTGGATCGGCGCTCCCCAAGCAGTACTTGCCGCTGGCTGGTGCTACGGTACTGGCCCACACCTTGAGACGGCTCGATGATTTGGGCTGCCTTGGGATAGCGATTGGCTTGGCGGCCGATGACGTGTACTGGCCCACCTATCGCCCCGCGCTGACTACCCCGCTCATCCCCTTCGAGGGCGGCGCCGAGCGCGCTGTCACCGTTTTGAGGGGGCTTGTCGCTTTGCGTGACAAGGCGCGACCCGACGACCTTGTGTTTGTGCACGATGCCGCCCGTCCCTGTGTGCGCCGTGAAGATCTCGAACGGCTGCGGGCGGTAGCGGGATCGGCCGCCGATGGAGCACTCTTGGCGCGGCCGGTAGCCGATACCGTCAAACGCGAAGGAGCGAAGGGCTTTGTGTCCGACACCTTGGATCGGCGGGGTTTGTGGTTGGCCCAGACCCCGCAGGTGTTCGCTTATGCGCGCCTGCATGAGGCCTTGAGCCAGGCCTTGGCGGCCGACGCCCTCATCACAGATGAGGCCTCCGCGATAGAGTATCTCGGGGGTAAGCCGCAACTTGTAATCGGGAGTCCAGACAATATCAAAATCACACTGCCTGAGGATCTCGCTTTGGCCGAGCTCTATTTGATGCGCAAGGAACTTTACGGGGGGATGGTATGCGAATAGGGCAGGGCTTCGATGCCCACGGTCTTGTCGAGGGCCGCCCCCTCGTTCTCGGCGGCGTCACGATTCCTTATTCGCGGGGGCTCGCCGGGCACTCCGATGCCGACGTCTTGATGCATGCCGTGACCAGTGCGTGCTTGGGGGCCGCGGCCCTCGGTGACCTTGGACGACACTTTCCGGCCAGCGATGCGCGCTATAAGGGTTGCGATAGCCGGGTGTTGTTAAGGGCCGCGGTCCAGATGCTCAAAGAGCGCGGCTTTCGGGTCGTGAACATGGATGCCACGATAGTGGCGGAGGCCCCGCGGCTCGCACCCCACGTGGGCCAGATGATGGCGCATCTGGCGGCCGATCTTGAGGTCGCACTCGATGCCGTCAACGTGAAGGCGACGACGACCGAGGGCATGGGCTACACCGGGCGTAGCGAGGGCATGAGTGCTCACGCCATCGTTCTTATCGAGTAAGCCTCTTTAAGAGCACATACACGGCACCCGTTCCGCCGTCTTCTGCTCGTGCCGAGCAGAAGGCCAAGACCTCGTCTTTATGCCGCAGCCAGCTGTTGACGCAGCCCTTCAGGACCGGAAGGCGGGCCTCGGAGCGCAGCCCTTTGCCATGAATGATGCGCACGCACCGTTTGCCGTCGGACAAGGCGTCTTGAAGAAAGCGCGCGAGCGCCGGCGCGGCCTGATCAACGGTGAGGCCATGGAGATCCAGCTCGCCTTCAATGGCGGTCTGCCCCCGTTTTATGCGCCGCAAGGTCTCTTTGCTGATTCCCGATCGCAGAAACAGCAGCTCTTCGCCTGTACCCACGTCGATGTCGCTCGAGGTAAACGTCAGCATCTCTTGGGCGATCGCGTCGATTTCGCGTAGCGCCTGGCGGGGAACCGGGCGTATGCGCGGGCGAAAAGGGCTGACGCGATCCTGTTCGATCTTGCGTGCGCCGGCTACGGCGCCTGCAAACAGCTTTTTGGCCTCTTCAGGTTTTTCCGCCATGGAGGGAGCCCGCCTCGAGTTGACTGAGGTAGCGCTCGGCATCGAGCGCTGCCATGCATCCGCTGCCGGCCGAGGTGACCGCCTGGCGATAGATGAAGTCTTGGACATCCCCGGCTGCAAACACGCCCGGTACGCTGGTGGCCGTCATCTGACCCTCCTTTCCTTGCGTTTTGATGTAGCCGTTAACCATCTCCAGTTGGCCCGTGAAGAGGCTGGTGTTGGGTGAGTGTCCGATCGCCACGAACACGCCGTGGACGGGTATCTCCTTGGGGCCCGAGGGGGTGTCGATACGGACCCCCGATACCCCGTCTTTATCGCCGAGAATCTCGTTTAGGCTCGCGTTCCACTCGATGCGAACGTTGCCGTTCTGGGTCTTGGCGAGCAACTGATCGATCAGGATGGCCTCGGCCTTGAAGCGATCCCGCCGGTGGACGACTACAACCTCGGAGGCGATCCCCGACAGGTAGAGGGCCTCTTCGACCGCGGTATTGCCCCCGCCGATCACGGCCACGGGCTTACCTTTGTAAAAAAAGCCGTCGCATGTAGCACAAGCGGATACCCCCTTGCCGCGATAGCGCTCCTCCGAAGGTATACCCAGGTACTTGGCCGAGGCCCCGGTGGCGATAATCAAGGCGTCGCAGGTGTACTCGAAGGCATCGCCCTGTAAGGTCTTGAGCGGTTGTGCTAAATCGACGGCATGCACATGATCGAATACGATATCGGTTTGGAATCGCTCGGCATGACGTTTCATGCGATCCATAAGGTCGGGTCCGAGGAGGCCCTCGACATCCCCCGGCCAATTGTCGACGTCGGTGGTGGTCATGAGCTGGCCGCCTTGTTCAAGGCCGGTGATCAGGACCGGACGCAAATTGGCGCGCGCGGCATAGATGGCGGCGGTATAGCCGGCCGGACCGGAACCGAGAATGATAAGACGCGCATGACGAGACGCTGGCATGACAACCTCAGCTGCGAAGAATACGGATAGTCTTAAGTATAGGCGCATACTGCCCCTTTTGTCGGTCCGGATCAACGCGCCGTAGCGGGCTTAGCCAAAGGCCGTTAAACTGGGCGGCATGGGAGACATCATGCGTATTGGTGTACCAAAGGAAGTGAAGCCATGGGAGGCGCGAGTAGCGCTCGTACCCCATGCGGTCGCGGCCCTGATTCAGGCCGGTCACAATGTCTATATCGAGACGGGGGCCGGGCAGGGAAGCGGATTTGCGGATGAAGAATACGCGGCCCACGGGGCCCGTATCATGCCCGATGCCGAGGCCCTCTATGGCGCCGCACAACTGATCGTGAAGGTCAAAGAGCCGGTCGCCTCCGAATATGCACTCCTTCATGCCGATCATATTCTGTTCTCCTATCTGCATCTGGCTGCCAATCGACCCTTGGCCCAGGCCCTTCAAAAGGCCCAGCTCACCGCGATCGCCTTCGAGACCGTTGTTCAGGACGGGGCCTTACCGTTATTGGCCCCTATGAGCGATATCGCAGGACGCCTCGCGGTCCAGATCGGCGGTCATCTCTTGCACGCCCCGTCTGGCGGCAGGGGAGTTTTGTTGGGTGGTTTGGCCGGGACTGAGCGCGGGCACGTGGTAGTGATCGGTGCGGGCGAGGCCGGCGGCAATGCCGTGCGGCTCGCAGCGGCCCTGGGGGCCCAGGTCACGGTTTTTGATAAGGTCCGCGCGCGTCTTAGCGCCATGGTCGCGGTGGGACCGAACGTCACGGCCTTGCCCGCCTACGAGGAGACGATTGCCCACGCCGTTCATGACGCGGACCTCGTCATCGGCGCCGTGCTTATCGCCGGGGCCCGGGCCCCGCGGGTCGTGACCCGGCCTATGGTCGCCGGGATGCGCCCGGGCGCGGTACTCATCGATATCGCCATAGATCAAGGGGGGTGCATCGAGACCATGCGCCCCACCGATTATGGGGCCCCGACCTATGTCGACGAAGGGGTGGTGCATTTTGGGGTCACCAATATGCCGGGCGCGGTTCCGCGTACCGCCTCGCAGGCCTTGTCGTCGGTGCTGCTCCCTTATGTGCAGATCGTAGCGAGCGCGGGGGTCGACGATAAGAGACTGACCGGTGGTTTGAACGTGCGCGCAGGAAGCATCACCCATGAAGCGGTGGCGGCGGCCTTGACCTAAATGATGGTGAACCGATCCAAAGGATTGTGGGATATGGCTTATGGCTCAGGCTCAATTTAAGCGGGCCCGCGCGCCGCTCGCGCCGGCTGGCCGGCGCATCATCCGCGAAGCGCTGTTATTTATCGTCCTTGCGGTCGCCCTCTACATTATCCTGGCGCTTGTGACCTTTCATGCCTCCGATCCGAGCTGGTCGCACAGCGGCGACGGCACGGTACGCAATAGCGGAGGCGTGGTCGGGGCGTGGTTGTCCGATCTTTTACTTACGCTTCTTGGTCTTCCCGCCTACGTCATCCCGATCTTGATCGGCTGGAGCGGCGTGCGCTTGCTGCGGCCGCGGCTGTCGCTCTCCGACCGACCCCGTAAAGTGGTGGTCTTAGGGCAGGTACTGGCGTTTTTGGGGGCCTGCGGGCTCGCGAGCCTCGATTTCCGGGGACCGACCCTGTTGCCGTTTCGGGCCGGTGGCCTGATAGGGGGTTTCGTGGCGGGCGCCTTGTCGCGGACGATTAATCCGGTGGGCGCCACTTTGTTGCTCTTGGCCTTGTTCCTTGCCGGATTCACCTTGGCCACCGGCCTTTCCTGGCTTGGCGTGATGGATTGGCTCGGAGAGGCTGCCCTTGAGGGGGTCGCTAGGCTGCGTTTTTTCGTGGGTCGGATGCGCGATTCCTGGCGCGGTCGTAAGGCGCGTCAAGTGCGCGAGGAAACGGTGGAGAAGGGTCGACGGGTCTTAAAGCGGCAAGCGCCGCCACGGATCGAGCCTGCGATCGAGCCGGCCGAGAGTCCGCGCGCGGTGCGCGAACGCCAGACGAGCTTCCTCGATCCGCCGAACCCGGGTCTCCCGGCCTTGTCCTTGTTAGATGAACCCTCGGGCGAAAAGGCAAGTTTTTCCGAGGAGTCGCTGCACGCTATGTCGCGGCTTTTGGAAAAGAAGTTGTTGGACTTTCATGTCGAGGTCAAGGTCGAGGCGGTGCACCCGGGGCCTGTGATTACGCGCTTTGAGATCGAGCCCGCGCCGGGCGTCAAGGCCAGTCAAATCACGACCCTTCAGCGGGACTTGGCGCGGGCGTTGTCGGTGGTGAGCGTGCGGGTGGTCGAGAATATTCCGGGCAAGGCCTTCGTGGGTCTCGAGATCCCAAACGAGCGGCGCGAGATCGTGCGGCTACGCGAGATTCTGTCCTCGAGCGCCTATGAGGCCGTGCATTCCCCTCTGGCCTTGGCCTTGGGTAAAGACATCAGCGGCCAGGCCGTGGTCACGGATCTGGCGCGTATGCCCCACCTCCTGATTGCTGGGACCACGGGTTCTGGCAAATCGGTGTGCCTGAATGCCTTAATCTTGAGTTTTGTGTTCAAGTCGACGCCGGCCGACGTGCGTCTGATTTTGATCGACCCCAAAATGTTGGAATTGGCCGTATACGACGGCCTTCCACACCTTTTGGCGCCGGTCGTGACCGATATGAAACAGGCCGCTCAGGCCTTGCGCTGGTGCATAGGAGAGATGGATAGGCGCTATAAGGCCATGGCCGCGCTCGGTGTACGCAATTTGGCCGGCTACAATAAGCGCTATGACGAGGCCCATGCGCGCGGCGAGATCCTAAACGATCCCCAAGCCCCGCCGGGCGAGGTGCGGGAATTGGGGCGGCTGCCCTATATCGTGATCGTCATAGACGAGTTGGCCGACCTTATGATGGTGGTCGGTAAGAAGGTCGAGGAGCTGATCGCGCGGCTCGCGCAAAAGGCCCGAGCGGCGGGCCTCCATCTGGTGCTGGCGACCCAGCGGCCGTCCGTTGATGTCATCACCGGTCTTATCAAGGCCAATATCCCGGCTCGCATCGCCTTCCAAGTGTCGGCCAAGGTCGACTCGCGGACGGTGCTCGATCAAATGGGGGCCGAGCAATTACTAGGGCATGGCGATATGCTGTTTTTGCAGGCTGGGACCGGCTTTCCGCTGCGCATTCACGGGGCATTCGTGGCCGATGCCGAGGTGCACAAGGTGGTGGAGGCCTTGAAGCGGACCGGTCCGGCCGTCTATGACGAGCGGATTTTCGCCAGTGAGGATGCGGGCGACGGCTCGTCAGAGGAGTCCGGAGACGGGGGCGAGGCCGACGAGCTCTACGACGAGGCCTTGCGGATCGTGACCGAGACCCGCCGGGCCTCGGTGTCGGGGGTCCAGAGGCGTCTGCGCATAGGCTACAACCGCGCGGCCCGACTGATCGAACAAATGGAGCGATCGGGTGTGGTCGGTCCCTTGCAGTCAAACGGCAGTCGTGAGGTCATAGCGCCCCCTCCGCCGGAGACCTAGAGGCCGTACTTTCTTCCCGCGGAAGACAGGCAGACGTCTCGGGCGCCGGATCTTGCTATTGAGCGATGGGGCCTGGTAGGCGGACCGACTCGGTCGCCCTATCCGCGTCTCGCTACATCCTTCTTAATTAAGTGGTCCGATGCGGGCGGTCCGCTAGCCAGCACTAGGCGTGCCTTGCCTACGGGAGCCGTTGGGTGTGCCCTAGGGCCCGCACTCCGTAGCGACGAATGTAAAATGTTCTAGCACCAGATGAACGCTCGTGTAGGGATTAAGGGCCGTGTCCGCGCCGCGAAGGGCGAGCCAGCGCGCGTTCTCAACGGCCTGAGCCATACGGCTCATGAGGTGTTGGGCGGCGCCCTCCGGCTTCTCGTAGTGCGGCAGGTGACGGTGGACCCGTGCCGTCACCTGTGCGCAGTCATCGAAGGGGGCATCCGTTTTTTCAAAGTGCAGGAGAACCCAGACCTCGAAGCACGGAACGGAAATAGCTTCTCTGATAGGGAGGGGTTTCGTTTTGCGATTAGCTAGGGTCCTAATTTTATCGCGTGCTCGGGCAAAACTTTCGTGATCATCCCGATCAAAAACACAAAAAATATGGTCAAATCCACCCGGTTCCCGGCTTTTCTTTTCGGCCCATTCCACCACCCCGATGGGCGCCGAGCCCTTGGTATTTTTGGCTACAAAGACTTCCGTTGTCGTAAGGCGATGACGGACTTTCGCCGCCTCGAAATAGAGCCGCTCGGTTTCCCCTTCGCACACAATCAGCGTCAGCGACCGGGGATGTTTGCGCCCTGGTCGACGTTGAAATGACCGATTTCCGCGTAGCGGCAGCTGGGCCATGGATCAGGTTCCGAGCGTACCAATAAATGGAATAGCACCGTAACGGCCCTTCAAGTAACCACGTTCTAGGGCCTCGTCTTTTCGCGGTGAGTATTCGAGTAGCGAGTAAAAGTGTGACGATTGCTCTGGGTCTTTTTCCACAAACCAGATCTGGTCGCGTCGGAGCATGTTGGTGTCGAGAAGGGTCGTGTCGTGAGTCGTAAAAACCAACTGAGCGTTTTGTGTATTGTCCGCATTCTGAAAAAGACCCACCAAAAATCGGGTCAGGTGGGGATGGAGGCTGCGATCCAGCTCGTCGACTAAGAGCGTTGCGCCCCATTCTAGCGCCCGCAGCCAGCCGCCGATAAATTCGAACAACTTCTTGGTGCCATCGGATTCGTCTGCCATGAGGTCGAATGGCACCTCCTCTTTTGTGTCTGGCCGGGTATGCCACGCCAGAAAGCGAAGACGTTTAGGTACGGCCTTGCCCGAAGAAACCATGACATTTACAAAGGGGGCGCTAGATGCCGTGAAACCATCGGACGCGGAGAATGACGGCATGTCTTCCTCGCGCAGTTCCAGCCGGTCTATGCTGATATCGGCGGCCCGCAGGAAGCGCGCCACTTGGTTTTGGCCGCGCGACTCGCGTAGAAGGTTAATGCTGAGATGGGGATTCCAGTTGACGCCGGTACCGGGGATCAAGACGATGAGCTTTTGTGTGAGCCACGCGAAAACGGGTTTCAGTTGCTCGTTGTTGAGCTGAATGGCTGTGGAGATAAACAGAGCATTCGGACGCGTAAACTCTTGCCACACTTTGCGCTCGGCACGATCGGCCTTGAAGCGGGGACCGAACCACCATTCGTAAGTCTCCTTTCCCTTCACGTATTCGCGCTCAAACCAACGCTGGGGGCGACCCTGCGGGTAGGCCACCAGCCATTCCTTGTGTACGCGCTCGGCGCTCACTAGGCATCCGTAGTGATAGCGAACCCCCTCGTCCGCTATAAAGATGATCTCGAACTCAGAGGGCTCTTCAGGGGAAGTTTTAGAGAGCAAAAAGGGAGTCACGGGCAGGCGCTGACCCTCTTGAGTGCCCGTCGCTGAGTTCTGTACGAGGTACTGTAGGGTATGGAGCGCGCGCAGGAGATTGCTCTTGCCGGCGGCGTTGGGCCCGTAAACGACCGCTGACCGGAGCAGGCGAAGCGCCTTGTCCTTGTCGGTAAAGACGTTGCCCGCGAGATGCTTCGAGTCCGGGCTTGCCACCAGACTCAGGGTTTGTCGGGCCCGGACAGACCGGAAATTCGCGAGGCTGAACTCAACCAACATAGCGGCAGGCCTCTAGTAAAATAATGATAGGCGCATATTCACGAGTATTCTGCGATTATACTATATAAATTCACGTAATAGGCTATTTTATATCTCATATATGCGAAAAAAATGCAAATTATTAATTCTGAGACCATGCATCTGGTGGCCAGACCTCGTAAGCCGAGCTCCGATCAGAAGGTGTTGGATAGTTGTGGCGTCCGCCTTGTCGTAGTGAGGCAGGTGACTACGGACCCGCGTCATGACCTTTGTGCAGTCATCGAAATGGCCATTCGTTTTTTCGAAGTGCAGGAGAATCCAGACCTCGAAGCATGCGATGGAAATGGCTTCCATAATGGGGAGGGGCTTCGTCTTTCGGTGGGCCAAGGTCTTAATTTTAGCCCGGGCTCGGGTAAAACTTTCGTGATGGTCCTGATCAAAGACGCAAAAAATTCGGCAAGGGCCTGACGGAGGGCGCTCATGTGACGTCTCCTGGCCATCGTCGTCACGATGCGCCGCAGGAGAAATACAAATGGGCAGCATAGGAAAAGTTGGCACTGTCTAGTGATCAGCAACACAGCCTCACGCCCGCTGCAGGCGCCCGCAAGCAGGAATCACGGCGCGCAGCCGCCGATGGGCGGTTTGAGTATGCCGTGCGCGATATGGTGGATGACCCCCATAAAGTCAATCAACTTCATGGTATGTGGTACATAGAGCATAGGTCGGGCGCGGGAATTCTCAGAGTTCCGCGGCTTCCACCGAGGAGGAGTAGGTGCTAAGCATCGCGTCGGTGGTCAGGAAACGCAGCCCCTCGGACAACGACTGGGCCACTAGCATGCGATCAAAGGGGTCCCGATGCAGTAGCGGCAGACCGGATAGCCGAAATATATGGGCCGGGGTAATGTCGAGTAGGGCGAAACCAGTCTCCTGGGCCAGGGTATGCACATTTTCGGCCGCAAAATCAAAATCGGCGCGGCGTAGAGCTTGCTTTATAGCAACTTCCCAAAGGCTCGCAACACTGAACAGTACTCGGTTGGCCCCGTTAGCTACGCGCTCGATGGTATTTTTCGGGAGGCGCTCAGGTTCCATGAGGAAACACAACAGTACGTTGGTGTCGAGCAGGATCGGCTCGACTGTCATTCCGAGCGCGCCTTCAAAGAGGCGGATAATCTCCGCGCTCCCCTGCTTGTCGAAATCATCCGGAATGTGGAAGCGTCCAGCACCTAAACCTATAGGCCGATGCTTCTGCCGAGATTCTAGGGGGACCAGTCGCGCCACGGGATTGCCATCCTTAAGTATGGTAATCTCCTCGCCTTTGGCGGCTCGCTCCACTAAATGCGCGAGCCCAGCCCCGGCATCGATGAGGTTCACGGTACTCATGATGGCATACCCCCTTGTCACGAGGCAGTATACCACAGAAAAACCAGAGGAAGTTGTTGGACTTTCATGTCGAGGTCAAGGTCGAGGCGATACGACCGGGATGCGCGGCGACAGCCAGCGATCTGCAAGGACGGTCTTGCCGGCGCCGTTCGGGCCGGCGACGATCCAGAGTTGCGGCATCAGATATCCCGAATGACGGATACTTCGCCGTTGGCGCTAACCGATACCAGTTGCTTGCGGCCATCCGGATACTTCTTCACCAGACCTTCCGGGAAACGCGCATCGCCGTAGTAAATCGGGCGGCCGGCATCGAGATGCTGCTGGGCCGCCTGGCCGTCGTCGCTCGTCATCGCCCGCTCGAACTCCGGCGAGGCGAGGAAGGATTCGGCTTGTCTTTGCGATGGCGTTGCTGTGGGCATATGGCCTCCTACTTTTGAATGAAATTGCACTCACCGCAATCATATGTTCCGGTTTCAGGATGCGGGCGCACTCAATCCCCGTCAATCACTGCTTCCGGTTTCGCCATGCCGTGTCGTAGCGACCGAAAAGAGTGAAACCAATCACAATTTCCGGATACCAAAAAATGAAAGGCGGTGGGGCCATTGGTCATCCCCGACGGCAAGCGTACGCTGGCGCTCAGGGCGTCCTGTATCCATAAGTCTCCCGCGCGCCCTCGATCTTGACGTAGCTCATGATCTCACAGCGACAAGAGGCTTGCGGTCGTCCTGTGGGCTGGTCCTGTGTTTTCCGGCCCTCCTCATGGATGGGTCAGGACACGGGGTTGTCTGTCGCAGGCCCCCTGGTTCGCTAATGGGGTTTCCCTGGTGCCGCAAGATGAAAAGCTGGGCAAAACGGGCGCGATGGGGCCAAGGTGGGTTAAGATTTCGGATCAAACCCACTAAGTGGGCGCCGCGGTGTCAGGGCGCGGCCTCCAGGAGAACTCTTGAATGATGCGTCGTATCGGACTTGTGCTGGTGTTAGGGATCATGCCGATGTCGGCAGGCGCGCGTGACCTGTCGCGCTTTTTTTCTGAGGTACACACGCTAAAGGCCCGGTTCACCCAGGTCGTGCGCGATCGTCATGGGGCCTTGGTGAGCCGCGGCCAGGGTCGACTGTGGCTTAAGCGCCCTGGGGAGTTCCGTTGGGACTATAAGACCCCCTACCACGAGCAGATCGTTGGCCACGGCTCGGGTGTTTGGATCTATGACCCGGGGCTTGCCCAAGCGACCCGTTATAGCTTGAATCAAGCCTTGGGGCGCACCCCTGCACTCTTGCTAGCGGGTCGTGGGCACTTAAGCCGACTCTTTATCATCCAGCATCTGCCCCATCGCCAGGGACTGACCTGGATCAAGTTGAAGCCCCGCCTCCACGGCCAAGGATTTCGGTGGATCCGGATCGGCTATAAGGCCGTGCGTATCCAACGCATCGTGTTGCGCGATACCTTGGATCAGACGACCACCATCGATTTGCGGGATAGTCAGTTGAACCAAGCGCTGCCGGCGGCCCTGTTCCGATTTCAGGCCCCGCCGCACACCGCGATCGTCCGCGAATAGTGGCAGCCCCGCTCGCCGAACGCATGCGCCCTCAGGTCCTGGCCGACTTCGTCGGACAGGCTGAGTTACTGGCCCCCAGCGCCCCGTTGCGCGTCGCCTATGAACGCGGGCACCCCTATCCCGCCATCTTGTATGGTCCGCCCGGGACCGGAAAGACCACCCTGGCGCGGCTCTTGGCCCAAGCGCCGGGTCATCGTTTCCTGGCCTTAAGCGCGCTGACGAGTGGTGTGCGCGAACTGAAGGCCTTGGAAGACGAAGGGCGCGAGGCTGAGACTCAAGGCCTGCGTTTGGTTGCCTTTATCGATGAGATCCACCGCTATAGCCGGGCCCAACAAGATGCGCTTTTGGGGCCGCTCGAACAGGGCATCGTGGTCTTGATTGGGGCTACGACCGAGAACCCGGCCTTTGCTCTGAGTTCGGCCTTGTTGTCGCGAGTCCGCTTGCATGGGCTTAAGGCCCTGACCCAAGAGGAATTGATCCAGCTTTTGGGTCGCGCCCTGGCCTCGCCGGTCGGCCTCGGGGGCGAGTTCGAGTGTTCATCTGCGGATCTCGCGCTTTTAGCCGAGCTCGCTGATGGTGATGGGCGGCGGGCGTTGGCGCTCTTCGAGTTGGCCGCCGATCTTGCCGCGAGCGAGGGGGTGACAACAATAGACGCGGCCCTGATCCAGCGGGCCGCGGGCGGGCGCTATCGGCGCTTCGATAAGGGTGGAGACCTTTTGTATGACCAGATCTCGGCGCTCCATAAGGCAGTACGTGGCTCCTCTCCGGATGCCGCCCTCTATTGGCTCGT
Source organism: Pseudomonadota bacterium (assembly GCA_021794595.1). Taxonomy (GTDB): domain Bacteria; phylum Pseudomonadota; class Gammaproteobacteria; order Acidiferrobacterales; family Acidiferrobacteraceae; genus Acidiferrobacter. The sequence continues at coordinate 18,594 of JAJYQN010000088.1, forward strand.
TCGTCTCTTGGATGGGGGGTGTGATCCGCGCTATGTGGCGCGCAGGCTTGTGCGCGCGGCCAGCGAAGATATAGGTAACGCCGATCCAAGGGCCTTGACGATCGCGCTCGATGCCTGGCAGGCCTTCGATCGTCTCGGAAGCCCCGAGGGGGAACTTATGCTGGCGCAAGCCGCGCTGTATCTGGCCTCGGCCCCCAAGAGTAACGCCGCGTACAAGGCCCTGCAGGCCGCGCAGCGGGATGTCGCGACGCAGGGCACAAGACCGGTACCGAACCATTTGCGTAATGCCCCGACCACCCATGCCCGTTCCTTAGGTCATGGCCGCGACTATCGTTATCCCCACGATGAACCCGAGGCCTATGCGGCGGGCGTCTCCTATTTTCCGGACGGGATGACGCCCTCTCGTTACTACGAGCCGACCGACAGGGGGCTCGAGGCGCGGATCGCCGAACGCCTGGCGCGCTTACGTCTACGCGACGAAAAGAAGGACTGAAGTCGGATTGATTGCGGAGCGCTCTCGGCGCTAAATCGCGCCGACTGAGCCGTTACAAGGACGTAACATGATCCGCATATTTAGGCATTATTTGCCCAAGGGTTTATTGATCCTTGGTCTCTCGGAGATGTTGGTTTTGTGGGGCGCCCTTTATGCCGGGGTCCTCCTGCGGTCGGGGTCCTCCAGCACCGCCCTCTACGCCCATACGATGTCCAACGGGAAGGCGTTTTTGTTCATCGTTGTCATGTTGACGGTGATGACCGCCTTCGGCCTCTATCAGCGGGACCTGAAAGAGGGGCAGTGGGGCTACTTTCCGCGCCTTTTAGTTAGCCTCTCCTTGGGCTTTATCGTCTTTTGCTTATCTGTGCCCCTGGTTCCTTCGCTCATACTGCCGCCACCTACCTTGGCCTATGTGGTCTTGGTCGCCTTGTGCGGCACCATGCTGACGCGGCTTTTATATATCGCGATCGTTGGCAGGGCCGCCATCAATCGCCAGGTCCTGGTGCTGGGAACGGGGCGCCGGGCGCGCGCCGTCCAAGCGCTTGCCAAGGGCACGCCCGGTCATCCGGGCTTTCATGTCGTGGGGTTTGTGGCTTGTGGCGATAAGGAGGACGGGCAGGGGGGGCAGGTTTTGCGCCACCACAGGTCCTTGTCCGTATTGGCTAAAGATAATCGTGTGACAGAAATCGTAGTGGGCAGTCGGGATCGCCGTATGACGCTTCCCATCAATGAGCTTCTGGAGTGCAAGCTCTCCGGGGTGCGGGTGATGGATCTCACCACGTTCTTCGAGCGCGAGAGCGGCCGCATTGAACTCGAGTCCTTGAATACGAGCTGGCTCGTCTTTGCCGATGGGTTTCAGCAAAGCCTGCTGAAGACCTGGGTAAAGCGGGCCTTTGATATCGTGGCGAGCACGGTTCTTCTGATCCTGTGCCTGCCGGTGATGGCGCTGACCGCCCTCTTGATTAAGCTCGAAGACAATGGTCCGGTGTTTTACCGCCAGGATCGCGTCGGGCAAGGCAATCGGCCGTTTGCCTTGCTCAAGTTTCGCAGTATGCGCGTGAATGCGGAAAAGGACGGCGCCCCCCAATGGGCCGCCAAGAACGACCAGCGGGTGACGAGGCTCGGCGGCTTCATGCGCAAGGTTCGGATCGACGAATTGCCCCAGGCCTTCAACGTCTTGCGCGGCGACATGAGTTTCGTGGGCCCCAGGCCCGAACGCCCGTTTTTCGTCAACCAATTGACCGAATCGATCCCCTACTATAGCTATCGCCATACCATAAAGCCCGGGATCACCGGCTGGGCGCAGGTGCGCTATCCCTATGGGGCCTCGGTCGAGGACGCAGTCGAGAAGCTCAAATACGACCTTTACTACGTAAAAAACAATTCCCTTTTTCTGGACCTCATTATCCTCTTTCAAACCCTCCAGGTACTCATTTTTCAGGATGGCGCGCGTTAGATATTGAGATGTAAGAGGGTCCTGCGGGCGGACCAAGGTCGGATATAAGCGATGAGCCCGTAGCGTTATGGTTGAGTTGCTCTCACAAGGAAGATAGACCCAAGGATGAAACACATGAAGCTGAAGCCACTAGTCGCAGTCCTCGCACTGGCCGGTCTGAGCGCTTGCGCAGAGACCCCCATGCGACCCTCACAGACCTTATCGGCGCATGCGTCTCAGGCGGCGCTTGCAAAGACCCCCCATTACCGTTTAGCGGTAGCAGACGTGGTCGAGATCTCGGTTTGGCACAACAAGCGCCTGTCGGAGACCGTGCCCGTGCGCCCGGACGGGCGGATATCGATGCCTCTGATCGGCTCGGTGGCGGTCGCCGGACACACGGCCTCGGGCGTTGCCCACACCATTACGCACAAGCTCGACTACTACGTCCGTGATCCGCAGGTCACTGTGATCGTAAAGAAGGTGGTGGCCGATAGTTACGAGGATCGGGTCCGGGTCACGGGGGCGGTCCAGCATCCGGCGTCGCTGCAGTTCGAGCCGGGAATGACCGTCCTCGATGCGGTGTTGGACGCAGGCGGGGTGAACTCGTTTGCGGCCGCTAATGACACCGAGATCCATCGCCAGGTGGGCCACGCCGAGCGCGTCATCCATGTGAAGCTTGGCAACATTTTGAGCGAGGGACACCTGGGGACCAATTATCGTCTCCGTCCGGGTGACATCGTCACGGTCCCGCAACGCCTCTTTTAGTCACGCCACCCAAGGAAGGGATACTGTATGAGACTCACTTTCGAGCAGAACGCTCACATTCTCGGTAAGGAGGCGTTTTCGCATCGCCGCTTCGTTGCCGGGACTTTTATTGCGGTGACGGCTATCGCCACCATGACTGGCCTTCTCTGGCCAAAAACCTACCAGTCGACGTCCATGATACTGGTGAACAACAAGCGTCTGATCGATCCGCTCATCAAGGGAGCGGCCTTCCAGCCGGACGTAGGCCAGCAACGCGCCAAGATCGCGCAGGATTTGATTACCAGTCGCGAGGTCCTGGTTCCGGCCATGACCAAGGCCGGCTTCTTCAAGAAGAACATGTCCGCCGGCAGAAAAGCGGAGCTCGTGAAGTCGGTACGCGCTAACGCCGCGGTCATGGATCTCGGCAAAAACCTGATCAGCGTCTCGTTCAAGGACCGTAACCCGACGCGCGCCTACCACCTCACGCAAGCGGTGGTCAACCAGTTCATAGGCCAAGATCGCTTATCGGCCATGCAGCAGGCACAAAGCGCCTACTCGTTCCTCAATCAAGAGGTGGCGTCTTATCGGCATCGCTTAACGAGCGAGGCGGGCGAGATCAAAAAGCTCAAGGCCAATACGCTTGATGCGAACCAGACCTATGCTCGTTATGAGCGCCGGCGCATTTCCCGTCTCCGCGCGGCCTACGACAAGAGCCGGATCGAGTTGAAGGAAGATCAAGGCCGGGTACTTGTCCTTGAGCAGGAACTGACCGGTCACGGCCAGAACAATTCGATCCTGGCCCAAGAAGGCCTTGACCGTTCACGGCTCATCGCCGACGAGGCCCAGCTCCAGAAGCTCGGTCTTTATTACCGCCGGACGTATCCTGGAATCCAGGTGTTGAGCGCCGAGGTCAAGACTTTGCGGGCCAAGCTCGCGGCGCTCACGGCCAAGGAAAAGGCCCTTCACCCCGGCAGCCAACCTTTTGCCTTCGCGGTCGGCTCGGGACGCTTCTTCCAGAAGCTCGAGCATGAGTTAGACAACACCCAGGCGCGGGTGGCGACCTTACAGGCCGAGGCCGCCGAGACCCAGCTGCTCTTAAAGTCGCAGATGGCTAATCTTCGCGATTCGCAGGGCTCGTCGGCGGTGTCGACCTTGTTGCGCAACTACAACGTGAATCAAGAGACCCTGAACGGGCTTTTGAAGCGTCGCGAACAGGCCCGTGTGTCCCTCAATCTGAATAAGCAGCGGCAATCGCTTTCGTTCCGAGTCTATGAGCCGGCCAACCTTCCGGCCGAGCCTATAGGACCGCCGTTTGCCCTCTTTGTGATTGGCGGCATCGTGCTGGGCCTCGTGTTGCCGTTCGGTCTGCTCTATGGCCGGACGCAGATGGATGCCCGGGTACGCGCCGAGGCTGTCATACCGGAGACCCTGAACCTTCCCCTGCTTGCGGTGGTGCCCCATCTTTATGCACCGAGCGAGTCGCTGACCGCGCGCCGTAGCGTGCATTGGCTCGGGGTCTTGGTGTTCAGTGTGTTGTTTATCGCCGTCAGTATTGTCCTATCGGGTAGGAATATATGAGCAAAGTCGAGAAAGCATTGCAGAAAGCGCGGGCCTTGGACGAGTTGGCGCAGCCGATCCCTACAACGGCATCGGCTGTCGCCCAGGAAAAGCCGCTCGCCATCACGAACGGCGATCTGGCCGCCTATACCGCGCAGATCCCTCGGATGTCGCAAAAGTTCCAACTGGAGCGCTCCGACCTCGGAGAAGCGAAGATCATCTACCAAGAGATGGAGGATGCGCGAGTGGTGGAGTCATTCCGACATATGCGAACACATATCCTGCAAAACGCTGGTCCGAGCAATTGTGTGGTCCTTGTCACCTCGGTCGTTCCTGACGGCGGGGCGAGTTTTGTGGCGCTGAATCTCGCTGCCGCCTTCGCCTTCGACGAGAGCAAGACCGCGCTGCTCATAGATTGCCGCCTGCGGGATCCGAAACAGGATCGATTGGTGGGTGCCGATATCCATTATGGGCTCACCGATTACCTGGAGGCCGAGGACGTGGGTGTTTCGCAAATCATTCATGAAGGTGGTCTCCCGCGCTTTAGGCTCATTCCCGCCGGCCACAGGAGCGACTCCGGCACCGAGCACTTGAACTCTCGCCGGATGCGGGAGCTCATTAACCATCTGAAGGAGCGCTATCCAGACCGCTACATCATCCTTGATGCGGCATCACCCATGGAATCGGCCGATGCCGCGGTGTTGGCGGAGCTGGCCGACTTCGTGCTCCTGGTGGTGCCGTACGGCAAGGCCACCGAGTCTCAGATCTGGGGCGCCGCAAAATCCATAGATGAGCAAAAGTTTCTCGGCGTGGTCTTTAACGACGAGCCGCAGCCCCGTCGCGTCATCTGGAATTAAAGCGTGCGTAACTCAAATAAAGTGGCCCGCATCGTGAGGATGCTGGGCGTGGGCTCCTGCGCTCTCGCGGTCTTCTGTGCCAGAGCGCAGGCCTCTCACATTGAATACGGGGTCGGCTACGACGGGATATTTACCAACAATATCTACAGACAGTCGACCAACAAGCAACGGGAGTTCATCAATGAGCCGCGCGCGCTCTTCTCTTACCAGAAGCACAGCCGGCGTATTGATACCCACTTGGACCTGGAGGCCATAGGACGCCAGTTCATGTACGGGACCTACCCCAACGATGTGTTGTTTGGGGTAAATTCTCTGACCCACATCGTGGTCTTGCCGAAGGCGTTTAGCCTGTCCGAGCGCGATATCTTCACGCAGGCGCCGATCGATCCGCGGTTTGTGATGCAGCCGACGAATCTCCAGAACACCAACGCGTTTTCGGCGGGCCCAAACTTCTCCTGGTATCTGGACCCGATAGACGCCTTTAAGGTCGATTTGCGCTATCGGAACTTTTATTACCAGAAGGAGCCTTCTACATTCCCGACCACGTACTCGACAAGCAATTACCGGTTCGTGGCCGAGACCCGTTTTGTGCATGCCTTTAGCCGCCGTACCAAGGCGTCCATAAACTATGTGCCGTCCGAGGTGTTTTATCGAAACACGGTCGTGAACCCGGATTACCGGCGCCAGGACGTCTACGTCGGTCTTGACACGCGCTTTGGGAACGCCGGGTTGACCGCGGACGGCGGTCGGACGCGTATCGAGCAAACGGGCCGCCCGGGAACGCTCTCCGGGACCCTGGCGAGGCTCGCCCTGGATGACCGCTTAGGCCCCCGTTCACGGGTTGTTTTGGCGGCCGATCGTAGCTATGGCGACGCTGGGCGCTATGCGCTCCAGGAGGCCCCGGCCCAGAATCTCTTGGTCCCGGTCGCGACCAATCCCTCGCAGATCATAGGCGGCGGCCTATACTACGGGCGCATGGCGAGCGTGGGCTACGAATATCGGCGGGCCTATGGCACGGATCGCATCAATGCCTTCTGGCAGCATCTCCACTATTTGACGGCGACCTTGAGTCAACAGCTCGAGGGCGGGGTCTTTAATCTGGGCTACGATTTTTCAGACCGGTTCACGGACTCGATTTTCGGGGATTACGTTAAGGTCCATTACTTCAATTTCAATGCTGACACCAGGGATTTTGGTGGGGGCATGCGCCTGCGTTATCGCCTGTCGCCGGATCTCAGTGTGAGTCTCGAAGGCATGTATGACCGCGGCTTGAGTACGGACTCCGCGCTCGCGTATAGCGAGTGGCGGGCCATCATCGGGGTCTCGTATCTGACGAACCCGAACCGTATGCGCACCGATCCGTTCGTCCATTACACCAACACCGTGTTCTATTAGCCATGTATCTAGACTACTTCAAACTCAAGGAACACCCGTTTCAGATCACACCAGACTCGGACTTCCTTTATATGAGCGCGGCGCATTCGCGGGCCAAGGCCTATATGGACTATAGCATCCGCAACCGCGATGGGTTCGTGATCATTACCGGTGAAGTGGGCGCCGGAAAGACGACGCTTATCCGTAAGCTCCTATCGGAGTTCGATGACAACGTCGTGGTGGCAAAGATTTTTCAGACGCAACTCGACGAAATCCAGTTCCTGCAGGCGGTACTCGTCGAATTCGGACTGAATCCCTTTAACGCCGGAAAGGTAGAGCTCATGGACATGCTCTCGTCGTTTCTGGTCGAGAGCTTCGTGAAGCGTAAGCAACTGGTCTTGATCGTCGATGAGGCCCAAAACCTGAATCGACGGGTGCTTGAGGAGATCCGGATGTTGTCTGGCCTCGAGACCCAGAAGCAGAAGATCCTGCACGTCATTTTGGTCGGCCAGCCGGAGTTGAACGAGACCCTCGATGCCCCGGGTCTTGAGCAACTAACCCAGCGTGTCAGGCTCAGATTCCACATTGCGGCCCTGACCGAGGCTGAGGCCGCAGACTATATTTATCATCGTCTCCGGGTGGCCGGCGCCAAGGACGCCGAGTCGTTATTCTCCCGCGACGCCATCCCGATCATATATGAATACACAGGCGGTATACCGCGCTTGATGAATACCTTGTGCGACACGGCCATGACCTGCGCCTTTGCGGATGATGCCACGGTGGTCGATGAGTCGGTAGTGAAGTCGGCGGTGTTGGAGTTGCAATGGAAGCCATTCAATACCCGGAGTCGACAAGCGGCCAGGATCCAGGCGATAGCGCCTTCGACCAGCGCCCCGTCTTCGTTTGGGGTAGCCGATGTCGAGCAATTGTCTCAGGCGCTTGCGGCCATAGAGCCGCGTCTGGATGGGATCGAGGCGCTTTTGCGAACCATGGTGACCATCCTGCAAAGGCGAAATCGGATTTCCTTGCGACTCGGCGAACACCAAGTCACGCAAATCTTGAAGCAGGTCAGCGCCGAACTGGGAAAGCTACAGGCCCATCACGAGGCTTAAGAGGGGCAGTTATGTGTGGAATAGCGGGGATACTGGCATTTCCGGGGGGCGAGCGCCCAATGGCTACGGAAGTGGAGGCGATGGTACGGCGTATTCAGCATCGCGGACCGGATGGCCAGGGCTTCTATGTGGATACGTTCGCCTGCCTTGGTCATGCTCGTCTCAGCATTATCGACCTCACCGGGGGCACTCAGCCCCTGGCCAACGAGGATCGGACCATTTGGGTGACCTTCAATGGCGAGATATTCAATTATATCGAGCTGAGACGCCATCTCAAAAAGCGCGGCCATGCCTTTTCCACTCAAAGCGATACCGAGGTCATAGTCCATCTCTACGAGGAGTATGGCCTCGATTTCCCGAGTCACCTAAACGGCCAGTTTGCGATCGCCCTGTGGGATAGCGTGCGTGGGCGCCTAGTTCTCGCTCGCGATCAGGCCGGCATTCGCCCGCTGTTCTTTTACTCGGGCCGCCAGCGGCTCTACTTCGGGTCTGAGGTGAAGGCGATCTTCGCCTGCCCAGAGGTTCCTCGGTCGTTGAATTGGGCGGGCGTGGCCCAGATCTTCACCTACTGGGGCGCCCCCGGCGCGGATACCGTCTTTCAGGGCATAGAAAGTGTGGCACCCGGTTGCACGGTGGTGTTCGATAAGCACGGCGCACGCCAAGACCGGCGCTATTGGGACTGGGACTTTCCCTCCCATTCGGCGGTCGACACGCGCAGTTTTCAGGAATGTCTCGAAGGCTTGGACGAGGTACTCGGAGGCGCTGTCGGCCGCCAAGTGCGTTCGGACGTGCCGGTCGGCGCCTACATCAGCGGGGGCTTGGATTCGGCCATGATCATATCCTACCTGGCGCGTGTTTTGCCCGGTCCGATACCGACGTTCTCGCTCCGGTTTGCTGATCGTGAGTTCGACGAAGGGCCCTATCAAAAGGCAGTGGTGCAGAAATTCGGGACAGTACACACCGAGGTTACGGCCAGCACGAGCGAAATCGGCCGGGCCTTTCCACAGGCGGTTTGGCACGCGGAAAGCCCGCTTCTGCGCACCGCCCCCGTGCCGATGATGTTGCTCGCCCAGTGCGTGCGCACCCATGGTATCAAAGTGGTCCTGACCGGCGAGGGCGCTGACGAGACCCTGGCCGGCTACGACCTTTTCCGCGAGGCCCGCGTCCGCAGGTTTTGGGCCCGGGTTCCGGGCTCCCGGATGCGCCCAGCGCTCTTGTCTCGCTTATATCCGTACTTGAGCGCATCGCCGGCGGCCTCGGCCGCCTATGCCCAGCGGTTCTTCGGGCAAGAGCTGGAGTCGGCCAATCGACCGGGCTTTGGTCATTGGCCGCGCTGGCAGACGACCCGTCGCGCGATGCAGTTCTTGAATCCCGACCTCAGGGCCTCCCTGGAGTTTGACTACAAGGCCGCGGCCGAGGCGCTGTTGCCCCATGACCACGAGCGTTGGAACGCCTTGAGCGTCGATCAGTATATAGAGGCCCATACCCTCTTATCGGGTTACCTTTTGAGCTCGCAAGGCGACCGTATGGCTCTTGCCCATAGCGTCGAGACCCGGGTCCCGTTTTTGGATCTCAAGGTCATGGAGTACGCCAATCGTCTCCCGGCGCGCTACAAGCTGATGGGCCTTAAGGAGAAATACATCCTTAAGGCTCTGGGCCGCGGTCGGATACCGGACGCCGTGTGCGCCCGCCCGAAACAACCCTACCGCGCGCCGGACAGCCAGAGCTTTTTCCATAAAGGCGTACCCGATCCGCGCGTAGCCGCGGCTTTTGAAAAAAAGCGACTGCTGGAAGTCGGATATTTCGATGCTGAGTCCGCCTGTAAGCTCTTCGATAAATGCCGGCGCGGAAGGGCCATAGGGTTTGCGGACAACATGGCCTTCGTCGGGATTTATTCCACCATGCTAGTCCACGAACAGTTCGTGGAAGGGCGAGGTGCAGAGTCCGGGGTACAGGACGTACTACCGGAAGCCAGGGTCGGCTAGAACGTAAGGGAGTAGGTATGTTGTTGTATGAGTTGTTAGACGAGAAGGCCTCCGCTCAACCCGCTGCCGAAGCTTTGGTGGCGGATGGACGCCACTTGACGTATCAAGATATCAAAGACCGCAGCGACGAACTCGCCAGGGGCTTGGTGGAGGGCGGGGTTGGGCGCGGTGACCGAGTTGCGATCTTTATGGATAACTCGCCTGAGATGGTGGCTGCCCTCTACGGCGTCTTGAAGGCCGGGGCGATCTTCGTGCCGGTCAACCCGCTGACAAAGTCGGAAAAACTCGGATTTATCCTCAAGGATTGCGAGGCTAAGGCGCTTATCAGTGATGGTCATCTGCGCCCGGTCTATAACGCGGCCCTTGCGATCTATCGGCCCTCGCTTGTGGTCTTGAATGCGCCAACGGCAGCGGACGAGGGCCTATCCTATCGGACGTTCCCGCGGGAGACCTCATCAAAAGGGCGACCCGAGGTGGCGATCATTGACCAAGACTTGGCCGCCATCATTTATACCTCGGGGTCGACCGGGGAACCGAAGGGCGTGATGTTAACGCACCATAACATGGTGAGCGCCGCCCGTTCGGTTTCCCAATATCTAGGGCTTGCCTCGTGCGACCGTATCCTCTGTTGCCTGCCGCTCGCCTTCGACTACGGGCTCTATCAGGTACTGATGGCCTTCATGACCGGGGGCTGCGTCATTCTCGAGCGTTCGTTCGCGTTTCCGGCAGCGGTTGTCAAGGTGATGGCCGCCGAACGGGTCACGGTATTACCTGGGGTCCCAACCATATTCTCTATTCTTTTGGGTCACGAGGGCATATTTTCGGCCTACGATTGCCGTGCGGTGCGCATGATCACGAATACCGCCGCAAGTCTGCCCCCCCAGCATATCGAGCGTCTGCGGGCGCGCTTCCCTCAGGCCCAGATCTTCTCCATGTATGGGCTTACCGAGTGTAAGCGCGTCACCTATCTGCCGCCGGAGGAACTCGCGACAAGGCCTACCAGCGTCGGGCGCGGCATGCCGAACGAAGAGGTGTATCTCGTGGATCCCGAGGGGCGGCGGCTTCCGCCGGGCTCAGTGGGCGAGCTTGTCATTCGTGGCAGCCACGTCATGCGCGGCTATTGGCGACGCCCCGAGGAAACAGCGAAGCGTTTGAAGGCCGGCCCTTATCCGGGCGAAATGGTGCTGTACTCGGGCGACATTTTCCATATGGACGAGGATGGCTATCTCTACTTCATCGGGCGTTCGGACGACATCATCAAAAGCCGCGGTGAGAAGGTGAGCCCGAAAGAGGTCGAAAACGTGCTTTATGCTCTTGCGCAGGTCGCGGAGGCCGCGGTCATCGGCGTAGACGACGAGGTCTTGGGGCAGGCCGTGCACGCCTTTGTCGTCCTCCAGGATGATGCCGGCATGAGCGAACGCGAGATCATTCGTCACTGTTACACGCATATGGAAAGCTACATGGTACCAAAGGCTGTGCATATCGTGGCGTCGCTGCCGAAGACCGATACCGGAAAGATCAGGAAGTCCGGTTTGGCGTCTCTTGCGCGCGGCAGGGTTTCAGAAAATTCAGGAATTCTACGGGCAGTATAACAACTTCTTAGGAAGAGCGGGAGCAAACGAAATGAAAAACGTAAGGGACCAGGTCAGGAACTACATTTCTGATAACTTTCTTATGGGATTACAAGACGCGGCCATTACGGATCATGCATCGTTTTTGGACCTGGGGATTATCGATTCGACTGGCGTTATAGAGCTTATCGCGTTTCTCGAGGAGACCTACGGCATCCGGGTTGAAGACGCGGAAATGGTTCCCGATAACCTCGATAGCCTCGAGGCCATAGATAAGTACGTAGCGCGGAAGACATTTTCCTGCGCTTCGTCCATGACTGCGTAGGAGATGGATGTGCAACCGGTAAAAGAATTGGCGGTGGATTCGCTCCTGGCTATGGATTATGACCATGCCATACGTAACATAGCGCGGCAGTTCAAGGAGACAGTGGTAAGGTTTAGGAGGCGCGGTGCGATCGTGGCCGTGTCCGGCGGAGTGGATAGCGCGGTGTGCTGCGCATTGGCGGCGCAGGCCCTGGGGAGCCGGCGGGTTCTGGCGCTGCTGCTTCCCGAGAAGGAATCATCCCCGAATTCGGAACGGCTCGCCCTTGAGGTCGTAAAGACCCTAGGCGTGCCTTATGAACGCCAAGACATCACCGGAGCGCTCGAGTCTCTCGGCTGTTATGAAAGGCGCGACGCGGCGATCCGCGCCGTGATCCCAGCTTACGGTCCCGGTTGGCGCAATAAGCTTGCTATCGCAGGTGGGTTGTCGGGCCAGTTCAATCACTTTTATTTGATCGCCGCCGATCCGAACGGTGAGCGTGTCGAGCGCCGTCTGGGTCTTAAGGAATACCTTCAGATCGTCGCCGCGACCAATTTCAAACAGCGGACCAGAAAGAATGTCGAGTATTACCACGCGGACCGCTTGAACTATGTCGTGGTAGGGACGCCCAATAAGCTCGAGTACGACCAGGGGTTTTTCGTCAAGAACGGAGACGGCGCGGCCGACATCAAACCCATCGCCCATTTGTACAAGACCCAGGTGTACGGTTTGGCCCGCCATATGCGTCTCCCTCAGGAGATCATAGACTCGACCCCGACCAGCGACACATACAGCCTTCCGCAAGAGCAGGAATCCTTTTATTTCGCTCTTCCCTATGGGGATTTGGACGTCGCGCTCCTGTATCTGGAGAACGGGCGCACGGCGGCCGAGCTCGCCACGGCGATCGGGGTCGACGAACTTACCGCGGCGCGAGTCTATGCCGACATAGTGGCCAAGCGCCGAAGTACTCGTTACTTGCACGAGTCGCCCGTGTTGTTGCAGGGCGCGTGAGGGGTTGTGTATGCGTTATGAAGTCAAGGCGGTGGCGGTTTTAGTTGCACACCTTGTGACGTGGCCGTTTACGGTGCCGGCGCTGATTGCTTACCGGGTATTCCAGTCAGAGCGGTTCTTTGACTTCTCCGCCAAGTTTCTGAGTCTCTTGCCTGGCCGCGTGGGGCAACTGGTGCGGGCCTCGTTTTATATGCAGACCCTCAGTCGTTGTCATTACGACATCGCGGTCGGCTTCGGTTCGTTCTTTTCGCACCCCAGCGCCGAGGTTGGCCGCAGCGTCGGGATCGGAAGCTTTTCGATTATCGGAACGGCACGATTGGACGACGATGTGATGGTGGCGAGCCGAGTGTCGGTTCTGAGTGGCAAGTACCACCACGGAGGGGGCCGTCGCGGCCGCGTAATGCGCGTGAATCAGCTTGAGCTCCAAAAAGTTCATGTCGGAGAAGGCAGCTGGCTCGGCGAGGGTTCTCTTATCATGGCCGATGTCGGGCGGCATTGTATCATTTCGGCCGGGAGCGTGGTGACTAAGGCTGTGCCGGACGATGCCACGGCGATCGGCAATCCCGCCCGGTTCCTACGTTACGCGGATAAACAAGAAGCAGCTGCGGTTTAGATGGGGTTGTGCCATGGACAGGCGATACGTGAAGGTGGGTAGCGGGCAATGCGCGCGCGGGGTCTTGCGCTCCGGCGCCTCGGCTCAGAAGCCGGTGGGGCGGGCGTGACTCTCAAGGAGATCATACGCTACGCGGGTACGCTCTATGGCGCCAATGTGGCGGCCTCGTTCGTGACCTTCGGCCTCACTATCCTGATCAGTCGCGATATCTCGCGCACCGATCTCGGGATCTATGGGCTGTTCCAGGCCTACTTCCTCTTTGGTGCCTATGCCTCGGGGTTTGGGCTGGCGCCAGCCACGGTCAAGTGGGTGGCAAGCGGCGCGGTCGACGATGGTGAGTTCCTGACGTTCATTCTGACCCGGTTGGGGGCTATCGCGTTGCTCTTGTATGTCGGGGCTTTCGCGGCCTATTTCCTGCACATGCCCATTTTGGCCGCCGCCCTTGTGGCCCTGCCGCCTTATCAGGCCTTCAATATTGCCTTAAGCGCCGCGCGAGCGCGCCTCTGGCGTCGGCGGGAGGCGGCGCTTTTGGTGGTGGCCTCGCTTACCACCTCGGCCTGGATATTCGGGTTTTTGTTTGTCGGCCACACCTATTGGGCCCCGGTGGCAGGACAGGTCTTAGGCGCCTATACGACAGCGCTTGTGGTCATTGCCTACGGCCTTCGCCAAAAGCGCCTGCGACTCAAGTGGCCAGGTGCCTGGAGGCGGGCGTTTTGGCGGACCGCGTTACCTGTATTTCTTGGTTCGTCGGTGTTTGCGATAGGTGAACTCGCCGACCGGCTGGTCATAGGACATGTGCTGGGTCTGCCGAGCCTTGGTATCTATGTCATGGCCCTGACCTTGTTTAACGTCCTCAATAAGCCCGTCCATATGTTGTCGCGCGTTTTGCTGTCGCATTTCTCGCAACTGAACGATGGTCATGGGCACGCAAAGGCGCCCGAAATCGTTCGTTTGAACTTGGCGGTCCTTCCGCTCATGGGCCTTACGGCCGCGGCGGTTCTGCCATGGGTAATCCCACAGCTTCTCAATCGCAACTTTACGCTTGCCTTTCCGGTGTTTGCGGTCCTGACGGTGGTGATACTCATAAAGGCGGTCGAGCTCGTGCATTCAAGTCTCGCCGTAGCTCAGGATTCGGCCGGAAGCAATATGCGCGCCCAAATAGCGGCCCTATTGGCGTACGCGGCCGTGGTGTTTGTATTGGCCGAAAGGTTCGGTTTGATCGGGGTCGCTTGGGCCATCGTTTTACGGTGGACGGTGTTGGCGCTTGTCCAGCGTTTCGATATGAGGCGCCGCGGGGTCGATGCCCTACCGGCCAGCCTTTTGATACGGGCCGCGGTGGCTTACCTCGCGGCCTTGTCGTTTTTTACCATCGCGCCTTGGTTTATGGGTATTGCCTACTTGATAGCGGGTGCGGCCCTGCGCCTTTGGGCGGCACCGCGATCATGGCGACTAGCTGCGCGGCGGACCTGAAAGCAACTTTACGGAGGGACACGGAATGTTGATGCCACAGACGGCAAGGATGAGGGCGCAGGGGCCCAGCGGTTCTAAACCCTGGAGCGGAACGCGAATGGTCGAGACGCCGCTTGCCAACCGATTGACGCTCGCGTCGATGTTCGTGTTTTTGGCAAAGGTCGGGAATCTCCCGCATCTCGGCCATTTCGAGATCGGGAAGGTGTTGGTCGGGCTATCGGTTCTCGCCTTGCTCTTTGAGGGCGGGGGATGGAAAGAAGGGGTGTTCGGGCATCGGGTCATGCGCCCCTATCTTGGGCTATTTTTCATGGGCCTCATTACGATCCCGCTCGCGGTATGGCCAGGCGGTAGCGCACGCTTCCTATTCGGAAACTATTTAAAGGACATGGTGCTCGTCGTTTTGCTGATCGTAACCACCAGGACGCCGCAGGATCTTCGGCGGCTCTTGTGGACGGTGATCATAAACACCCTCATCCTTGATCTCGTTCTTCTGCACTACGGTATCCATAAGATCACGATCGTAAAGCTCGGTAAGAACGAGATCGCGATGACATCGGTCATTGCCCTAGGCCTTCTGTTGGGTCTGCCGACCGCCGGGCTCGGCAAGCTATTTAAGTGGGCGGCCGGCATCATGCTGGTCTATGCGGTCTTCATGAGTGTGTCGCGCGGGAGCTACTTAGGGGTGTCTTTGGTGCTGACGCTCTTTATGTACTTCCGTTTTGGCAATCGCACAGCGCTTGCGATCCTTGGGGTAATGGTGTTCGCGGTGGGCGTGTACGCCTTCGGGCCGCCGCGGGTCCATCATACGATCAATACCCTCATTCATATTCAGAACGACTACAACCTGACGGCCCGCACTGGGCGCATAGCGATATGGAAGCGGGGAGTAAAGATCGTCGAGGCGCATCCACTCGGGGTCGGTATGCGCAACTTCCCGATTGCCGAAGGCCATTTGGTCGAAGACGTGATCGGCGAACGGTGGATGGATGCCCATAACGCCCTGCTCGAGGTCACAGCGGAGCTTGGCATATTGGGTGGCCTCGTCTTTCTGACGCTATTAAAGCGTGGCATGCAGACCGCCAACAAGCTTCGCAAGCAGAAGAACCTACCGGAGCTATCGGCGATCGGGCTTTCGGCGGTGCTGGCGCTGCTTGGGTATTTCTTGACCGCCTCGTTCCTGTCGGAGGCCTACGCGGTCATTTTGTACATCCTTATGGCCATTATCATTTCTTCAGATCGTGTTTATACCTACATGCTTGCGAGGGAAAAAGATGTCATATCTGGACAAGGTGCGTAGGCGTGAGGGACGGATCGCCGATGCCCTCTATCGCAGCTACAAGCGGATGCAGAGGGTGAACGTTCCATCTATCCCGTTTATCTACGGCGCTTTGGCGAAGGAAAGGGCGTTGCGTAGGCATATGGGCGGTTGGATTCGGCGGAAGTTTTATGACGAGCCGCTGTTCCGCCGCCAGTGCCGATCCTGCGGTCGTGGACTCTGCCTGTTTGATGGCATTCCCTCGATATGGGGCGGGCTTGAGGTCGAGGTCGGTGAGGACGTCGTGATGCATGGGACGTCGACGCTGGTGGGCGCCAAGGTGTTCGACAGGCCCCGATTGATCATAGGAGATCGGAGCCATTGTGGGTCGTATTTTTCGGTCTCGGTCGGTGCCGATGTCGTGATCGGGTCGGATGTGTTGATCGCGAACAGGGTGACGCTCTTCGCCTACGATAACCATCCCATAGATCCGGTCGCGCGCCGTGCGGGGGAGCCGGCCGATCCCGCGAGCAGTCGTCCGATCGTGATCGGCAACAATGCCTGGATCTGCATGGGTGCGATTATTCTGAAAGGAGTGACAATCGGAGAGAACGCCATAGTCGCCGCTGGCGCCGTTGTCGTGGAGGATGTTCCGCCCAATAGCATAGTTGGTGGTAACCCGGCGCGGGTCTTGTCGCGCTCCAGCGGGAAGCCCCGTCATGCCCGATCGGCTACGGTGTAGGATGAGTGTGCCGGTCTTTGCTCACTATCCGCGCATAGGCTCCTTGCCGCGCATCGTAGTGCTGATATCGACGCGCATCGTGGGCGGTCCGGCTAAGGGTCTGCTTCAGGTGATACCGGAGCTAAATCGCCGCGGCCACTTTGAAATCGTGCTCTGTACGTTCGCGAATGTCGGCGAGAGACCGTCGCCGTTTTTGCTTGCGTGTCGCGAACGCGGTATCCGAGTCGTGGTGTTGACGCAGAAGTTTCACTTAGACCCGGCGCCGCTTAGGGTCTTACGGGGCCTGCTTGAACCTCCCGGCAGCCTTTTACAGACCCACGGTTACAAGGAGGCGGTCTTCGGGGCCGCCTTACGGCGACTTACCGGCCGTCCGTGGGTCGCTTTTCATCACGGAACGACCGAGGAGAACCTCAAGGTCCGGCTTTATCATCGCCTCAATAAGGTCTTGACGCAGCGGGCCGACGCTATTGTGTCGGTATCCCGCGAATTGGCCGATAGGACCGTGGCCCCCCGCCATAGGGCCAAACTCACCATCATCGAGAATGCCGTCGAGTCGGCGCCGTCGGCGGCCCTCGTACGGACCAGGACCTTGCGTGACAAGTGGGCCGCCAAGGGTTGCGTGATGGGTTGCATAGGGCGCTTGAGTCGTGAGAAGGGTCAGGCGCTCTTGATCGAGGCCGGAGGTCGGCTTGTTCGCCAGGGTGCCGTTTTTACTATCGTTTTTGTGGGTGATGGACCCGAGCGCGAGTCCTTGGTCGAGAAGGCGCAGGCCTCCGGTATCGGATCGCATGTCCGGTTTTTGGGTCACGTCAAGAACCCAAGCGAGATCTACGCCAATCTTGATATGTTGGTCTTGCCGTCCTTCAAGGAGGGTATGCCGAACGTGATTTTGGAGGCGATGCAGTGGCAGCTTCCCATAGTCTCAACCAGCGTCGGCGCCGTCCCCGAGATGCTGGTCCACGGCGTGTCCGGGCTTTTGGTGCGGCCGGGAGACGCCATGGCCATGGCGCGTGCGATCGCGGCCCTGATGGGCGACCGGGAGAAGGCGATGCGCATGGGTGCTAAGGCCCGTGCGGCACTCTATCCGCGTTTTTCTCCAGAAAAGCGCGTGGAGCGGTTCGAGACGCTGTATAGACGGGTATTGGAGTCCTTATGATCGTGGTGTTTTTCGTCTCATTTCTATTTGTAGGCTACACCTATATCGGTTATCCCTTTTTGCTGTGGCTCAGCGCCCGTCTCAAGGGCGATGGACGGCATCATCAATGGCGATCCGGGCTCCCGCGGGTAGCGGTAGTCATTCCAGCGTACAACGAACAGTCGGTCATCGCCGAGAAGCTGCGTCTCGTGCTTGCCTCGCGTTATCCGGCGGACCTCTTGCGGGTGGTGGTGGTTTCGGACGGTTCCTCGGACGAGACCTTGGCGCGCGCTAAGGCCATAGTCGATCCACGGCTGCTCGTGGTCGGTAAAACCACGAGGTCTGGAAAGATGGCGACCGTGAACTATGCCATGAGCCTTGTGGAAGAACCGATCGTCATCATGACCGATGCTGGCGAGATGTTTGACGAAGACACCGTACCGCGTCTCGTCGCGCGATTCGCCGATCCGCTCATGGGGGCCGTGTCGGGCGAGTTGGGGCTTGTGTCTTTACAGACGGGCTTTAGCCGCACCCTGGGATTTTATTGGCGCTATGAGAAGGCGATTAGGTCCTGGGAGGCGGATATCGGCTCCGTGGTCGGGGTGACGGGTCCCGTGTATGCCATTCGCCGCGAGTTGTTTCGGCCCATGCCGATCGATACCATTCTTGACGATCTCGCCGTACCCCTTGAGGTCATAAGCCAAGGCTATCGCGTGGGTTACGAACGCCGAGCCTTTGCCTTCGAGCGCGCCACTCAGACAAGTGGCCACGAGTTCATCCGCAAGCGTCGCACCTTGGCTGGGAATTATCAGGCCATAGCACGCTACTGGCGCTTACTCTTGCCGGGGAGCCCGATTGCGTGGCAGTTTTGGTCGCATAAGGTCTTTCGCCTGCTCGTCCCCTATGCCTTGGTCGGCATATTGGCCGGGAGCTTTGCCCTACCGGGCTTGGTGCGCCTCTTTGTCCTTGCGGCCCAAGTCGGATTTTATGGTCTGGCGGCCTTTGCCGCCTTGTCGCGCGGCTCCAAAAGGCCCTGGCTTACCGTTCCCTACACCTTCTGTGTCTTGAATTGGGCGGCCGTCGCAGGATCCTATTACTATCTAGCCGGACGATTGACGGTCCGTTGGGAGAAGGTCAAGTGACGGCCTGCGCCCCTTATGTTTTTGTCGCGGTGGGGCCCGATTGGGGGCGTCACCCCTGCAGTTTGTCACATGTCTTGAGCGTGATGGTGCGCACCCATCCAGTGATTTGGGTAAATAGCATAGCCCAGCGCGCCCCGCGCTTGTCGCGCCAGGATTTATTACGAGCCGTGAATAAGGCCGTGGCCTCGTTTCGGACGCCGCGCTCACCGTCCTATTCCGGGCCACTCGTCGTTCATCCGCGGGCCGTTCCCTACCATCAATTCGCCCCGGTGCGGTCGATGAACGGTTGGTTGCTGACGCGCCAACTGCGGCCGGTCATGGCGCGCTTTCCGGACCATAAGGTCGTCTTGGTGGCGACCAACCCGGCAGCCGTGGCGCTTGCCAATAGTTTACGTCCGCAGGCCACGATTTATTTCTGCATGGACGACTATGCCCGGATGCAGGACTCCGATGCGCACTTGATCGAGGTCTGTGAAAGACTGATGTTGGCGCGGGCCGATGCGACCATCGTGACCTCTAAGACCTTGGTGGAAAGCAAAAGCTATCGCGGCAAGGTGCCGGTTTATCTCCCGCAGGGGGTGGACGCGGGGCATTTCGCCACTCCAGGCCCTATCCCGGACAAGATGGCGCACATCCCAAGACCCATCATCGGTTTCCAGGGGATTATCGGGCCACGCGTGGACCTTGAGCTATTGGAAAAGATCGCACGGCGTTTTCCCGCGGCCTCCCTGGTCACGGTCGGCAAGGAGGAGGTGGACATGACGCGCTTGAAGCAATTGCCCAATGTCTACGCCCTGGGAGAGGTGAAGTATGAAGCCTTGCCGTCCTGGATTCAGGCCTTCGATATCGGGCTTGTCGCCTATCGGTACGACGGCCATACCGCGAGCGTGAACCCACTCAAACTCCTCGAATATCTCGCGCTGGGGCAAGAGGTGGTGTCGGTGCAGTTGCCGGAGCTTGAGCAGCATCGCGAGTTTGTCCATCTGGCGCCCGACCACGACAGCTATTTGGCGATGCTTGCCAAGGTGCTGGCTCGCTACCCGTTTAGCCAGACCGAGAAGGCCCAGAGGCGAGCTTACGCCGGACGTCACTCGTGGGAGGAGCGCGCCGAGCGCTTCCGGGAGCTCAGCGATAGACTTTTAGGTGAGACAAGAAAGGGTGCTTCCATCATCAACGGTGCCTCCGGTTCTCGGGCGCAAAGGACGTAGATATGACGGTCATCTTTATGCATCACGACATCATCGATCAGGATCTCAAAAAAAAGAGCGGCTTTTACGGGGCCGGAGCCGAGGTTTACAAGGTCTCTGTCGGGATCTTTCGCGAGCAGTTAGCGGGGCTTGCGGCCGCGTTCCCGGGCCAGGCGCCGGCGCTCGACGGCAAGGCGCCTTTTGCTTTTACTTTCGATGACGGCGGCGTGTCGGCGACCGAGAGCGTGGCGGGGCTATTGTCTGAGCACGGTTGGTCCGGCCACTTCTTCGTTGTGACGGGCTTTATCGGCATGCCGGGCTTCGTGTCGGCGTCGGGGCTGCGGGCGCTGAAGGCTAGTGGCCACGGAATCGGGACCCACACCGTAAGCCACCCGCATCGCCTCCAGGCTTTGCCGTACGCGCAGATCAAGCGCGAATGGGCCGAAAGTCGCGCGCGCCTCCAAGATCTTTTGGGTTGCGATGTCACGAGCGGATCGGTGCCGGGGGGTTTTTGCAATAGACCGGTGCGCGAGGCCGCCATCGAGGCCGGGTTGACGCTCCTCATGACTTCAGAACCTACCACCCGGTGTTATGCCACAGCGGAGGTTACCGTATGCGGGCGCTTTGCGGTGTTGGGACGAGACGAACCGAAGGCCGCGGTAGCCTTGGCAAAGCGGGCTCACGCGCGTCGCATCAAGGCCTTGCGCTGGCACACCCTGTCGGTGGCAAAGAGCGCTTTGGGGCCGGTCTATCCCGCGGTGCGGGAAGGGCTCTTGCGCTTACGTGCTTAAAAGAGGGCTTATGAAACGACGCGAACTGGTGGTTGAGGTGATTTATGCGCCTCTTGTGGGCGGGTCTGAGACCCTGGCGTTCAACCTCTGTAAGGAATGGCAGGCGGTCGGGATCAAGACGCGCATCTGTTGCTTGTACGAACGAACCGGGGCGCTCACCAAGGCCTTTGAGGAGGCCGATATTGCCTACGATCTTTTGGATATCGGCGGCCATGGGCTTCTGGGTCGCTGGGCGCGCGCCACGCGCTACTTCCTGAAGACCCGCCCGACAGCCATTCATGTCCACCATTTGGGGTCCTTGGTCAATGTGCTCGTGCCAGCCTACCTGACCGGATGCTTTAATATCGTCTACACCGAGCATTCCGCCTATTCCATCGCTCGCACCAGATGGATGCGCCGGGCGCTTCCGGTCATGAGCCGGCTCGTAAAGCGTTTCACCTGCGTGTCGCGAAACCTGGCCGAGTTCTTCGAGACTCTGGGCGTGCCTTTGAGCCGGGTCATTACCATCTATAACGGCGTCGACACCGAGCGCTACAAGCCCGGCGCTCCGCGCGCCGAGTTCTGCCCGGTGGTCCGTATCGGCGCAGTCGGCCGTCTCGTGGCGGAGAAGGACTATCCGACACTACTTGCGGCCTTGGCGATCCTAAAGAGCGAGAATATCCGTTTTTTTGCCGAGATCGCGGGGGATGGTCCTTTGGCCGAGGACTTGAAGGCGCGCGCCAAGGCCCTTGATCTGCATGACGTCTTGGCCTTCCGGGGCTCGTGCGAAAACGTTCCGGCGTTCTTGCGCGAGCTCGATATTTACGTTTTAAGCTCCCGCCACGAGGGTCTTCCCATCGCGGTGCTGGAGGCTATGGCCACTGCCTTGCCGGTGGTGGCGACCCGCATCACCGCAATCCCCGAGGTGGTCGAGGATGGCCGTACCGGCATACTCGTGCCCCCCGGAGACCCTCAGGCTATGGCGCGGGCCATTCGCGAATTGGCGAAAGACTGGCGCCGGCGGCGGGTCATAGGCGAGGCGGCGATGATCGAGGTGCGCAAGAAATATACCATCGCGAGCACGAGCCGGTCGTATGCCGCAGAACTCGGGGTTAAGGAAAAAAAGAGGCTAGCGGTATGAAGAGATTGTGGGCAGGGTTCGTGGTCTTGTGCTGGGCGATTATGCCCGCGCACGCGCATGTATCGGTGTGGTTGAGCCATAGCACCCATAAGATCCGTCCCGGGGCGCCGGCTGGGGTGCGTTCTGGTATTCGGCTTTTTGCGGCCCGCGGGGAGTATGTCGCCTACCAAATCTCGGTACGTGCGAGCCAGGCAAGTCGCGTGCTTCGTATCGTCCCGACGCCGCTTGAGGATCGCGCCTTTGCTATCGGCCGTTGGCAGATGACGGTGTATCGCGAGGCCTTTATCGACATTGTGCATCCGACCAATGTGGACTCGAAGCTCGGCCTTTGGCCAGACGCGCTCATTCCGACGGTCGACAACTATTACCATGAGCGACGCAACGCCTTGCCGTGGCCCGTAGCCGCTCATTTCACCCAGACCTTTTGGGTCGATGTCTATGTGCCAAGGACGGCCGGTGCCGGGATTTACCATGGCAAAGTCACGGTGTTTACGCGCACCCACGGGCGCACGCGCGTCCGCATCCTGAACGTGACCTTGCGGGTATTGCCGTTTGCAATCCCGGCCACCTCCTCGTTGCCGTCGAGCTTCGGATTTGATGGTGCCCCTTTGTCTCTGGTGTTTCGGGGCCACTATGGGCGTTTGTCGAACGCCCAACTCATTCACTTGACGCAGCTTTTTAATATCGCCGCCTTGCGTGATCGCATCGCCTTGAGCGGCGGCTCAGGGATACCGGCCCCTATGCGCGAGGTGCACGGTCATCTCAAGATAAACTGGCACAATTACGACCAAGAGGTCCGGCCGTTTGTCACCGGCTGCAAGGCCGTTCACGGGGCCCATTGGCGCATCACCGATGTGCGCTGGCTGACCCATGTCTTCTATCACAAGATGCCGCCTCATGAGCAGGCCCAGTACTTCCGCGCCTGGGTGCGGCACTTTCATAAAGAGCATTGGCACGTGCCGCTCTACGCCTTGACCGTCGACGAACCCCATAGCCACCTTCAATTTACGACCGCCAATCGCCGTGCCGCCATCATGCGCCGCCTGACTCATGGGGTGCTCCCGCTCGTCACGACCAATCACGTCCGGAGACTCGATCTGAAGGACTACGGTATTCTTTGTCCCGTCATCAATAACGTGGAGGGCCTCGATAACATCAACCATCGCCCGGAACTAGGACGCTACGCGCGCCGCTACCATATGAAGCTCTGGTGGTATCAGTCGTGTATGAGCCACGGCTGCTGGGTCGTCGGCGGTCGCAGTAGCCTCGGGTGGCCGAGCTACATGATAGATCAGCCGGCCATATATAACCGCATTATGCCGTGGCTTACATGGAAATATCACATGCAGGGAGAGCTTTACTACGATACCGATATCGGTTTTAGCATGGGAAGAAAAAACCCATGGAAGGATCAGTATCACTTTGGCGGGAATGGGGATGGAACGCTTTTTTATCCCGGAACGCCAGCTGTGATCGGGGGAAGCAAGGACATTCCTATCCAAAGCCTACGGCTTATGATGATCCGCGCTGGCTATCAGGACTATGAATACTTGCATCTTGCCTCCCGGCTTTATGGGCGCCCCGCGGTTATGAAGGTCATAGATGGCGCCATTCGGTCGACTCACGACTGGACGAAAAGTCCTGCGGTCTTACGTGCCTTGAAGTGGAGACTCGCCATGATGATCTCCCGAAAGACTCACCCATAAGTTCCGGGGCTGGGGCCTCAAGAGCCCCGGTCCTCGGCCAATTACCTTTAGAGTGACGCAAGGCATCGAATGTTATATTTGCGCCTAAAAGACCCAAGGCCCGGTGCGCGTTGGCGAGGGTTCTTTGGGTTTTCGCGTCCGGCTTCGTCCGAGTGGACCGTCGGTGAGTGCTGTTGTGGCGGCTTGGCCCGCCGTCTGGATGAGGCCTCGGCTGACAAGGGTTGCTCGTCTTCGAGGGGCGGCGTTTGTCGCTAAATCAAGGCCCGTAATCCGCTCACGTCACGGCCGCGCAGCTGGTGTCGTTTTCGTGTCCTTCCTCTAACCCTGCCGGACCTTACTGCGGGTCCGTCGTGCTCAACTTCTGAAGGTGAGGAAAGGACACAGCTCGCGCACGCTTGTCTACTGAAGGGTGCGGCGGTGAAGGGTGATGGCGGGGATAGCGGTGTAACGCGCGCCGAGTTGACGGCGTTAGGACAAGCGAAGATTGCGTTCGTCGAGCACATATTGGAGCTTTGCGCACAGTATCGGGTGCATGTCTTTGCGAGCGTTGTGGATCGGGATGCGCTCCGCCCTCGTGGGGATTTCATGCGTAAGGATTATGCGTATTTGTTCGAGCGTTACTTCTATTTTCTAGATGAGCAACCCGTGCATCAGCTTGGCTTCGTTGTCTTTGACGAATTAGAGCGGGCGCTATGCCATATCTTGATAGACCAGATGGGCAGATATTTCCGCGAGACGATCAAGGGTCGTATGCGGGCAGGACGAGTTATACCGGAGCCACTCTTTGTGCATAGCCATCTCACGACTGCCATCCAGGTAGCGGACATCGTGGCCTACTTGATCGCGTGGGGAGTGCGGGTGGGCGGAATGACGAGGCCGTCGAGGACGGAGCTCTCGCATCTCTCAGAACGAGTCAGCCAGCTTCGTTACCGGACCATTCGCGATGGGGAACATGTCATCTGGAGTATTGCGGTGATCGATGATCTGCGCCCGAGGGAC
>JAJYQN010000139.1 GCA_021794595.1 Pseudomonadota bacterium
GTATGCCGTCGAGCGCGGCATCACACCCATCTTTCCGAAGAGCCAGCCCGATGATGGCCCGGCGGACATCTATCGGTGCAATACCAGGCTGATCCGACAGGCGGATGCGGTCATCGCCAACCTTCAGTGTTTTCGCGGGTCGGAGCCGGACTCAGGAACGGTCTTCGAGGTGGGCTTTGCCACTGCGCTCGGTCGGCCCGTGTGGGGATTCAATGCCACGGGCCTCTATCACGAGAAGGTGGCCGAACACTACGGGTTGAGTCCCGATCGGGCGTTCCCGATTACCTGCAAGGCCGGTTATGCGGTCGAGAGTTTCGGCCAAGACCTGAACTTGATGCTCGCGATTCCCCTCAGGCTGCGCGCCACATGGCAGGAGGCCCTTGACGAGATCAATTCGGCGGAATCGTTTCAGAGTGCTAAACCAAATTCCCAGGAGTAGTTTGGGAGGAAGAATTCGCGGTAGTGGCAATTCACGCCGACAGCACGCCATTATGCCCTCTGATTTTGATGAATTTATCTCTTTCAAGGTCTAAACACTGATGGCGGTTGAGCAAGCTACTCCTTTTAACGTCTGGTCCTCGGCTAAAGCACCCCTACCAGTTGGAGTTGCAATGGTCAGCTCCCGACCCTGAGTGATCGTTCGCGCCACCACAGGCAAATGGCGCGAGTGGACTTGGAAGCAAGCACTCCCGCTGCGCGGTCAATGGCTGGGTACCGGGAGGTGTTTTCCGCAATACCCAACCACAATTAACGTCCTCTCCGCGTCCCAGTGAAAATGAACTCGAATGGTCTTAGTCACGTCGTCTTCGACGTTAATCTTCAGGTGACGGAACATTTCCACAGGCACGCTACGATAATCGAATGTGCGATATCGCCGCATTGTTTTGCTTCCAAGAACACCCTCCGACTCAGTTGCAGCAAAGTCATTCTTTCCAAAAAGCTTTCTCGCTTCACTGTCACCACGCTCAATAAGCATGTTCCTATAGTCGGTAACCAGAATCCTGAGCATGTCTAGCAACCGCCGTCCATACAAGAACTTGCTCGATTCAAGCGCACTCTGTTTAGCGCAATCCAATACAACACACCTATCTCCAAAAGTCTCTTCTATGAGTTCTAGGCATTCGGCAGGCGTGGGTGCATTGCTTCTTGTGACAAACGCCAAGAGGCGTTCTGCCCCACTAAATCGCCCGCCACCGCCAGAATTTGCTAGGTGGGCGCGGAGGGCATCGATATCGGTGCTTTTCTTGTTCAGTTCCCGTTTCAGGCCATCGACAGTCGAGTTCAGAGATTCGATCTCGGCTTCAAGGCTCAAATTTTCGTCCTGAGCATACTGATACATTTCTTCTTGCTGTTCGGCTATTCGAGACGCTTCCTCTAACTCAATCCTTAAATCTTCTACATCAAGATCGTTTCTCCTTTGTCGTGCACTTTGCAATCTGCGCCGTACTGCTAGCGCAACAACACCGTCGGAACGGATTTGCTGTCGAAGCTGCGGAACATTGGTGTTGTGCGTAACGAGGCTGAGAAGTCCCGAGATACGTTCATGCTGATTATCGCCCCATTCTTCCAGCAACTCGCTACGCGCCAATTGGTTCTTGATGAAACCATTGGGCATAGGCGTATAGATGACGTTAACAGCACCAGCCCACGCCGACCATGAATGACCAAGAACCTCCTCCATTTCGTAGCTGTTAAAGTCGGGGGCGATACGTACGACCTGCGCCAGGCCGATCATCTCCTCTTGAAGGTGCCGGTCATTTACAAGAAAGTCCCCACTTCGCGTTGGACTGACAAGCACAATAGGATAACCCCGATCGGTCCGTTCGATGTCAGCGCGCAGGCCTCTATAAGTGTCTTTATCGGGCCCTACGCACTTGATTGTACGACCAGGAGTATTACTGGCGAATTCGGCATTAGGTGACGCTGCAACGTTGCTTGCGATGTACCTAATTACACGGGGCTGTGAAGCGCTGACTGCACCTGCTACGAGTGTGCTCACTTCGTCAGTCCTAACTGCGCAGGAAACATCGACCAAATTAGGGGCGCATTTCATGCCGATCTCGACGATCCACTGTCGACCGCTACCTCGCTCACCAGCGTGCTTTATCAGCCATGCGTAAAGCCTTGGTTCTCCTTCTGTCGCCGCACGAATAGTCAGCCACGACCGTGCGACACCACGGTATCCCTCAAAAGTGCCATCACTCCGAAGCTGATCTGGCCTAAGACCAAAGCCGAGCTGTTCTTTGAGCCAGCCGCCGATTGCGCGACATACGGCATTCTCAGCATCCTGGCCATGCAGCGTCAATGAGTTTGCATACACAAGCATGCCAATTTCACTCCTCGTGTCTTGGGCGCGATCCGCGTTTTGTCACATCAGCACAAGCATGTATTGAATACTATGCGCGATAGCCGCAGTCCCATATCCGCGACAGGCCGGTTACCGCTCGATGAGCCTCGGACTCGGCGGGAAGTACCCGAATAAACCACCTACGCCCGACCCCCAACCAAAGCCACCTGTCGCGCAGCCGTAACGAACCGTAAGTAGTATCATCTGCTCTGGCTTTGGTGGTCATAACATCGCCATGCGGCTGGAACAGCCAGTGTTCCGGCTCAATAAGAACGAATTTATCAGTCTGTGCCATTTTAGTAGTCGGTTGGCCCGTCCTACAACACGGGGCGCTGCGGTATCTGGGACTGCCCAACTAACAATTTGCCGACCCATTGCCGCATATAACAACTGCGCGGCTTGCGGCATAAACAAGATTTCTCTTGAAAATCAAGTATCGCCAGACATTCTGAAGCATTGGGCGTAGGGTGATATGCGACCATTTGGTCGAATATCCGTTTAGGCGGCAAAACGGCCGCCAGTCCCCTTTGCAGAACCTTCCGCAAAGGTCCTGAACCCCAGGGCTTTGCCCACCTGTTCCCCGCGCTCGTTGCTCTCTCTTACCGGTGCTTCTGATGAAAAAACGACAGAAAGAAAGACGACTGGCCCTGCCGCCATGCGCATATGAACTGCTTCTGCCGAGCAGGGACCCTCTTATAGCCGCAAACCCCCTTGCCTTTGGCGGGAACAGAATTGCGTGCGCCCATCATCCAAAAAGACGCGGGTCTTGGCGATCGCCTACAACTGAGAAGAGCAGCGCGAGAAGTGGTGTGTGGGCCCGAATCCCGCATGTCCCGAGCCTTACGATCCCCATCCCTTTCCGCTGATCCTTCCGTTGCGGCACCGCGCTCGCCGCACATGTGGTATATAAGATCTCGCCAATCCTTGACTATGGCCTATGGCATAGGATATAACACGCTGTATATACCCGGACTGGTGAGAGTATGAGCGCAGACCCGTGGCAGACTTTGGGCGCCAAGCGCCCCGATGAAGACGAGGAAGGGGACCGTATCGATATCGCGGGGTTTGCGGACTCGTAGAACCCGGATCTCGATGGGGAAGCCTTGGAGGGGGCGGCGTCTGCGGGTGAGGTGCCGCCCCCACGTTTTGGAGGCACCGAATCCGGAAGCCCCGTAGGCGAAGACGGGGAGATGGGCCTCGAGGATGGCTACCCCGATCTCCAGGAGCCCCAGCGGACGGTGCCAACCCGTCCGCCGGCCGGCCCCCCGATTTCGATAACGACCGCGCGAGCCCCGGCACCCAAGGCGGCAGCGCCCATAGCGCAGGCCTCGCCCGCGCCGATCGCGCCGATGCCCCCAAAGAGGACCGTTCCGCCCCAGGCGACCGAGGAAGAGCCAGGGACAGAGGAGGGTGGTGAGCAGAGGCGGGAGTCGGATACCCCGGGTCCCACACGGGAGCCGGCAAGCGCCAGGCCGCGTCGGGCGACTTGGCCCCTGGTGGCGGCCGTTGCCGGTGCCGTGACGCTGTTGGCGGGCGTCGGGACCGTGGCTTTCCTGAAAAGCGTCCAGCTGCCACGCGAACCCCTGGCCCAACATCTGCCAGCGCCGCCTGGTGTCACGACTCCGGCGTCGCCCCCTCGCCCGCTCACAACGCCGGCGGAACCCCCGGGTGCCACGGGGATCCGCGTTCAGCCGGCACCGCCGGCTGCGTCGGCGTCGCCACTGTCACTGCCGCCGGCGGCCGGCACGCCAGCGCCAGCGCCAGCGCCGAACCCAACCCCTTCACCGCAGAACACCGAAACGGCGGTGCCGGGCGCCGCCGCGGCAGGGTCCCTCTCCGCCCCCAATCGGTCCGAGGGTCCCTCCGTGTCGGTGCCGGTCTCGTCTCATTCGATAGCAAGTCAACTGGCCCGGCTCGAGCGCTCGTTTCAGGGGATCAAATTTCTTGTAGGCCAGATCACCCGGAAAGAAAGCGCGCTTGCCGTGGCGATCCAGAAAGAGCAGACGACATCGCTGCGCGATGCCGCGGTGATCGCCCGGCAGGGTCGGGAGATCGCGCACCTGACGTGGCTCGTCCACCATGCGCCGCGCGTCACGGTCCGTCCCCCGGCGCCGCCAAAGCCAAAGCCAAAGCCCGTGGTGCCTCCCGTGTAGCTGGTCGGCATCATCGGTCACACGGCCTGGATCGAGCTACCCAATGGCGCGCTCGTGCGGATCTTTCGGGGCAACCCGATCCCAGGGACGCCCACGCTGGCCGTGCGCTCCATACAGGCCAACCCCCCGCTACTGATCCTGAGCAACGGAGTCCATCTCCGTGAGGCGGGACCCTGAGGACCCATGACGATTTCTGCTTATACGGGCCCGGCTTCGAGCGCCACCGTGTGGATCGCGATCGGCAATATCGCCGATTCGATTCTGCGCCTCGTGCCGGATGCCTGTGGGCTGGTGGGTCTTGTGCTGGTGATGCACGCGCTCGTCAAAGCGACCCGCGTTGGTCAGTCCGGTGGCCGGGATTCGTGGGGTGGGGTGATCGGCGAGCTGTATTTCGGCGCGATGCTGTCATCGATTGCGATGTCCATGGCCATGGTCTCGCACTCGTTTTTCGGTCCGACGTTCAACGGGTACGGCTCGGTTTCGCCGATCAGCACCGGCGTGCCGATGGCGCAGGCCGTGCAGGAGGCACTCACCAATCTGATCGTCTTGCTGGGTTGGTTTGCCTTCATTCGCGGTCTCTACATCTGGCGTTCGGTGGCCGACGGAGGTGGTCAGGATCGCCATCCCTTCTGGACGGGCCTCACTTTCGTGGTGGCCGGGGCCCTGGCCGCCAATATCGGGGCGACACTGGCGTCGCTGACGGCCAGTTTCTTGTGAGCGGGAGCCAAACGCAGTCCATTTTTCCCTGAGGAGGGGTCCATGAAGACGATGAAGAAACGGTTCCTCAGCAGAATCTGTGGGTGAGCTCCGGCTCCGGTAACGCGCCAAGCTTATGATAAAGCATGATCTTTATGGCTTTTGGGGTGCGAAATCCATAGGATGTCCTGATACTCGCTTTGAGTTTGTTGTTTAAGCCTTCGACGGCACCAAGAGAGACCTCATCACGGGCTGCGAACCAGTTCAAGATAAGCGGCTTGTGCACACGGATCATGCGCGCGATCTTCTTCATCGGTTCCAAGCGCGATCGCATCACCTTCTTACACCATTGATCCATGAACTTTTCGGCCCATGCCGGCGAGACGTACTCCCAAAACATCTGGAACTCCTCCTTGAGGAGATAAGCTCGTATGGATTTCAAGTTGTACGAGAGCAGGTCTTTGAGTTTGATCGCTTGGTTCTCGGTCAAGTTCTCAGGGCGCTTTAAGAGGCACCAGCGCGAGTGCGTGAGAACCACCTTCGCCCCATGAGCGAGAGATTTCAGGGCGCGCGTTTCCTGTGCACGCACCTCATCGATCGCTTTGTTCATCTTGGCGGCAATATGATAGCGATCCAGGATGTTCAGGGCATTGGGGGCATGTCGGGCTATGACATTCAGATAGGGCTTTCCCATGTCCGAGCAGACGAACGTGATGAGCGCACTGCGCTCCTTGCCAAACCAGGCGAAGAACTGACAGAGGCTCGCCTCTCGGCGATCCTCGACGACAAATAAAAGCCGCTTCATGCCCTCGTTGATTTGATAGACGAGCGTGAGAAACTTGCCCTTCTTCCAATAGATCTCGTCTACGCCGAGGGCCGAGATGCCGGTAAGATCCAGGCGTTCGCGGCCCCAGATCACCGCCATCTCCACCGAGCGAAAAACGCTTTCCCAGCTGGTCTGGAAGCGCCGCGCGACCACCTGCCAGCTCAGCAGCTTGGCCCAGCTGGCGAGGAACCAGGCAAAGCTCTGTGTGACGGGACGCTTACCCAGGGCCCATGGCAGATACTCGACGTGAATGCCGCACTTGTCACACTCTAACCGCCGGGGCGCGTAGAGAAACCAGGTCGTCATGCCCCACAGCGGCACGAATTGAAAGCGTCGCTCGGGAAGGGTGTCGTAGCCCGGGGCGGGCTGCTGGCACTGCGAGCAGTGGCCGGGCTGGCTGTGATGGGCGCGTAGGCCGATCTCGATGGTCGGCATGGCCGATAAGCCCCCTCGGCGGGCCTTGCTAGCCGGGCGAATACGGCTCGATTCATAGACAAAGCCCTTCATGGGTTCCACGCGGTTCAGTAGCGTCTTCAAGGCGAGGTGCATGGATCATCCCGTTCTGAGAAAATCAGAGTATGGGAAATTGGCTCACTTTCCTCAAGCGTAAAGATCCGCACGCCGCCCCGCGTCTGTGCGAGCGGTGTGCAAGCCCTTCGCTCAAACGCCAGATCGCCACCTACCCGGTCGATCTCACGGGCCGACTTGCCGGCCGCCGCGTCGATGTCTACCGCGTGGAGCTCGATCGCTGCCGACACTGCGGTCACCTCATGCCCACCCCCGAGGGACAAGCCAAGGTGAAACGCTGCGTCAAGGTCGGGAAGAAAATCTTCCTTAAGAGCCTCGATTAGCCACGTCGACTACCCACACTTTGTGCGGAAGAGCCGAAGAAACACGTGCGTCACGTTCTGACGCTGGTGGGTTTTTGGATGTGGGCGCCGGCGGCATTCGCCTACAGCTTCGGCGGGGGCTCGTACGGCGGTGGGGGTTATGGGGGAGTCGGCAGCTCGGGCGTGACGCCGAGCGGTGGCGTGAATCTCAATACGGCGTTGACCGGTGCCGATACGACGATCCTGCTTGTGAAGGGCGTGGTGATCGATGTGGCGACGTTGTTGGGCATCGTCTTGATGATGACCGGGATCATCAAGTTCACCAAGGAGCGCTCGCAGGGTGAAAACCATAACGTTGCGGCGATGAAGCACATTGCCGCCGGCGCACTGCTGGCCTCGATCGGCGTGGCGCTGATGATGTTCGTGAACGCCATTTATACCTGATGATCGAGCTCGTGCTCTCCGTGAAGCCCGGGGCCTTCCGTGAGGAGGATCCGGATCACGATCAGGCGGACCGCGCCTTCCAGGCCGTGCGGCTCCTGGCCTTCGAGCGCGACCAGGGGGTGTGCCAGGGTTGTGGTCTGATGACCCAGGCGCAGTCCGGGCGCACCGGGTATTTCGAGATCCATCACCGGGATGACGATCATGGCAACAACGATCTCGGGAACCTCGTGACCGTCTGCCCCTTCTGCCATGCGGTCTTCCATTTTGGCCTGGCGCATGTGCAGGGACGGGGATTTTTCGTGCCCGCTCGGGGCCTGACCCAGCGCGCCCTGCATCGCCTCTTGCTCCTTACGTGGGCGGAAAGCTTTCAGGCGGATCCGCTGTGCCAATCGGCGGCCACCGCCGTGCGCGACTGGATCGATCAGGGCGTGGCGCGCATGGCGCACCCGGACTATCAGGCCTGGGCCGATGGGGCGGCGATTGCCAACGCCTTGCGGGAGGCCCTGCAGAAGCAGGATACGGGGCGCGCGCAGCGCCTGCAGGCGGGGCTCTCGCAATTGCTTCTGGTCCCCCGTCTCGAGGCGCCCGCGTATCGCAATGCCCTGCGTCACTGGTCCCAGGCGCTCGCCACCCGCTGGACGCCCGGGCGCGTCACGCGGTTTCTCGCGGAGGTTCCGTGACGGCGCGCGTCGGCGCCTTGCTGCTCGACCATCCCGATAATCGCGCGGTGGCCGGATGGGCGGCGCTCGCCGGATCGGAGGCGGTGCGCGTGGAGTCTTTCAGTGGCCTTCTCACCGCGCCCGACATCATCTGGTGGACCAATGCCGATGACCGGGTGCTGAGTACCTTGTCGCTCCCGTCGCGGTTCCTCGCCGAAAACACCTTTGGTCCCCACATGGCCCAGATCCTCGAGGGATGGGGAATCGACATGGTGGTCCTCACGGCAGCCGAGGCGCGGGATCGGGGTGTGAGCAAGACCTTTGCCTTGGCACGCGATCCGGAGTCCGCGGCCACCTGGGCGGCCCTCTTTGCCGCCCGTGTGCCGCTTACGACCCAGGTGCCGCTCGGATGCGCGTCCTATGTGAAGCAGGTCCTGAGCGCGGCCCGCAGTGGCCCGCCGGCCCGGGTCACGACCGCCTTGCGGCGCCTGGTGACCGATGAGGCGGAGTATTTCTCGAAAACGGCTGAGCGCTTTCCCCAGGGGGCCACGGTGCGGGCCTTCGCGTTGCCGTACGCGGCGGTCGCGCAGCACCTGGTCTGCTATCACGATGACCCCATTGCCTATCCCCGCGGGAACTGGCGGGCGGTGCGGC
Source organism: Pseudomonadota bacterium (assembly GCA_021794595.1). Classification (GTDB taxonomy): domain Bacteria; phylum Pseudomonadota; class Gammaproteobacteria; order Acidiferrobacterales; family Acidiferrobacteraceae; genus Acidiferrobacter. The sequence continues at coordinate 8,610 of JAJYQN010000139.1, forward strand.
TGGCGCCCGATATCACCCGCGAGGAGCTCTTGACCCTGCAAAAGCCCTTGTTGGTACGCGCCCAGGTCGAGCTCCCCGAGCGGGTCGCGAAACTCGTGGTTCTGGGGTCGGGTGCCAAGGTCGGGCTGCGCGAGTGGTTTGCCTTGCCGGAACTGGCTCTATTGATTGGGATCGGCGCCAAGGTCGAGGTGATGCGGGGCGCGTGGCAGGCCGAGGATCAGGAGATCATTCCCACGGACGCGCCCCATCTTCTACGGGATGGGGCGTTGAGCGCCAGCGTGGCCCTCCTGGCCGCCCGCCAGGCCATGGGGCGCGACCACAAGGGCCGCCCCACACCGGGTTTGTTGTGGCTTCGCGGGATCGATCGGTCACATACGCTCTTCGCCGGTTTGGCCCTGTCGAAAACGGTGAGCGAGACCTTGAAGCGATCCGCACCCCTTTTTGGATTCTATCTCGGCAACGTGTGGCTGACGCTGAAAGACCTGTTCGATGACGAGGAGGAGGCGCTCCACACGGCAGCCTTGCAAAGCGGGTTCCTGCCCCGCGGCACGCCGTTGTGTCCTGGAGCCATAGAGGCCGCCAGGATCGCGCCGCTTACGCGCTGGGTGGCGGGTTTGCGATTGGCGGGACCGTTGCTTGCGCAAACCGTCGACGCCCTGGGGCTCACGGCGACCAGAGAGGAGTCGGAGGCCGTGCAGGATCTGTTGGCGCGTGTGACGCCGGATCAGGCCATCGTGGCGGTCGCGGCCGCTTTTACGCTGACACCCGGATCGGTGTCGTGGGCGGACAATCTCGCCTTCTGGGAGACGCGCGCGCGGTCGGATCGATCCCTGGAAGGACTGGTCGGTTCGGCGCAACGCCTCTTGAAGGGATGCTCGCCCGCGGTGCGGACGAAGGTCCAGACGACCTTGATGAGCCTTTGCCAAACCCACGCGGGAGGGCAGGTGCAGTCCGTGGTCTCGCGACTGGTACACGAAGAACGGAGAGCCTTGGGATGAAACTGATCATTGCGGAGAAGCCGTCACTGGCGAAGGGGATCGCGGAGGGGTTGGGCGGGGCCCGTCGAGGGGCCTTGTTCGAGGCGCGAGGGTACACCATCACCCATGCCTTCGGACACATCCTCGAGCAGGACGAGCCGGACGCGTATCTGCCCGCCGGCGTGCCCGTCAATCCCCGGACGGGGAAAAAGGTGTGGCGGTTGGAGGATCTGCCCATCTTCCCGGAAAAATGGATCAAGCATCCCAAAAGAGAGGCCAAGGCCCAGCTCACCGTCATCAAAGATCTGCTGAAGCAGGCAACGCTCGTGGTGAATGCCGGCGACCCGGATCGGGAGGGACAGCTGCTGATCGACGAGATCCTGGACTACTGCCGGTACAAGGGATCGGTGCAGCGGGTGTGGCTGGCATCGCTGGATGGCGTATCGGTCCAGAAGGCCTTTGCGCAATTGAAGGACAATCGCGCGTATCACCCTTTGAGCCAGGCGGCCGAGGCGCGCGCCCGCGCGGACTGGCTCGTGGGCATGAATTTGACTCGCGCCTGGACCATTGCCAATCGCGGGCTGTTGTCGGTTGGGCGCGTGCAGACGCCGACGTTGGCCCTGGTCGTCCGCCGGGATCGGGAGATCGAACAGTTCAAACCCCGCGATTATTGCGAGGTCCTGATCCATTGCCGGCACCCCAACGGGACGTTTGCGGCGAAGTGGAAACCGGCCTCCACCGAGGGTGCCGGATTCGACGAGGAAGGCCGGTTGACCGACCGGGCGCTCGCCGATGGGATCGCGCGCAAGGCGGTGGGGGCGGGGCAGGTCGCGCGTTACGAGAGCAAGGACAGTCGGGAGTCGGCCCCGCTGCCGTTTTCGTTGTCGTCGCTCCAGAAAGCGGCATCCGCTCAATGGGGGTTGAGTGCCAACGCGGTGCTGGAGGCCTGTCAGGCCTTGTATGAGAAGAAACTCACGACCTACCCCCGCACGGATTGCCGATACGTGCCCGAGGAGCAGCATGGCGAGGCCTCCGCCATTCTGGCCCATCTTCCGATCCCGGAGGCCTTGCGCGGCCGTGTAGCGCCCCACCAAAAACATGCGGCGTGGAATACCGCCAAGGTAACGGCGCATCACGCCATCATTCCGACGGGACAGAAGGCGTCCGGGCTGTCGGATACCGAGCGGAAGATCTACGACCTGATCTGGCAATCCTATGCGGCGCTCTTTCTGCCGGATCATCGCTATCAGGCCATTGCGGTGACGGTGTCGGTCGGCGGGGAGGTGTGGACGGCGTCGGGTCGCACGGAGACGGACCCCGGCTGGAAGGCGTTACGTCCCGGGCGGGCGCTTGCCGACGAAACCGGAGAACCCTCCGCCGTACTGCCCGCCATGGCTGCGGGGGATGCCGTCGAAGGGTTGCGGGGCGAGG
>JAJYQN010000024.1 GCA_021794595.1 Pseudomonadota bacterium
TGTGCAAGGTTGTGCCTGTGATGTAGGAGGCCTCGGGGGAGGCCAAAAAAGCCACGGCATTGCCGACATCCTCAGCTTTTCCCAGCCGGGCAAGGGGGATCTGCGCGAGAAGGCTCTGGCGCTGTTCATCGCTCAGGGCCCGCGTCATATCGGTGTCGATAAAGCCCGGAGCGATGGCATTGACGGTAATGTTGCGGCTGCCGACCTCGCGCGCCAAGGCCCGGCCAAACCCGATAAGCCCCGCCTTGGCCGCGGCGTAGTTCGTTTGGCCGCTATTGCCGGTGACGCCCACGACCGAGCTGATATTGATAATGCGCCCTTTGCGCGCCTTCGTCATAGCTCGCAAGCAGCCTTTGGTGAGATGAAAGGCCCCGGTGAGATTGGTGGCCAAAACCGCATCCCAGTCCTCATCGCGGAGCCGGACGGCTAGACCATCACGATTGATAGCGCCATTGTTGACAAGAATGGTCGGCCATTGCTGACGCTTTTCGAATTCTGCGAGCAGCCGATCAATAGAGGCCCGATCGGACAGGTCGAGCTCAAAGGCCCAGCCTTTAATCTCGTTTTCGGCAAAAAAGCCGTCTATCGTCTTCAGGCCCGCGGCCGAAGTCGCAGTCCCGACGACCAGCGCCCCTTCTGCGGCAAGACGAAGGGCGCACGCCTGACCGATCCCGCGCGTGGCGCCTGTCACCAGGGCCATTTCGTTGACAAGTTTCATGCTCGATCCTCATGAGTGGGCGGGGACTGAAGCTCGGCCAAGGCCGCATTCAAGTCGGTCGGTTCGCCTAAGGCCAAACACAACACCCCGTCAGTAATGCGTTTATTGAGCCCGGTCAGGACCTTGCCAGGCCCACATTCAAGAACGTATTGGGCGCCGAGCGCGCCTAAACGGGTCACGGTCTCGACCCAGCGCACCGGCGAAAACAACTGGTTAATCAGGGCGTCACGAATCCCATCGGGCTGCCGGCTGGTCTCTACGTTCCAATTGTGCAGTACCGGAAAAAGCGGTGGCCGAACCGCGATCGGCGCCAGATAGGACGCAAGGCGCAGGGCCGCTGGACGCATCAATTCGCAATGCGAGGGAACGCTCACGGCCAGGGGTATCGCACGCTTGGCCCCTTTTTGCTTGGCTACCGGGAGCGCGCGCTGAACGGCGGCGAACGCGCCGGCAATGACCACTTGGCCTGGGGCGTTATAATTGGCCGCCGCCAGGACTTCACCTTCGGCGCATTCTTCACACAGGGCCCGTATATCGGCATCCGGCAGGCCCAGGAGCGCGGCCATGGCCCCCGCCCCTTCTGGGACCGCCTCCTGCATCGCCCGGCCTCTCTCGGCAACAAGGGCCACGGCCTCCGCAAAATCCAGAGAACCGGCCGCAACCAGCGCTGCGTATTCCCCCAAGCTATGACCCGCGGCGTAGTCGGGCGCCGGGCCGCCCTGCGCTCGCCACACCCGATAGCAGGCGATATCGGCCGCCAACAGCGCGGGCTGGGTCACCGCGGTGCGATTTAACTCCTTCTCGGGACCATTCTGAACGAGGACCCACAGGTCAAAGCCTAGGACCTCGCTTGCCTCCTTGAACGTCTGCAAGACGAGCGGATGCGCGGCCGCAAGCGCCTTGAGCATACCCACGGATTGGGAACCTTGCCCGGGAAAGACCAGCGCGAACGACTTTTTCTGGCTCATGCAGATTGTCTCATCTTTTTAATAGGTGAAGAGGACCGAGCCCCACGTGAAGCCGCCCCCGAATCCTTCCATGAGCACAACATCACCGCGTTGTATGCGACCATCGCGCACCGCCACATCAAGGGCCAAGGGTATGGAGGCCCCTGAGGTATTGCCATGGCGGTCGACGGTGACGATCACCTGTTCCATGGACATACCTAGGCGCTTGGCTGTGGCGCTGATTATACGGATGTTGGCTTGATGTGGGACAAGCCAACGAATATCGCTCTGGGTTAAACCGTTGGCCGCTAGGGTCTCGCCGACCAAGGCATCCAGAGTCGTGACTGCTACGCGAAAAACCTCGTTGCCGCGCATCGCGATACGTCCTGAGGCCGCGGCCAAGACGCGATCCGTGCCATCGGTACCGTCCTCTGTGACTGTCAGTAGGTCCTTATAGGCCCCATCCGCGTGCAGATGGGTAGACAAAATCCCCGGCTCAGCGCTGGCGCCCAGGATCACGGCACCAGCACCATCGCCAAACAGGACGCACGTTGAGCGATCTTGCCAATCGACGAGCCGCGACATCGTCTCGGTGCCGACCACGAGAGCGCGTTTCGCGCTCCCGGTTTTTATGAATTTTTCGGCGATACTGATGGCGTAGATAAATCCGGTGCAGACCGCCTGCACATCAAACGCCGCTGGTCCATGGATCCCTAGCCGGTCTTGCAAAAGGCAGGCGGTTGAGGGGAACACCCGGTCCGGGGTGGTGGTGGCGACGATCACGAGATCGATATCCGTGGCGAGACAGCCGGCCGCCTCCAGCGCCTGGCGCGCGGCTTGCTCGGCGAGATCGCAGCTCGTTTCGTCGCTCGCAGCTATCCGGCGTTCGCGAATGCCGGTGCGAGAGACGATCCATTCGTCCGAGGTATCCACCGTGCGGGCCAGTTCGGCGTTCGTGACGACACGTCGAGGAAGAAATCCTCCGGTGCCCAAAATGCGAGCGTAAGTCATGCTAGTCCTTGTTGTGGCGATGGTTCGAGCTCGCGACGAATAAGATCAGGAATATTTTTCTGCGCCTCGCGAAGCGCGACCTCTAAGGCGTTACGTAGGCCCACAGCGTCCGCACTCCCGTGGCTCTTTACGACCACCCCGTTTAGCCCTACGAAGGTGGCCCCATTATAACGCTTGGGGTCCACGCGGCGCCCAAAGGCCCTGAGTACCGGACGGGCCACGAGCCCGGCGAGCCGCGTCCCAAGATGGCGTTGGAATTCTTCTTTCATGAACTGCCGGATCATGCGCGCCAGCCCCTCACTCGTCTTGAGCGCGATATTGCCAACAAAACCATCACAGACAATGACGTCGGTGTCGCCGGTATAGATCCCGTCGCCTTCTACATATCCAACGTAATTGAGTCCGGAGACCTGGAGGAGCTGCGCTGCCGCCTTCACGGTTTCATTGCCTTTTATGTCTTCAACGCCCACATTGAGCAGGCCGACACTGGGTCTGCGCTTGCCGTCTACCGCCGCCGCCACGATGCTGCCCATGATCGCGAACTGCCGCAGCTGTTCGGCGCTACATTCGACATTCGCTCCGAGATCAAGCAAATACACGTGGCCGCGAACCGTAGGGAGCGCCGTAACGATGGCCGGACGATCGATACCCGGTAAGGTCTTCAGGACAAAATGGGCGGTCGCCATGAGCGCCCCGGTATTCCCGGCGCTGACGCAGGCCGCAGCCTCCCCGTCACGCACGAGCGTGATGGCCACCCGCATGGAGGAGTCCCGCTTTCCGCGTAGCGCCTGAGTGGGAGGCTCGTCCATGCGCACGACCTCGGTCGCCGCCGTCAGGCGCAGCCGCTCGCTTAAGCACGCCCCCTGGCGCTTAAGTTCGCTCTGGATGGGTTCTGGCTGCCCTACAAGAATCAGTGACGCGTCAGGCCTGGCGCGAAGAAACGACAGGGCCGCCGAAACTGTGACGCACGGCCCATGATCACCCCCCATGGCATCGAGGGCGATTGTGATAGTCACTATGGCTCCAGGGACGGCCTAGTCGGATTTGATATCGAGAACCTTACGGCCTCGATAAAACCCGTCCGCGCTCACATGATGGCGGCGATGGGTTTCGCCGCTTGTCGGTTCGATAGACAAGGTCGGCTTAGAAAGGGCGTCATGAGACCGGCGCATGCCGCGCTTAGAGGGGGTTTTACGGCTTTTTTGTACTGCCATTTACTTATATCCTCAGTTTCCTATTTATCACGCAAGCCGCGCTCAAACAAACCCGCAAGCGCCGCAAATGGATGCGGCGTGGCCGCTTGTTGTGGCCGTGACTCACAATCTTCGCGATGGCGCGGCGCCATCGGTAGGGCCAATATCAATTCTTCTTCTATGATCTCGCCTACATCGAGATCCGCTGTATGATACCAGGCATCCTGTCCCTGCTCTGCGAGGCTCCGCTCATCCTCCAGGGACCGAGCCAGAACGATCCGCCACTCGGTTTTGATATCCGTGGCAAACGGTAAGCCGCACCGCTGACACACAAGCAGAAGCGGTGCCTCCGCGCTCCCGCTCATAACAACCCGCTTCATTTCGTCTCGCCGGAAGGCGAGACGCGCCCGTGCCTTACCCTTACTGCCGGGTGCCACGTCCTGCAGGCGTTCAAGCGTAGCCACGTCGATCTCGCCTTCCAGGGCGGTCAGCTGGTCCGCCAGCCTTCCGGGATCGGCATATTTCGGCAAGCTATCCAAAATCATGCGCCATGATATAGACCGTTCCCTAAGCTGTCAAAATTGCGCTTTTAGGGTGAATAGGAGCAGGCAAAGCATTATAATGGCGCCCGGCCTAATGGTGCCGGTGAGGAGCGCGGGTGATTAGGAAAATTTTGGTGGCCAATCGGGGCGAGATCGCGGTCCGAATCGTCCGGGCCTGCGCCGAGCTCGGCATAGAGTCTGTGGCCGTATATACGGACGCCGATCGCCATGCCCTGCACGTGAAGAAGGCAAGCGAGGCCTACAATCTCGGCCCGGATCCGGTCGGCGGCTATCTGAACGCACATAGGATCGCGTCTGTGGCCCAGAGCGCTGGCTGCGATGCGGTCCACCCCGGTTACGGCTTTTTGTCAGAAAATCCGGAACTCGCCGAGATCTGTACCCGGCGCGGGCTGATCTTCATTGGCCCCTCGGCCGCGGTCATCCGCAAGATGGGCGATAAGACCCTCGCGCGCGAAGCCGCCATTGCCGCCGGCCTCCCCGTCATTCCGGGGAGCGACGGCAACGTCCCGGATCTGGAGGGGGCTGTAGTGGCCGCTCGGTCTATCGGTTATCCCGTAATGCTCAAGGCCACATCGGGGGGCGGTGGGCGTGGTATTCGCCGCTGCGACTCGGAAGACGAGTTGCGCCGACAGTATGACCGCGTGGTCTCCGAAGCAACCAAGGCATTCGGCGCGGCTGAGGTGTTTCTTGAGAAGTGCGTCGTGAGCCCTCGCCATATAGAGGTTCAAATCCTGGGGGATCGCTTCGGTAATGTCGTACACCTCTTTGAACGAGATTGCTCGATTCAGAGACGGCACCAAAAACTTTTGGAGGTAGCGCCCTCCCCACAATTGACCGAAGAGCAGCGAGCCGAGGTCTGCGGGCTCGCGGTGCGCGCAGCACAGGCCGTGGGCTACGAAAATGCCGGTACGGTCGAGTTTCTGTTCGATCAACAGCAACGCTTTTACTTTATGGAAATGAACACGCGCCTCCAGGTCGAACACACCGTGACCGAGCAGATTACCGGCGTCGATATCGTGCAGGAACAGATTTTGATCGCGAGTGGTCAGCCCCTGTCCTTAAGCCAAGCCGATATCCACCGGCGTGGATTCGCCATCCAGTTTCGGATCAATGCCGAGGACCCAAAGAACGACTTCCTCCCCAATTTTGGTCGCATCACCCGCTATTATTCTCCGGGTGGACCCGGGGTACGAACCGATGCCGCGATTTATACGGGCTACGAGTTCCCCCCCTACTACGACTCCATGTGCGCCAAGCTCACGATTTGGGCGCTCACCTGGGAAAAGGCCCTCGCCCGCGGTCGGCGCGCACTCCTGGATATGGGTGTCTCGGGTGTGAAAACTACCATTCCGTACCACCTCGAGATACTCAAAACGGCTGAGTTTAGGAGCGGGCTTTTTAATACCTCCTTCGCGGAGGAGCACCCGGAACTCATTAACTACTCGGTTCGCCGTCCGACCTCGCACCTAGCGGCTGCCATCGCCGCGGCCATTGCGGCTCACCACGGTTTGTAGCGAGTCAGCCGCTGGCAGAGAGGAGGGAGTAAGCCTGGACCTGGGTCCCCGGGGGACGCTCGACCGGAGGCAGGGTATACTGTTGTTTCTTTAATGAAGGTAGGAAACTGTGCCAAAAACGCGCGTGCAAATTACGGACGTGATTCTGCGGGACGCCCACCAATCGCTGATTGCGACTCGGATGCGTACCGAAGACATGCTTCCGGCATGTCCCGATCTCGATGCGGTCGGGTACTGGTCGCTTGAGGCTTGGGGCGGCGCGACATTCGATGCCTGCCTTAGGTTCCTGAAAGAGGATCCTTGGGAGCGGCTACGTATGCTCAAAGCCGCGCTGCCAAAGACTCGCCTGCAGATGCTGTTGCGAGGCCAGAATCTCCTCGGTTACCGTCACTACTCCGATGACGTAGTACAGGCCTTCGTGGCCCGGGCCGCGGCCAACGGGATTGATGTCTTTCGTATTTTTGACGCCATGAATGACATGCGCAATTTGCGCGTGGCGATCGAAGCGGCGCTCGCCAACGGTAAGCACGCCGAGGGGACCATCTGTTACACCACAAGCCCCGCGCACAGCATACCGAGCTTTGTACAGATGGCCCGTGAGTTGGAGCAAATGGGTTGTCAGACCATCGCGATTAAGGATATGGCCGGCCTCTTGACGCCCACGAAAACGGCGTCCTTGGTGAAGGCCTTGGTGAAGGCCGTGAAGGTGCCTCTGCACCTCCATTCTCACTCGATGTCCGGTCTTGCGGCCATGTGTCATTGGAAGGCGATCGAGAGTGGTTGCTATTTGATTGACACGGCCCTCTCGGCGTTTGGCGATGGCGCGAGCCACCCGCCTACCGAAAGCTTGGTTCTGGCGTTGCGCGGCACCCCCCACGACACCGGTCTCGATATCGATCGACTTGAGCGCGTGAACGCCTATTTCCGGGGAATCCGCAAGCGCTATCACCAGTTCGAAAGCGACCATACCGGCATCGACAGCCGCGTGCATGTCAACCAAGTCCCGGGTGGCATGATCTCGAATTTGGCTAACCAGCTCAAGGAGCAAGGGGCGCTCGACCGCATGGACGAGGTGCTTTTGGAGATCCCTCGCGTCCGGGCCGACCTCGGCTATCCCCCGCTCGTGACCCCCACTTCGCAAATTGTGGGCACGCAGGCTGTGTTCAATGTCCTCATGGGGCAGCGGTATAAGAACATCACAAATGAAGTGAAGCTGTACCTCCAGGGCCGCTACGGCAACCCTCCCGGCAAAGTGAATGAACAGGTCCGACGCCAGGCGATCGGCAATCAGCAGGTCATTAGCTATCGCCCCGCAGACGACATCAAACCCGAAATGGACCGCCTCCGGGCGGAAGTGGGGGCACTCGCAAAGAGCGAGGAAGACGTCCTAACCTATGCCATGTTCCCGGAGGTCGGCCGCCTCTTCTTGGAGGAACGGGCAGCGGGAACGCTTACCCCGGAAGAGCTCTTGCCGCCGGAAGAAGCCCAGTCCGCGCCCTGTTATCTGGCGCCCACGGACTTTAATGTCACGATGCACGGCGAGACCTATAACATCAAGATTCGTGGCGCAGGACATAAAAACGAAGAGCGTCGGCCCTTCTATGTCTACGTCGACGGCATGCCGGAAGAAATTATGGTCGAGACGATGGAGATCGTACCGACAGAAGGTATGGCGGAGGCGCGCCCTGCGGCGATCGACAGGGGTGACGCGGTCCCCAAGGACTCGCGCCGTCCCAAAGCCCGTAAAGCCGGCGACGTCACAAGCGCCATGCCGGGGACGGTGGTCGACGTCCTGGTGACGGTGGGTCAGGTCTTAAAGGCCGGGGACCCGGTCTTGGTGATCGAGGCCATGAAGATGGAAAATGAAGTCCCGGCCCCGGTAAAAGGAACGGTCAAGGCCGTCCATGTAAAGAAGGGGGATAGCGTCAATCCGGACGAAGCCTTGGTCGAGATCGGATAGATCGTGGCCGATCGGGCACGTCTGGTTCTGGCCTCGGGTTCTCCCTACCGTAAGGCGCTCTTGGAGCGCCTCGGTGTCCCCTTTGAGGTCAAAGTCTCCCCGGTCGACGAGGCCTCGCTACCGGGCGAGAGCGCGGAGGCGCTGACTCTGCGCCTTGCGCTCGCTAAAGCCTGGGCCGTGCGCCCCCTGGCGCCGGACGCGCTCATCATCGGGTCCGATCAAGTGGCGGTATACGACGGCGAGATCGTGGGAAAATCTGGAGGATTCGCCGAAGCGGCGCGCCAGCTTCGACGAATATCCGGAAAAACCGCCCTCCTCTACACGGGTCTTGCGCTTCTCAATGCGCGCACCGGCCAAACCCAGACCGCGGTGGCCTTGTTTCAGGTGACATTTCGACCGCTTTCGGAGGAGCGCATCGCGCGCTACCTCAACAAAGAGCAACCTTATGATTGTGCTGGAAGCGTGAAGTCCGAGGGCCTCGGTATCGCCCTTTTCGATCGTTTCGATGGCGATGATCCGACCACACTCATAGGTTTGCCCCTCATCCGCTTGACCCGGATGCTCGAAAACGAAGGTTATGAGGTCATCTAGGTAGACTTACGCGCGGTGAATATCCTAACGCCTTTTTATTTGGCCGTAACATGCCGGCCCTTGGGGCTGCTTCCCAGCCTGTCCACAACGTCTTTCACATTAGGATCCTACCGACACTTAAGGAGAACGCCATGCCGATAACGTGCCTTGATCCGCGGACGGCCCTGGTCGTCGTCGATCTGCAAAAAGGCGTCGTAACACTTCCCACGGCACATCCCACCGCCGAAGTTGTGCGCCATGCCGCGGCGCTGGCCCAGGCATTTCGCGCCCGCGGGTTGCCGGTCGTACTCGTCACGGTCGATGGTGTGGCTCCCGGCCGCACCGAACAGGGCCGCCGCGCGAGCGATTTCCCTCCGGGATGGGCTGATCTCGTCCCCGAGCTTAACCGCCAGCCAACCGACCATGCCCTGACCAAGCGCACATGGGGGGCCTTTACCCACACCGACCTCGAGCGCTATTTAAAAGAATACCGCATCACCCAAATCGTTATCGCCGGCATTGCAACCAGCATTGGGGTCGAGTCGACCGCCCGTTGTGCTCACGAGCGCGGTTTCCATGTGGCTCTTGCAATCGACGCCATGACCGATATGAGCCTGGATGCCCACATAAACAGCATAAGCCGGATTTTCCCGCGACTGGGAGAAACCGCAAAGACACAGGAGATCATCGAGCTTCTCACCACACTCGGCGCACGATGATCGCCGCCCTAAAACCAACCGAAGGATCGTAAGCGCGTGGCGCAGTCGACATTCCGCTCACTCAACGGTTTTAACTACCGGATGTGGGCTGGCGGGGCCACGGTGTCCAATGTGGGCACGTGGATGCAACGCACGGCTCAAGACTGGGTTGTCCTGACAAAGCTGACCCATCATGATGCGGCCGCCGTGGGTATCGTCATGGCGCTTCAGTTTGGTCCCCTTGTTTTGTTGCTGCCACTGACGGGTTTTGCCGCCGATCATTTGGATCGCAGAAGCCTGCTGCTCGTGACCCAGACCATCATGGGACTACTGGCCCTTGGGCTCGGTATTCTCACAATGACGGGACTCCTCCAGTTGTGGCAGGTCTACCTATTCGCGCTTTTGCTCGGCTGCGTCGGAGCCTTCGACTCGCCGGCACGCCAGACGTTCGTGTCCGACCTTGTGCCAGAAGCGGAGTTATCCAACGCCGTGGCCCTGAATTCCGCCTCGTTCAACGCGGCGCGCATGGTCGGTCCGGCCATCGCCGGGATACTGATCGCGGCGGTCGGCTCGGGATGGGTCTTTCTCATTAATGCGGCCTCGTTTGGCGCGGTCATCGCCGCCCTCGGTTTGTTGCGCACGGGAGAGCTCCATCGGCGCAAAAAGACGCCACCCACAAGGCGGGGATTTGCCGAGGGTTTTCGCTACGTCTGGGGCCGACCCGACCTTAGGGCCATACTACTCATGCTATTTTTGGTTGGCACTTTTGGGCTCAACTTCCCAATCTTCATTTCCGCTATGTCTGTTATGGCCTTTCACGCCGGAGCGACTCGATATGGCCTTTTGACGTCCACCATGGCAATCGGGTCTGTGTTCGGCGCACTCCTCGCCGCTAGGCGAGAAAAGCCAGGTATGGCGCTGCTGCTCTTGACTACGACCGTTCTCGGGCTCGCCTTCGCGCTTGCCGCTATGATGCCGACTTTGGGTCTTTTTGGTTTAGCGCTCATTCTCGTCGGGGCCTCGGCGCAAACCTTCACCACCACGGTCAATAGCATGCTGCAATTGTCCACGGACCCCGCCATGCGCGGGCGAGTGGTGGCGATCCTCCTTGCCGTGGCGGTGGGCGGCACGCCGATTGGGGCCCCCATCGTCGGCTGGATCGCCGATAGCCGCGGCCCCCGTTGGGCCATGGGCCTCGGTGCCGCTTCAGGCTTCGCCGCAACCCTGGTCGGGATCTCCTATCTCGTTCGCTACCGACATCTGCGGCTAGGCTTTATGAAGGGCTCCCCGCACGTCACCCTGGACGGTAGCGATGCCTCGTCCCCGACACCGGCGCTCGATCGGCTTCTCGTCGAGCGCAAGACCCGCTCTTTGCGCGCACCACCCGGAACATGACCCTCACCAGTCCTTTTGTTCCTCGCTCTCAAACTCGCACCCATGCCGAACCTGCCCTCATTATTCACGACCATTGTGAGGTATCATCCCTGATATATTGATGATATGTACGCTTCTATTAAGGTAAGGGATGTCGCGCAGAGGGGTCAGGGGACCCCCGCGCGGCCCTCACTA
>JAJYQN010000152.1 GCA_021794595.1 Pseudomonadota bacterium
GGCCCCGGGGGTGACCAGCGCCGACCCTAAGGAAATGGTGCTGCCGGTGATGGGGGTGGCGGTGTTGGTGGCAGCACCGGCACCGGTGTTCGATGACCCGCCGGCGGCGGCCCCACCACCTCCCCCCCACGCAAGCCGATAAAGATGCGGCTATCGCGAGCGGGAGGAGGAGCTTCTTAAACGCAATCTTTTTTGACGTAACGTTACCTGGGGTAAAACCCATTACCAAATCTCCTTCATAGAGCGCTTCCGCGTAGGCCATCCGAGGCGCCGGAATCACTCCGTGGATTGAATAAGGCCATCCATCGCGAAAAGGATGCTGACCGATCGCGTTTGGTCATGTAGCCATTTCGGACCAGTGCCGATCACAACGGGACACGCGGCCAAAGGGGGTCGGGAACGCAGATGAGCGGACGGAAATTTTTAGGCTTATGCGGGTATTGAAGAGGGATGACCGAGGTTTTCAGCGAATGTCCGTGCGCGTGGCCGGACCTTCGCCCCGGACGAACGGCGGCATCCCATCGCGGCATTCTCCCTGGTAGATCAAGATCCCTCGATCGAGCGCGCTCGTGACACCCCTGTCGATCATGGCGGGGAACAGCGGAACACTAGACAAGGCCAAACGATATTGCTATCGCAGCGCTCCCTCGCTTTTCTAACCTGCGGAAATAGGAGGCCTGTCCCAAACCTCAAAACAGGGCCCAGACCTAAGCCGCTGCCGCGTAAGAGGGGCGACTTTGGACAGAGTTTCGGGAGCAGTCCGGCCTCGGACACCACCACCCCGAGCCTCTCGGCTCGGCAAGAACGCCGGCACGCAGCCCTCGAAACCGCTATCCCTTCTCGTCTCATCCGGCCACCGGTATAATGACAGCATGAACTTCTTTCAGAGGCCCCCCCTCCAATATGCGACGAGCGCGCATCCCGAACATGCCTTGATCTGGCTCCACGGTCTCGGTGCCGATGGCTACGATTTCGCGGGCTTTGTCGAGGCGCTAGGGGATATCAGTAAAACCGGGCTCCGGTTTGTGTTTCCGCATGCGCCCATCCAGCCGGTGACCTTAAATAATGGCGCGACGATGCCAAGCTGGTTTGATCTCTATGGGACCCGCCCGGAAGACCCGCAAGATGAGCTTGGTATTCGTCGCGCCCGCGACGCCATCTCCGGCCTGATTCACGACGAACAACAACGGGGGATCCCGAGCGAACGGGTGGTGCTGGGCGGATTCTCGCAAGGCGGAGCCCTGGCCTTGTATACCGCGCTGAGCGGTCCTCATCGGCTCGCGGCTGCGGTCGGCCTGTCAACCTACTTACCGCTCGCCCCCCGCTTTGCAAGCGAGCTCCGTGCCCGCAACGTCACCACCCCCGTATTTCTTGGCCACGGCACCAAAGACCCTACCCTACCTCATGATTTTGCCTTGCTCTCTCACGCCATCCTGACACAGGCGGGGGTAACGGCCGAACTGCACAGCTATCCCTTAGAGCACAGCGTCAGTACCGAGGAGATTCAAGACCTGCGTCAATTTTTGATCGATGCCTTGGCGGCGACCGATCTTGGCGCTGACGGCACAAGCGTCTAAGATCGCAACCCCGACCTTAGGATTCCCGCCATGGCCATTATCCCCATTCGACGCGACGACATCCCCACGCGGGCGGCGCGACTGCCGGCGGAATGGGAGCCGCAATCCGGGGTGATGTTGACCTGGCCCCACGCCTTCGGTGATTGGGCGCCCCACTTGGCCCTGGCCGATCACACCTTCGCCCTCATAGGGGCGGCGATCAGTCGCCATGAGCGCCTCCTCATCGCCGCTCATGACTCCGAGCACAAAGCCCACATCGTGGGGCTGCTTCGGAGCGCCCAGGCTGACCTGACTCAGGTGCGCATCGAGACGGTCTTGTCGGACGATGTGTTTGTCCGGGACCATGGACCGATAACTGTTGAAACCTCGGCAGGACCGGTCCTGCTCGACTTCCGCTTCAACGGCTGGGGCGGGAAATACCCGCACGCCCAGGACAACGCCGTCAGCGCCGGCTGGCGCGACCTCGGGGCCTTTGGCGCCACGGCCTTCGAGACCATCGATCTCGTCTTGGAGGGGGGTAGCATCGAGTCCGATGGCCAAGGCACGCTGCTTTTGACGACAAGCTGCCTGTTATCGCCCTCCCGCAACCCGAAACTGACGCGTTTGGACCTCGAGCAGACCTTGAAACGGACCTTGGGCTGCGATCGCCTGCTCTGGCTCCATCACGGATATCTGGCCGGCGACGATACCGACGGCCACATCGATACCTTAGCGCGCTTTTGCGACCCGGACACCATCGCCTACTGCGCCTGCCCGTCTCCCGACGACGAACACTACCAGGAGCTCAAGGCCATGGAGACCGAACTGCAAGGCCTTGTGACCGGCGATGGACGTCCCTATCGGCTCGTCCCCCTGCCCTGGCCATCCGCGAAGCTCGACGCCGGGGGCGAACGTATGCCGGCGACCTATGCCAACTTCCTGATCCTCAACGACGCCGTGCTTGTACCGACCTATGACGACCGCCGGGATGGCGAGGCGCTGGCGACATTGGCGCGCTGCTTCCCAGGCCGGGAAATAGTCGGCATACCCTGTCTACCTCTTATTGCCCAGCATGGGAGCCTTCATTGCGCGACCATGCAATTACCACACGGAGTGCTTCCATGACGCTCACCGTAGCCTTGATTCAGCATGCCGGTTTAGGGCCGTCCCCGGAGGTCTTCGCGCGCCTCGAGGCCGGCTTACGCCACGCGCATACCGGGGGCGCCCAACTCGCCCTCCTCCAGGAGCTGCATAACGGGCCGTACTTCTGCCAGACCGAAGACCAAGCGGCCTTTGCCAACGCTGAGTCTATCCCCGGCCCGACTACCGAGCGGCTTTCGGGATTGGCCGCCGAGCTGTCGCTTGTGATCGTAGCCTCGCTGTTCGAGCGGCGCGCGCCCGGCCTCTATCACAATACCGCGGTTGTGTTTGAGAAAGACGGTCGGCTTGTCGGAAGTTACCGGAAGATGCATATCCCAGACGACCCGGGCTTTTATGAAAAATATTACTTCACTCCGGGAGATAAAGGCTTTTCACCCATTAAAACCAGTGTCGGACGCTTAGGCGTGATGGTCTGCTGGGACCAATGGTATCCCGAGGCCGCCCGACTCATGACGCTCGCCGGTGCCGATATGCTGCTCTACCCCACTGCCATCGGCTTCGATCCGCGCGATGACGCCTCCGAACAACAACGCCAAAAAGAGGCCTGGGAACTCGTGCAACGGGGGCATGCCGTTGCCAACGGCATCCCGATCCTTGCCAGTAACCGCTGCGGTCTCGAACCCGACCCGAGCGGCGCTACCGCGGGCATTGCCTTCTGGGGCGGCAGCTTTGTCTGTGGTCCGCAAGGCGAGTGGCTCGCGCGCGCCGGTGGCGACCCGGAAGTCCTTTTAACCGAGATCGACTTCACGCGCACCGAGACCGTGCGCCAAATCTGGCCATTCCTTCGCGACCGACGCATCGACGCCTACTCAGACCTTCTTAAGCGTTATCGCGATTGATGACTCGGAGCCTATACGCCGCAAGCGCGGCCCTTCTCGAACGCATCCTGCGAGAAACGGCCGCGGCCGATACCCTCATGGATCGATTCTTTCGCAGCGAGCCCCGGCTCGGGTCCAAAGACCGAGGCGTGATCGCCGAGACCGTATACGGCTGTCTGCGACACTATCGCCTACTCTCCGCTCTGGCCGAGGGTACCGACCCAGCCCTCATCGTCGCGGCGCATTTAGCGCGCTATAGCGGCTATCATGCCCGGCAATTGAAGGACCTAGGCGTTGTGCACGCCGAGGCCCTGGTCGCGGCCGCGCATGCATCCCATCCTTCCTGGTCTTTTAGTATCACAGCAAGCCTCCCCGACTGGCTTGCCGATCGCTTCCAACATGAACTCCCGGAGTCCGAAGCGCGGGCCCTTGGCGCCTCGCTTCTCCACTCCGCGCCGCTTGATATCCGCGTCAACACGCTCAAAACTGACCGCGAGGCCTTACAGACGGCTCTGCTCGTAGGCGGTCACGAACTGGCCCCCACGCCCCTCTCCCCCTGGGGCCTGCGCCGCGCCTGGCGCGCGCCCCTCTTCCAGACCCCCGCGTTCAAGGCCGGCCACTTCGAGGTTCAAGACGAGGGCAGCCAGTTGATAGCCCCGCTGCTTGAGCCAAGACGGGGCGAGCGGATCGTGGATTACTGCGCGGGCGCTGGCGGCAAGACCTTGCACCTGGGCGCCCTTATGAACAACGGCGGCACCCTCTACGCCTGCGATACCTCACAAAAGCGCCTTGACCGCCTAAAGGAACGCGTGGTACGCGCAGGCCTTGATAACGTTCGCATCCTCACCATCAGCGGCGGCACGGACACCAAGTTAAAGCGGCTACATGGGAAAATCGACCGAGTGCTGGTCGATGCCCCCTGCAGCGGGACCGGTACCTTGCGGCGCAGCCCCGACGTAAAGTGGCGGCTGAGCGAAGATCGTGTCCGGCAGTTGGCGCAAGAGGCCCTGCAGATCTTGATTCACGCGAGCCATTTGGTGCGCCCTGGCGGCCGCCTCGTGTACGCTACCTGCAGCTTACTCAAAGAAGAGAATGAGGACATCATTCGCGAGTTCTTAGACCGAACCCCATCTTTTAAGGCGCTGGCGACCGAGGATATCCTAAGACGCCGAGGCCTAGACCTTGGTCGATCGACACCCGATCAGGCCCTGCGACTTTGGCCTCATATCCATGGCACCGACGGATTCTTTGCGCAGGCCCTCGAAAAGCGGCTTGAGACCCAAGCGGTCACGACCTAGACACAGGTCATTCCAACTCGGTCCCCTCAATCGTCCAGGAGGACGATCTCGGCCTCGCGCCGGGCCACAAGACCCGGCAACACCCGGCCGCCCGCATAGACCCAACGCCGCAATTCGTGGACCACGGCCTCCCACTCTCCGGCATTGACCCGCTGCCTTAGGGTGCTTTGGGCAAGCCGCGCAGCACCCATATTAAATGTGAAGTCCAGGAGCGCCGCGAGTCGCCCGGGAGGCCCATCGGCCACAACCGGACAGGAGGTTAAGAGGGCCGTGAGGGCCTGTTCCAGGTCGGCCTGAAGATAAGCCCGGGCCTCAGCCTTCGTAATCGGCGGATGGTTCGGGGCACAGCGGTGCCCATAGCCTATGGTCCAATAGCCTCCTGGGCAGCGATAAGGGTGGGCACGGGTTCCGCCGTCAGCCCCATGCACGGCATGGAATCCCTCGAACCGACAGGCAAGCTCCAAGGCAGCCTCCGGGACTTTAGGACCGCGCATCATCGCCCCTGGCCTTGGACTTCGAAGATCCGGGCGTCGGCAATAGGCCACGCCAGACGCCGGTTGCACAGCCTGTTGCAGGACCCGCAATGCCCCGCCGTGGTGCTTGTAGTCCCGATCTGCATAGTCGCCTTTCCTGTTATATCTGACCGTCCGTGCCAACGCCGGGGGCGCCATCCGCCCCCTAGCCTGAGGTTTTCGCACCCCAAGAGGCCGGGCACAAAAGCAATCGTATGTCGCCACCCTCAGCCAGACAATCCCGGGCGTCCACGTCAAGATCCGGGACCATCGGTCAAGATCCGGGGCGCCCTCTGGCGCTAACCCAAATTTCCGGTCCCGGGTAGGCTGCAACTGCGGGACTTGTTAGAATGGCGGCGCGTCGGCCTTTGGCGCCTTTAAGGACCCGTCATGATTGTCGTACTAAAGCCCCATATCACAAGAGACAGCGCCGTATTCCAGGAGCTGATGGCCTTTCTCTCCCAAAAGCCCGGCATCACCCTCCGCATCCATGAAGAAGTGGGTGCCATTGTGACGCTCACCGAGGTGTATCTCATTGGCGACACCAGCGCCCTAGACAAGCATGAGATAGAGACCTTGCCTGGCGTGGAACGCGTGGTCCGCATCGAGGAAGAATACCGAATATTGGGTCGCCACCACGACGATAAGCGTCCGACGGGCTTTGACTACAACGGGGTCCGATTTGCCCAAGACACCCTAAACGTGTTCGCCGGACTCTGTGCCGTCGATACCCCCCAGCATGTCGAGGAAATGATGAAGGCCCTCGCCGCCCACGGCCAGGTCTGCACGCGCATGGGGGCCTACAAGCCGCGCACCAACCCCTACTCCTTCCAAGGTCACGGCGCCTCATGCCTGCCCTGGGTGTTTGATTTGGCTGGCAAATACGGTATTCGCGTAATTGCGATGGAAATCACTCACGACTCGCACTTAGACGAGATCCGCGAAGCCTTGGAAAAGACCGGCTCGCCGACCGGCGTCATGCTGCAGATCGGCACGCGCAATACCCAGAACTTCGAGCTTCTAAAAATCGTCGGTCGGCAACATCAGTTCCCGGTCCTCCTGAAACGCGGTTTTGGAATCACGCTCGAGGAATCGCTCAACGCCGCCGAATATGTCGCAAGCGAGGGCAACCGCAACGTCATTTTCGGTTTACGGGGCATGAAGACCAACATGGGCGACCCGCATCGCAACTTCGTCGATTTCGCCCATGTGCCGGTCGTGAAGCGCTTGACCCGCATGCCGGTCTGTATCGATCCGTCCCATTCGGTCGGGTCGCGCGACCGCGGTCCTGACGGGATACTGGACATTCAGCAGGTGACGGCCCAAGCGGTTGTCGCCGGAGCCAATATGGTTCTTGTGGACTTTCATCCTCACCCGCAAAAAGCCTTGGTCGATGGCCCCCAGGCCTTACTCTTAGGCGAGCTCCAGTATTTCCTGGACGATATAGCGATCGCGCGCGACGCCTACGTGCGCCGGGCCGCCGCTGCTGCCGACTTCCTGAAGCGCCACGCGTCCTAAGGTCGTCTGCCAAACACCGGACTCGAGCACGGCGCACCGATCGAGGCGTCGTGCTCGGGGGACCTTCCCGGCGCCCGTCATCGCCGGCTGCGACCAGACATCAAAAGATATCGCTCCCCGCACCATAGAGTTTGCGATGCCCGGTCGTGAGGGCGTAACCATAGTCGAGGCGCAACGTCACGTGCACGAAGGCGTTCAGGGTGTAGCGGAGACCGAACCCGACATCGGCCCCGAGGTCACCCAAGTTGATCGCGTTGTCGCTTGCGTATGCGTTTCCGATGTCGCTAAAGATCGCCCACCGCCAAGGCTTAGAACCGAACAACGGCGCCAAATACTGAATGTTCGCCAGCACCATGGCCTTGCCCGCCAGGCTATCGTAGGCGTAGCCGCGCATGGTGTCGGCCCCGCCTAAAAAGTAGATGTTATTGTGATAACCGTTTGATAAGCCGAGTTCGAGCCGCACGTCCAACTCGTGACGCGGTGCCCCCATGGGTATATAGGCCTCGTAAAAAAAACGGCTTGCCGACTGATTATGCTGCGAGCCCAGCGCCCGTAGACCAAGCGCCCAATTGTAGCCAAAAGCCTGTCCTGAACGGCTGTAAATATGGTTATGGACGCGGGAATAGCCAATAAACCCCGTGATATCGATCCGTCTGAGGTTGGAGTAATAGGGCGGGGTTCCCGACAGAAGGCCGTAATCCGTCTGCTCGGAACTCATACCAAGCCCCACTTGCCAGCCAGTACTGGGCTCATCGCGCCGCAGGAATCGCGACACGGTGAAGGCGGCGGCCGTGCTCTGGTAGTTATAGTAGGCTTGTCCCGGACCATCAATCAGAAAATTATCCGGGCTTACGTCACGACTAAAGCTTGCGCTAAAGCTATAGGGAGTTCCTACGATACGTGGGTAATTGTAATCCACGGAACCGCTGCGAACCGTGCTACCATTGAACGTGTGGGTTGTTTGGTAGACGATATCGAGATACTCGTTTAGGCCCGCGATATTGTCCCAGCGCAGTTCCCCCCCGTAACTTATGTCCCCATTGGCGTCCCGACTGAGGCGCGGAATCGGCAGAATATAGTAACGTTCCCGTACGATGATCGTCAGGACATCGCCGCCCGGTACGGCCTGTAGCTTGGTGCGGACGCTCCGAAAGAGATCGAGGTTCAGTATCGCCTGGCGGGATCTTGCGATGAGTCGAGCGCTCACCGGATCACCTACATGTATCCACATCTGCTGGCGCAATATGGACGCACGAGTGACCTTGTTTCCCACGAACCGGATCGCGACAATGCGGGCGTGCGCAAGACGCCCCTTAGCGGCTGCCCGAGGAATTTGTACCTTGGCCGCGGCGCAAGCGGCCTGGACCACAAGGCCGGCTAACACGACCATAATGAACCGGGGCGCCGCTACCCGGAGTACGGCATTTGTCGTCCGTGACACCAAAAAGATCCTGCGTCCGCAGGGCCCTTCCTAGCGGCGGGGATAGTCCCGCAAGGGTTCGCCCACGTATAACTGCCGAGGACGGTCTATACCGTGACCGGGGTCATTGTGCAGCTCTAACCATTGGCTGACCCACCCGGCCGTCCGTGCTACGGCGAACACGGCTGTGAACATCTTCGTCGGTATCCCCATCGCACGCAAGAGTATCCCGGAGTAGAAATCGACATTGGGATACAACTTTCGCTCAATGAAGTACTCGTCTTTCAGTGCGATCTGCTCTAGCTCCAAGGCAACCGCCATCAGCGGGTCGTTCTCGAGCCCGAGATGAGCCAGAACCTCGCGTGCCGTCTCCTGGATCACCCGCGCCCGGGGGTCGAAGTTCTTGTAAAGCCGATGCCCAAAGCCCATCAAGCGAAACGGGTCGCTCTTATCCTTAGCGCGCGCGATGGTTTTCGGAATATTTTCCGGGCTGCCGATCTCGATCAGCATCTTCACCACTTCCTCGTTGGCGCCCCCGTGCGCCGGTCCCCAGAGGCTCGCGATGCCCGAAGCGATGCAAGCAAAGGGATTGGCGCCCGATGACGCCGCCATGCGCACGGTCGAGGTGGAGGCGTTCTGTTCGTGATCGGCGTGCAAAATCAGGATTCTGTCCATGGCTCGGGCCAGAAGTGGGTCCAGTAGGAAATCCTGATTCGGCATCCCAAAGAGCATTTGGAGAAAATTGCCGGCGTAATCGTATTCGTTGCGCGGGTAGCGCAAGGGGCGACCAATACTATAGGTGTAGCTCGCGGCCGCGATGGTCGGCATCTTGGCGACCAGGCGGATAGCGGCATTCACGCGTTGTTGTGGATCCCTTATATCCATATCATCGTGATAGAACGCGGACAGGGCGCCGACGACCCCCACCATCACCGCCATAGGATGGGCATCGCGGCGGAAACCGCGATAAAAACTGATGACCTGCTCATGCAGCAGATTATGTTGACATACCGAGTCCCTAAAGGTCGCCTCCTCGGCGGCCGAGGGAAGCTCACCGAATACCAGGAGATACGCGACCTCCAAAAAATGACTTTTCTCGGCCAATTGCTCTATCGGGTAGCCGCGATAGGCCAAAACCCCGGCGTCCCCATCAACGAAGGTGATGGCGCTTTTGCACGAGGCAGTCGACCTATAGCCCGGGTCGTAGGCTAACAGCCCATGGCGCGCATACAGGCTTTGAATGTCTACGGCCTGCGGCCCTAAGCGTCCCTCGAGCACCGGCAGGCTTCCGTCCCCCGGGTCGTCCCCTATAACCGCATTGACGTATTTTGTCACGATCCTCTCCTCACTTACGGGCGTACAGCCATTTAATGACTCCGTCCTCGGCCCGGAACCCCCGCTCGGTATCCGCCGCCGGGTAATTCTCCAAAACCACCACAATGTAGCGATGCCGTCCCCGCTGGAGGTAGCCTGCCACGGTGTTCACGCCGTTGATGGTCCCTGTTTTCCCATGGAGATGGCCTACGACCGGCGAACCCAGGAATCGGTACCGCAGGGTGCCGTCGATACCGGCAATGGGCAAGGACGACACGTACTCCGGCATATACGGACCATTATAAGCGTAGGCCAGAATTCGGCCCACCTCGGCGGCCGTGATACGCTCAGACCGCGAGAGCCCGACCCCATTGCGTAGCACAAGATGCGGTAAGCTGATGTGATGCCGATAAAGCCAGCCACGGATGACCCGCAGACCCTTAGCGTTGGTCCCGGGCGGGCCTTCCCTCACGGCACCCAAAGTCATCACGAGCAAGCGCCCCATGACATTATTGCTATACTTGTCAATACTCCGGAGCACGTCAGCAAGCGGGCGCGAATGCACCGCGTAGAGTAAGCGCGCCCCTTTCGGTCTGCGACCCATCTGAAAGCGCCCATGAAACACCCCTCCTTGTTGGCGCCAGAGCTCCTGAAAAACCCCGAACAGATAGCGACGATTGTCGTCGGTCACCCGATACATGTGTTGCACGCCACAAGACCGTGGGTAGACTCCGTTAAAGATCGCAAGGTTGTCGTGCACCTTATGCTCTATGATGAGCCGGACACGACTCCGCCAGTAACCACAGGCGCCTGACACGAGCCGCAGATGGTTACGTACCACAAGAGTCGTGGGGTCCGGGTCCGGAATCACGCGTAGCCTGCCAGCGCCCGGAATGAACCGAAAATCCACCGCCTGAAAATTGACGAGCAAGGCCTGCGGCCGAACATTGTAGGTGCGATCACGCAAACCGTCGAACGCCCCTCGCGGCCCGTTCGGCGGCGTGATGTAGTGCTCATCCAATACCAAATTGCCCGTGATACGGTGGATACCCAAGCGACGCAAACCATGCAGTAAATTCCAAAACGATTTGGTGATGAGGTACGGGTCACCACTACCGCGCAGGTAGAGGTTTCCATACAAAACGCCGTCTTTGATCGGGCCCGAGGCATAGGCGCCGGTCGTCCACCGATAAGCGGGGCCAAGGGTATTGAGCCCGACAAGAGCCGTGACAAGCTTCATCACCGAGGCCGGATCACGCGGCGTGTGCGCGGCATACTCCAGAATCGGCCGAGGGTTATGAATTTCCCGCGCATAGATGCTAATGCCCCTCAATGGGACGTGCTCGCGCGCGAACAAACGGACAAGGGAAGCCGGAAGATTTCCCGCCAATGCCGATCCGAAAGAAAAAACGGCGCAGACAACGCACCTTGCCATAAAACCCAACGTCTTCATGGCGACAGTATGGCGTCTTGCCCCGCCTCCTGCAAATCACCGGGGGCTCGCGGGCCGGTGGTGGCGGCAGCAGCAGAGGCTCGGTATAATCGAAGCGAGAAGACGCCAACTAGAACTCGCAACGACGACCCACAATCTGCCCCGTGAGGACACTCATACAGGACACCGTGATGGCGCACACTGCAAACCGCGTAGGCAGAATCATCGCCCCGCAGACCCAGGGCAAGACCGCATCATACCGGCCAAGCTCGACCATCCGAACCTGCCCGCGCTGGCTTGCGACCGCATCGCTCGCGCCCTTGGTTCCGAAACGGGCCGGCCGCTTACCGCGGGATTCGCATTGCGACCCATCATGAAGGAACTGGCGCCGCCCAAAACCCTAGACCGCTTTTTTTCCGATCTCGCCCGCGCAAGGGCGCGGCTACTCGTTCTGGACTACGATGGGACCCTCGCGCCGTTTGCGATGCGCCGCGAGGACGCGCAACTCTATCCCGGGGTAGCCCCACTCCTCGAAACCGCAATCAGTCGAGGGACCGAAATTGCGTTCATCACCGGCCGCCCGGCGCGCGAACTCGCAGACCGCCTGCCGTTTTCCGGGATCGAGATCTTTGGGGCCCATGGCTACGAGCATCTCGAGACGAACGGGACCCTGGTCCAAAGACCGCTTCCCGCACCCATAGAGGCGGCCTTGTCCGACATGGACCAGATGGTCGCTACATCAGGATATGCCCACGCCCGGGAACGCAAACACGGGATGCTTGCCATCCATTGGCGCCATGAGGAGGCCGGCACGAGACGTGCCTTAGAGGAACTCGGGGCGCGGTTGCAGGGCCGACTCCCGGCGGGCATGCAGGCACTATCATTTGATGGCGGACTCGAGTTTCGGGCCATGGACCACCACAAGGGGACCGCTTTAGCCGAGCTCCTTGCCCGCCACCCAAACGCCCAGGTCGCCTATCTCGGAGACGACACCACCGACGAGGACGCCTTTGCAGCACTTCCTCCCGAGGGGCTCGGTGTACTCGTAAGACCGGAGTTACGTGACACGCAAGCCCACATTTGGCTAAAACCCCCCGAGGAACTGCGCGAATTTTTGTTGCAGTGGGCGACTCTCGCCCCCTGCCACGGCCCCGGTAGGGCTTACTGAGCCATGGTAATTGACACGAGCCGTGCCGTAACGCCTGCGGCGTCATGGCACGAAGCACCGCTCTGGACCAGCGGCGACCCAAACGTCCTCTCGCTCCAAGACACAAGGTATCCACGACAAACGGATGCGTGCGCGGACGATCGCGTCTACACTCCACTATACTAAAAAGTGGAGACCATTTAAAAACACCGGGCCGCGCTCAGAGCGCCGACCGTGACTATAACGAGGGCGGTACGAGATCCTTTTCAGGCCGCCTAGCGCTCGCCTGGGCGGACACTAAGACCCGTAGGCGCGGGGACCGAGGAGAAACCGACAAGGACGTTTCCAAGCGGCAGTTTTGGCGTTTTTCGCGCCTTTCAAGATCAACGGACGGAATATCAAGACCGGCTAAGCGCGCGTTGCAAGGCGGAAGCCCGCCAAGGAGGCGATATGAACGACATGACAACCGGCAGCAAGCGACTCGTTGTGGTCTCAAACCGACTACCCATTGTCGTAAAGCAGGTCAATGACCAATGGACCTTCACCCCCGGCTCGGGCGGACTTGTGAGCGCCTTGGCGCCTGTCCTGCGCAACCGCGGCGGTATCTGGATCGGTTGGCCCGGGACCGTCGATGCCGAACCGGGGTCCCTCACCAAGCTGCTACACGAGGCCACGCGACATTCCGGCTACACCCTAAAGCCGGTCACACTCGACAACAGAGATAAGGAAGACTTCTACCACGGCTTTGCCAACGAAGTCATATGGCCACTCTTCCACGATCTCCAATCGCACTGTAATTTTGCGCCGCGTTACTGGGATGCCTACACCCGGGTGAATCGCAAATTCGCCGAGGTCATCACCGAGAACGTCGAATCCGGCGATTTTATTTGGGTACACGATTACCATTTGATGAGCGTCGGCCAGGAGCTTCGGGCGCTCGGGCTCGGGGCACGCACCGGGTTTTTTCTCCACATTCCGTTTCCCCCGCTCGATATCTACATGAAGCTTCCGTGGCGATTCCCGCTACTACGCGCCCTGCTCGAATATGACTTAATCGGCTTTCAGACCTTGCGCGACCGGCGCAACTTCCTCCAGTGTGTGCGTCTCATAGCACCAGACCTCACGGTCACGGGCAAGGGTCAAGTGATCACTCTGCGAGTGGGGAACCGGGAATTGCGGGTCGGAACGTTTCCGATCGGCATTGATTTTAAGGAGTTTGCGCGCGACGGAAAGTCTGACGAGGTCATACGCAAGGCCCAACACCTCCACGAAGACCTGCCCGGACGCCAAGTCCTGCTTGGAGTGGATCGACTCGATTACACCAAGGGTATCTGCCATAGATTCGAGGCCTTCCGCAACGCCCTCCAACGATTCCCCGAGCTCCATCACCGCACGACCCTGATCCAGGTCGTCGTCCCGAGCCGTGAGGACATTCCTAAGTATCACGCCCTCAAGATGGAAATGGAGCGGCTGGTGGGCGAAATCAACGGCCAGTTCACCCAGTCAGGATGGGTGCCGATTCACTACATCTTTCGCAGCCTGAACCGAACCGAGCTTCTTGCCTATTATAGAGCCTGCGAGATCGCGCTCATCACCCCTTTAAAGGATGGGATGAACCTGGTCGCTAAAGAGTTCTGCGCGGTCAGCCCAGAGGGCGAAAGCGTATTGATTCTGTCCGAGTTTGCCGGCGCTGCAGCCCAACTCCAAAAGGGCGCCCTGCTCGTGAACCCCTATAGCGTAGAAGAGGTCGCCGAAGCGATTCATCGGGCGATACACATGGGTCCGGGCGAGAGACGCGCGCGGATGCATAAGTTAAAGCGTTTTGTCCGCGAGTATGACATCTTCTGGTGGGTCGATGCCTTCCTGAAGGCCGCCATCGCAAAGGACCTCAGCAATTTTCCGGTGCCCGAAGAATATGTTCCCCACATGGAGACCATCTCACTCTAACTCTTAGCCCGCAAAAAGGCCGCGGACCATGCATGCAGACCGGCTCCGTGCGCTGGCGCTAAGGCCACCCTGACACCGAGGCCGAGGCTCGTTGCCACCCTAGTCTCAGAGCCCCTGTCAAGATTGCCGATCACGGGCTCGCAGATTACACTTACGAGATGAATGTCCTAGGCGGTCTCAATGATCAACAGCGTGAGGCCGTGCAGCTTATCGATGCCCCGCTTTTGGTCTTAGCGGGCGCCGGCAGCGGCAAGACCACCGTGATCGCCCGCAAAATCGCCCACCTCATCACCCACGGGGGCTATGATCCGGCCCATATCGCCGCGGTGACCTTCACCAATAAGGCCGCGCGCGAAATGCGTGAACGTGCGGCGGCCCTGCTACCCGCCTCCTCGCGTCGCGGGCTCACCGTGCTTACCTTTCACGCCCTCGGCCTGAAGATCATCCGCGAAGAGCTTCAGGCGATGGGCCTGCGCCCCGGATTTACGCTCCTCGATCCCCACGATGCCGAGGCCTTAGTCAAAGACCTGTGCCGTGATCGATTCGGCACAGACACCCCGGCCGAACGGGTCGCCCAGCAAATCCGGGGATGGAAAGACGCCCTCGTAACGCCGCGAACCGCGGTACTCGAGGCCCCGGATGAAGGGGCCGTGTACGCCGACTACAATGAGCGCCTGCGGGCCTATAATGCCATTGACCTAGACGATCTCATCTTGCTGCCCGCGAAGCTCCTTACCGACGACCCGGCCGCCCGTGCCCGTTGGCATGAGCGGCTGCGCTATCTTCTGGTCGACGAATACCAAGACACCAATGATGGGCAATACCGCCTCGCCCGGGCCTTGGCGACGGATGCCTTCACCGCGGTTGGAGATGACGATCAATCCGTCTATTCCTGGCGGGGTGCGCGGCCCGAGAATCTGAACCGATTGGTCGAGGATTACCCGCGACTCTCGGTCATAAAACTCGAACAAAACTATCGATCCACAGGTCGTATTCTGAAGGCGGCCAATGCCGTCATTGCCAACAATCCGCATCTCTTTCCAAAGAAGCTCTGGAGCGGCCACGGATTCGGGGATCCGATTAAAGTTCTGGTCGCTCGCGACGAGGAGCATGAGGCGGCGCGCGTTGTGGCCCAGCTCATGCACGACAAGTTCGTACGCAAGGGCGACTTCGCCGACTACACAATTCTGTACCGGGGCAACCACCAGGCCCGCCCGTTTGAACAGGCGCTCCGCGAACACCGCATCCCGTATTTTTTGAGTGGCGGCACCTCGTTCTTCGACCGCGTCGAAGTACGCGATGCGGTCGCCTATTTGCGCCTTCTGCACAACCCCGCCGATGATGCCGCATTCTTGCGCGTCTGCAACATCCCCAAACGGGAGATCGGGCCCGTTGCCGTCGAGCGCCTGCGCGACTATGCCGAGCGCCGGGGACAACCCTTATTGCGGTGTTGCCACGAACTGGGGCTTGCGAATCACCTGAGCGCGTCACAAGCCGCCGCCCTTCACCGCTTCGCGGTCTTCATAGAGACCATGACGGACAAGGCCCAGAGCCTTGCTCCGGGTCCGCTTTTGCGGGCCGTATTGCATGAAATCGGGTATGAGGGATTCGTCCTCGAGGGCACGCCTGATGCCAAGGCAGGGCGCCGGCGCCTAGAATTCTTACAAGAGTTTTTAGACTGGGTCGACTACCTCGGGCGCGACGAGGCCGGGCGAGCCTTCGAGGACGTGGTGTCGCAGATTATTTTGGCCGGCATGACGGACAAGGATCGGGAGCCCGACGGGAAAAGCGTTCGGCTCATGACGCTCCATGCCGCGAAAGGCCTTGAATTCCCCCACGTGTTTCTGGTTGGCATGGAGGAGGAAATCCTGCCCCATAGGGCGAGCCTTGCAACCGACGGTCTTGAGGAAGAACGCCGCCTCGCTTACGTTGGCATGACCCGCGCGCGCCAGACCCTCACCCTCAGTTACGCTCAGCATCGGCGTCGCCAAGGGGCGGTTCAGGAGACCAGTCCGAGTCGCTTTCTCAGCGAAATGCCCGCCGAAGATCTGGTGTGGGATGGGCGCGAAGACAAGGATCCTGCCGCGCGTCTTCAGCATGGCGCTTCCCATCTCCAGGGCTTGCGGGGCCTGCTCGGCCCTTAGTGTGCTGACTCTCGCCCCTCTTGCGCCAAGGACCGGATGTGATGACCCGGGACGGCCACCCGAGCGACTGCATCCCAAGAGAGCCGGACTCCTCCGGTCCTAGAGGTCCGAACATCGCCTGTCCGGCCTTCCGGTGAAGCCACGGACACCCTCTCCTACAAAGTAGCGCCGCCCCCAGCTTTTCGGTAACCTAATGGGGCCCATCGTCCGTTTCACCAGTGGGGCAGGGGGACTTTGAATGAGCAGGACCCGTCTTAGTAAGGCGCTCGGACTCGCCCACTCTCGCAGCGAAAGAAGCGGCAAACCATACGCCGTTATCCTCTTTAGTATCGACCGCTTTCGTCTCCTGAATCATCGTTTTGGCTATGCGGTTGCAAACCGGGTTCTGAACCGGATGGCCGAAACTGCGCGCCTGACGCTCGGTCGCGGACGGACCGTGGGCCGCTGGGGAAGCGATGAATTTCTGTGCCTGCTGCCGGATTGCGGACCCCGCGAGGTGATAGGGCGGGCACGGGCCCTGGCCGATGCCATCAGCGGGCTCGTCATTCCCGCGGGCAGCGAAGTCATCAATGTGACCGCAAGCTTTGGGACCGCGTCGTCGCCCGACAACGGCACCACCGTCCAAGAACTCATGAACGCGGCTGACGAGGCCTTGGTCCAAGCGAAAAGCCATGGCCGTAACCGCGTCTTTTCGGCTGCCGATCTTCCCAACCGAATATTTAAAATGGGCGCCGTACTCGAAGCGGCCCTGCGTGAAGACCGCGTCGTCCCCGCCTACCAACCCATAGTAGACCTCGCGACAAATCAAGTCGTCGCCGAAGAGGCCTTAGCCCGGATCGTCACGGTAGACGGCCTTGTCTTGGCGGCCGATGAGTTCATCGAGGCAGCGAGCCAATTCCGTTTAACCTACAAGATCGACTGGACCGTCTTATTGAGCGCCCTCGCGCGCCACCAGCATAGGCCAGCCGGGATAACGCACTTCGTCAATATCTCAAGCGATCTTCTGAGGCACCCGCGGCTGCTGGTTGAGCTTCTCGCGTCAGCAAAATTACATTTCGTCCCGAGCTTGCCCGGCATCAAGCCGTTTGTTATCGAGGTAACAGAGCGCGAACTTTTGGACAACACCAAGCTGACACGCGAGCGCCTCGCCCCGTTCCTGGAATTCGGCATGCAGCTTGCGCTCGACGACTTCGGGAGTGGCTATTCGTCCTTTCAGTACTTGGCCGACCTACCCGTCTCCTTTCTCAAGATCGATGGCCGGCTGATCAGCCGCATACATGAACCGAAGGTGCTCTCGATCATACGCGGCATACAAGCGGTGGCGAGCGAACTCAATATCATAACCCTCGCCGAATACGTCGAAACCGAACAACAAGTCGACCTCCTGCGCCAAGTAGGTGTGCGCTGGGCCCAGGGTCACTTTTTCGGAGCTGCGGTCGTTGACGAGTCCGTCGCCGAACAAAGACGGGCCATGAGCGTCAATTGGGCCCAAGGCTACTACTACCTGAAGCCCGTCGCGGTTCCTGCGCCCTAGCCAGCGCATGGAGGTCAGCCAAGCGCTCACGGGCGGCGGCCCGGCCGGCAGCGATCGCGGCCCGCGCCTTGTAAAACTCAAACGGCCCAATCGCCTCGACATCGGGCGTTAAATAGAGGGCCGGTTGACGCGCCAAAAGCCGCAGCCGAACAACCTGGGCCTGCGCAATATTGATAGCCTGGGTCAAAACCGAACGGGTTCGCCAATGGGCCCCGGGGGCGATCGTCGGCTCGGCCAGCTGCTCATCCAACCACGCCCGAACGGGTTTCGTGCGCCGCACCCAGCTTTGGTCCAAAAGCTGTCTTAACTGGCCCCGCCACGCCCTTGAATACGGAGTCATCTCGGTTGGGGACAAAGACCTTGCCCCCTGGTGGACGGCGACCGCAACCACCGGTTCGCCAAAACTTTCCGCGGCGACATCGAATGGCACGGGATTGACTACCCCACCATCGATGAGCATCCGGCCTTCCCAAGGATGAGGCGCCAAAAGTCCCGGCAAGGACAAACTGGCGCGCACCGCACCCGCGGCCGAACCGCGGCGCAAAACAACCTCTTCACCGCTTTGTAAATCGGTGGCGATCGCGAGAAACGCAATCGCGAGATCCTCGATATTCGCAGATCCTAGATATTCCTCCAAAAAGGCGACGATATTTCGACCAGAGCAAACACCGCCGTTGGCGGAGTCCGGAAAAAATAGCTGTAAGGTCCGTTTCCAGTCGACCCCGAGCGCCGCCTCACTCAGCAGCCGGACATCCCCGTGGCGCGCGTACAAGGCCCCGATTTGGGCACCAATGCTTGAGCCCGCTATGGCGCGGACCGCCAATCCGTGCTCGGCGAGCACTTCTAAGACCCCGATATGGGCTAGGCCGCGCGCACCTCCGGCCCCCAGAGCCAGCACCAAACCGCGCCCCTCATTATCGACCATAAGCTCCTCCTGAGAGCAGTCTAGCTCATCAGGAAAAAACATGCCGAAAGCAGGAGCCGGGGCGCACAAAAACGCCGACATCTGGTAGAATACGCGAACGGTTATGTCGCGTGTCCATCCGACCAAAGACCGGAACAGGGAAGCCATGTACTCAAAGCCTGCTCTATCCGACTATCTCGCAAAACTGTCCGTCGCTCCCGAGCTATTTCCGTTCTTTTATCGTCGCCTGATCAGCCTGCGTTTCCCGATTGATGTCGGCGAGATTCTCGAGCTTCGCTACTTAAGCCACCACGTGATCGATCACGCCGAAAACGACGGACTCGGACGTGAATTCGGGGAATTCGCGACCGAACGCCGCCGCGATATGGATGACCTTAACATCAGCAAGGCCAACCATCGCGAACGTCTCACGCAACTTCTGCTCTTGATTCGGGATTACCAGAAGGCCCATGCCGCCCGCTCCGATGCCGACGAAGCAAAGCTACGCGCCGAGATAGACCGCAACCATTTTGCGCAGCGGCAATCCCGGCACTACGGCAAAACGGCGGGCATTGCCGCCCTGATCACGGCCGCGAGTTCGTTTCTTTTGAGCCCACCCGCCATCCTGATGCAAGGCCTTACGGTCTTCCTCACCTACCTATCGTTTGACTATTTTTATTCGCAATCCACGCTGAGGCGCGAAGAGCATATTCTGTCGCGCGAACTGGGAGACGTCCTGAGGCACCGCGTACGGGCCGTCAACTGGAAGGCAGTCGTCCGTCAAACAAGTGCGATACTGGGCTACACACGCCCACGCGGAGGAGAGGCCTTTCGCATCGAGCACGAAGTCGAGCCGCGCCAAGTCCTCGAATTACGCGATTCCTAAAACGCGAGCATTCGGGAGGGCCCGGGGGCCAAGCCCCTTGGCTATCCGCGGGGATGGTGCTGCGCGTGCAGGGATTTGAGACGCTCGCGCGCCACATGCGTATAGATTTGAGTCGTTGAGAGATCCGCGTGACCCAATAAGAGCTGAACGACGCGGAGGTCGGCGCCATGATTGATGAGGTGGGTGGCGAAGGCATGCCGTAGGGTGTGCGGCGACAAAGGAGTCCGCACACCGGCCTTCAGAGCGTAGCGTTTTATGTTGTACCAAAAGGCCTGCCTCGTCATCGCCCCGCCGCGCCGAGTCACAAACACGATAAACGACGAGCCCTCCCCGAGGAGCGTATGACGGGCTTCGGTGACATAGCGCTTCAGCCAAAAAAGCGCCTCCTCACCCAACGGTACAAGGCGTTCGCGGCCTCCTTTTCCGACTACCCTCACGACCCCCGACTGCTGGTCGATCTGGGCGATGCGAAGACCCACAAGCTCGGATACCCGCAGCCCCGTGGCATACAAGACCTCGAGCATTGCGCGGTCACGCAAGCCCTCCTCCCGCTGTGGGTCTGGGGCCTGGAGAAGGTCCTCCACTTCCTGCTCACTGAGAGTTTTTGGGAGGTTAAGGCCGATATGAGGACCATCGATCCCCTCGGTCGGGTCCTTACCTAGCCCTTGGTGGCTTACGAGATAGCGATAAAAGCGCCTGAGACTTGAGAGGCGACGCGCTGCGGTCCGAGGTCGTCGGCCGGCGATCACCTCGGACGCCAAGTACTCGGTCACATCACGGCGGGAAACCGCATCCAGACGCTGGCCGCGGATATGCCCGGCGAACGCCTCGATATCTCGCCGGTAGGCATCGAGGGTATTTACGCCCAATCCGGACTCGGTCAAAAGGTTATCCAAAAAACCCTCAATCAGCTCCGTATCCAACAATTCGGGCATGGACGATCCCGCGCCGCCTATGCGGTCGCGGCGCGAGCCGGTAATCTCTCTTAGACTCGCTCGCGGATCCGCGCGGCCTTGCCAGTCAGCTCGCGCAAGAAGTAGAGTTTGGCGCGACGCACGACACCGCGGCGCTTGACTTCGATCCGAGCCACGTTGGGGCTGTGCAGCGGAAATACTCGCTCCACACCTTCGCCGTACGATACCTTGCGCACCGTAAACGACGAGTTGATTCCGCGATTCCGGCGCGCAATGACAACGCCCTCAAAGGCTTGGAGGCGCTCACGCTCACCCTCGACGACCTTGACGTGGACAACTACGGTATCCCCAGGACCGAACGCCGGGACGTCCTGCTTAAGAAATTCGCTTTCTAGTTCTTGAATCAAATTACCCATATTCGTGTCCTCGATATTCCTGTTTAAACTCTTCTAAAAGCACTCTTTCTTCATAACCGAGTTCTCGCGAAACTAAAAGATCCGGGCGTCGCAGCCACGTTCTCCCGAGGGACTCTTTTAGTCGCCAGCGCCTGATTCGTTCATGGTCGCCCGACAAAAGGGTGTCGGGAACCTTTTGCCCTTGCCACTCTTCCGGCCGCGTATAATGAGGGCAATCCAGTAAGCCCTCAACAAACGAATCCTCGCGCGCGGAGTCCTCATGCCCTAAGACGCCTGGCAGCTGGCGGACGACCGCATCGATCATAACCGCCGCTGCCGCCTCGCCGCCGGAGAGCACATAATCCCCGATCGACCACTCCTCGTCCACGGCCGCCTGCACAAGACGCTCGTCAACTCCTTCGTAGCGACCTGCCACCAAAATAAGCCCGGGGCGCGCCGCAAGTTCCATGACCGCGCCATGGTTAAGTACCCGTCCCGCCGGCGACAGATAGGCGACACGCCTCTCCGCCTTGCCGCGTTTCGCGGCATCAATGGCCGCTTGTAAGGGCCCCGCCATCAGGACCATCCCGGGGCCGCCGCCGTAGGGCCTATCATCTACGGTGTGGCGCCTATCTAACGTAAAATCGCGGAGATCCCAAAATCGCACGGCCAGGGCACCTTGCGCCT
The DNA here is from genome assembly GCA_021794595.1 of Pseudomonadota bacterium. GTDB lineage: Bacteria > Pseudomonadota > Gammaproteobacteria > Acidiferrobacterales > Acidiferrobacteraceae > Acidiferrobacter. The sequence goes on from JAJYQN010000152.1 coordinate 21,588, forward strand.
GCGCCCGCCCGACCATCCCCACTTCGCAAAACGCCCGCACCGCCTGCGGGAAGAGACCGATGACGTCGATCTCCATATCAAAACTCGGGATCCCAGGCTACGACGAGGCGCCCCTGATCCAGCTCAACACGACGAACGACATCCGCGATATAAGGAACCAGGCGTTCGCGCTCACCCTGGACCACCAGAACATCGTTGGCCCCCGTTTCCATGAGCCGCGCCACGACACCCAGGGGCACTCCCTCGACGGTTTCCACCGTAAGGCCCACCAGCTGCCCCCAATAATACTCACCGACCCCCAAGGCCGGTAGCGCCGCGGAGGGCACCTCAATGGCAGAGCCGGCCCAGGCCTCGGCGCAATCGCGGTCATCACATCCGGCCAAATGGACCACAAAACCCTTACCATGCCCCCGCGCTTCGAGCAGGGTCGGGGTTTCGACCACGCCAGTCGCGCGTCGAAAACGCCAGGGGCGGTAACTCAGCACAGCCTCGGGCTCGGCCGTGTACGACGCGACCCGTAGCCAACCCTTGACCCCGTAGGCACCGATAACACGACCGACCTCGATCCACATAGGTGGTTCGCTGTCGGTCATGCCTTCAAGACGCGGTCTTCAGGAGACCCGCGACGCGCTCGGATGCCTGGGCTCCGCGATCCAGCCAATACTGGACGCGCTCGCGGTCCACCCGCAACCGCTCCTCAGCGCCGCTCGCAATGGGATTGAAAAAACCGACCCGCTCTATAAAAGCTCCCCCTACGGCGCGCCGCTTGTCAGCGACTACGATCGAGTAGAAAGGACGCTTGTTCGCGCCCCGGCGAGCTAACCGAATTGTTACCATGAAACCCCCAATGCGGGCCCTAAGGCCCGGAAAGCGTGAGATTTTACCCTGTTATGCTGAAAAAAAGAAATCCTAATGCTCGCCCCGGCGCTTTCTCACCAAAGCCCGGCGTTTTTGCCAAAAAGCATCCCGCACAAAGCTATATTCGTGGCCGGCCGCCGCGAGTTTCACAAGAAAGCCCTCGTGCAAATAATGAGAGCGTGTATCGATGAGCTGAACGCCATAGGCGCTCCACTGACTCGAGGGATCGGAAAGGTAGGTTGGGGGGTTCAGGTAGGTATCAACCCCCAAACCAACCCCATCCCGAAGGTCACTCGACCCAAAAAGCGGCAACACAAGGTAGGGTCCGCTCCGAACTCCCCACACCGCCAATGTCTCCCCGAAGTCCGCACTATGGGCCCGCAGGCCCATGGGTGTTGCAACATCGATGAGGCCCAGCATCCCTAAGCTCGAATTCACCACAAAACGTGCGGTTTCAAGCAGAGCTGGCCGGAGGCGCCCCTGGAGGGACTCATTGACGATTACCTCGACGTCTTCGAGATTGGAAAAAAAGTCGCTGACTCCGCGCCGCAATGGGAGCGGGGTTAATCCCACATAGGCCTGGGCCGTGGGTTTTAGCAATACGCGATCAAGATGTTGGTTAAAAACAAAGATCTTCTTATTTACCGGCTTAAAGGGATCATCTGGCCCATGCGCCGGGCGCGCACCGGTCGTAGCGCATCCGCCCAGCAGCAGAGCCATGAGCGCTGTCAGTATTGTCCGGCTGTACACCATACACCCCCTCCGCTAAACGCCCATTATCTAGTCACCGGCTCCGGCTGTCACCGGCCGCCTTGGTTTGGAACCTACCTTTTAGTCCGCCCGGTCTCCGGCGCGTCAATGCTGCCCGTCTGACACAGATCCTTTAGTACGCAGCGGGGGCAAAGAGGCTGAGGGCGGCAGGTGGTTTTCGCATGCTCGACGATCAGCGCGTGGTACTCATTGTAGAGCGCCGAGTCTTTCGGTAAGGCCTGCTCGAACAGGGCGCGCAAGTCCTCGTACGACCGCTCTCCTTCGGCTAGGCCAAGCCGACCAAATATACGCCGGGTATAGCTATCGATAACAAAAACAGGTCTTCCGAACGCGTAGAGCAGAATATCGTCCGCTGTCTCGGGCCCAATACCATGGACCGCCAAGAGATCCTGACGCAGCGCGGGGGTATCGCGCTCACCCACGCGCTCCTCTCCGCCTTGCGCCAGCAACCATCGACAAAACGCCTGGAGTCGCTTGGCCTTGACGTTAAAATAGCCAACGGGTCGAAGCGCCTCCCCCAATCGGTCCAGGGACAGCTCGGCTATGGCCTGGGGGTCAAGAGGGGTAAGGTCCCGCAAACCAACCAAGGCGCGCTCGACGTTAGTCCATGAGGCATTCTGGGTCAGGATCGCGCCGATCATCACCTCGAAGGCCGTCTCGGCGGGCCACCAGAAGCGCGGCCCATAGTGGCGAAAAAGGCGGTCATAAATGCGGAGAAAGGAGTCCCCGCTCACCGGGACTTGTGCGGGGCCGGCAAGCCCGCGGCGGCATAAAGCGCTCCGATATCCGCAGACAATAGCGGGCGGCTGTGGCCAGGACGCAGATTACGCGGAAGATCAATGGGACCGTAGCTGATCCGAATGAGGCGGCTCACGACTAGGCCGAATGCCTCGAACATGCGCCGCACCTCCCGTTTACGGCCCTCCATGATGCCCACATGATACCAATGATTGGCACCATCCCCTCCGGCATCCCGGACCTCGGTGAAATGCGCCGGACCGTCCTCCAATGTGACTCCGGCCTTGAGTTTCGCTATGACACTGGCATCCGCTCGCCCGAGTACGCGTACTGCGTAACTCCGTACGATTTCTTGAGTGGGATGCATCAAGCGCGCCGCCAATTCGCCGTCGGTGGTAAAGAGCATGAGGCCCGAAGAATTCATATCGAGCCGGCCCACCGCCACCCACCGTCCTTGTCGAATCGGAGGCAGATGATCGAACACGAGCGGCCGACCCTGGGGATCGCTGCGCGTGCACATTTCGCCAGCCATCTTATGATACATAAGGACCCGCGGCTGGGCCTTGGGCTTATGTCCCAATCGCCAGCCGTCAACGACGATCTCGGCCCCCGGCTCTACGCGCTCGCCGAGCTCAGCGATGCGCCCCGCGACCCTGACCCGCCCGGCTGCGATAACCCGCTCCATCTCCCGCCGCGACCCAAGCCCTCTTTGAGCCAAGACCTTTTGTAGCTTCTCACTCATAACGAATCGATCGGAGTTCCCTGAGGATCTGCAGACGCTGCTCCATCGCTATCAGCCTCGGTATCAGCCTCGGTATCAGCCTCGGTATCAGCCTCGGTGTCCCGCTTATCATCAGCGTGCATAATATCCGACTGCTCTTCCGCAGCGGCGATACGCAGTTCGCTCAAAGGGGGTAGGTCGCCCAGGGATGTCAGGTTGAAATGTTCGAGAAAGGCCCGTGTCGTGCCATATAAGGCCGGTCGCCCAGGGACCTCTTTCGTGCCCACTTGCCGGATCCACTCCCGCTGGCTCAGGGTTTTTATGATCTCGGAACTCACCGCGACGCCGCGGATTGCCTCGATTTCACCGCGTGTGGTCGGTTGACGGTAGGCGATAATTGCCAAGGTTTCGAGAACGGCGCGAGAGTACCGGCTTGGCCTTTCGGCCAGCAAGCGATTAAGCCAAGGCGCGAACTCTGCCCGCGTCTGGAGGCGATAGGCCCTATCGAGGCATCGAAGCTCCATGGGACCAGTCCGGCAATCGGCCTCGATTTCCTCAAGGGCCGCCAAAAGCACCTGCCGATCCGGCTGCTCCTCCTCGCCAAAGAGCGATCCCAGGCGTTCGAGCGTAAGCGGTTCCCCGGCGACCAAGAGAGCGGCCTGAATAATATCCTTCAATCGTATCTCGCTCACGCGCGCGCCTTTACATGAATCGGGGCAAAAGAGTCATTCTGCACAAAGCCAATAAGGGATTCCCGAACCAACTCCAAAATAGCCAGGAAGGTCACAACAACACCTCGCCTCCCCTCCGCCAGATCGAACAAGGCTGAGAACTCGGTATAACCATCAGCCCGGACACTGTCGAGTATTCGCGTCATCCGCTCCCGCACCGACAAGGGCTCGCGTAGGATACGGTGATGCGCAAACGCGTCCTCGCGCTGCAACACCAAACGCAGCGCCCCGAGCAGATCTTCCAGAGTGACGACCGGCGGATCCCGATCGGCTCGCCGCGCCTCGATAGGAATCGCCGGAAGAAATAACTCCCGCCCGACCCGCGGCATCGCGTCAAGTCCTTCGACGGCCTCGCGATAACGCTCGTATTCGAGCAGCCGTCGCACAAGTTCCGCCCGTGGATCCGCCTCTTCCTGATCGACCGTCTTTGGCCGCGGCAACAGCATCCGCGACTTGATCTCCGCAAGCATCGCCGCCATTACCAAGTAATCGGCTGCGAGCTCGAGCTTGACCGCCTTCATGAGCTCGACATACACCATATACTGTCGCGTGACTTCGGCGATCGGAATATCCAGGATATCAATATTATCGCGACGAATGAGATACAGGAGAAGGTCAAGTGGTCCCGCAAAGGACTCGAGAATAACCTCCAGGGCATCGGGAGGAATATACAGATCGGCTGGCATCTGCATCATCTGCTCGCCACGAACCAGAACCGCGCTCATATTCTCACTCCCACGCAAGGCCCATGGCGCGGCGGACGTCCGTCAATGTCTCCTCGGCCAGGTCTCGCGCGCGCCGCGAGCCCTCCGTCAAGATATTGCGAATATGTGCGCTATCCTTCTCTAAGTCGCCGGCTCGTTCACGAATAGGGGCGAGTTCCCCGTTGATCGCATCGATTACCGGCTGTTTGCATTCGAGACATCCGATGCCAGCACTCCGGCACCCCTCTTGCGCCCACGCCTTAACCCCCTCCGGGGAATAGATCTCATGGAACGGCCAAACCGGACAGAGCGCCGGATCGCCGGCATCGGTCCTGCGCTTACGGTTGGGGTCGGTAGGCATGGTCTTAATCTTGCGCGCCACTTCGTCCGGCGCCTCGCGAAGCGCGATCGTATTATTATACGATTTCGACATCTTCTGGCCATCGAGCCCTGGCATGCGCGACTGGGCTGTCAACATAGCCTGAGGCTCCGTCAAAATCAGGCGGCCGTGTCCCTCGAGATAACCGAGAAGCCTCTCCTTATCGCCGAGCGCCATATTCGGCTGCCGCTCTATCAAGGCCCGGGCGGTGTCCAATGACTCGACAGTGCCCTGCTCCAAATAGCTCGTGCGGAGTTCCTTATAAGCCTTGGCGGGCTTGCGCCCCATCTTCCGGAGCGCCTCCTCTGCGCGCTCGACGAACCCGGGCTCACGGCCGTAGAGGAAATTAAAGCGTCTCGCCACTTCCCGCGAGAATTCGATATGGGCCACCTGATCCTCGCCGACCGGCACGAACGCGGCACGATAGGCCACGATGTCGGCCGTCTGCAAAAGCGGGTAGCCAAGGAATCCATAGGTGGCGAGATCGCGCTCGCGCAATTTCGCTTGTTGATCCTTATAGGTCGGAACGCGCTCAAGCCAACTCAGCGGAGTCATCATCGACAACAGCAAATGAAGCTCTGCGTGCTGCGGGACATCCGACTGGACAAACAGCGTGGCGCTGTTGGCATCCAGGCCCGCCGCAATCCAATCGATAACCATCTCGCGAACGCTTTGGCCAACGATCGAGGGGTCCTCGTAATGCGTGGTTAAGGCGTGCCAATCGGCCACGAAAAAGAGGCAATCATACTCGTGCTGTAAGCGCACCCAGTTCTTCAAGACACCGTGGTAGTGTCCCAGATGAAGCTTGCCTGTCGCACGCATCCCCGAGACAACGCGGGTGACGGACGGAAGAATCGAAGACATTTACCCCATCCTACTAACAGAGAAGATGAGATTCCGCAAATCCGTCACCGGCGGCCCGATAATCCAACCGAGGGCGCCCGTTCCGACAAGGAGCAGAAGTATCCATAAGCCGTAAGGCTCGATCAGGTTATAACGCCAAGCCAGGCGGCCGGGCAATAAGCCGGATAAGACCCGGCTCCCGTCCAGCGGCGGCAGCGGCAAGAGATTCAAGACCATGAGCACGATATTGATCGTGATGCCAGCGATGCTCATATAAAAAAGCGGGCGCGCGGCCCACAGGGATGGCAGGTAGAGGGCGACCCGACCGATCGCCGCCCATGCCAACGCCATAAGAAGGTTGGCCCCGGGCCCCGCCAGGGCCACAAGCGCCATGTCCCGCTGCGGGCGACGGAGATTTGACCACGTTATAGGTACGGGTTTGGCCCATCCGAATATAAAACCGGTTCCCATCAGAATAAGTAGACCGGGAATCAATACGGTACCCACGGGATCTATATGCTTTAACGGGTTAATGGTCAGACGACCCAAGCGTTGCGCGGTAGGGTCCCCCAACCGCTTGGCGACCCAACCATGAGCTACCTCGTGAAGCGTAATCGCAAACAACACAGGCAGGGCCCATACGGCGAAGCTCTGGAGTGAATTTAGTCCGTTCATGGAGAGAGTATATCAGCCCCCCCCACCGGGTGCGAACAAAGACGAATCCCCCATTCCTGCCCGATGAACGGAAAAGTCCTGCCCATCCCATTCCACGACCGTCGTGGGTTCGCCGGGGCAAATCCCGCCGTCGATAACGAGATCCAACTGATGCTCTAGGCGCTCGCGAATGGCCTGCGGATCGGACAGTGGCGCCCCGTCGGCACCCGGCAACATGAGCGTCACGCTCATGAGCGGCGCGCCCAATTCGGCCAATAAGGCCTGCGCTACGCGATTATCCGGAACCCGCAGCCCGATCGTGCGCCTTTTGGGATCGAGAAGGCGGCGTGGCACCTCGCGGGTGGCAGGTAAAACGAAGGTGTAAGGACCAGGCGTATGGGCCCGAAGCACGCGATACAGGCGGTTATCAATCTGCGCATACGTCGCTAAATCGGATAAATCCCGGCAAACGAGCGTAAAGGGATGATGGGCATCAAGCGCACGCAGGCGGCAAATGCGGTCCCGCCCCTCCTTGTTCGCAAGACCACAACCCAAGGCGTAGCTGGAGTCGGTGGGATAGGCGATGACGCCACCGTTCGTGATAATGTGCGCGGCCGCTCGGATAAGACGGCCCTGGGGATTGTCGGGATGAATCGCGAAATACTGGGCCATGCCTCACACCAGGGCGCGCGGCTGCATACGCAGGCGCTCCTGCCAGACCGGCACGCAGTTCGCCGGAAGATCGGGAAGGCCGCCGGGATGGGGCCGCCATGGTAAGGGCTTATGGTAATCCGACCCGACCGAGGCCCGGAGATGATAATGCTCGGCCAACCGCGCAAGCCGCGCTATTTCCCCGGCATCGAGCCCCGCCGTGACGACCTCAAGGGCCGCGCCTCCGGCCGCCGCGAACTCTCGGACCAACTGCTGCAAGCGGCCGCTGCTCAAGCGGTAACGCGTGGGATGGGCGAGTACCGCGCAGCCGCCGGCCCCCCGTATCCAACTCACGACCTCGGCCATATCAGCCCACATAACGCCCACATGACCGGGCCCGCCACGCGCTAGAAAACGCTTAAAGGCGACCGCACGATCGCGCGCATGACCCTGAGCGACCAGCCAGTCGGCGATATGGGTGCGGCTCACCACCCCCTCACGGACCAGGACCTCGCGTGCATCGCCGAGACCCGCATCGGCCAGGGCCTGGACGATGGCTACGGCGCGAGCGCGGCGAATCTCTTGCAAACGCCGAAGCCCGCGCTGCAAAGGCTCGTACGACGGATCGATGTCGAGTCCCACTATGTGGACACCGAAACTCTGCCACGACATCGAGACCTCGACGCCGGACACCAAGACAATGCCATGGATATCCGCAGCGCTCGCGGCCTCTTCTAGCCCCGCTACGGTGTCGTGGTCGGTAAGGGCCAGGACCCGCACTCCGGCATCAGCCGCACAGGCGACCAGGGCCGTAGCGCTTAACTCACCGTCGGACCAGACTGTATGTGTATGCAAATCGTAGTACAATTGGCCACCGCCCTTTTTCTCGCTGAGGCTCATGATCCCGATCCCATCGCTGCCCCAAATTCTCGAGCGCCTCCCCAAGGTCAAGGGCGCACTGCTCGCGGCTTGGCGTCCTCAAGGTGCCGCGAGCCAAGAAAACGACCCTGAATCCTTGATTCGCCTCTTAGACGAATTCTTTACCCTGTTGATGACTCTAAACCAGCGCTACGGCGAGGACGCCCCCTTGCCAGACGATGACGCCACGCGCCTAGGCGATACCGGTCTCCTGGTGCTCGCCGAACTGACCCACATGAGCCAACAACTGGGTATCCCTCAGGTCAAATCCGAACTCGACCGCCTCGCGGTCACCGCCGGTGACTGGATTATGCGCCACAAAGGCCAGATTCGAACGCTCGAACCTATTGTAAACGGCTTGGCGATCATGGCCAACGAACTTCATGAACCGCGAGACCTCGAAGACATGGCGAGCTTCATGGACAAAGTGATGAAATCGACCGCGCCCGATATAGCCGCCGACACCGACAAGACCGATAGCGGTCGCCCTTGGCGCGTCTTGCACCTAAACCGCGCAATCGTCGCCACCCGCTCCCATAACACCGAGCTTATGGCGCAAGTCTTCGATGACCTCATCCAAGAATTGCCGGAAGACGCGTCCGACTTCTTTCGCGAAGGCATGCGTCAGATGGAGGTCATTGATTATCCAGCCAAAGTAAAGACCGTCATGACCCACTATTTTCAAGGCCTGTCGCAACACGCCCTCCATTAGGCGCGCCTGCGCCACGCGGGATCAGAGGCCCGACGGCGGCGCGTGAGGCCTAGCAAAGAGGCCGCGACGGGGTGGCGGCCCGCCCTGGGTCTCGAGCCCGGCGGCCACATACCCTCGATCCTTTGAGCGCGAGCCACCTGACCCTTTTCTGTGGCGTATATAAAGAAAGTTCGAATTTCAACCCAAAAGCCTTTATTCTCGTTAAAGGGACGCTTAGGATACTCGTCTGAGCCTCAGCATCTGGTGGCTTATGATCAAGCAAGCGGGGAGATAAAGGGAATGTTGTACATGATCGTCGGGCAGATTGCGCCTGACAGCAGTGCGCGTCGCGAGGTCGCCCGCCCCGACCATCTCCAAAGGCTGCACGCCCTTCTAGACCAGGGCCGGCTCGTGCTGGCTGGCCCCTGCCCTGCTGTCGACAGCCCCGATCCAGGACCGGCCGGCTACGTTGCGAGCCTCATCGTGGCGGAATTTCCCTCGCTTGCCGACGCCACCGCCTGGGCTGAGAACGATCCTTATAAACACGCCGGGGTCTATCAGGACATCGTGGTACGGCCCTTTCGGCAAACATTACCATGAGCTTGCGGGACACCATCGAAGAGCGCTTGCGGACCGAGTTTACCCCCGAAGAGCTCGAGGTGGGAGACGATTCGCTTCAGCATGTAGGACATGCGGGCGCCCAAGGTGGCGGTCATTATTCGGTACTTATCGTGGCGGAGCGCTTTCGCGGGCGCTCCTTGCTCGAACGCCACCGCCTCGTTTACGACGCTCTCGCTCCCCTCCGTAAAGACATCCATGCACTCTCAATTCGCGCTCTGACACCCGGGGAGATATAGGGGGATACTATGCGCTACTTCACTCGCTTCACAACCGGTCGGGTAGCCATTTTTGGCCTCATGGTGCTCCTCAGCGGCTGTCATACGGCCCCTGTGACGGATAAGAGCCCGGTACTGGCGACCGTGAACGGGGAGCGGATCACCGAGCGAGACTACCGGGACTATCTCCGGGCCCGCGATCTGCAAGAACCCGCGCTTCCGCGCAATGCCCAGAGCAAACAAATCGTCTTAAACGAACTGATTAACCGCGTTGTCCTCGCACAGGCGGCCTTGAAAGCCCACCTGAACCGCGTGCCCGCGGTGCATGTCGCCTTGAAAGAGGACCGAGAAAACATCCTGGCCCGGGCCATGCTCAAACGCTATCTCGGCCGCCACCCGATTTCGCCGGAGGCGCTCCGGACCCTCTATCGCAAAGAGGTCCTGAAGGCTCCGCACGAAGAATACCGGGCCCGCCACATCCTGGTCGCCACTAAGGCCGAGGCCTTGGCTATTTTGCGGGATCTTCATCATGGGGCCCGGTTTTCGGTACTCGCGCGCCGGGACTCCCTAGATGTCCCGTCCGGGGATCAGGGGGGCGAGCTCGGATGGTTTAGCGCAAGCGACGTGCTTCCGTCCTTCTACCGGGCCTTGGCGCATCTCCACGTGGGGGAAATATCGCCCCAGCCCATAAAGACCCGTTTTGGCTGGCATATCATCCAACTCCAGGCCGAGCGCGCTTATACGCCACCGCCTTTTTCTCAAGTCGAGCGCCAGCTGTATCGGTCCGCCGAACAGAAACGGGTAGACGACATGATGGCCGCCATGCGCAAAAAGGCCCGTATTCGGCTCGCCCTTAGCCCTTAAGCAACGCGCTTGAGGGCCGCCTGGCGACCCCGATTTCGATCATCGGGCTCAAACCCTCGTGTCTTTAATCGGGTACCGCCCGATCGCGAACCAAGCGGACGCGCCGCCCGATCGCCACGTAGCGCCGCTGCTCGATCTGTACTTGCCCGCCCGTATCGCGGCGCACGACGATATCGTAGACCTTATGTCCCGAGATCTGTTCACCGATATGATTACCAAGAAAGGCCCCACCGATCGCGCCAGCCACCGTAGCCACGGTCTGCCCGCGGCCATTCCCGATCTGGTGACCCACGACCGCGCCGGCGAGACCGCCGAGAATTGCGCCCCCCGGACTCACGGAACCAGCGACCTGGACCACACGCACCGCAACGACGGTACCTTGATAAGGGGAGAGGACCGCAGCCGGTCTTGGTGTGTATTGAGCGACACCGGGGGAGGGAGCGACATAAACGGGCGCGGGCACGAGCAGCCTCGCAGGCCCAGGGCTCCTGACCACCGGCACCTGCGGTGCTGCCTGGGACGCGGTAGCGACCCCCCGCTGCCCCGGCAAGACATAAAGGAGTACGCCCGCGGTCGTAGCCGCGGCGGCAATACCGGTCATAACCGTCAAAAGTAAGGGCTTCATAAACGCTCGCGATAGTGGCACTGGGCGGGAGAATAAAAGCGCCAACCTCAGCCGTCAACGGGGAGATTCGCCGGTTTATCTGTCTCAGGCGATTGATCGTCAAGCCACGCCTTTAAGCCGGCCTCGTCGATCACAGGCACCCCTAACTCGTGCGCCTTTTGGACCTTGGATCCCGGATCCCGGCCGGCAACGACCCAATCGGTCCGCGACGACACGCTCGCCGCGACCTTGGCTCCACGGGCCATTAGGAGGGCCTTGGCCTGATCCCGCGACATATCGGTGAAGGTACCGGTCAGGACGATGGTCTTTCCGGACAAGGGACCCTGGGTCGTCCCCACACGCACCGGCCACTGGACGCCCGCGGCGCAAAGGGCCTCAATCACCGCTCGATTATGCGGCTCTGCAAAAAACGTCTGAATGGCTCGGGCGACGACCGGGCCCACGTCCGGAACCTCTACCAGTCGGGCCTCGTCGGCGCTCATAATCGCCTCTATATCACCGAAGTGTTGCGCCAAAGCCAGCGCCGTCGCCTCTCCCACCTGCGGGATCCCAAGACCATACAAGAACCGCGGTAAGGTCGTAGCGCGACTTCGCTGTATCGCCGCATGAACGTTGGCGCTCGAGCGCTCGCCCATCCGTTCACACTGGGCGAGCTCCGAAGAACTGAGGCCATACAAGTCAGCCACCGTCTTGACGCGCCCGGAATCCACCAATTGTTCGATCAGCTTCTCACCCAAACCCTCGATATCAAGGGCACGACGAGACGCAAAATGGCGTACGGTTTGGCGCCTTTGGGCCTGACACACAAGCCCGCCCGCGCACCGCGCGATCACGCCCTCTTCGCGGACCACCGGCGACCCGCACACCGGGCATCGATCGGGAAAAACAAAGGGTTCGGAACCCGCCGGCCGCCGGTCCTTCAAAACCGATGCGATCTCGGGGATCACATCCCCCGCTCGCCGGACCGCCACCCAGTCGCCTATGCGCACATCGCGCCGCGCCAGCTCGTCGGGATTGTGTAGCGTGGCGTGGCTCACCGTAACCCCACCCACGCCCACCGGTTCTAGGAGCGCCACCGGCGTCAGGGCCCCGGTCCGGCCCACCTGAACCTCGATACCACGAACGCGCGTCACGGCCTCCTCGGCCGGAAACTTATGGGCCACTGCCCACCGCGGAGAACGCGACAACTCCCCCAGCATTCGCTGCTGCGAAAGGCTATTGACCTTATAGACCACGCCATCGATCTCGTAAGGCAAAAGGGCCCGGCGCGTCTTCATATCCTCATAGTAGGCCAAGCACCCCTCGTAACCTTGGACCATCCCGCGGTCACTATTCACAGGAAGCCCGAGGCTCGCTAGAAACTCCAACAACGCGTCCTGCGATTCCGGCATCGCCGTGCCGCGCAGAATACCAATACCGTAACAGAAAAGGCTAAGCGGCCGGGTGGCCGTAATGCGTGGATCAAGCTGGCGCAGACTGCCAGCCGCAGCGTTTCGGGGATTCGCGAAGGGGCGCGCCCCGGCTTCGGCCTGACGTTGGTTGAGGGCCAAAAAACCGGCCTTCGGCAGATAGACCTCGCCCCGCACTTCGATAGACTCGGGAACGATCACCGCCGTCAAACGCAGTGGACAGGCTCGGATCGTGCGCACATTGGCCGTGACGTCCTCACCCACCGCGCCATCGCCGCGGGTTGCGGCTTGCACCAAAAGGCCTTGCTCGTAGCGCAAACTGATGGCAAGCCCATCCAATTTTGGCTCAGCCACATAAGTCACCTCCTGGCGGCCTAGTCGATCACGCACTCGTTTATCGAAATCGGCAAGCTCCGAGGCGCTAAAGACATTGCCAAGCGAGAGCATGGGTTGACCGTGGACGACCGGACCGAAACCCTCGGCTCCCGGCGCCCCTACCCTTTGAGTGGGGGAATCGGGCACGCGCAGCAGAGGAAAATCCCGCTCAAGCGCCACCAACTCCGAGAACAGCCGATCGTACTCGGCATCGCTGATTTCGGGGTCGTCCTGGACGTAATAACGATGATTATGGTGGTGCAAGGCCTTGCGCAAAGCGGCGGCCCGCTCAAGAACGGAGGCCGGGATCATGGCGGAAAGAGTCGGGTCGCGTTCAGCGTTCCGGGCGCTATGCCGTGTGCCGTCATGCGCTCGCCAATATCTTGAATCTGCGCCTTTATGGCCGCGAGTCCCGCCTCGGTCAAGGGCTTGCGATCTTGATCGAAGAGTTTGCCACCGAGACGGCGCGCAAGCGTTCTTGCGCTGTCTGCCATCTCGCCAAAAACGATAGCGGGGTCGGGAACACACGGTACCGACATGAAAAGCGTAAGCCCTTGGGTCTGAAACACGTCAAGCCGTAGGGGATCGAACGACCCGGGATGATAAAGATTGGCAAGACTGTACAAGTAGCGGGAACCGCCTTTAACCGTATTCTTGCGATGGAAGATATTGCGGCTCCCGAACTCCAAATGGGCATCCTGGGCCGCTCGCTCTATGCTCGGGCCACGAAACGCTGGCGCCGAATCCGCAACGACATTGATCGTCGCTATGACGTCGAACGATGCACAAAACTTATCGAGCGCCACCGCCCTTTCTAGGGCTTGTTCGAACGTCATGTTAAAGCGCGTCGGCCTGTTTAGTGCATCGGCGAGCTTTAGCCCAATTTGGGTTATGGCGTTTAGCTCCGATTCGTTCACCGCGCCTGAGCGGTCGGCAAGCTGGAGGGCAAGCGCCAGCAGATCATAGCTCGTCTCGCTCCTATCCTTGGCGAGGTTACTCCAAGTCTGCGAGCCGGCCCTCTGCCCGTATAGCCGATGGGGTTTTTCGATGACATATTCGTTCTGCTTGTAGATCCCCAAAGCCGCATCGCGAATAACTGGGGTCGAACCCGGCAAAAAAACGATAAAATCAATGCTGCCGAACGGTTCCTCGTGGGATATCTCCTCTTCCACGGCAGGTTCTAGAGGCACGGCCTTAGGCCGCAACACGCGCCGCTCGCCCCACTCCGAACGAATCTCCTCGACCGCGACCGGATCCGGGTCCCTGCCGTTGCTGGGGCGGGATTCAAATAACGCCAAAAAACGATGCTTAATCCGCCCGCGGTCATAGGCGTTAAGGCCAACCGCGAAAACTACCAGCAGGCCTAATACGATGAGCGCGCCTTGCAGATCCATATCAAGCCCCTGCCGCCTGGCGCGCCACCATATCAAGCGCCCCCTCGACGTCCACAGTCACGAGCCGCGACACACCGGCCTCGACGGTCGTCACACCGAGCAACACCTCGGCCGCCTCCATCGTGAGCTTGTTATGGGTAATGAAAAGAAGCTGACTATGCTTTGACAGCTCCTTTAGGGTATCCGCAAAGCGCCCGACGTTGGCCTCGTCGAGCGGCGCATCGACCTCATCCAAAAAGCAAAAGGGCGCGGGGTTCAGGGCAAACAACGCAAAAATCAGAGACACCGCCACAAGCGCCTTTTCGCCGCCAGACAGAAGGTGGATAGTGCTGTTGCGCTTTCCTGGTGGCCGAGCCATGACCGTGACCCCGGTCTCTAAGAGATCTTCGCTGTTCATGAGGAGGTGGGCCTCGCCACCGCCAAAGAGGCGCGGGAAAAAGGCCTTGAACTCCTCGTTCACCCGATCAAACGTCTCCTTGAATCGCCCACGCGTCTCGCGATCGATCTTCCGAATCGCCTCGTCGAGCAAAGCCAGGGCCTCTGTCAAATCCGCGTGTTGCGCATCCAAAAAGGTTTTGCGCTGCAACTGTTCAGCATATTCATCGATCGCGACGAGATTGACCGCGCCCAGGCGGGCGATCCGCTCGACAAGAACCATGAGTTCCTTTTCCAAGGCCGCGACTTCCACGCCCTGCTCGGCGTTTTGCGCCATGGCCTCGAGATCGGCTTCCAGGCCCTGGGTCTTTAGGCCCTCCACAAGTGCGCTTCGACGAACCTTGAGTTCGTGGGCCGCGAGCTGTCTTTGGTTCCACCGCTCCTGCGCCTCCCGCACCGCGGCCTCCACCGCTTGCCGGGTACCTTCCGCCGCCCTCAAGGCCTGCTCGTGGCCCGCCAGGGCATCCTGGGCCTGATCGAGAGCACTCTGCGCTAAGGCCCGCGCCTCAAGCAAGGCCGCTAATTCTTCCTGCGGCCCCTTCTCCGCGCCATCCGCCTCCTCGATCTGGGTCGCCACGATCGTTCGCCGTTCCGTGAGCTGCGCAAGCTCGGCTCGACTGCGCCTCAGTCGCTCTCGTACTCCTTCACGAGCGGTGTGCGCTTGCTGCTGATCGATCGCCAGTTTGTGACGCACATCGCTCACCGCGCGCAAGGCCGCGCGCGCTGCTTCGAGGGCCGTCTGACGTTGTGGTCGCTCCTCGGATAAGACCGCAATCGCCGCCTCGCTCTGTTGGGCCGCCTCTCGCGCCTCGCGTTCATGGACCTCGGCGCGCGCCAACTCCTCGCGACACACAGCAATCTCTCTTCTGATCTCGTTGAGCTCGGCCGTCAGGCGCTCATGCCGGGCGGACCGGCTGCGCTCTTCAGCTTGCACACGCTCGGCGGCCCCATGGGCCTTAGTCCGCACCTCCGCGCATCTATCGACAGCTCGCCGCGCCTCACCGCGCTGCTCCTCGAGCACGCGCAGTTCGGCCCGCGCGCCCTCGGTCGTGCGTTCCGCAGCCGCCACCGCGATCCGTGCCTGTTCGCGACGCCTCGTCCACTCGCCGATTTCCCGTTCGCGCGCCAATACCCCGGCGCGCTCGTCGTTTTCTCCGGCAAAGCTCACGATGTCGCGACCGACACACACGCCTTCGGGGGTAACAAGGGTCTCATGCGCGGCTAAAAGCGCCCGCTCCGCGAACGCCTGCTCAAGGGAATCCACCGGGCGCGCGCCGCTAAAAAGGCCTGCCACCGGAAACGGTGCGCGCACTTTCGCGGCCAAATCGCCGCCCCCGTTTTCATCTGAGCCCGCGAGCGGCTCGAACAATACCACCGGCGTCTTCTCGAGCGCCTTGACCCGCTGGGCGGTTAGCGTCCCCGAGGGCACACATACCGCAGCCAAGCGCGTACCGAGCCACCGCTCTACCGCCCGCTCCCACCCGGCATCGGCCTGAATCTTCGTGGCCAAGCGCGGAGCATCCGACAGGCCCTCTTCGCGCAACCACCGACTGAGGACATCGTGACCGGTCCGCAAGGCCTGGGCCTGCATGCTGCCAAGCGATGCCACCCGGGCCTCCGCGGCCTTCAGGGCACTTTGCTGTTCGGCGAGTTCCTGGCCCGCCCGCTCCAATAGCCCCCTATGAGTCGCCAACCGCTCTTCCAGGCCAGTGAGGCGCTCCTTGGCATCGTCGTAATCGCGACTCGCGAGCACCAAGGCCTCGGTTAACGAGGCCACGCCCCCATGGCTGCTGGCCGCTACGAGCCCCTCTGCCTCGTTCTCCAACCGAGCCGCGCGGCCCACGAGGTCTTCATGCCGAGCCTTGAGCCGGGCGAGCTCGCTGCGCGCCGCAGCGGCTGCGCGTACCGGACCTTGGGCCTCGACCCCGGCCGCCTCGAACGACCGACGCCAGGAATCGAGCGCGGCTTCGGCTTCACGTAAACGCTGCGAGGCCTCTTGCTCGTCCCGACTCGCCTGCTGCTGCTTAGGCTCCAGTTCCGCGAGTTGCTGGCTTAAATCTCGTTCGCGCTCGAGATCAGTGGCCAATTCCCGCTCCAAGCGGTCACAGTGCCCGACGATATTCTGATGTTCGGTACGGCGCTCCGTTAAAAGCGTCCGCGCATGGGCGATCGCTTGCTCGAGCCTTGCCACCTCGGCCGCTAAACCATAGCTGCGTTCGTGCGCGCCACGAACCGTGTCCGCAGCGTCGTTACGCGCCGCATGTAAGCCCTCCAACTGAAGCTCGAGCTGTCTCTGCTTTACGACCTCGGCCTCGACCGCGGTAGCCGCGACTGACACCGCCTCTTCCGCCCGCACCATCTCCTCGGAAAACCGAATAAACTGGGCGGTCGCCAAGGCCAACCGCAATCCGCGCTCCTGTTCGCGCCACGTCTTATAGTTTTCGGCAGCCGTCGCCTGGCGCTTTAAACGGGCCAGCTGGGTGTCAATCTCGCTGCGGGTATCATCAAGGCGAGCTAGGTTTTCGCGTACATGCCGTAAACGGTTTTCGGTATCCCGACGCCGCTCCTTATAGCGCGAGATCCCGGCGGCCTCCTCGAGGAACAGCCGCAGGTCCTCCGGACGCGCCTCGACGATGCGCGAGATCATGCCTTGTTCGATGATGGAATAGGCGCGGGGCCCAAGCCCGGTACCCAAAAACAGATCGGTAATATCCTTGCGACGGCATGAGGACTTATTCAGGAAATAGGCCGAGGCCCCGTCGCGCGACGCCTCCCGGCGCACGACGATCTCGGCATAGCGGGCATACTCCCCGCCCGCACGCCCATCACTGTTATCGAACACCAGTTCGACCGAGGCTTGGCTTACCGGCTTACGCGCGGTCGAGCCGCTAAAAATGACGTCCGCCAAGGTCTCGCCGCGCAGGTGGCGAGCCGAGCTTTCGCCCATAACCCAGCGCACCGCGTCAATGATGTTTGATTTGCCGCAACCATTCGGCCCGACTATGCCCACGAGGTTGGCCGCCACGGGGACCGTGGTCGGGTCTACGAAGGACTTGAAACCGGCTAGCTTGATCTTCTTAAGGCGCATCGGAAATCGCGATAGGCTACAATGGCCTGCAAAGCTAGCATACTAGAGACGAAAATGCCTACCGAACCGACCAAACAGCTCGAGATCTTTAATAACCCCCATCCGGAGAGGGACTACCAGATAGCGATTCGCATCCCCGAATTCACCTGTCTGTGCCCAAAGACCGGGCAACCGGATTTCGCGGAACTTAGCCTCACGTATGTCCCTGATAAGGCCTGCATCGAGCTCAAATCGCTCAAGCTCTATATCTGGTCCTACCGTAACGAAGGCGCGTTCCACGAAGCCGTAAGCAACCGCATCCTCACAGACCTCGTGGCCGCCACCCAACCCCGTTATATGGAACTTGTCGCCCGATTCAACGTCCGCGGGGGCCTTTATACGACGATTATCGCGCACCACGGAACGAGGCCTAGCGGGTTACCATCCCCCGGCGCCGGGGACCGTGCGTCCTAGGGCCCTCTGTCTTGGTATCGATCTCGGGACCTCCGGGGTACGGGTAGCGGCCCTCGATGAACGCGGCCGCGCCTGCGGCGTGGTGGCCAAAAGCTGGCCGATGGGCGCAGCGCTAAAGCCCTTCGCTTGGCTGCGGCTTTCTCTCGACCTTATGGCCACTCTCGCCCGCCGCCTACCAGAGGTACCGATCGAAGCGCTCGCGATCGATGGCACGTCCGGCACCGTTTTGCTATGCGCCCCCGACAGCGGCCGGCCCCTGACCCCGGCCCTTGCTTACAATGACTGCCGCGCCACGCACGAGGCCGAACGGGCAGCGGCCGCCGGGCTTGGCCCGGGGCCCGCGGCTGGCGCCCACGGCGGCATCGCCAAACTCATGTGGCTCAAGGCTCACTACGATATCGGACCGCAGGCGCGGGCCCTGCCACAGAGTGCGTGGCTGACCGGGGCTTTTCTCGGACGATTTCGCTATTGCGACGAACACAACGCCTTAAAGCTCGGCTTCTACGGGGCGTGGGCTGGCGCCATGGGACCCCTTGGCCTCGCTGGCCACTTACCGGAGATCGTAGCTCCGGGTACCGTGCTCGGGCGACTCACGCCCACCCTTACGCGGAGGCTGAACCTAGGCCACGCCCCGTTCATCGTCGCCGGGACCACAGACAGTATCGCAGCCCTTCTCGCGCTGGGACCATTGCCGGTCGGCTATGGCGTCAGCTCGCTCGGATCGACCTTAGCCCTGAAACTCGTGAGCCCGCACCCCGTCCAGGCCCCCGAGTACGGTATCTATAGTCACCGACTGGGAAATGTCTGGCTCGCAGGTGGCGCCTCGAACAGCGGCGGTGTGGTGCTCAATCATTACTTCACGCGATCCGAGCTTGTCCGGCTCTCGGGGGAGATTGCCACTGATACCCCGAGCCATCTCCGCTACTACCCCTTGGTCCACGCGGGCGAACGGTTTCCGATCAATGATCCCGAAATGCAGCCTCGCGTCACGCCACGGCCCGCGAGCGACGCCCTATTCCTCCAAGGTTTACTGGAAGGGCTCGCTGACATCGAGGCTCGGGGCTATGCCTTGTTGGCGCATCATGGGGCACCGCTCATCAAGCACGTCATGACGACCGGCGGCGGGGCCGGCAACGGAGCTTGGCGCGCCATCCGCGAACGTCGCCTTGGCGTGCCAGTCACGAATGCCAGCGGATCTCCGGCCGCCTTGGGAGCCGCCCGCCTCGCGTGTCAGGGTCTGCACCAAGATGTGGCGTAGGCGCCAAGAAGTGACGCCGCGACACAGTATCCCCGCTCGTTCTCAATTTCCTTTGGACAGATGCCCGAGTATGCATTAAGTTATACCGAGGGACATAAAACCATGCCGCATACATTAAGAGGATTTCATCATGTCGATGCCCGACCTGGGCAACTCTATCAGTATCCCAAGCCGCGGCGCTCTTCAACAGACCGTGGCCACGCGCATGGAGCTTGGGAAACGATTTGGGCTCATACTTTGCGACATCGACAGATTTAGGCTTATAAATTATAGCTTCGGACGCGAGTTCGCAGACCGCGTCTTGTATCAGGTGGCGCAAGTCCTGCGCGACGCCCTAGGACCGGAGAGTTCAATCGGACGATGGGGCGGTCCCGAGTTCCTCTGTGTCGTCAACGGAAGCGACGACCTTGATAACCTCGTCGAAAAATTACGGCTACGTGTAGAACGCCTGGTGGTCCTCTCCAAAACGAGCCGTATACATATCACCGCGAGCTTTGGGGTCGCGAGCTTTCCGGAGGATGGCGGCGGCCCCACTGAACTGCTAAACAGCGTCGAAGCGGCCCTCTATCACGCCAAGGGCTCGGGGCGTAATCGCGCGGTCAGGGCGAGCATCGTCCAACGTCGCGTTCTCGGCATGGGCGCAGCCCTTGAGTCGGCCCTTCACGAGCAACGCATCGCCGCCGCCTACCAACCCATCATCGACCTAAAAACCAACAAAATCGTCGCTGAAGAATCGCTGGCGCGCATGATCCTGCCAAACGGCACGATGCTGGTGGCGGAAGACTTCATCGAGGTCTCCCAGCACCTGCAACTGACCTACAAAATCGACCAAAGCGTCATTCGTTCCACTCTGGACCGCTGTCTTTCGGGATTAAGCGACAAGTCGCCTCGCGTCCATTTCGTCAACATCTCGGCCGATCTTTTGCGCCACCCCGAAGCGGTCCAAGACCTCCTGACGCTTGTCTCTCAATACAGCGAAACCTGCCGGGTTCAAGGTCTAGTGGACCGCAGTCTCGTTCTCGAGCTCACCGAACGGGAGCTTTTCGGGGATAGCGGGCAGGCCCGCGATATGCTGATGTCGTTCGTGAACGCGGGGCTACAGCTAGCACTCGACGACTTTGGGCACGGCTACTCGTCCTTCCAGTATTTGGCGGACCTGCCCTTCTCGTTCGTCAAGCTGGAGGGTAGCTTGATAAGCCGCATTCAGGAGCCTACGGTGCGCTCCATCATCCAGGGAATGCAGAGAATCGCCGAGGAGTTGAAGATTATGACGCTGGCCGAGGGGGTAGAAACAGCCGATACCGCGGCCATCGTCAAGGACCTTGGTATCGACTGGGCACAAGGATATCTATACGGTCGCGCGAGCGTGGACTCAGTCACGCCGCCCGGCCTGAGCGCCTACCGCTCGTGACCCTAACTCACATGGGTCTCGGCGTGTCCCGTCATCCCCTCGTTGTCGATCCACTCGACGGTGACGAGGTCTCCGGACTTCGCATGCGGCAGTTGAACCGCGATGAGCGGGTCTTTTGAGATCGC
>JAJYQN010000066.1 GCA_021794595.1 Pseudomonadota bacterium
GCCGACGCAGCGATGTGCTGTATGCGATGTTGCGTGACGGCGCTTTTTATCATGCGGCACCGACAGAAAATGCTTGACAAAGGACATAGGGGCACCCCCCCGCACGAGCCGGAATACGGCGGCGCTAATCGCCTATCTCTTGAAGACACATTCAGGATTTGGCCGGCCCGTCTGCACGCGGCCCTGGCCGAGCAACGGATCCGCGCGGCCTATCAGCCGATCGTTACATTGAGCGATGCCGCTGTTGTCGCTGAAGAAGCTTTGGCGCGTTTTATTGCGACCGATGGGGCCGTGACCCCAGCCGGGGCGTTTATCGAGGTTGCAACGGCCTGTGATTTGGTTACCGCCATTGATGAGGCGGTGTTGAACCAGACCTTGACCCGGTGTACTAATCGCCGCGCGCAGGGCTTGCCGCGACGCCTGCACTTCGTCAATGTGTCGACAGCGCTGCTGGCCGCGCCTGGCTCTCTGGCCGGTTGGGCGGCGGCCGTCAAGACGGACGGGACGCCCTGGGCCTTTGATGACCCGCGCTGGCGATCTTTGGTCCTTGAGATTACGGAACGGGAGCTGATTACCGATCCGGCCGGCGTCATACGCGCGCTCACGCCGTTGCTGGATGCTGGCGTACGGCTGGCGCTCGATGATTTTGGCAGTGGCTATTCGTCGTTCCTGTATCTCGCCGATTTGCCCATTACGTTTTTGAAGATCGAGCGGGCGCTCATCGTTCGCGTTGGACAGGACCGGCGCCTCGATATCATGGTCGAAGCAATCGCTCGCATGGCGGCTGATCTCAACATTGTTACCATTGCCGAAGGTATTGAGAGCGCTGCCACGGCCGCGTCAGTGGCCGCACTCGGCATTCCTTGGGGCCAGGGCTACTACTTCGGGCGGCCGGGCTGGGGGTAGGGACGGGGCGGCGGCGATGTGTCGTCAAGTAAAGTTCCGCGATCGGGTCTACAATCGGAGCAAGAGGCCTGTTCTTTACTAGCCCGGGAGTTTCCCTTGACCGTAGCCGATTCACAGCCCGATGCGGCTGCTCAGGCGGAGCGCGAGGCCGTGACCGCGGCCCTTCTGCAAGCGGCGGCGCATCTGGCCCAGGGTCAGGACGCCGAGAGGATCTTGCACCCCTTTTGCGAGGCGCTGGTGGCTGCCTCCCGGCATATCCGCCTTGCCTGGATGTGGCTCGGGGCCCCGGACACCGCGATCATCCGCCCGGCTTACGCGGTGGGCCCCGCTCGAGAATACGCCCAAGCCTTGGTCTTGGGGGCCGATGCGGCCACGCGCCCCTTGAGTCCGGGCCTGCGGGCCTTGGGCAGCGGCCGCCCCGTAATGGCCACCACCCGATCGGACCCGACATTCGCGCCCTGGCGCACTGAGGCCTTGCGTTATGGTCTAGAGGTGAGCGCGAGTTTCCCGTTTGGCGAGGTGGGTGACGGTCAACAGGGCCTCGTGGCAGTGTATGCCGACCAGGCGGATTACTTCACGCGCCTCGGCTTGGCGCCCTTTGTGGCGTTCCAGCACCTGGCCCAGGTGGCGCTGACCCAAGCGGCCCTGCGCGAGCGCCTGAATACGCTCGCCACGTTCGACAGTCTGACCGGCTTACTGAACCGCGGCGCTATGCAATCGGCGTTGGAACGTCACCATGCCCAGGCCCAGCCTCAACAGGAGACGTACTGCCTGTTATTGCTCGATATCGACCGGTTCAAACTCATCAACGATGGGTATGGTCACGCGGTGGGCGACAGGGTAATCCGGAACGTGGCAGAGGTCCTTCAAGGCCTCCTACGCGCCCAGGATCGGGGCGGGCGATGGGGCGGTGAGGAATTTTTGTGTCTCTTGCCGGACACGGATTGCGCTATGGGCGGTCGTCTCGCCGAGCGCGTGCGTGCGCGCATTATGGCCCACGCCTTCCCCGCCGGAGTCGTGCGCAGCGTCCGCGCTACGGTGAGCCTGGGGCTTGCCTGTTTTCCCGCCGACGGCCACAGCGTGGAGGAATTGCTCAACCACGCCGACATGGGTCTTTACGAGGCCAAGCGTGACGGTCGCAACCGCCTGGCCCGGGCGAGCGACAAGGGCCGCAGCCTCTTTGCCACCGCGCAGCAACTCGAGAACGCGCTTGCCTCGGGGCAGGTGCGGCCCGCCTATCAACCGATCGTGGCGTTGGCCGACGGCAAGATCATGGCCAAGGAGGCCTTGGCGCGGATCGTGACCGCCCATGGGGTGCTGGAGGCCGAACGTTTCATCGAGGCGGCCGACCGTTTCCAGTGGCTCCACCGCCTCGATCACGACATGATCTGCCAAGTCATTGAGGACTGCGCGGCCGCGCGTAAGTCCCCAGGCCCGCCCATCGCCTATTTCGTAAATGTGTCAACGGACCTTCTCCACCATCCCGAGCGGGTGCAGGACCTGCTCGCGCGCGTCACGCGCGTCAGCCACCCGTGCTGCGTGGGTGCCGACACGGAAAAGCCCTTGGTCATCGAGATCACGGAACGGCAGTTTTTGGGTGACTTTGATGCCGTGCGCCGGACGCTTGCCCCGTTTCTCGCTTTCGGCATCCGGCTCGCCCTGGATGACTTCGGCAGCGGCTACTCCTCTTTTCGCTATCTCACGGAACTGCCGTTTGCGTTCGTCAAGCTCGATCGCGCCCTCGTGAACCGGATCCGGACTGCGCAGGGTCGACGCATCCTCCGCGGCCTCCAGGATCTCGCCCGCGACCTTGGGTTTCGCACGATCGCCGAAGGGGTTGAGGAGGCGGCATGCGCTGCCGCCCTGGCAGCCCTCGGCATCGATTGGGCGCAGGGCCGTTATTTCGCGCCGCCACGATTCGAGGAGCGCGATGAGTGAAAAACTGATGAGTTGCGACCCGAGGATCCGACCTCAGACGAGGCAGAGGCGGCGTTCATGGCCGAGGCGTTTGCGATGGGCGATGCGGGCTTCATCGCACATGCGTTGGGTATCGTGGCGCGTGCCAAAAAGGTGAGGCTGCGCGGACGGGCTTGCTGCGGCGGATGGACGCATCTTGTCAGGTTTTCGACAGCACAAAGATTGGCGACTGCTAGGATGTTTACTAATGAATCAGTAGGATTCATCCGTGTTTGGGGCGCCCTCATCCACCGGCAGACCCGCTTGTTTTCATTCCGGAAGACCATCCTCGAGTCGTCGCGCGGTAAAACCTGTCGCCCGAAGCCGGACGACAGGCTCATAGGCGAGTACGCAATAGGGGCCGCGAGAAGGCGACAACTTCATGTCGTGCGCCAAATCGGATGGATACTTTCCAATTCCGCAAGCAGGATGCTGAGCGCGCTGGGTACATGACCCGCGGCATATTCTTTGCGTGGCCGCACGTCGATCACGCGATCAGCTAAGTGATGGTGGATCGGTCGGATTTTCAGGTCCACGGTTTTGGGCGACCGAGGCGCAAATAAGGTACACCCATCGAGCGCTGCCTCGGCGACGATCACTACGTCCTTGGGGGAAAGGCCAGCATCCTATCAATGATCGCCAACGTTAAAGTGTTTGGTCATCTTGTGGCAGTTGACCACGCGGCCCACGGTAAGCCCAATCCGGTCCTCCCCCTGCAAGCATCCATCCGTGAACCGGGCGGTGATGTGTGTCAGATTATCCTCAGTCGTCTCCAGGAGCTCAGGGCGCTTATGAGCCCGGAGTCTCGCCATCGGCGGGTTGTGGCAGGTGATGAGCCGCTCCTCGAGATAGTCGGGGTGCTTAAATTCCACCAAATTCTGTTCATCGAAGAGATCGGGCTGGAGGGTTTTGTCTTCCCCGTCCCCCCTCATCCATTCCTGTGTGGTACGGGCCGTCAGGGAGTGATACTTGAGGTAGGCACGGTGTCAGCTAAAAACTTGGCGATGAAAGTGCGTACTGTGACACTTGGGGCACGGTGGGAGATGACCGGGTTTATGAAAATGTAATTTTTCCCCACAGCTATCACAGGTGAGCGTACCGAGACCGGCAATTTCCCCGGTGTGGTAGTCGGCATGGGCGGCTTGAAGCGCAATGTCCGCCAATTCGGTCGTGGTCTGGTCAGCGGCCTCCGAAAACAGGCGCCAGAACGTGCTCTCAATCAACGCCTCTTCAAACCCGAGCCATGTACTCAGTTCTTGGCCGGTCTTGCTCAGATAGTGAGCGGCCTCGGTGAGGTCGCGTTGGACGAACTGCCCCAAACGATCGCTGTCACGATCGCTGACCTGCCCTAAAGCGGCTATTTCGCTCCGCAGATGGGTGAGGGTATGGGAGAGGCGCTCGCCACTGTGGCGGGCGTTATGGACCGCTTTTTGTAATAGTTCTTTATAAGCCTCACCCATGGTCTCTCGATATTGTGGGGGTGGGGACGTATTTTTCATGGTGGGCCTCCGAGTTGATTAGGGATGTGTCCATCTCAATTATAGATAACCTTGGGGTAGTGACGCCATCGGCATAGAGTCACAACAGACATAATGAGGGACACAGGGGCCGCCATCATGCCGGGCCGGACTGGCTGTACTCCCTATTGGGAGGAACATAGTAACGGGGTTGAAGATTGTGACTTAAGCCGTTTGCGCGACGTCGTTGATGGCGGCGTCGAACACATTCTGCTTGCGCGCGCACCCGCGGAATCGCTGATGGGCGTGGCCCGGCGGTTGAGTAAGGCCGACTCCTGTGTGACGCCCTGGAACGCCACGGGACACCCGCAATCTTCAATACCAACAAAACACAGCGCGATTTACCTCTGCGGCCTTTATGGATATTCTGAAGGCCCATAGCGTCACCATCAGCATGGATGACTCGGGGGCCCTTGCAGGACAATGTCTTCGTCGATCGTCTGAGGTGTCCTGTCAAATACGAGGAGATCTCTCTCAAGGGCTCTGCCGATACCCGAGGTGCGGGCCTCTCTTGCCCCATACTTTGACTTCACTCATCATGAGAGGCGTCATTAAAGGCTTTCCAAACAACATACTTATGCGGAACAGAGTGGATGCGGGAATCCCTATTCTCAGGTGTCGCCAAGCGATGGGCATGTATCGCGACAGCGACACCTTGACGTTAACCCTGGCAGGGAATAGCGAGGTCGGCGGCTTCGACGTTGCGCTCGAGGCTATAGGCCGACAGCCGAACGCGGAGGATGCTGTCGCACGCTCCACGGAGACAATGGGGTGCATGTTTACTACGCGCGGCCTGTATCGCTGGCCTACGCCTTTACGGATAAGCCCATACCAACCGGCATTAAGTTGATCACAGTCGGCCCCGGGCGCCGCGGTGTCGGCTCCACGTTATCGATGACGGCGCGGAAGAAAGGCTGCAAGGTTTTGCTGTCGCCCTTACTATAGGGCCCTGCAAACACCATTATGATGCCATACTTGCCGTTTATTCGACTAGCGCGGAGAAATTCATCACTATGCGTCGGACGTCATGACAAAGTATCCGTACCTGTCGCGAGCGAGCGACGTGTCGCTGACCCTGGTGGTCCTCATCGGCATGGCCGCCAATAGTCTCCTTGCGCGGGGCGCGCTCGTACACCACCTCATAGGCCCGACACTCTTTACTTTGGTGCGTCTTGCGAGCGGAGCGGTCGTACTTATGTTGCTGTCCGGCGGCCGCAGGCTCGCGCGCCCGGGAATGAACGCTTTTTGGCTCTGTCTTTATGCGGCCGCCTTCTCCTATACCTATCTTGTTCTGGGAGCCGCCATGGGCGCCCTGCTGCTCTTTTTTGCCGTGCAATGGACCATGTTCCTGGGAGCCGTGCGACGGGGCGAGCGGCCTACCACCAGCCACGTCCTCGGTGGGCTCCTAGCCTGAAGTTGCCCCAGCCGTAGTAACGTCTCTTTCACGCAAGGTCCGGTGATTCCAGGGGTTTTCTGGGATTTAGGGGCTTTTTGGGTGGTTGGAGTGTAGTCACTAAAGTGTGGCGTAATGTGTTGACATTCGCGTGTATATGGCGTATGTAATGCCTATGCCCAAGAGAACAGGCGCCGCTTACGTAGTGACAACGACCCGCCACTATAACGGCCGGGTCTATCATTCCCATCTGCTGCGACGCAGCTTTCGGGAAGAGGGCCGGGTCCGCAACGAGACACTCGGCAATCTCTCGCACTTGCCCGAACCGCTTATCACGATGATCCGCCGCAGCTTGCAGGGCGAGACCTTCGTGCCGGTAGGTGCAGCCTTCACGGTCCTGCGCTCACAGCCCGCAGGGCACGTGGAGGCGATGCAGCGGATGATGGAGCGTCTGGGCCTGCCCGTGCTCATTGCGAGCAAGCCCTGCCCTGAGCGGAATCTTGTGCTCGCCATGATCGCCGCGCGCATCCTCGATCCCCAGACCAAACTCGCCATGACCCGCTCCTGGGCCACCACGACGCTCGCCGACACCTTCGGGGTGACCGAGACAAATGAGCAGGACTGCTATGCCGCCATGGACTGGCTGCTGACCCGCCAGGACCGCATCCAGAAGAAGTTGGCGGCCCGGCATCTTAAGGCCGATGGTCTCGTGCTCTATGATTTAAGTTCCAGTTACTTTGAAGGGACCACATGCCCGCTCGCGCGACGCGGCTACTCACGCGACGGCCGCCGCGGGACTTTGCAGGTGAACTATGGGCTCCTGACCGATGACCGGGGGTGTCCTGTGGCCGTTACCGTGCACGAGGGCAATACGGCGGACCCCACGACCCTCATGCCCGAGATCACCCGCGTCAAAGACGAATTCGGCATCACGCGGTTCGTGATGGTCGGTGACCGTGGCATGATCAGTAGTGCCGCGATTACGGCCCTTCGAGACCAGGGCGGCCTCGACTGGATCACGGCGTTGAAGAGCACTTCCATTCGCGCCTTGGTCGAAGACGAAACCCTTCAGCCCGATCTTTTTGATGAGACGAATCTCTGTGAGATCACTCACCCCGATTATCCAGGCGAGCGGCTCGTGGCCTGTCGTAACCCGGAGCTGGCCAAGCTCCGCCGCCACAAGCGTGAGGACCTGCTCAGTGCCACCGAAGAGGCGTTGCGCACAATCCAGACCCGCATCGCCGCCGGACGTCTGAAGGGGCAGGATAACATCGGTCTTGCCGTAGGCCGCGTCATCAATCGCTACAAGATGGCCAAGCACTTCACTCTCACCATCCCCGACACGAGTCTGACCTTCGCCCGCAAGGAGGACGCTATCGCCGCGGAAGCAGCGCTCGATGGAATCTACATCATCCGCACCTCGGTCAGCCCTGAGCGCCTAGACAGCGCCAGTTGTGTGCGTCACTACAAGTCCTTGTCGCAGGTCGAGCGAGCGTTTCGCTCGATGAAAACGGTCGACCTCAAGGTCCGTCCCATCCATCACCGCCTCGCTGACCGAGTGCGTGCCCACATCTTCCTCTGTATGCTGGCCTACTACGTCGAATGGCATCTGAAGGAGGCCTGGCGCGAGCTGCTCTTCGCCGATGAAGATCAAGCGGCCAAGGCCACCCGTGATCCGGTCGCTCCGGCCGAGCGCTCCCCCGGAGCGAAAGCGAAAGTTGCCCGTCGACACCACGAGGATGGCACCCCGATCCATAGCTTTAAGACGCTTCTCACCGAACTCGCCACCATCGTGCGCAACACCTGCTGCACGTCCTGCGCTCACGATGACCCCACCTTTACCGTGACGACCCAATCGAACCCGCTCCAACGCCGCGCGCTGGATCTGATCGGTCAGTTGGTGGTGTAGTCAGAACGCGACCACCGGATTTCTACAAAAAGGCTTGAATGCCAAGGGAAATCTCTTCGAACGGGATAGCAACTTCAGCCTAGCGCTCTCTGGCCTCTATACGCTGGTCGCCCTGTGCCTCCACACCCCGGCCCCGTGGGCTGTGATCGGCATGTTGATCGCCGGTAGCGCCTGGGGTCTCTATTCGATGTCGGGACGGGAACGGGACAACCCGCTCGCGCAGACCACGGCCAATTTTGTGTACGCGGCCCTTTTGGCCCTAGGTCTCGCCGTGATCCGCTCCCTGCTGGGGATCGCGCACCGACCCGTGCACCCGCTCGGTCTTGCCGAGGCGGTCATCTCCGGCAGCGTCACGTCGGCGCTTGTCTATCTCCTGTGGTATGCGCTCTTGCCACGATTCGCGACGGTCGTGGCGGCCACGATTCAGCTCGCGGTGCCGGTGATGGTGGCCCTGGGCGGCTGGCTCTTTCTGCAAGAGGCCCTCACGTATCGCTTCGTGCTGGCTGCGGGTCTTGTCCTGAGTGGCGTAGCGCTTACGATGCGCAGGAGCGGGACGGGTCGAGTTTCTTCTTCCGCTGTGCGCCAGGGGGAGCGACGCGAGGACACGTAATCCGCAGGACCGGCTTGTCGGTTGGCGATGGGCGGAGGCTCTTGCCGGCGGCCGTGGACAACCGCCGTTTCGTGGGGGGAGGCCACCGGCCCGGCCCTCGACACACCGTCTCTTTATCTGCGTGCAGGGCGCCCTCGGTGATGACGGGTTCCTTCGGCGGGGTGTCCTTACGCACGGCGTATTCGAGGAACAGGCGCCGATATTCGACTTCTTTACCCATCGTGCAGTCAGGGCTGGTACCCATAGCCCGCGCCCCCACTGTAACTGCGCCAGAATCTCGAGGCGCGAGCCTCTGAGGTCAGCGCGCCGGGCCTTCGGCACGCCGGGGGCTGGGAAAGCGTGCTTGCGGCCTTGCACATCCTCGTCGTACAACCCTATCCGCAGGTCTGGCAAGTGCTCGTGCGCCCGCCCGGTTGCCGTCGCGGCGAGAGCAAGAGGCACTCGATGGGGGCGGGATACACGGCATAGCGCGGAGCCAGGTTACCCCGACAGTGTTACTGCGGCGTGCTGCCGGCAGATGCGTCGTCGGTATGTCTGGTTTTACGCAAATAGCCCGGCAACACCAGCAGGGGGACGAATCCACAGGGCGAGTAATTTTCCGGGTGGCGCGCCTGCCATCGTACATGCAACAGCTGCCAGAACTGCGCAATGGAATACATGAAGACTACTCCTAGTGCCAACAGAAAGTCGCCTGCATAAACACCCGCGGTCAGCGATTTTTCGAGCACGATAGCGCCAAGCAGCTGCCCGGCCAGACCCACGAACCAGGCAGTCGCGCCTTTGACCCAACCCGTCGATTTCCGTGGGTCAGGCCCACAAATCCGGCCGAGCTCGACTCCGAGGTTATCCCAGTTCCCCGGCGCCAATACCGCGGTTTGTGCCATCTCCCTGGTGTCCTTCAGCGCTCTGGCGGGTTTGCGGGAAGGGCGGTCTGGGTATCGGCGCGCAAGCCACGTACACAGGAAGTAAAGCCCGAACACAAAAAACACAGAACCCTGAACCCAGCTGAGGATACCGTTGGCTGTCGCAGCCAAGGCGGGCTCGCCGATGGCATAGAGGTACGTCACGCAGAAAAGCCCCAGATCGGCGATGGCGGCGATACCGAGCGTGGCATATTCCAGAACGGAACGGACGGCTTCGTGCATTTGCGGTATATAGTTCGCGTCATACCAGGCTGCCGCGGCATTGCGGGCCGAGACCAACTGGCACCAGACGGCGGGTGCCAGTTGGTCACACCAGTGCCCGCGGGTTTTCCGTGCCGCGGTCTAGCTGGGTTTCCCGTTGGCGGGCGGTATGTCGAAATGGGCGTCCTGCACGAGCAGAGTATATATCTCCTCTCAACAGGGTTCGCCACGGGCGTCTTCGGATGCCACGGCGAAGCTCAAGACTTATTGTTATAGATATCGACCGCTGGGCGGAAAGCTGGGCGAGCTTCCCGGACCGAGACGTGCCCGTCGGCGAGCGGATCGTGGCGGAGTTCACACCCTATTCTCTTAGCCTTGATCGCCGAACGGCGAACGAGGAAAACGGTGAAGAAATACGCCGATTACCTTTGGGTCTTGGGCGGGGAACTGATCCGGCGTGTCAGCACCGATGAGAAAGTCCGCAAGCTCCCCGCCTGGATGCTGGTCTTAAAATACATCGATGAGACGGGTGGGCCCTGTGGCGCCGTGCGCGTGATGAACAAGAAGATGCGGTTTACGACGCAGTGTGGCGGCGGTTCTACCAGTTTCTAATCGGCACCAAGAGCTAAATGATACCCACTAATTCCGCTGCAGAGCCAAAGATATAACGAATGGATTATTAGCAATAAATGAAATGGTTGGTTTGACTTCAACAACCAACTGTGGCACAGCCTAAATTGTACGGCACCCATCTGCGGTGTAACACCCGTGGATGTTGTCTCGCGTGCGCCATGATTTTCCGTGTGGATGTTGTGAGGGGGTGCAGGAGACAGTATGTATCGTTCTGTCTCGTGGTTGCTGACCCAGGCTGAGTGGATACCCTGATTTTGCTGGGTTCTCCGGGTGCCCGGTGAGGTCCAACAATAGGCAAAACGGTGAGACTGCCCATTTTAGCGGAGTACCCATTCCCCATGCGTCTTGATAGCGTCATACATGGCGTCCGGCGCGAGGTCTACGTCACCTGGCCACGTTAAAGCGCCATGATCGATATGTACCTGGCTGAACATCACTGGGTCTTTCAACGGGGCGAAAACACCCGTTAGATGGCTTGGCTC
>JAJYQN010000083.1 GCA_021794595.1 Pseudomonadota bacterium
CGCCTTTGTCAGTGCCATAGTCCCTTCCCTTTGACGCCAGACTTTCTTGTTATTGCCGCAACCGTGCGCGGTGGGCTGTCTCAAGCGCGGAAACGACATGCGCCATGGTCTTATCGACAACCTCATCGTTAAGAGTGCGCGAGAAGTCTTGTAAGGTCAAGCTTAAGGCCAAACTTTTAGTTCCAAAATCAAGACCTTCGCCTTGATAAACGTCAAATAGGACAAGGTCTTGCAAGAGCGTGCCGGCGCTTCTCCGGACGGTATCCAAGAGATCACCGGCCGCGACCTCCGCAGCGACCACGAGCGCAATGTCCCGGCGCACAGAGGGAAAACGCGAGGGCTCCTCGGCCCGTTTCGGCCCTCGGGCGCCCCAGAGGCGAGCCTCTATCTCAAACACAAAAACCGGCTCCTCAAGCCCCCACTTGCGGCGCAGTTCGGGGCTCACTGCCCCCAGACACCCCACCGTCTCCGAGCCCACCAGCAGGGCCGCCGAAACGCCCGGCTGGAGAAAGGGGAAATCGCGGGCCACCGTCAGCGGCGTGACCTGCGCCAAGGCGCATAACGCCTCGAGATCGCCTTTCAGATCGAAAAAGTCCGCACCCCGGGCCTTGACCCCCCACTGTTCCGGCAGCACCGGGCCCAATATCAGCCCCGCCACCTTGGTGACCTCGGACACCCCCTCCTTGGACGCCGCAAAGCAGGTCCCGATCTCAAAAAGCCGCAAACGCCCCTGTTGGCGGCGGCGATTATGGACGGCGGCCGCCATCAGCCCGGGAATCAGACTGGGGCGCAGCTGAGCCCAGGGAGCGGCCAGCGGGTTCCGCAAAAGGACCGGTGAGGAAAATCCCCACAAGGCCTGCTCCGTGGGGTCAACCAAACTTAAGGTCGCGGCCTCGAAATAGTCGCGATCACAGAGCAGGTCCGCCACCCGCCGCATCCCGGAGGCCGCGGGCGGGGGCGTTTGCCAAGCCATGGGTAGTTCTACGGCCGGGATATGGTCGTAACCCCACAGCCTGGCAATCTCTTCTACAAGGTCGATCTCGCCTTGAATATCGAAGCGGAAACGAGGGGGCATCACCAGAAGATCGCCATGAGACCCGGTCACCACCATCCCGAGGGCCTTCAGGAACCGGCTCACCTGAATACGGGGCACGGGAACCCCCAGCAGCTGCTGGATGCGAGCAAACCGGAGTCGAATCGGCTCACGCTTGGGCCAATGTCCGGGCACCGCCTGCTCGGTCACCGGGCTTGCCTGGCCGCCGGCGATCTTCATAATGAGGGCGGTCGCGCGCTCTAAAGCTAGACTGGCCAGCTCCGGGTCGACCCCCCGCTCGAAGCGCAACGCCGCCTCGGTGGTGAGACCCAGGCGCCGGGCCGTCCGGGACAAGGTCTCTGGCCGAAAATAGGCCGCTTCCAGCAAGACGTTCTGAGTCTCGGCACCCACAGCCGTGCGTATCCCGCCCATGACACCCGCCAACGCCACTGGCCCTTCCTGATCGGCGATCACGAGATCGTCCGCCGTTAAAGCCGGCGTGCTCCCGTCAAGAAGCCTGAGCGTCTCACCAAGGGCGGCAGTGCGGACCTCCAAAAAATCTGCAACGAGATCGCTATCGAAGGCATGTAGGGGTTGCCCCAAATCCAGCATGATGTAGTTCGTCACATCGACCACCGGGTGGCGACTCGCGATTCCACTCAGCCGCAAGCGCTCCACAAGCCACGGGGGACTCACGCAGCCGGGCCTTATTTTCGCAATGGTCCGGACACAGTAGCGCGGACAACGGACGGCATCACGCACCGAGACTCGCGGGGCCGAGCCGTGGACCCGCGTGATACGTGGCTTGGGCGCCCGGTAACGGCTACCAGTCAAGGCCGCAATCTCGCGCCCCATCCCCTTCACACTCAAACAGTCGCCGCGATTAGGGGTGACGGCGACATCGAGGTAGGGTTCAGAAAAATGGCAGTACTCGCTTAGAGACACCCCAAGCGGCGCGTCCGGCGGCAGTTCCCATAAACCCTCGGTGTCGTGCAGCCCCAACTCCGACCCCGAACAGAGCATGCCCTCGGAATACACAGCGCGCACTTTAGTGGCCGCGATCGTCCGTTCGCCCACGACAGCGCCCGGTAAGGCCAAGGGTGCCACGAGACCGGGTCGCGCGTTGGCCGCCCCGCAGACAATGGTGCGCAAGACCCCATCCCCGCAATCCACGCGACAGACCTGCAACCGTTCGGCATCGGGATGGGGCTTGGTCTCCTCGATGCGCGCGACCACGACCTGAGGGAGCGAGGGTCCGGCGGTTCCCGAGCCTTCGACCTCGAAGCCGCCGCGCACTAAATAGGCCGGCAACTCAGAAAAACTGAGCTTCGTATCCAGCCAATCCTTTAACCAGTTTTCGCTTATACGCACACGCTCACCGCAAGCTTCGCAAAAATCGGAGGTCGTTTTCGTAAAAAAGCCGGAGGTCGGGAACCCCGTCGCGCAGCATCAAAAGCCGCTCGACACCCATGCCAAACGCAAACCCGCTGAACCGTTCGGCATCGATCCCGACCCGGGCGAGCACGGCGGGATGAACCATACCGCAGCCGAGCACCTCCACATAACCCGTACCTTTACAGACACGACAGCCCGCCCCTTGGCACAAAAGACAACTCACGTCGACCTCGGCCGATGGCTCGGTAAAGGGGAAGTACGAGGGCCGCAATTGCAACTTTAAGGGCCGCTCAAAAAAGCCCTCGAGAAACTTGTGCAAGGTCGACTTCAAATGGCCCATATGGATCCCCTCGCCAACCACCAGACCTTCCACTTGATGGAAGATGGGGCTATGCGTGGGGTCGGGGGCATCGGCCCGGTATACGCGCCCGGGCGCTATGATCCGAAATGGAGGGGTATTGTTCTCCATAAAGCGGATCTGCACAGTCGAGGTATGGGTCCGCAAAAGATGCGCGTCGGGGAGATAGAAGGTGTCATGCATGGCCCGCGCCGGATGGTGGGCCGGGATATTGAGGGCCTCGAAGTTGTGGAACTCGTCTTCGACCTCGGGGCCGCTCGCCTGACTAAACCCAAGGGCCGCAAAGATATCCTCCATGCGTCGCAAGGCCGCAGTCAGCGGATGAAGGCTGCCGACACCCAAACCCCGTCCGGGGAGCGTGACATCGACGGCCTCGGCCCGGAGTTGCGCCTTCTGTTGATCGGCCACGAGTACGCTTAAGCGCGCACCGTGCGCCTCGTCCAAGGCCTTCTTTAGGGTATTGACGAGCTGGCCGGCGCGCGGCCGCTCGGCCGCGGACAGCGTTCCTATGCGCTTCAGTTCCTCGGTGAGCAGGCCGCTCTTTCCGAGGAAGCGTACGCGCCACCCCTCAAGCGCGCCCACGTCGGACACGCCCGACAAGGCTTGCATCGCCTCCTTCTCGAGCCGCTCAAGCCTTTCTATGAACGGCTCGTCCATCGCCTAGAGTGCGCTCCTAGGCTAAAGAAAGGCTAGCTTTGGCCTTCTCGGCAAGGGCCGCGAAGGCGGCCTTATCAGCCACCGCGATATCGGCCAAGACCTTGCGGTCGATGGCAATGGAGGCCTTACGCAAGCCATCCATCAAACGGCTATAGCTCAACCCGCATTCGCGGGCGGCGGCGTTGATACGCACGATCCAAAGGGCCCGGAACTGACGCTTGCGATCGCGCCGATCGCGGTAGGCGTACTGGCCGGCCTTGGCGACCGCTTGTTTGGCAACCCGAAAGACGTTCTTGCGCGCGCCGCGATACCCCTTGGCGAGCGCTGTGACCTTTTTATGCCGGGCCCGGGCGGTAACTCCGCGTTTTACACGTGGCATGGGAAGACTCCTGCGTTAGGCGTAAGGAAGCATGCGAGTGACGCCTGCCACATCCGAGGGATGGACTAAGCGATCGGCGCGCAAATGGCGTTTGCGCTTCGTGGTTTTGCTCGTCAATATGTGCCGCAGATGCGAGTGACGACACTTAAAACCGCCAGCACTCTTTTTGAAGCGCTTTGCGGCTCCACGGTTTGATTTCAACTTCGGCATACTATCCCCTTGCGCTGTGCGCTCTTGTCATGGTCCCGCTCAAGCAGCCCGATCAAGGCCTTTTCGCTTCGCTTGAGACGGTCGTTTTACAGCCCACTTCCTATTACCTAGAGCCCGAATCATCCCCTATTTTTTAGGGTTTACCACCATCACCATCTGCCGTCCTTCCAAACGCGGACGCTGTTCGACCGTTCCGTACTGCGACAAATCCCCTTCGACCCGCTTCAAAAGCTCCATCCCAATATCCTGGTGGGCCATTTCCCGACCCCGGAACCGAAGAGTGATCTTCGCCTTATCCCCATTTTCGAGGAAGCGAATGAGGTTGCGTACCTTTACTTCGTAGTCGCCTACGTCGGTGCCGGGGCGGAACTTCACCTCCTTCACCTGAATCTGCTTTTGCTTCTTTTTGGCAACGTGGCGCCGTTTGCTTTCCTCGTACTGAAACTTGCCGTAATCCATGATACGGCAAACCGGCGGCGACACATTGGGCGATATCTCCACAAGGTCCAAAGCGGCCAATTCTGCGCTCTTCAAAGCCTCCGCAATGGGGACAATGCCGACCTGTGAACCATCGGCGCCAATTAACCTTACGCGCGGAGCATTAATCTGCCCATTAAGCCGCGTCTCGCGTTCCTGAACGATAGCCTACCCCTCCCCACTTCCCGGATTGGCCAACCCTGCCCCGACCAGCGCAGTGAGGGCACCCACCACCATCCCGCCAAGATCGACTCCTTCGCGGGTTCTAACCGACACAGTTCCCTCTTCGACCTCGCGGTCGCCCACAACCACCAAATAGGGAACCTTCTGCATGGTATGCTCGCGGATCTTAAAGCCTATCTTCTCGTTTCTCAAGTCCGACTCCGCTCGCCAACCAGCCGCACGCAGTTCTTTTTCCACATTTTGGACGCGATCGGCATGCCGGTCGGCGATCCCCAAGACCACTACCTGAACCGGCGCCAGCCACAGCGGCAAGGCCCCGGCGTGCTCCTCGATCAGTATCCCTATGAAGCGCTCAAGTGACCCTAGGATAGCGCGGTGTAACATAACCGGCATAGCCTTCTTGCCGTCGGCTGCGATGAAACTCGCCCCCAGCCGCTCAGGCATCGCAAAATCCACCTGTATCGTGCCACATTGCCAAACCCGGCCGAGGCTATCTTTGAGCGCAAATTCGATCTTCGGACCATAAAAGGCCCCTTCTCCCGGCTGCAGATCATAAGCGAGACCCTTGTGCGCCAGCGCTTGCGTTAAAGCCGCCTCGGCCTTGTCCCAGAGGGCCTCGCTCCCCACACGCTTGTCCGGACGGGTCGACAGCTTAACCAAGACCTCACGGAAACCGAAATCGGCATACACCCGGTAGAGAAGATCGATAAAGGCGCCGACCTCCGACTGGATGTCGGCCTCGGCGCAAAAAATATGGGCATCGTCCTGGACGAAGTTCCGGAGCCGCAGCAGGCCATGCAAGGTCCCTGATGGCTCGTTCCTATGGCAGGACCCGAACTCGGCTAAGCGCAAGGGTAGATCGCGGTAGCTTTTCAGGCCCTGATTAAAAATCTGGACATGCCCCGGACAATTCATGGGCTTGACCGCGTATTCGCGTTTTTCCGACGAGGTCGTGAACATGCCGTCTGCGAACTTGTCCCAGTGCCCGGAACGCTCCCAGAGGCTTTTATCCATAATGAGGGGCGTACGCACCTCTTGATAGCCATGGGCCCGCAGGAGCCTACGAATATACTGCTCTATAGCCTGATAAACGCGTAGGCCCCGATCATGCCAAAAGATCATCCCCGGGGCCTCTTCCTGGATATGGAAGAGATCGAGCGCCCGGCCAATCCGTCTATGGTCCCGCCGCTCGGCCTCTTCTAAGCGCCGGATATGCTCCTCGAGCGCCTCGCGGCTCGCAAACGCCGTCCCGTAGACGCGCTGCAGCATGGGATTACGCGAATCGCCGCGCCAGTAAGCGCCGGCGAGCGTCATCAACTTAAAGTGTTTGAGGCGGCCGGTGGACGGCACATGGGGACCTCGACACAAATCGACGAAATCGCCTTGGCGGTATAGGGACAAGGTCTCGCTCGCCGGCAAATCGCGGATGATCTCGGCCTTATACGCCTCGCCCAAGTCTTCGAAAAAGCCGATCGCCTGGGCCCTCTCCATAGTCTGGCGTTCCACCGGGATATCGCGCCGCGCGAGCTCGCGCATGCGGTCTTCGATTCGCTTTAAGTCGTCTGGACTAAACCCAGGCTCATAGGCGAAATCGTAGTAAAATCCGTCGTCGATCACGGGCCCTATGGTGACCTGGGCCGCGGGATACAGGGTCTTTACCGCGTGCGCCAAAAGGTGTGCCGTCGAATGCCGCAGAACCTCCAGACCCTCGGGATCCCGGTCGGTCACGATCGCCAGGCGGGCATCGTGATCGAGCGTGAAAGAGGTATCGACAAGCCGATCGTCGACCCGCCCGGCCAGAGCCGAGCGCGCCAAGCCCGCGCCGATGTCGGCCGCTACTTGGGCTACGGTCACGGCATTCTCATACTCGCGCCGACTTCCGTCGGGCAGGGTAATTACAGGCATCGGTAGGCAGTGTCTCGTAAGGCCACAGGAATCCCCGGCATTCGTGTAAAGGATTTGGTAGGCGCGAGTGGGATCGAACCACCGACCACTACCATGTCAAGGTAGTGCTCTACCACTGAGCTACGCGCCTCCGGGCTGCGCACCATACCATAAGAAAGCGGCCCCAAACAACGGGCAAGCAAGGCCCACGACGTCAGCCCTCGGCCATCCGTTCCGCAGACCCGGGGCTTAAGGCGCTGCGCTTTAGGGCATTGATCCGATCCCGCAACTTGGCCGCCTGCTCGAACTCCAGCCCCTGGGCGTGCCGATACATGTCTTTTTCAAGCTTTTTCAAAAGCTTGCCCAAGGCCTCTGGGGACAGAGAACGGGCGTTTTCTTCGGGCCTGCCGACACTTCCAGGGACCGCCCGCCCGGGCACGCCTTCGATCAATTCCTTGACCGCCTTCACGACCCCTTGCGGGGTAATACCATGAGCCTTATTAAAGGCGACCTGCTTTGCCCGCCTACGATCGGTTTCATCGATGGCGGCGCGCATGGAATCGGTGATCCGATCGGCATAAAGGATTGCACGGCCGGTCAAATGCCGGGCGGCGCGCCCAATCGTTTGGATCAAGGACCGCGTCGAGCGCAAGAACCCCTCCTTATCGGCATCGAGGATCGCCACCAGCGACACCTCGGGGATATCGAGCCCTTCGCGCAGAAGGTTGATCCCGATTAAGACATCGAAGGCCCCGGCCCGTAAGTCCCGTATGATCTCGACCCGCTCGACCGTATCGATGTCGGAATGCAGGTACCGCACCCTAACCCCGTGCTCATGAAAATACTCGGTGAGGTCTTCGGCCATGCGCTTGGTGAGGGTGGTGACGAGTACCCGCTCATCCCGGGCCGCGCGCAGCCGCACCTCGGCCAAAAGATCATCGACCTGATGGGTCACGGGCCGAACCTCGATCTCCGGGTCCACGAGCCCTGTCGGGCGCACCACCTGCTCGACTACGGTCGAGGTGCGCGCCGCCTCGTAGGGCCCCGGGGTGGCCGACACAAAGATCGTTTGCGGCATGAGGGCCTCGAACTCCTCGAGCTTCAGCGGCCGATTGTCGAGCGCCGAGGGCAGTCGAAAACCATATTCCACGAGCGTCGTCTTACGGGCGCGGTCACCCCGGTACATACCGCCGAGTTGCGGCATGGTGACGTGGCTTTCATCAACCACCAAGAGGGCGTTCTTAGGCAGGTAATCAATCAAGGTCGGGGGCGGCTCGCCGGCCTTACGCCCGGATAAGTAACGCGAGTAATTCTCAATACCCGAACAGTAACCCAACTCCTTCATCATCTCGAGGTCAAATCGGGTGCGCTCGGCCAGTCGCTGAGCCTCCAGGAGCTTATTGGCCGCATGCAGCTCTTCAAGCCGCAGCCGCAGCTCTTCCCGGATCAGGTCGACCGCTCCGGTGATGGTATCGCGCGGCGTCACATAGTGGGATTTCGGGTAGATCGTGGCGCGCCCTAAACGGGTCACGACGTCGCCCGTCAGAGGATCGAACTCAAAAAGGTCATCGATCGTTTCGTCGAAGAGCCCGACCCGCACCGCAAGCTGGTCCGATTCGGCCGGGAAGATATCGATCACATCCCCATGCACCCGAAAGGTTCCGCGCTTAAGTTCGATGTCGTTGCGCGTGTACTGCATCTCCGAGAGCCGCTTTAGGATCGCCCGCTGATCAAAAAGCGCACCCTTTTTTAAATGCAAAATCATGGCGTGATAAGCGGCGGGATCGCCCAGTCCGTAAATCGCCGACACCGTCCCTACGATGATGGCATCCGGGCGCTCGAGCAAGGCCTTGGTCGCGGAAAGCCGCATCTGTTCGATATGCTCGTTGATCGCGGCGTCTTTTTCGATATAGGTATCGGACGCCGGCACATAGGCCTCAGGCTGGTAGTAGTCGTAGTAAGAGACGAAATACTCGACCGCGTTATCGGGGAAAAAATCGCGCATCTCGGAATAGAGCTGCGCCGCCAACGTCTTATTGGGCGCGAGAATAAGGGCCGGGCGCTGTAATTTCGCTATGACGTTGGCGATCGTAAAGGTCTTGCCGGACCCCGTAACGCCCAGGAGCGTCTGGTAGGCAAGGCCCTCTTGGAGACCGGCCGCCAGGGCCTCGATCGCCGCCGGCTGATCACCCGCCGGAGCGTAGTTGCTCGCGATCTCAAAACGTTCAGGGTTCCGCTTTGGTTGCATCGCCATCCAGGGTAATATACGGGCGACCAAACGCCCGAAAAGGTTTCCGCTTGCCTAAACTGACATTATCGGCCCGTATCGGCCGCATCAAGCCTTCGCCTACGTTGGCCGTGACAGCGCGCGCCAAAAAACTCAAAGCCGAGGGTCGCGATATCTTGGATCTCGGCGTCGGAGAACCGGACTTCGATACCCCGGAGCTGATCAAAAAGACAGCCATCCAGGCGATCCGGGAAGGCTTCACGAAATATACCGCGGTCGATGGCACAGCCAGCCTCAAAGATGCCATCGTACAAAAATTCGCGCACGAGAACAGGCTCCATTTTACCACGTCCCAGGTGCTCGTGTCCGTGGGCGGCAAGCAAAGCTTTTACAACCTCGCCCAAGCCTTTCTCGACACCGATGATGAGGTCGTGATTCCGGCCCCTTATTGGGTCTCTTATATCGACATGGTTCTTTTGGCGGACGCCACCCCGGTTATTGTCCCGACGACCATCGAGCAGGGCTTCAAGATGACCCCTGAGGCACTCGATACGGCGCTGACTTATAAAACCAAGCTCTTTGTGATGAATAGCCCCTCGAACCCCACGGGAGCCGTGTACACGCGTGCCGAGCTCGCCGCCTTAGGTGAGGTCTTGCGCCGCTACCCCCATGTCTTTATCGCCACCGACGATATGTACGAGCACATCAGCTGGGGGCCGGAACCGTTTGCGAACATCGTCAATGTCTGTCCTGACCTGGCTGACCGAACGATCGTCTTAAACGGCGTCTCAAAGGCCTATGCGATGACCGGCTGGCGCATCGGCTACGCGGCCGGGCCCGCTGAGCTCATCAAGGCCATGACCACCATCCAGTCCCAAAGCACATCAAACCCTACCTCGATTTCACAGGTGGCGGCGGAAGCCGCCTTGCGCTCCGGAACCGACTCCATCGTCCCGATGCGCGAGGCGTTCAAAACCCGTCATGATTGGCTACACAGCCAACTCAACGCCCTGCCGGGAATTCGGTGCCAAGCGGCCGATGGGACCTTTTACCTCTTTCCCGAAATCTCACAAGCCCTCGCTGACCTTAACATCGCAAGCGACCAGATTTTGGCCGAACGGCTCTTGGAGGAAACGGGTGTCGCGGTGGTCCCGGGTTCGGCCTTTGGCGCGCCCGGTCATTTGCGGTTTTCTTATGCCACAAGCGACGCGACCCTAGCCTCCGCCGTAGAAAGATTAGACCGCTTCTTACAAGCCGGACGACGGGCAGCAGCCACAGCCCAGCTTCCTTAACCTGAAGTCGGCCTTGACGTTGGGACCCGAGGTTCGTAGGATAGCGAACCTTGCGATCCCCGGTAGCTCAGTCGGTAGAGCAGGTGACTGTTAATCACCGGGTCGGAGGTTCAAGTCCTTCCCGGGGAGCCAATAAATCAAGGACTTACAACAAACCATCCCATAATACCACCGAGTTTGGTA
>JAJYQN010000011.1 GCA_021794595.1 Pseudomonadota bacterium
AAAAAGACGGGGCATGACGTTAACAACGACGAAAAGCCGCGCGCTTAATTTAATTCCTTATAAAAGTCCTTTGCGATCCAAGTGCCGCTCGCGCGCTTGGTGCGCGGGCCATCGGGTGGGATCTGGGGGTTTTGTTCTACCCGTTCCTGCGCGATTTTGGTATCGAGCCAGTCCAGAAAGCACGGCTTACGCTCGGCGCTGCCCACATAATCAAACTCCGACTGCTGATCTAGGGACAAGGCCTGATACGCCGCGGCCTCTTCCGGGGAACTGAGCGCCCTACGGTGATGACCGGATTTGTAGTGCGCGAGGCGTTCGCGATACTCCAGCACCTTCTGTTCGACCCTCTCGCGGGGGATCTTGTAGTGCTTCGCGAGATCATCCAACGCCCAGGCGTAAGCCTGCGCAATGACCTCGAGATTCGCGGCATCTGCGAGAAACTGATTCCGTTCAAATCTAAGTTTCTCATCTAGCCTATCGATCTCAGCCTGATTACGGGCGGCCTCGGCCAGATTGCGCTGGCGCAACGCGGCACGCTCCGCGTTCGCCTGCTTTACTTTTTCTCGCTGCCATTGGTCTCGGCCCCAGCCGATGGCCTGGCCCATGAGATTGCCGAAGTTGCCGGGGTTATTCGGATCGGTTGCCATCGCTGCATACCCTCCATCGCGGAAAGGAGACTCTTGTATACTAGACCGGGTGGGGGGAAAAGGCAAAGGCGGTGTGTTGGCGCACTCGGCGCCACGCCATACCACGGAAATCACGTCCTTTATCGCGCTATAGTACCGCCATGCACCCTCCTCTTCGTACCCAACTCGTCCAAGCCGCGCTTGCG
Organism: Pseudomonadota bacterium; assembly: GCA_021794595.1. Lineage (GTDB taxonomy): Bacteria > Pseudomonadota > Gammaproteobacteria > Acidiferrobacterales > Acidiferrobacteraceae > Acidiferrobacter. The sequence continues at coordinate 833 of JAJYQN010000011.1, forward strand.
TGGCAGCAAAGTACCGGTGTGGCGCCCGCGATCACCGCAGCGCTTTCGGAATATGATGCGGCGCACCTCCTAGGTATGACGGATGAGGATTATCGCCGTTGCCGGATGGGCCAAACGGCTGTTACACAAGGCGCTGACTTTGCTTGGCAAGGCCTGCGCTATCAAGTCAAAGCGAACCGACCCAGCGGCTCGCCCGGGAGCCGTGTCACTCTGGTTCCAAAAGCTCGCAATTACGACTGGGACTCGTTGATCTGGGTTCTGTATGATAGGTTCTACGTAGTGCAGGAGGCGTGGTCGTGGGAGGTTGCTATGTACCGCGCAGCCTTTCATGCTATGAAACGCTTGTCCCCCGACGACTATCGTCGCGGAACGCGGCTGACATAGGAAACATTCCAGTGTCCTGCTGCCGATCAGCAAGACCAGCATCGAATCAGCAGTGCGCCTCCTTACCTCACGCACGGCAGCGAAGGAATAAGACACAAATGGCCTTGGCCGAAAGACCAAAACAGCCTTTTAGGTCAACAATATAACAGAGGTTAAATGTCTGAGAGTCCCTTAAATGCTGCACTTCGGCACTTTGAAGCCGCGGAGGCAAATCTTATCAAGGCCGAAAAGCTCCTGGCTGATATCGAGGCTGCCATACCAAAAGGCATAGCCTTCGGTGAAAATCCTGACTACGAATCTAACTGCCGGAACTTTGATGCCCTGATTGCCGCGCTTCCCAAGATTGGCGGATGGAAGCCGGAAATCACTCTCATGGAGTTGGATGAAATTGCACAAAACCGATTGGATGCGCAGGAGGTCGGTGAAATCGAATGCATTGTGTCCGTCGAGCGCCAGATTGGGGAACCATTGCGGTTACTTCGAGAATATCGCTATCGCTTGAATCAGAAACGGCGCGAGCTTATCCGGGACACGCTCATAGAGCTCGTTGACGCTATTGACGCAAACCTTCGCAATCTCAGCAAACTGCTGGAAGGTGACGAACCGTCGAATGAGGTTGTTACTGATGAAGAATTTGAGCAGTTAAAGGAAAATGTAGCCCAAATTGCAACGCTTCTAGGCAGCAGTGTTGCTAAGCCCGCCCGCTGGTCCGATCTTCATCGACACATGCATTTTGGAATGCTTGGCGATCTCCACGACATCATTGAGCACGACTGGCCAAGCGTCAAAGGCGGTTTGCGTAAGTCTATGTACGGCGAAAAGGAGCCGGTCCCAGTGGAAGTCGAGGACCTAGGTGCCTTAGTAAGCGCGAAGCCGAGAGGTCCGGTGGCAACAAGACTCAAGTGGGAAAGCCTAACCGACGAAGAATTTGAACGTCTGATTTTTGTTCTTATCTCGTCTGAGAGCGGCTACGAAAATCCAGAATGGTTAATGAAAACCAATGCCCCTGACCGTGGACGCGATCTATCCGTGTATCGTGTTTATGCTGACCCATTGGGTGGGACACTTAGGCAACGGGTCATTATTCAGTGCAAACATTGGCAGTCCAAGAGCATTGCACCAGCCAATATAGCGGTGCTTAAGGAACAAATGAAGCTTTGGGAGCCACCCAGAGTCGACATTCACGTTATCGCAACCTCGGGGCGGTTTACATCGGATGCGGTTGCGGTCGTAGAAAAGCACAACCAATCCGATAGTGCCCTGCGAATTGAGATGTGGCCTGAAAGTCATTTGGAGCGCCTCCTTGCAAGCAGACCCGCTATTATTGCCGAGTTTGGGCTTCGATAAACGGCAACATAACAAGCGCGTTGAGTCGGACTCGCTACGTCGGCGCTTCGCGCCGCCTCCGCTCACCGCTCACGCGCAGCGTTAGAGCGCTCCGTATGCGATTGCGGCTCCGTCTTGTCGCCTGCCTGCTAGTTGCCTGCGCTTCGTCGGCTGCCTACGCAGAGTGCCGAGGCTATGCGGGCCCAGGGGGCGCTTGCTATGCGGGCCCTGGCGGTGGTCTTTATGCGGGACCGGGTGGAGGCTTGTACGAAGGGCCGGGCGGCGGTCTTTACGCGGGCCCGGGGGGTGGCCTTTACGCGGGCCCCGGTGGTGGAATGTACGCCGGACCCGGAGGCGGTCTTTACGCTGGACCGGGCGGAGGCCTTTATTCAGGACCCGGTGGAGGGATTTATGCCGGACCACCAACAAAGGATGGCTACAAAGGCCCATGGGGTCCGTGCATCACCGGCGCGCTAGGACGCGACTGGTCGCTGAAACATTGCCCACAATGATCCGGATCCCCTGCTCTAACAACATACTCCGGCAATGTTAAAGTGCATGCAGTTCTCCACTCCACATTCCGAAATTGTGTTTGAGATTCCCGATGCGTGACTTCGGGAAGGAAATGCCATTGGCTTTTCACCAACCACGCGCGCGTACCTCTTCGAACCAGATCCGCGTTGGCCCATTATCTGGAACACCATCACTGGATCCGGCGAGAGGGGAAAACCCGACGCGTGCACGTGACTGTACGAGGCGAGCGTAGCCTCCGGGAAGTGTTCGGCCTCCATTGGCCGGGGTAAGTATACTGATCCTTCGAACGAAATCCTCGTGCGCTCGCACGCGGACGCGCACAACCGGATGCATGCGACGGAAGAACAGGCGCGCTCCGCAATACAAGCGCCCACTGATTCCGACTCATAGCGCTCATTCATGGCGACGGGCCATGGTCGCCTCACAAAGCTGACGGGGGGAGAACACAGCTTTGCGGGGAGCGGTCTACAAGATGCCGTTATACTGAATCGCAGCGGAATCGATCCCGACGTCCAATCGCATCGCATTTAGAAGCGTCAGGGCGTGCTTTCGCACCTCTGACCACTTGTAGGATTCTTGAGTGTTAAGCACCTGAATAAGATAGTCGAATAAATTGTCGCATGCATCCATAACAGTCTGGGGCGCGAGCATTACAAGGTACCCGTAAGCCCGCATGCGACCGCGATTGAATCGATCCCAACGCTCATTTCTATCGACTTGAGGAAGCTCGCCGAATGTGAATAACAGATCTAAGTCACCCAAGATTTCGGTTACCACATCGACCACTAGCCGATAAATTTGCAGCTTGTCGTCGTGACCGCGGAGATGCTTATGCTTGAAGATTTCAAGGCCGCTATGTATCTTTTGCAATTCCTCGTCGCTTGACCGCCGCAATTCCGCCCGGAGCTTTTCCAGCTCCAGCGCGTGCCCCGCCCGCTCCTTTTCCATAAAGCGGTCAGCCCATAGCTTGCCGAGTTGTGACGACGCAAAAGTGACGATGATGCCTCCGCCGCCGACGGAGGCAATGGTTGCCGTGACGATCTTCCCAACATCACTCCAATTCACGCGGCGCCCCCCTATCTCTGTTGCTACGAGTCCGCAGACTTCGTCGAGGGTTGGGGTATTGTGTGGCGCTCCTGCCTGCGTCTTTAGTCACGATTAGCCCCGCCGCTTTCTTCGTCCGGTCCCGGCAACGCGACTAGGCTCAATCCCTCTATCTCCTGCAATGTCTTTCCGGCTATGCCCTGCAGATCACCGTACATACCCACCGTGGCGCCCATTACACGCTCGATCTGCTCTTCGCGTTTGGCCCATTGCTTCATGATGGCTTTGCGCTCCTTATCCAGGTCTTCCTGCATGGATGTGAAGGCCTCCACGATCGCTTCCACACGGTGCCGAAACCGGGGACCGGTCAGATATTGATACACCATCTCCGTCTTAGTCTGCTGACCTTCGTTGACCTGTCGAGCCATGCTGACTTCCATCAACGAATGACGCATCACCGTGGCCACCGCCAGCGCTGCCCGCGGACTCGTGACCCAGACACCATCAATAACATCAAAGGTTTCGACGCCCTTCGGAAGAACCTGGCTCACAAGAATCGATATCTCCGCTTTGGCGGTTCGTTGATCATCACGGAGCTTAGCGAGCCAACCATCGCTCCAATTCTTGGTGCGCTTCGACTCCCAGAGGATGGCGCCACTCGGTTGGCCCGTCGGACTGATGACCCTCTGCAGCACATCGCCGCCAAACTCACCTTTCGCCACGGGCTCAATCGAATCCAACGGGAACTTCACGCGTAACAGGTTTTCCAGATCCATCTCCTGCACTTCGCCTTGCAACTGCTGGGACCCCTGCTCGGCCCGACGCTTGAGATCCTCGATCTGTTTCTGCATCGCGAGAATGGTTTGTTCCTTTTCCATCACCTTGAGTTTCTGTTCGTCCTCGGCCTCTTTCTTGGCTTCTTGCCGAGTCGCGGCCAGACCCTCCTGTATGCGCTTCTGGACGGTCAGTTCCAATTCCCGCTTGGCATCGTCTAGCTCGCGTTGCTTTCTTATCAGATCGGCCTGCGCCTTTTGCGCCTCCGCCAGTTTTACATCACGTACCTTGAGGACTTCCTGCAGTTCCGCCAACTCGTGCACTTTCGCGTCGAGCTCCGCGGCACTGGCAAGCTTGGCTTTCTTGGCCTCCTCGGCCATGATGCGGGCGCGCTCAGTCTTCAGTTCGGCGGCTACCTGGTCGGCAACCTGGCTATCGAGGGTGCGTTTCGCCTCCAAGAGCTGCTTTTCTTTCTCGTGGATACCCTGCTCACGCTGGGCCACTTCTGCGTCTTTTTGCAGGAGCTGCTGCTCATACTGCTGACGTGTGGCGGCAATGAGCGGTGCTGCGAGCGACTCCGTCAACCGAACTTCGGTTTGGCAATTCGGACATATGATTGTTGGTTCTGTCATTGCCGCCCCCATGTATGCGACTTTTTTCTCTTTCACATTAGATGGTTTGTGTCGAGACCCCGCATCACCGTTTACAAGCGCGCCGCCTCGGCACCGCGTCGCAAATACGGTACCTGCAGCGATGAGTCACACTCGCTACGATAAGCCTCACCGGCAATCTAGAGGGCGCCATAACCGAGCGCTTCCGGCCGGGTGGGAGCGGCGTCTTCGGCGACGGATTCGGCAAATAAAGCCATGTTTTTAGCGCCGCTCACCAGATAACAACTCCCACACGTACTTGTAATCTGCTCCGGACAAATGAGTCTCGGTAGATCGTGCTCGCTCCCAGCCTACTGCATCTAATTCTTTAAGGAAACGTCGAGCTTGTTGCACACCGACCTCCGAAATACTCTCGCCAACGCTGGTCCGGAATTCATCACCCAATCTCTCTGCTATGCTGCGAGGTACAGAGTTCATTCGCATCAATACCGCTTCCTCCGTTTTGACTCCGTGATAAACCATGGCGGGGAGTATATTGATACGGCGGCGATCGGCTGCCGGAAGCGACTCAAAGTCGATGCCAGATAGGCGGCTCAAGGCTGAAAGCCCCCAAGTCCCAGAGTTCACTAAATTCCGATATATCGCCTTGCAAGCCTCTGTAAGCGCCTTAGTTTGATTCTGGTCACCTTGGAAAAAATCCCGGGCAATTTCGTGAATGCTCTTGCCTCCAACCCACGCCTTTGTGATTTCGGCTATATACTGGTTTTCATTGCCCTGGCCTCCAAGGTCCTTCAGCGATTCCGCCAATTGGGGAACCCGGAGCATAACCCCGAACAAGTCAGCCATTCCCGTGCTCTTCCCAAACAGACTTTCAGGTGACCAATCGGCCGTGGTCAGCTTCCACTCCAACTGCCCCATCCCAACCAACGCTTTGCTTACACCTTCTGGAGAAAATCCGGTCATATCGGCAAGTTCCGCAATACCTGGGCTTTCAGCGAGACGCCGAGCGTAGTTCTTAGTCGCCTCCAATAGCTTGTCGGCCTTCGCTTTCCCCGCGGGGGAGCTCCGAAGCAAACCGTATCCGAAGGTATTCCGTAACAATTGTTCCGTATCTGCCAATACAGCGTCCAAGTTTTTCTTCTCACTCCACAGGTGGGCAACATAACAGCGAAAATCGTCCCACTGTTCTCCCTGGATAACAGAATCTAGATCGTTCAGACGCCCCATCAGCTCTAGCTCGTTCAATAAATTCACCAACCGGGAGACCAACTCTCCTGTAGCCCGGCTCACATACTCGATTATTTCCTCGGGTTTATCGCCAGCAGCTAACCCAACCACGCCGACGCTATCGTGGTTCATTCGCCCGGCACGGCCTGCCAAGTTCCAGAAATCGCGAGGCAACATCTCCTTTGACCGGTATCCCTGCGGCACAAAGCGAGAAGCGAGGAATACAGAGGAAACCGGGAAATTGACTCCCTGGGCTATCGTCGTGGTTGCACACAGAACGCGCAGCTTCCCTTCTTCCGCCAACCATTCGATCAACGCACGGACCTCATCCGAAAGCCCAGCATGGTGCATGCCAACACCGCGAACCAACATTTCGACTAACTCAAAGTCCGGACTGACTTCTGTTTTCAGAAAATCCTGGACCAATTGAATCTCATTAGGGACTGGAGACAACGGGGCAAACGTCTCACAGATCTGACGCGCCATAGTCCAGACTGAATTGATATTGTGGGCTACGGCGATACTCGTACCTCGACTTGAGAATACGGTTGCCATGGCGGCAGTTTGTAAGCTCTTGTTAAGCTTAGACTTAGTCACCTTGAGCGGCCTCACGCCACCGACCTTATGCGTGCCATCCAGATGAATCGTGCGAGGCGTGGTCGTGAGAGTCTTATACATCAACTGCCAGCCACCCCTAACAGAAATATCTTCCTCAGCCTGATATATCCCCACAATACGTTCATTCGGCTTCCAGGGGGTTGTGCCAAAACTGATGGCCCGTCCAGCGTTCACGTCTTGTGCCAGCCATTGAGCAAGCGTCTCAGCTTTTTCGACATAAGGCATGAGAAGCAAAAAGTTGGCCGACGTGCAACCACGCTTGATGGTGGCCAACAACAGTTCGATCCGAAGACCTCGCGTCTCGTCCTCAATATTGTGAGCCTCATCCATGACCACCAAGGCTAAAGGCCGAGGCACCTTATTATTCCGGATCACCAATTGTAGTTTTTCCGGGGTCGCGACAAGAACATCGAAAGAACTTCCATTGCTCGTTTTTGTGAGCAGGTCTTCCTCAAATGCATCGATCTCCACTGCGCCAGTCAGTTGTTCAACTTGTACTCCAATAGGTTCGAAGTCCCGCCGTAGGCGCCGGGTAATCTGAGCGGTCAGCGCACGTGTAGGTGCAACATAGGCAACCCAGCCCTTTTCGGCATCGAACTGATTAAGCGCCTGCAAAATCCGGAACTGCGCCAGTAGTGTTTTCCCACCAGATGTGGGCATATCGACCACAACTGCTGTAGCCGCCTGATCGAGGAGCCCCTGTTCCTGCAGAGCAGCGCGCTGGGGAGGTAGCAACTCAAACATGGCCTGCTGCTTGGTAACCTCACGTACAAATCTCGTGACGCGGGAATTCACAGCGCGGGCCACCCACCAGACCGAACCAGAAACCATTTGACGTGCCGTCGCATGAAGCCAGCGCGCCAGCACTTCCAGCTGCGCATCCGCGCTCGCCGTGGCGGCGTCGATCGCTGCCTCGAAATGCTTGTCCAGCAAAGATGCGATGCCTGCCGGTTCTCCTTGCAACATATACTTGGCGAGCAATTCGGTACCTTTCGCCCAGTGATACAGGCTGATCAACCGTAGGGCCATGACACGATCTTCAGTATTCGAGCCGCTGTCCAATACACCTGATTCGTAGGTCTTCTGGTCTTCCCGAAGCCCGGCAATGATCTCCCGGACCCGGTCTAGGTCGTCCCAACGCTTCTTGCGAAAAAGCCGGACCCAGCACTCAAACAGACGATAGGTCAGACGGTGGTGCCATGTGGCGTCAGCAGCGGATGGAACCTGAATTGCCTCCTGATTCTCGTTGTACCAGCGCCGCAAGTCCGACCAACGGTCTCCACAGTAGGCGAGTGCCGACAGGTGGAGGATGTGCAAAATCCGCTCATCCTCTTTTTCTGGTAGATCGAACAAACGACGAATTTCAAAGGTCCGCCAAGCACCAGCCGCACATTGCTCGCGCAACTCTTTCGCCTCGGCGGAGAAATTGAGAAAGGCGCCCAATCCTTCTATCGCGGCCATTTCATATGCCATGGCTAAACGGCGGAGCAGGTCATGTTCTAGGTCGCTTTCTGGAAAATCAATCTGCATCTGCTGACCGACCGCTTTCTTGACCAGCCAAGTACTTACGATGCTCAGGCCACGGTCACGTTCAGTCTCGCCGACGGCAAGAACGGCCCAATGCTCGTCCACCAGATGAAGGGAAGCATGGGTCACGTTCATACGTCATCCCCTGTCCGCGAATTCATCACTTTTTCACTGAATGTGGCGATACTCCGATCAGGGAGATAAATGGCCATTATTTCTATGGCCATAGCGGCAGGACAACCCATTCCGAGCTTGTTCACCCGCGATCTAAGGTCATCCTGATGGGGCGGCACATCACGAATTAACAACCCAAAAATCCGGACATCCGTGTGATTTGCAATGTATTGTTTAGTTGCGTTTTTAAACTGTTCTTGCCACAGGGTGTTACTTGCGCGGTATCCAAGATATTTCACCAACTGATCACGTAAAAATGCCTTGTCCCGCAGGGACTCAAGTTGCTGCTTCAAGCCGGTTGGACCGTACGTCGCTCCGGGCGGATAGTTGCCGTCACTTGATGTTTTCACCTCGCCAAAAGCGAAGCGATCTGTTTCTCCGTCTCGCTGGAAGCCAACAAGATCGGCCCCGGGCAGACTGGAGCCGGATTTTCGCTCGTCCCGTCCGTCCGGCCAAGGGAAATGACAGGCTCGATGATGGACAAGGTAGGACTCTGCCAGAGCTTCGCCCACGCGCCAGTTTTCCGGTGCCTTGGAATTCTGCAATACCCGTCGGACTGCTGCCTGATCAAATTCGGTTTCGGACAACCCATCAAGCAGCGTATTCAGATCGGCCTTCCCAGCATCATCGAACACCGCTTCAGACACCGGTCCGGATAAAGCCGTATCCAGCTCATCAACCGTCCAAGAGAAACCGCAGCCAATAACCGGTGCGGTCCCGAGACTGTATTTGATTGTCCCCACAGCCACTGTCATTGCGCTACCTCTACCGGCATGGCAATGTTGGGAATGCGTAGCTCATCGGACACGTGCTTTAAAGACAGCGCGGCACGCATCATGGATGATTGGTCCGGCGATAGATAAAGACGGGCGTTCCCAGTTGCAAATTCTTTCTGAGCTCGCCGGCTAGCAATTCAATTGAAACATATCTTGCTACCCTGAGAACCGAATATTTACTCGGATACTCCCAAACAATCCTGGCCCGTCCACCCGAACAATTAGTCTTATTGACACTTATATTCGGCGTCCCGCCTCCCGGACCGGTTTCTTTAACGGTGTGTTCACTGTTCGTAAGCGCGCAGCTCTCCAAACTCAACTCCAAATAAACTCCCTCGACATTCATCGCATTTGGGCACGAGCCACCAAGCTCGGTTAGTCTATCTACTGCTACTTGCAGAAAAGCGCATTTGCCAAACCCAGGCTCTAATACGCGCTCATCACATGAATGAATTGCCCACTTAACAAGAAGTGAAGCAAGAATATTGGGTGGGTAGTACGCACCCAACCTCCTTTTTGTAAGCGGGGGATTGGAAACAGAAATAAACGTTGCGTTATTCAGCGAGGCCTTCAGGCTGTCCCCCTGGCTTGCAAAGCAAGCGACTTAAATTGATCGCCCCATACGGACATATCATTAACTCACCTGGTGCCTTAGCCAAACTCAGTGCCTTTATAAGGTAAGGGTGCACTTTTCGTTAATCATGCGCACACATTAAACCACACCCGCCCGCGGTTTCGCTTGGGAATCGACTGAAGCCCCCGTGAGCGCCGCCAGTCGCTCGATCGGCACGGCTTGGTGCAGTACGCGACGATCCGCCTCGGAGACGCTGCACTCCTTGAAGATGCGATCGCCATGTTGGGCCATACCGGCCCAGGTCGCATAAATCAGGGCCTGCACCTCCTGTAGGGGCCGATTCATCAACCGGGCCACCGCCGGCACCAGATGCGGCGTCAGGGCCTGTGTGGGATTGGCAAAGCCGCACAAACGAGTCGCAAAATCCACGTTGCCCGCCACGGGGACGAGATCGTAAGCGGGCGTCAGATGCCAGGCGTTGCGCGCATCGAGCAGCATCTCGAAATTCCCCATATGATTATCCGCGACCCCGACGCCGGCCATGAAGGCCAAGCGCCGAATCAATTCATCCTGATCACTCCCCTCTACGCCGACGGCCTTTAGGGCGCGGTCGATATCCCGAAAATCGGCCGTAGACCCATACGCCCCAGTGTTATCGATGCCGGTCAAAGTTTTCAGGCTGATCCGATGCGCGCGATGCGTGCTCGATCGGTCATAGCGGCTCACCAACAACACCTCCTCGCCGGATTCCGGAAGCATAATGACCCGACTCTCAGGAACCGATAACCCCGCCTCGGCCGCAAGCCGCAGGCTCGCATGCTCAACCCGCGCCAGACTCTGGTACGGATCGTCGGGCATATTGAATTTTGCGATCCAGTAGCGCCCCTCCAGGTGCACGGCGGCCTTAGGGCGGGCCCCGCCGATACTGGTCAAGCCATAAAAATTGCGCTTATCCAGTAATTGGGACAATTCTCGCAGCTGGAAACGAATCATGCGCTCCCGCACGACCTCCAGATATGACATGCCGTCGATATACCGCTCCGGTGTCTCATGATGCGCGGTCTCAAACAGCAGTCCGGACTGCACGCGCGTCCCAAACCAGGCAAGCTTGGCGAGATCATCAAACCGGCCAAACGCCGGAAAGTGGCGCGTCAACAAGCTCAAACCGAAATGGCCCGGCAGCATGTCGCGAAAGACCCCAAAGAGCGCCTCACCGTTTTCCGGCATGAACTGCGCCCCCGGCGGCTTGCCCCGGTAGTCGAGATGCAGAGGATCGAGGGGCGGGCCGTCATAATCCGGAAAATACGTAAACCGCCTCCGGGCGTGACCCTGCGCCGACAGGTAGCCCACCGGTACCCAACGCCGCCCTCTCGCATCCGGGGCCCGAAGGGGATCCCAGAGGCTGACGGTGAGGCCTTCCACCGCTTCCACGGGGCGGACCGGAGGGCTCACGAGAGTTTGGGGCCAGATAAGGTAAAAAGATCGTCGAGATCCGGGCCGCCATCGTCTACGGCCTTGCCTTCGTTGGGGATGTGGTTTTTTCCTCTCTGAATGATGGTCGCGGTGGCGGCCTCGAGATCCTTCACGGCATCCCCATCCATCCGTGTCTGCCAATCCTGATGCGCGGCGTACGCACGCGCCGCGTCATAACGAGCAATTGCCTCGCCCGGATCGGCCGCCTCGCGCACTGCGTCCAATACGGTCAGATTCTGGGTCTTGTCCCGATAGAGTCGACGCCAGGCGTTTGCCCAATAGCCTATGGGGATGCGGGGATCCCCGGACTCCATGCGCACGTAGGTGCTCCGCGACACCCCCAGCCGTTTGGCCATCTCGGCCTGCGTACAGCGCAACAACTGTTGCCGATAGATCTTGAGCGACTGGCCGAGACTCTCTAAAACCCGCTCGCTATCGCCTTCCCCCACTCCTGACACCATCGCATCATTCCTGAAACCTGATCTTGTCAGTGTAGCCCAGGAGAAACAATTATGCGAGATAATGCGAAGTGGTGTTTCTCGTGAGACATGCGCCCAGGGATACGAGCCGGTCATAGGGTCGCGGCGGCGGCCACGGGTGCGCACATCGGTTGAGTTATGACCGGAACGGGGCGTGCGGACAGTTCCCCGCGCAGCTGCTCGCAGAGCGCGCATGCGGCGTGGGTGATGTGCTGGCGCTCGGCGCCCTCGGGATTGGGGGAAGCGCGCCACTTATCATCCGTAAACTCGTTCGGCGCACTGAACCGGCTCGCGAAATCATTGACGATACCAAGTGTGGCCATACGATCATGCAGAACGGCCGAGAAGCCGCGCGCAAACATCTCGTGCGGGCTACTCCAATACCCCGTTTGACGATTCGTATCGAGATGCAGGGCCGAACGATAGAAGTGGGTAAATTGGCCCTCGCGCTCCAGGGTGCCCAATTTTTTCCAGAGGGCGCGAAACGCCGGGTAGGGAAAGCCGGGCTGGCCTGCCCGGCGCTCCCGCAGAAAACCGGACAAGGCCTTTTCGATCGCGGGTGTCCAGGTGCCGGCCGCGGGGTGTTGGCTCACCCAATTCCGGCAGGACGCCACCCCCACTTCGGGGTTGTAGAGCCAGCGGCCCCCGCGCGACTGACAAAAAATACCGGCAAAGGTGGACGGACTTGGCCCTACCCCCGCCATCAAGGGAATCACCGCCTCGCGGACCCAGGCGCTGACTACCTGGGCCGCCTCTGGCGGCGTCAAAGCTCCTGTCGGCGCCAGCAAATGGGACTCGAGCATCTGCGTCACGAAACGATCCGGCACGGTCTCTGCAGAGGCCACCTGACTTCGTCGACGCAGAGTGTCCTGAAACTCCTTTAACAAGCGCATCGCGGGATCGGGTGTTGTGGAATCAGCATTGTGGGCCGCATGGCCTATGCGTCGGGTCGTGGCCAGAACCGGGGAACCGGGTTCGGCGCGATAGACCAGCCAATGATCGAGCGCATGCGACCATTCATGTGCCAGCGTCCCGGCGCCCATCGTCTTGGTCAGATTGATCACCCGGCGAGCGGGTTCATAATGGGCCGCGGCGTTGCCCCCACGCCCCCGCGCGCCTAAGGCGAGCGCGAGCTGACCATGAAAACCCATGGCCTCGGTGGGAACATCCAAAGCTGCGGCCATGTCGGACAAGCTGTCGAAGGCAAGATCGAGCATGGCCTGCCGATCGGCATCCTTGACCCAATTGCCATACTCGATGGCCCGTAGTCCAAAGGTCTCCGCGAGATACGCCTCGGTCACCGGACCCGCACGACGCACGGGGCCCGTTCGTGCCAATTTCGTAAACCGCGGGGACGGGATGAGCCTCTTCGGCAACCCCTGACCGATCATGGCATCCGGCGCCGGCTCCGTCGTCTCGACACTTTCAGACGGCAGATCGCTGGTATTCTGGGGGTCCGACTTCACGGGAGAGGTAGCGACCTCGATCCGCAACCGCAAGGCCTCCGTTTCCTCCAACCGTTGGGCGAGATCGCTCAGACAGATCAGGCGCAATACCAGATCCTGCCAAGTATATATCGACAAGGGCCACACGCGGGCGCTGTCCAAGGACCGCGAGGGCGATTGACCGGCAACACGGGTCCAGAGGGTATACGCCTCCTCACGCGCGGCGCGAAGAGTCTGCGGAGACACGCTCTCCGACTCCCAAGCGCCCCTGAGCGGCGCGAGCGCGCCATGATCGGCCACCGATTGCCACAGGCGCGCGAGCGGGGCGCGCATCGCGGCCAAGGTGTCTGGCGCCTCGGTCGGGGGCACTTCTTGTATCAGACGCGTAAGATCCTCGTCACGCCCCACCCACTGCGCAATATCCAACGCGTCCCACGACTGGGCGAGATTATAATGACCGAAGAAACGGTACGATGGCGATCGATGCCACTCATCCTGATGGCGGCGATCCCGCTCCACACACCGAATCATGTCCTCAAGGGTGATCCAGGATTGCACCTGATCTCTTAAGTGACCCACCAAATGGGGATAGTAAAAAGCGGCGGCCGCCAACACCTGCGCCTTACCGGTATCGCTCTGAAACCGGCTATGCGCTGTCCGTTTGACCGACGCGAGATTGGCGGGCGATGTCGCAACAGCAAGCCGGATAGCTTCGCGGGCCAACCACACGAGCGGCTGCCCACCCGCTGCGAAAAACGCCGCCCGCTCCTCAGAATTCGGCTCCGGCCAAAATTGTTCCCGGCGCACCTTTTTGGCCGTCTCCCGCACCAGGGGCAGCACGGTTTGTGCCCGCTCCACCCAATCCTGCGGTGAATCAGGCAACGAAAACCGCCCACCCGCCGTATCCTTGCGCGCACCGCCAATCTTCTCCCCAAAATCTGCCCGATCGGACAACGTCGTTGCCGGAAGCGGCGGCGGGACCGCCACGAAATCGTCGTCGACTACGACATGATCCCTATCCTGAGCCATTTGGGGTAAAACCCAGTGACCGCCGTTGCGCGGCTCTCCACAGAGCCAGGCGGCGCCGGTGGCCTCAGCACGGGTCACAAGCTCAAACTGATCACTGTAGCGCGATGCCGTTTCTGGGGTCTGCGTCCACAGTTCGTAGGGCGCCTGCCCGTAACGCGAAGGCACGGCCGCCAGACGCGACACCGGTGCATCGCTCACGCGCCACAGCCATTGCGCGGTCGGTCCCTGGGCGGGACGATCACGCCACCAGGGACCTTGCACTAAACTCTCGACGGGGCGGATTACAGCCGCTGGCAAGATCCGCAAAAACGCAGCACTGGAGGGAACTTTGAGGCCCGTCCAGGAGGCCATCACGCCCTCGGGAAGATCGGCCTGAATTTCCGCCCCCCATTCGTCCGCCAAAAGCATGAGCGCCTCCTGCGCGATAGTTTTCTCGCGAGCCGTCATCGGCCCTATGGGCATCAAACGAAAACGGTATTGGCGGGGCTCAGTGTCAGGTAACGCCTCGATCCAGCAGGCAAGGCGATAGTGCGCGAGATCCGGCCAGAAGCGCTCCATCAGAGCTCCTCCCCCGCATCCACGCCTTCTTCAAGAATCGGTGCGAGCGGTTTGTCTTCGCGGGTCGCCACCCCGAGTGCTGCCACAAATCGGGCAAACGTCGCCTCTTTGTCGCCCGTTGTGAGCGCGTAATGATCGGCCGCCCGCGCCCGAGAGATCGATCCGTCGGGCGCAAAGGCGAACGCCCAATCCGGCGACTCGATCGTCAATAAAAAGGGACCCTCGAGCGGGTCGTAGGCGATCTGCGCCCATACACAACCGCCATCACGGATATAAGGCGCGCCCCACAGGCAGGGAGCATCCCCACAGGCCATGCCGTTCGGACGTTTCAGTTGGGTAACACGGTCTTGGAGTGTCATGCCGTCATCTCTCGCAGTCGTTCTATGGCACGGATAGATATGATGTTATATCCTATACACACTTTCCGTCAAACCATAAAAAAGGACCAGAGCCATGACGAACCCTGACAACGAAACCCACGTGACGATCCCTTATCGCATACGACCGGACCACCGGTCGCTTTCCGTGGGCAACCTTACGCTCATGCGCCCGCAGCAATCTGGCACCGGCATTGTTGTCGTGGAAGGCTACATGGATGTCACCGACATCATCGAGCAAGCCTTTCGCATCACACCGTCGGACTCCTACCACCCACATGGTCCTGCCCGCACACAACACGTGCGGGAGCATGTGATGACCCTCTATGTACCGGAATTCGCAGTTCGCTCTTTTGCGGAGGCGGTGATGCGGGACGTCAAGACTCAAAAGGTAAACCCTAGCTATAAAACAATATAGCTGTACTAGGCAGCAGTTGGCGCTAGCAACGGTTATGCCGGGCCGTACATGCCATGTAATATTGGATGTAACAACTGATGACATGATCGTGATTCGATATATTGCAGGTAACGCTACCGCCCTGTTCCCAAACATAACACCTGGGGGCGAACTACTTGCCGCGCTATGTTAGTCATTGCGCCTGGCTTCTTCAGGAAGATTGACTTTGCCCAACTTAACAAAATCAAGCATAATTAATACGCGCCGATAATGGGCAACCAGAAGCTTCAAACTCACTTCTGGATTGCCCGTCTGATTATGCAGATCCGCTAAATTGTGAAACCCTAAATTCTTTGCGAGATTGTCGAATAGACCCATCATGGCCTCGGAATTGGCCTTGGTATGTTTAGTATTTTGTAGATTGTTCTTTTGACGATGGGTATCGAGATCTGATAATGTTTTTTGAATTAAACTGTAAGTTTTGACCGCAAGCGAAGCCGTTCCGAGCAGCACGCTAATAGACTTAGCAACCTGAATTGCGACATCTGGATTGAGAACAAGATCAAGCCAGCCAGGAGAGGATTTCTGTATTGAGTAAATCTTTGGCCGATCTGGAGCAGGAACTTGATTTTGGAGAACCTTATAGATGTTGACGACACTATACCCTCCATTCCATGGGTACTCCTCTAGCCTCATTTTTATCCTTTTACGATCTATGGGATCGAGTTCTGAATCGAAACAGTAGATGAACGCATAGACCTGAGAAAACGCGTGGGGAAACGTATAAAGATCAGTAAGCTTCCAATCGCCATCAAGTAACACACGATAGATATTGTTCCCATGCGGCACGAGCCTTCTCCTATAACTAAGGCACGTCTGAACTAAACCCTCGCTTCAACAAGTACAGGATGCCGGAACGGCGTTCGGGCGAGGCGGGAAGGAAAAACGCAGCATCTCGCGCCCCGATTGGCTTTGTTTCGTCGTTCGGGAGGCCTTTTGTGGCCGGCAACCCGATTTCCGAACGGACTACGCCCTCATGGGTCGCAAGAGCCGTCGGCGAACAAGGTACAGGTTGGCCAACGCACAGGTGACAAAGAGCCGGTGGGCATTCTTCTCAAGGCCTCGATAACGGACCTTGGTGAAATGGAAGACGCCCTTAATGACGCCGAAGACATGTTCGACGCGGCTGCGGATCTGGGACTTCACGCGATTCTTGGCGCGCTCCGCCTCATTCACGACCCCCTTATACCGATAGCGGCGGTTCGTGAGGGCCCGCGCTTGGGGGGCGTGTTGCCAAAGGACATCGGTCTGGCCTTGATACGCCGAGTCACCCCACACCCGGGTCTCGTCGCCATGAAGGAGATCGGGCAGGACCGTAGCGTCATGGACGTGGGCGGCGGTGGCCACGACGGCGTGAATCACCTTGGTCTTGCTGTCGACCCCGATATGCGCCTTCATGCCGAAGTACCACTGATTCCCCTTCTTAGTCTGGTGCATGTCCGGATCGCGTTTCCCCTCCTTGTTCTTGGTCGATGAGGGCGCATTGATGATGGTGGCGTCGACGATCGTGCCCTGACTGACCTTGACGCCTTGGGACTCGAGGTGACGGTGGACTTCCTGGAAGAGCTTCTTCCCCAGGTGGTGTTTCTCGAGGAGATGGCGGAACTTCAAGATGGTGGTCTCATCCGGCACCGGCTCCCGGCCCAGATCGATGCCCACGAACCGACACATGGAGACCGATTCGTACAAGGCTTCTTCCGCCCCTGGATCCGAGAGATTGAACCACTGCTGGAGGAAATAGATTCGTAGCATGCGCTCAAGCCCCACCGGGGGCCTGCCGTTCTCGCCCTGGGGATAATAGGGCGCAATGACCGCGCAAAGATCCTGCCAGGGCACCACTTTCTCCATATCGTCAAGAAATCGCTCGCGACGGGTGGGCTTCCTGTAGGTCTCGAAGGTACCGGTGGCTAAGGTGAGTTGGCGCATGCGTTTTTTCCCTTTGAACTGGCGCCATTATACCATAACAGCTTGTGTATAGGGACTAAATCAGAGGTGCCCTAATCACGATTAGACTACCTATAGACCCGTCGCAATTTAACTCTCGAGCCTTCTTTTCAGTAGCTATAGCAAAACAATCGAGGCATTGGCAACTCTTTTCGCATCAATATCCATACGAGACGGCGTTCACAGCCGTGATGGCGCTCCCCGTGGGACTTTTCCTCGGTTTCAGTGCCCTGTTACGGGACTCTTTCCATGTTTCGCGTGGCTATTGCGGGATTTTTCTCCGGTTTTGTGCTCGACGTCAACTACCTTGTCCGGTCGTGTTGCCTCATCAGGAAACGTTATCAGGGGTGGGTGTCTTGTTTTGCAAATTGGCGGCCGTCAGCCTTGCTGAATAACCTTAGATGACCACACATCATCCGGTACCAACACCGGCTAGGGTCGCGGCGGCGGCAGCATAAACGTCTCGGGCGCGGAATCGCGCGCCCTAACCGATGCGTTCTTTCGGGGTGCGAGGCGCGCAAGCAACCCCTGGATAATCCGTTGCAGGGCCGCGATCCGCTCCTGAATCCGTTCCAGGATCTTCTTTTGATCGGGCACACCCTCGAGCGAAGCCCGCGTCAAGGTATTGAGACGCTGAATATGATCGAGCCCCCTAGCCGCGGTCTGAGGCGACCCCATCTTGCCAAACCGCCACGCATGGCTCCCCGACTGACGGGCAGACCGGTGAAAGGCGCGGGATAGGGTATGAATACGACGCAGCCGCGCTTCGGCCGTAGGTCCCGTGGGGTCGGCCCGAAAAGCGCTTGCCAGTTGGGCGATCTCGGACTGTACCGCAGTCGCGCCGGCCAGATGATGCGCGAGCAGGGCCATTCGGCGCTCGGGCCGTGGCGCTCGGGCCGGCCTCGTTTTGTGGACTGCCGCAGATGGTGTGGGTCGCGGGAAGTGCGGCAACGCAAACCCTCGCCCAGACGCCCCGCCCTCCTCTTTGGCTGGCACTGCGGATCTTGACGAGCCCTGTCCGGCTGGTGACTCCGGGACGGGTGCATCCTTTGACCCCCACGCGGGACAGTCAGCCTGATAGGCGCGCGTCAGGTCCGCCAGATATTCTTGCGTGGTGCGGGGCGTCGTCTTACCGTTCCACACAACCGTTTTCACCTCTTGCGCAGGCAACGGCTTCTGGAAGGCTTCACTGGGAGGCGCTTCCCACGGGGCTGCGGCCTCATTCTGCTCAGGATCTTCCATAGTGCGACTCCTTATATGGGACGGATATTAACTCTATTGTATACTGCCTTTAGAGACCGCAGCAAAGCCGGGTGTGTCTTTCATTCCATTTGGCGTCGACGCTTAGGTGCGCAACAAGTTGCAGGCGAAACGATTTAGGGCGAGGGGGTCTGTGGTCCCTCATGCCTTTGGAAAGGCTTGGTCGATTTTTGAGGTTCGAGGGTGATTGTCTGATAGATAGACAGTCGTTCGTGGGCCCATGCCAAGGCGTCCTCCAGGGCCGGCTTTATCGGTGCTGCAATCGCCGCCCATTCCCGCTGCGTGGCGGGCGAAGTGCTTAACCGTTCCAGCGCTGCCCTAATGTCATCAAACCGAGTTTTCAATAAACCCGCCAGGCGATCCCTGGGAACGCTCTGGGGAAGATGCTGTTCAATAAACATCCAATCAAACACATCCCGAGAGGTCAACGCCCACCCTCGGTAAAACAGCTTCTTAGCAAGCACCTCGGCTACGGGCTCAAGCGCAAAACGTGTATCTGGATGGGACTCTGCCGGCAAACCCAACAAAGACATACCCACAATAAAATCAATCTCTCCGTCTGGCAAACGGAGCTTAATGACATTGGCCTCTTCACTGTACCCGGAAATGACACCCTCAAATCGGTCATTCAGGCGCGGCGAGAGATAACCAATCCATTGGGGGTCGCGAATAAAAAGGTCTATGTCATGACTGATGCGATGCTGAAGGGCCAGCATGAGGCGCGTCCCGCCGCCTAAAAGCGGCGACATGCGGGTACCTGCCTGGGCCTCCGCATCCACAACCAGCGTATGAGCAAAGGCGGCTAGTCGCCGCCAAGAGCCCTGTTGACACCAGTCCGCGACATCGGGGACGGGCTGCGCTGGATTAATCATCAGGCGTCCTCGCTTGCTGAACAAGAGTTTCCCATGCGGCGATACGCGCTGACCCCAAGGCGACGCTTTCATGATAAAGCGAGAAAAGTGCGGGCATCCCGGCATGAACCTCTCGTCCGGCACGCAAGATCAAGGCCGGCCCATGCTCCTGAAAAAGGCGAGACACAATCGCCTGGCCTGTCGTGTTCGGAACCGAGGCCACCGTCCCGGAAACCAGCGCCCGCTCGATATCCTCCGGGGTCACAATGGGGCCGTAAGGAGCATTCAAATGTGTGGCGATCAGCGCACAGGATGGTAGGGTTTGCATGGACATAGAGAATAATCCCCTTGATATAGGCACTATACCGCGCCGATCATGGCCTTACAAACGGAGATCCTGCGGTATTTAACTCAAGTCAGACACGAGCTTTATGGTTAGTGACGGTGATGATTCAGGGCCTGTCATCGCGAAAATTACTAACCGGTACCCATTTTCCTCATATCTCCGTCTCATGAGACTGTAACGCCTCACGCAGCCGCCGCTCGATCTCATCCAAGTCCTGGTCATCATCCGGCCCGCGTGGGCGATCGAGATCCGCGGGATAGGCCGCGCGAAACATGGAGTGTTCTTGCATCTGCTGATGGACCTCAGGCGTCAACCCGGATTCCATGCCGAGCGCATCTGCCAACGCGTTGACCGAACGCCGGGTTAAGTCGTCAAGCGGCGGGCCCGAAGCCCTGGTGCCCGTCGCGCTCGCCCCATCCGCCCCCGCTTCTGCGGGTACGGATTCCTCCCCGCCCGCCTCGCTGGCCCCTCGGTCGATAGTGCCCAGTTCACCACCGTCTCCCTCTTGACCCAGAAACGCTAGGTCCTCCTCTTCAAACTGGGGTCCATGATCCTCGCCTCCTTCGTCGGGGATGAGTGCAGGAGGCTCGGGGCGCGGTACAGCCCCCGACCCCCCGCCCGAGCGACCAGCTTGTTGGCCTTGGGTTCCGCGCTGCCAGGCCGCCACGGCTATCAGCAAGGCCTCCGCGGGGTCCCGGTCCGGCGCACCCGCCTGCCCCAAGGCCGCGACAAAATGCGCATCCTCCGGGGACAGCAGGGCGGAGGGATCCGTTGCGGACGGCGAGGCGGCGCCCTCGGTCCCGCCCAGGGTCCCATTCTGCACGTCCTCTCGGCGTTCAAAGCGAATCGCGACCCCGTGATTCAGGCGCATGGTTTGGGGCAGGGTCACATTGGCATGAAAGAAGATCATCCGAATCAGGCGATGCTGCCACAACACATGGGCCTCACCCTCGATCTGTCGGCGGATATCCATGACGTGGATGCGCGACTCCTTTTGGAGACTCGCAGAGCCGGTGCCGACGGCCTGGCCCACGGCATTGATGTCGTAGGACGACTCGCGTGTGACATCGATCTGGCCGCCAATTTTCTGAAAAAGATCCATCGTATCCGATGCGTCCTCGACCGCCATGGCGATTTTCGTTCGGGTATTGTCGATAATCTGTTTGACCTCGACGTCGCCGCCCGTGGGATTCAGGACCTTAAATCCTGCCAATCCCTGGCCCGCAAACACCGCGCCAAACCCGAGACCGCGGGCCTGCGCGGCCGCCACCGCGAACCCCGGTGCGGCCATGTACCCGTACTCATCAAAAATACCGATCGTGGGGATGTTGGAGGCGGACGGCAACGATTCCAGGACTTCTTCTCGCGACCCTTCGAGCCGGAACCCCAAGCCCAAGGCCATAGTCCCTTTGAGGCTCGCCAGATTGAGCTTACCGATCTGACCCAGATCATCAAGAGACTTCTCCATCGCCGGCAGAAGGACCACCAGGATCCGGCGATTTAAGACGACATCCGGAAAATCCACTTCGGCATGCGCGTCCCCATAGATATGCCCATAGGAATCCGCGAGCGTCCCCAACGGTCGGGTCCAGTACATCTGCGCATAACCAAACTGCTCGCTCACCGTGTTCCCTTGTTCGGCCAGCGGCACCCCTTCTTTCCAACCCGGGATCTTGCGCAGATATTCCTCGATCTGGGTGCGCGCACGGGCGCTCAACTGTCCATAGCTCCCATCGACCAGTTTTTTGAATTCGGCTAATCCCAGCAAAGCGCGAATATTATGGGCCGAAATCGGCCGTCCAAAACGGTTGCGCAGATCCACCAACCCCGCGAGAAGCGCCCCCATGATGGCGATGGCGCGCTCCCGAAAGACCCCACCCTCGCCGCCGCTCGCCGGCATCAAGGCGACAAAGATCTGCAAGATGCCATCGGCGTTGCCGACCGCAAACGGCATGGCGGTGTTCGAGATCCGCCCGATGCCCCGTGCAAATTCCCGATCCAAGGGATCTTCTGGTTCCCCGGCTGCCTCCTCGGACCCCGTGCCGGGCGACAGACCACCGGTGATGTAATTGATCGCGAGCAGATCGTCGATACGACCGGTCAAGGAGGCGAGCGCCGTGATCTGCCACAAGAGCTTGAATGTCGCCTTCGCGTCGGCATAGATACAACCCCCGCCCACCCCCAAGGCATTGGCGACCAGACCCAGGAGGGCCTCGGTTTTGCCGGCACCCGTCACCCCCAGCAACAGCATATGGCGCAGGATATCTTCGGTGCCGGTCCACACCTGCTTGCGGGTACCGGCTTCATAACCCAACAAAAAATCCCCACGCGCGCGAAATAAACCCCCCAAGACCCCAGGCTTGCGATCATGAGGGTCCCGCAACCCCGAGTCCCGCGGGAGGCGCATGGGCAGCACCGCCGGACGCATCAGGACGATCAGCGCCGGAAGGAGGCCGCCTGCCACGAGCAACGGAAGAAGAATCACCGGCAACACGACCATGCCGGCGGCCGCCAAGGCCGCGAGTCCAGCCAGCAACCGCCGATCCTCGAGAACATCCGCGATCTGGGTGGTGAGCGGCCGATGATCGTGAACACCCCGGAGGCCGTCAGCCGTAACCGCCGCCCCCTGCAGCTTTTCCGTCATGGAGTCGGGCTCGAGGAAGCCCTGAGGGCTTGTAACCACCGTGGGACAGAGGGGTGGGGCGTGGCGTGCGCTGGCAAGCCCACTGCCGCGGACGATGGCATGGAGGCAGGAGGACTGGCACCCGCATGACCGAGAAGCCAGCCCCCGCAAAACACCACGACGAACCCCACGATCCTCAAGCGCCGAACCCAACGGCCTTCGATCTGCGCCATCGGTCGTGAATCGATCGTCATATCTCCTCCTCGTCCTGATCGACAATCCAAAACGCCCCGCGCGCCGGGATCTGATCCCAAAACGGATCCGCCGGGCCTGAGACGAAACGCCCGTGCACAAGCCAATCCAGTACGCGCCCCCACGCCACCCCGGGGTCGAACCCCATCCGTGCCAGAATCGCGAACAGAAGAGTGGCCAGCAAACACACCAAAGCCAGCACCCAGGACGTAAAGTGCATGATAAAAAAGAGCCAGGGGAAGACGGCGCGCGCATCGACGCCAAACACCTGAGGCGTCAGGCCGCCATCCCGCCAGTTCTCCGGGGCCTTATTCATCCTCCCTCCTTGTTTCCCGTCGCCACCGCTTCCCACAGACCGTCCACGGCGGCGGTGAGGATAGGCGTCTCACACCGGACATTGGTAATGACCTCGGCTTTGTAGTGACTATGGGCGGCCGCCGCCTCGGCCAGGACCCGCTTGGCGCGCAATTTTTCGTTAGGAAGAGGAGGCGCCATCTGATGGAGCGCATACCACAAGGCGCGGTCGGCAGGCTTTAGCCACAAAAACCGTGACGGCGGGATCATGCCCTTACGACGGCCCTCGTTGAGGGCCCGCATCAAGACCGTGGTCGACCAGGCGTGATGCTTGAAAAGCGAGACAAAAAACGCACGATAATCGGGGTGGGCGATCACCCGACTGACCTCACGACCGCCTTGAGGTAACACCAACATGGCAGGCCTCGTGCCCTCGCTTTCGCGAAACCCGCGCGACAAAGCATCGAGCAAGCGATCCCCGGCGCGTCCGGGACCGTCGCCCTGCACAAATAAAGCGCAGACCGCGAGCAGGGCCTGTTCATGAAAGAGCAGATCCGCCTCCTCCCGCACCACACGTCCTAGGGCCGGACGCAGTGCGGCTTCCCATTGCGCGCGGAGTAACGGGGTCAACGCCGTGGGCCAGGGTGCCCCCACCCCCATAAGCCCCTCACAATAGGCGCGCGGTGTCTGCGCCTGTGCCCATGGGCCGGAATCACTCGGCGTTTCCGTCAATCGCCCGGCCCGCATGGCGCACGCAGCGGGGTACGCTGACGGGAAGTTCTGTGCGTGCCGCCACAGCAGCCCCTTGAGATCCAAAGTCGCGCGAAGAGGCCGAGCCGGATCATGGAACAGTAAGCGCGCAGCCCATAAGCCCATGAGCGGCGCCAGCACCCAGCGCCAGGCCGCACCCATCCACCGCCAAAGGACGGTCAGAGGCAGGGCGCGATAATCGCGAAGAAGCTGCAGATAATGCGTCCGGGCACCCGGCAGATGCAGACGAGCCGCGGTATAGAGCGACCACGCCGTAACACGTATCGTCGTGATGCGTACGGTCGCCCACTCGGCGTAGACAAATACACCCCCCGCCAGCAGCAGCAACCCGATCAGCGACAGGACCTCTTCGAGCGAAACGGAGCTCCCCGCCGCACCCCTTTTAGTGGCCATCGAGAACCCCCCATTGCGCCCCCAAACGCTTCAGGAGTTGGTCGCGGTACGCATGCGCCAAGGAAGGCGTTGTCGAATGATACCAACCGATTGCCCGCCACAGATTTCCGTCCGCCCGCAGACGTTTCATTGCCAAAATGCCTCCGGCCACTGCGACGTTCAAGCAACCATTATCGGCAAGCATACGGCCCGTGATTCCTAAGGGCTGCAACACAGGCAGCCAAACGCTATTGATCTGCATAGGGCCATAATCGGCCGTACCGTTCGGATCCGGTACGATCTGTCCCGGCGCCCCACCCTCATTGGCCCAAATCGCAGGCAACACCAAAGGCGGGAAGCCAAAATGCCGAGCAACAACCGCAAAGCAGGCCGGTGTGGGGGCCGTCACCGGATAGGGCCGACGCGGGAAGGCATGCGATAAGCCCGGCACGGCGCCGACAACGATCACCACCATCCCCGCCAACACGGAGGATAGACGTCCTGTTCTATACTTTCCACTGGCCACCTTTTTTGCGGGTATGCACATGGCCATCCCCTTATCGTCCCGTCAGAGGCGCGACGGTGCGGTCGGCATCTTCCGAACGCACCTCGACCAGGGCCTCGGGACGGATCGCCCACGCATAGGCCGGAATCATGTCTGGGGGATTGCTGTCGTTTTGGGACGTAACCCGGATCGATTGCGCCGTTCCCGGGAAAACGATCAGATCCAACGAGGTCCCCAGCCACTCCTCGATTGCCGGCAGCCTGCGTTCAATATGCGTGGGGCGCAGGGCCTTGATAATCGCCGGCACCGTCAGATTGAGGCGCACGGTACTTCCTGTGGCGTATTTCTGCGGTACCCCCAGGATCGGCAAGATACCCTCTGCCAATGGCAGCCGCATATGGCGCAGATCCAACCACCGTCTCCGAGGGTAATCCTCGCGTTCGAATACGACCCGGTAGCGCTCCCCCGTGGTATCGACATAGGTTGCGGTCACCGGAAAGATGCGCTCACCGTGGGTAGTGGCCAATCGTGTTTCCTCGCCAAACACAGGGCGCGCAAGACGACCGAAAAATGCGATCAGCCCGCGTTCGGGCGCCGCACCCACCAACAAAGGATTGCGCACCACCAAGGTCTTATCCCCCTGATCGACGCCCACAAAACGCATCCCTACTCGTAGGGGGAGAGGCACTTTTGCCGCGGGGGCCTTAGCCATGCGGTTTCCTCCGGTTCACGGCGCCCTTGGCCTTTGGGGCACGTTTCCCACGCGTCGCGGCGCGGGCCTCTGTCTTCTGGGGTTTTGTGGCCTTAGGGGCCGGAGTGCGATTCCGTTTGCGTTGAGCGCTCGGACGCCAGGTCCCCGCATCACTGACAAAAGAGAGTTCTCGAACGTGCATTTCCGCTTCCGCAAAGGCCTCCAGGTTCTTCAGGGCCTCTACTGGTCCCCGGACACGGATGTCCTGGGAAATGGCGAACAAGAGACGTGCCATCAGGGCAGTGGGCTGGATGTAGGGCTGAAAGGCCTGGGTTGGAAAGGTCGCATTGCGCCCCAGGAGCAAGGCGAAACGCCGTTTACTGACACGCAAGTTGTCCTCCTCACACCCGGCATTGAGCTGCTCAAATACCTCCTTGGGGTGTGGGGCGGGTGGAATCAGCTGTCGGGCAATGTCCGGAAAACGCAAGTAGTAACGCGTCAGGAGCGCCAAGGCGGGATCCGCCACGGAGGTGCGTCCGCTAGGCGCGGTCACGGTACGTCGCGCAGCCCCCCGCCCCAGACCCATCAGGTAATACAGATCCATGGTGCTCACACCCAGCACGTTCTGAAGATAATCCAGAACCGCCGGTTTGATTTCCTCGTCAGCGGGCCATCCGGGCGACGGAGGAGATTTTGTCATGGTGTCATTCCGTGGTTGTTATTATTCGAGTCCTTCGGCATGAAGTGGGCTCGCATGGTGGTCACGAAGGCTTCGGCTTGTTTTACCATCTCCTCCGCATCGCCCCGCTCCACGGAGTCGCCCGTGTAATCGGCAACCAAACGGATTTCCTCCGCGCGGTTCAAAAGTCGCCCCATGTCTTTGGAGATCGGCCCGTTCTTGATCAGATGGTCACCAAAGGCACTGATAAGACCGCGGTGGGTCTTGCCAATGTCAGGCTTAACAGGAGCGTTGGAGGCCAGTAAGGCCGCACGAGCTGCGTCGAACATGGCGTAGTAGGCGCGATTGCAGGCGCCGTCCACATCGCCAAAATCGAGCAGAGCGCGAGCCGACGCACAGGCTTGATCCGCTTTAGTCATCAAAATTTGCGGCGTCAATACACCGTTCACAGACGAACCCCCTCTTGGGCGATATTCCGGAGCAAGGCGGGATTGGAATAGCTCTCCGGGTGCTCCCATTCGTCAAGCCATATCGGCAGCGGCGAGATGGCGATGCCGGTTTCCAGCAGCACATCGTAAGCCACATCCGCCATCGTGAGCTTGGTTGGCAAGAATCGTTGATGCACACCACTTAGGAGGACTGCGACATCGGCATCGCTATCCGGGTGGTGCGTGCCACGCGCGCGACTGCCATAGACAATGGCGCCCGCCATCTCGTAGCGACTGGCTATCAAGGCGAGAAAGCGTCGGACGGCCGCTTCTGTATTTGGGTCAAGGCGCTTCTCCATTTCCACACCCTTCCTTGTCGGTGTTTTATAGACATTCTATCCTATACCGAAACCGCATGCATCCTCTACTCCGGCCTCGACCCGGCCGGGGATCGCGTTCGAACCGATCGTGCGGCCTTCGGACGGCTCGCTTTCTGAGGCTTGGGAGGCGCAGGCTTTGCAAACGGTTCCCCC
Source organism: Pseudomonadota bacterium (assembly GCA_021794595.1). Taxonomy (GTDB): domain Bacteria; phylum Pseudomonadota; class Gammaproteobacteria; order Acidiferrobacterales; family Acidiferrobacteraceae; genus Acidiferrobacter. The sequence goes on from JAJYQN010000011.1 coordinate 27,769, forward strand.
GGCACCCCATTATGATCGGCCAGTAAGGCATGGGGGTGGGCCCGCTCGGAGCAGACCCAAAAATACACGCCGGCCTTTTTCTGGCTCGCCATGCGTCCGATCTGTCCTGGGCATCCTGCCACGGTACAGGGCCTTTGGGGACCCAATGCCGCAGGGGATGTCCGGGAGGGGGATTGCGCACTCGAACGGACGGTGAGACCGCCCTCGACCTGGGACAGCTGATCTTTGACCATTTTTCGAATCGCCGCCTCGAAACGGACCGGGTCTAGCTTGCCCTCTGCTATGCCGCTCAAAGCGTCCTCCCACCGGGCGGTCGTCACGGGGTCGGTGAGATCGGCGGGCAGTGCCGCGATCAGGGCGCGGCCCGTGGGTGTCGAGATCAGCGGCTTCCCTTTACGGTCGAGGAATCCCCGCTTGACCAGGGTTTCCAGCACGTGGGCCCGGGTGGCCTCGGTACCGATCCCGCTCGTCTCCTTCAACTTCGCCTTGGCTTGCTCGTCCGTCACGTACTTATGGACATGGCTCATCGCCTCGATAAGCGTCCCGTCTGTGAACCGCGGTGGCGGTTTAGTCCGTTTGGCCTGCACCTCGCCCCGCAACCCTTCGACGCCATTCCCCGTGGCCATGACGGGCAGCGTGACTACGGGTTCCTCATGGCCGGTTTCCTCGCCGTCTCCCCGCCCAGAGCGTAACGCCCTCCAACCCCGATCCATTTCCGTGCGGCCCGATGCCGTCCACGCCTCCCCGCCGACCTCCACCGTCACCGCAATCGCCTTGTACAAGTGATCCGGTAGAAAGAGCGCGGCGTAGGATTGCCAGATGAGATCGTAAACTTTCCGCTCGACATCCGACAGCCCGGACGCCTTCTGTCCCGTGGGAATGATGGCGTGATGCGCCGTCACCTTAGCGGTATTCCACGCCGCATGCTTTTGGTGAGACGACACGCGACTTCGTACGTCCTCGGGGATCGGCAGATGGGACAGAATGGCAGCCGCATCGCCATGCTGCTCCTCGGGCACATACCGGCAATCCGTACGAGGGTAGGTCGTGACCTTCTTCTCATACAACGCCTGGCAGGCCTCCAGCACCGCGTTGGCGCTGAACCCCCATTGGGCAGACGCCGCCTTCTGGAGCGATGACAGCGAAAACGGCAGCAGGGCCGACTCCCGAGTGTCCTTACTCTCGTAACGCACGACTTGCCCCGCACCCATCGCCTTCCGGGCGATCCGGTCCGCGAGCGCCCGGTCGACCAACCGGCCCTCTTCATCGAATCCGGCGCCGTCTGGGGAGGCCGGTTTCCACTTAGCTAAAAAGGTTCCGTTCGGATGCTGGCAATGGATCAGGACCTCGCAATAATCCCGCGGCTTGAACTGCTCGATCTCGAGATCACGGCGGACGACCAAGGCCAACGTCGGTGTCTGCACGCGCCCGACCGACAATAAGCCGTGATTGACAAGGGTCCAGGCGCGGGTCAAGTTCATGCCCACCAACCAATCCGCCCGGGCGCGGGCCTCAGCGGCCTGGCTGAGTGGATGATAGTCACGATTGTCCTTCAAGTGCGCGAAGGCCTTCTGGACGGATGTCGCATCCAGGGACGCGAGCCACACCCGCTGCACGGGCCCCTTGTACCCGCAGTAATCCAGGATCTCATCGATCAGCAGCTGCCCTTCCCGATCCGGGTCGCCAGCATTCACCACCAGCGTGGTCTGTTTGAGCAAGTCCTTGATGATCGTGAGCTGGGCCTTGGCATCGGTTTTCGGATGCTTGATCCATTTCTCCGGGAAAATGGGCAGATCCTCCAACCGCCACACCTTTCTCCCCGTCTTGGGGTTCACGGGCACGCCGGCGGGAAGATACCCATCCGGTTCGTCCTGCTCGAGGAGATGCCCGAAGGCGTTCGTGATGGTATAACCGCGCGCCTCCAACACTACCCCGCGACGGGCACCGCCCAATCCTTCGGCAATCGCCTTCGCGAGCGACGGTTTCTCCGCAATGATCAATTTCATCCCAAAGCCCTCCGTTCTTCCTGTGATAATCGCAAGACCACGGATTGCACCTGTCCCCCTGCGTGGGTTTGGCAGAGGCTCATCAAGGTCGTCTGGACCTGCGTTCGCACCGTGGGTGTCAAGCCCTTTAAGAGGCGTTGCGCCGATCCCACCAGTCCTTCTAAAGATCGATCGGATCGCACACGCATTTCCCAGAAAGCCAGATGGTCCGCCCACGACACCGATCCGGGCGTCAAGGTAAACGCGGCGGCCACCGCGATAATGGCCTGATCTGGCGTCAAACGTGCCAGCAGGTCCTGTACGGCCTGGGACTCCCCAGCAGTGGCCGTGAGCCCCAGGGCATCGACCGTTTGCGCAAGCAGGGGCCCCGCCAACCGCAAACCCGCCGCCCATCGCGTCAAAGGCGCGATCCCGCCCACCTCGACCGCTCCTGGACACAAGGGCGTACCACGGGGCAAGAATCCGCTTTGTAAGGCCGCCGTGTGGAGTGCCTCCTCCTCATCGTCGAAGAGGTCTTTCAGCGTCAACCAGACATTGCCCAGGTAGAACCCAAAAAGCGGTGCGGGGCGCTTTAAGGTCTCGCTCACCGCTTTCGACAGGGCCAAACCGGCGAAGAACGTATGCGACCGATCGATCCCACGGAGCCACAGCAAGCCCGGCGTGGGGCGGCCCTTATGGTCGCGCCCCAGGGCTTGGCGGGTCGCCAAAAGGGCCACACTAGCGCTCAACGCGCCATCCCGCAAAAGATGCGGCGCGTCTGCCGGGATGATCTCCTGATCCTCGGCCTGCCAGGCACCGCGCATGACCTCGACCTGGGCGCCGATCCCGATCAACAGGGCCAGTTCCGGCAAGGCAAACCATTCGCGCAACCCGGCCTTGGCGCCGGACCCCAGAACCACGAGTTTGGCGACTCGCTCGGGGAGTTCGACCTGCGCACGCACCAACAACGGCTTCTGAAGGGTTAAGAGCTCCTCGCGGGTGATATGGGGTGTCAGCCGCACCGCCCGCCAGTTCCCGCGGGGATACGCAATCGGTTCATCGTGGTAACAGACCAGGTGCTGCGCGACCAGGGCATAAGGCAAAGCGAAGGCCCGCACCATGGCCCCTTGAGGAAAGCGCTCTGCCGTTTTGGAAAAATACTCCGCCTCATCTTTCACCAATCGCCGCAAAGCGGTCGTGACCCGTACGGAGGGACCACTGCGGGCGGCACTCAAAACTTGTTTGACATACGACGCGCACCCCAATGGCACCTGGGTCACGAGCGGCACGCGCGCGGCAAAGAGTGCCGCCCATGTGGCCGCGGTTTCCGGGTCTCTGGCCCTGGCAAAGGTTTTGCTCACGCCGCGATCCCGCGCTTCGGCCGCGGTGAGAGCCATCATCGTGATTCCCCAGCCCTCGAGAATCTGCGCCATATGCGGGCCAAAGGTGTTTTCCGCGAGGAACCGGGACGGGAGCGATAAGGTACTCAGCACCCGCTCATCCGCATTGGTCCACCAAATGATGTCGGGCGCGGTCAGGAGACCACTGAAGGACTCCACACGGACGGCCGCCGATCCGGCGAGCGCCGCCCAACCGGCCACTGCGCGATTGTCGGGATGATCGAGCAACACAGCGCCGACGCGCGCTGTCACGGCGCCTCCGCGAGAAACCGCGTGATGCGCCCGGGCGTCCAGCGAGACGCCAAAGCTTGTGACCAATGACGTAAGGCGTTGCGATACGCAGGCGCTTCGAGATGGGGGACTAAGAGCAATTGGGAGAGCCCCATTTGCAGACGTTGCACGCGCCCCGTGTCCTGCTTCTGCAGGGCCTCCCGCAGGGCATTGGCGATCGCGGCGCCATCGGCCCAGGCCTGGTAATCGGGACCTGCCATGAGCGCCGCTCCCTGCTCGATCCAGTCCCGCACGGCCGAAGCCGCCGCCTGACAGTGCGGATCCGCCTGAAAGCTTTCAGCCCACAACAGGAGCAGGAGGCGATGCAAGGCGCGCTGGGTGAGACCACGCGCCGGCACGAAGAATCCGCGCCCTTGCCCATGCGCCAGACCGAAATGGAAGACCGCATGGCAAAAGGGGCAGACCGTCACGAGATTGCCGAGATCATTGTGGCCATGATCGTTATCCCGGTGGTGGATCTCGAAATATCCGGTGCGTCCCGATTGCGCCTGCGTCATCAGACCACAGCCCTGACATACCCCTTGATCACGCTCGAAAGCCAATAGTCGTACAGCCTGAAAGGCACGATCGGCCTGATCGTGATCCGGGTCCTCCTCACGGAAGGCCCCGGGTTTCACGGAGAGCACGAGATCGATCATCGCTCAGGTGTAAATGGCATTCACGAACATCATCAATGCCACACCGATCGACGCCAATAACGCGCCCGCCGCAATATATTTTAAGGCCGAGACGTGATGGTTCTCGCCCTGCGAGCGTTCCTTGGTGAACTTGATAATCCCGGTCATCATCAAGATGATGCCCAGCAAGGTACCCACATCGATGACCACCCCCTTGACGAGCAGGATCGTCGTATCGGCGCCGGCCAGCGCGGTATTGAGATTCACACCGCCACCGGGCGTGACACCCGAGTTGCCGACCCCGCCATAACCGCCGGAACCCCCACCAAAACTGTAAGCCAATGCCGAGGGCGCCCACATCCACAAACCCACCAGCGCCAGAACATGGCGTACGCGTTGCTTCATCTTCATATATCCCTCCTCAGGAAAAAATGGACTTCGTGTGTTTCCCGCTCACAAGAAACTTGTCGTCAACGAGGCGAGCGTGGCCCCGATATTGGCGGCCAAGGCCCCGGCCACCACGAAGGTAAGGCCCGTCCAGAACGGATGGCGCTCCTGCCCACCGCCTTCGGCCACCGAACGCCAGACATACAGTCCGCGAATGAAGGCAAACCACCCCAGCAACACGATGAGATTGGTCAAGGCCTGTTGCACGGCCTGCGCCATGGGCACACTGGCGCTGACGGGCGAAATCGACCCATACCCATTGAACGTCGGACCGAAAAACGAGTGGGACACCATGGCCATGGACATCGCGATCGACGACAACATGGCGCCGAAATACAACCCGCCGATCACACCGCCCCATGAATCCCGGCCGCCTGACTGACCGACGCGGGTCGCCTTGACTATGGCGTGTAGTACCAGCATAAGGCCCACCAAGCCACAGGCATCTGGCACGATGCGTAAAAGCGAATCGGCCACATTGCCAATCGCCATCCATGCGGTGGCACTCGAAGCCGGGCCCGTATAAGCGGAAATCGTCATGGGTTCTCAGGGTCCCGCCTCCCGGAGATGCGCCCCGTTGCTCAAAACCAGCAATGGGGGATTGGCCTGTATGGACCGTACGGACAGTTTCGGCGTCCCCGGAATCGGGTTACCCCGGAAGATCCGCACCAGCGCGCCATTAGGCACCTCAATCCAGGCAGCATGACCAATGATGCCGACCAATTGCACCGGGGGAACCAACGGCTTCGGTTTGGGTTTAGGCTTGGGCGAAGCCAGAGGACGCACGGTGATACGCGGCGCATGGTGGACAAGCCAGGTGAGGTGCGCAATCTCCCGGCCCTGCCGGGCGATCACCACGGCGTCCCGGACGGATGTCGTCTGTTCTCTCTGGATCGCAGCGGCGAGCGCACTCTCTTTTCGGGTGATCTGCCCCACAAGAAATGTGATCCCCTGGAATGAGCGCTCGAGACGGGCCAGTTGGCTGGCGATCGAGCGCGAAGCGGCCGGGGCCGGTGACGGCGTTACCGCGGGCGAACTTGAGGCGAAAAGGGATCCCGCAGCTGCGGTTGTCGATACCGCCGCTGTGTCATTCTGCGGTGAAGAGACAGGATTCGGTGCGGACCCTGGCGTGCCGAACGCGGCCGTAGGCGACAGAGGCGTCGACGCCGGCGGTTGCAGCGATTCACCAGGCATCCCCCGCGCGCCCTGGGGTGTCGCCGGAGCGGTGGGCTGGCGTGGGGGTAGCGGCGTATTCGTCACACCCGGTGGCGCCGGCAAGGGATGGATCATCGGTTCGCGTGGGGGCTGGGCGCTTTTCAGAAAAGCCACCGTCCCGGCGCCCGCCAATAGCGTCACGGCACCGGCAATCACCGCCACCAAGGGCCAGGACAAACGGCGGGGCTGCGCGGTTACGGACTCCGTCACACGCGGACCGGAGACACCAGGCCCGCGTTCTTGCTCCCCCTCCTCTTCGTCCACCGGGCCCCTATCGGCCACTTCAGGAGAGGGAATGATCTTTTGCGGCGCCCGCACGCTCTGCGCAGAACGCCCGGGTACTGCGGGCGCAGGCCCCTTGGGTGCAGCGGATTTCACGGGGGCAAGGGAAACCGGGGCCACGGGAGACAGTCGAGTCTGGGCCGACTGATGAGACCCCGTGAAATCCGTCTGGGTATCAGCGAGACTGACCCCCTCTTCTTCGTCTGGCGGAATTTCCGCTTCGGCTGCGGCAAAACGCGGGGGCGGCACCCCCTCTGCGGGAAGCGCCTCCTCCAACGCTTCACCATCGAGATCCGCATTGTACTGATCTGCGAACCCCGCGATCTCCATACGGTCATTCTCTTCGTCTTCGCCTGGGAGCTTGGCACCCAGAGTCTGCCACGGGTCTGCCACCATCAGTCTTTCACCGTGAAGGGATATACGGTGTGTTATATCCTAGACCATATGGGCCAGTCAAGGATTAACAAGATGTTATATACCACATGATAGGGATGCAGCTGCTGATGGGGCGCCAGGAAGGAGATAAGCGCCTACATGGGCGGAGGACAGGGCTCGGGGCGTGCGCTTAGCTCGAGAACGTCGGGGTGTCGGGGTTTCGGCGGGCAACCGCCCGCTTCCGCTCTTGCGCTTGCCGGGCCTCAGCGACCAGCGTCATCGCAATTTAGCCCGGCACTGGGGGTGTCGCCGCTTGCTTCGATAGCGCCTGAAAGTTGACCGTGGGCAATTGATAAGGCCCCCAAGGACCTCGGCTAGTCATTATCAATATCATTTCCCTTGCGGATGAGTAGAGAATTGATGTCCCATTAATACGAAGAAGTTTCTCTTTATTAGGGAGCGATGAGTCCAACACGGAAAACTGTCCGACCACCTGAAATGCCACATCGTACGGAAGCGTTCCCGTCCCATCAGGCGCCCGTAGACTACCAATCTCTAACGTCACTTGGTATTTATTCTCGACACCTTCCACAGGCCCCACTCCTGCCTGAGTCTGCATATTGACCGTCGGTGCAATCGACTCTGGTTTGTGTCCAAAATTCGTTTCGACACGCAATTTAGAAAAGACGTACTGATCAAGTTGAAGTGGCCCATAAAGAAATGGGTATCCGGAATTTCGTGTTGATACTGGCCTAGAGATCGCCGCTTTCAATTAAGGAGGTCAATGTTGATATCCGAGCGCCATAATGGGTTTCCTGTTCGATGTCTATGCTCCTTGAGAAGGTTTTGTACGCGAACATCGAGTCCTCCATCGTCGCCCCCCGCTTGGGATATTTGGGCTTCTTGATGGCATGCACACCTTCGGTGAAGAGGATCTTTGCCCGAAGCGCCTCGAAACTATACCACACCTCATCAAGATACTGTGGCAACGGATTTTTCAGAATTCCGTCCAAGCGCAACGAAATCAACCGAATGGGTCCTCCGAATAAGCAGGTGGCCGCTATCAATGGATCCATGCGTCTCACCTCGCCCGTTGCCATGCCGGCGCCGACCATCGCCCGCATCTGGGTGAACGGCCGTGACGAACAGACCGGCATTTCCCCCGGCATGAATTCCTGATGCTGGGCGTGCAGCATATACATCATCACTGCTGGCTCTTCCTCCGCCATTTTGAAGAGCAACTCCACCACTGCTCGGCAACGGTCATGAGTAGTTTTGTGCGCGCCTTCGATGGTATCGAAGGCTGCGCCCATACGCGTCACGAGTTGGTCGAACAAGGCCTTGGCGATGCCTTCTTTATCCTTGAACCCAGATTTTCCATTAGGCCCCATTCCTAATGGAAGCCATTAGTGTAAGCTGTTGAGTTCGTTACGGTTCAGGGGTAAATTTGAGCGGCAGGTCGCGGCACTTTTTCTGTACGGAGGGTGCATGGGGTTTGAACTCCGATTTACCGATAAAGAAATCACGGCCTGGGGCGGCATGGGCCTGATGAAACGGATGCTCGATCATCTCGATTTTGATGGCGCCCTACAGGGAAGCGGTCTTCCCCAACCGGGCAGTAACCGGGGTTATCGCCCCGAGCAATTGATAACCCAGTTCATGCTCTCCATTTGGTGTGGCGCCAATCGCTTTGAGCATGGGGAAGTCACCCGTCACGACCCAGTCTTGAAGCGTCTGTTTGGCTTTTCCCGCATGGCGAATTTCAAAGCAGTGATGCGGCTTTTTCGAAAGTTCTCACAAGAGATAAACGAAGAGGTCTTCGGGGCTTTATATCGGTGGCTGTTTGCGCAAATCGCCGTGGATGGGTTGACGTTGGATTTGGACTCTACGGTTATGACACGCTACGGGACCCAGGAGGGTGCCGTCCGAGGTTACAACCCCAGCAAGCGGGGACGGGCCTCCCATCACCCCCTGATGGCCTTCATCTCGGATGTACGCATGATCGCCAATTGCTGGCTGCGTCCCGGCAACAGTCACACCGCCAACAATGTCTCGGCGTTTCTCGATAACACCCTCGAGAATCTCGGGGGCAAACATATAGCCCTCCTGCGCGCCGACAGCGGTTTCTGCGATCAGGCCTTTTTGCAGGAATTGGAGCAGAAAGAGCTCCACCACATCATCGCCCTGCGCTTGAATCAACCCCTCCAGCGGGCCTTGGTCGAATCTTCCGGCTGGTGGATGCTTGATGACGGCATCGATCTCGTGAGCATCGATTATCAGGCCCCGGGCTGGTCCCGGCCGCGACGCGTGGTGGGGATCCGGCAACATCTTACGCGCCGCGCGGACGCGAAAGGCAAGATGCTCTCGCTCTTTGCAGACGACCCTCGGTGGGGTCAGTATCGATTCGCCGCCCTGGTGACCGATTTGGATCTCCCCGCCATTGAGATCTGGCGCCTCTATCGCGGCCGTGCCGACTGTGAGAATCGAATCAAGGAATTAAAGTACGACTTCGCTGCTGACAGCTTTTGTTTGGATGATTTCTGGGCTACCGAGGCCTCTCTCAACACCGCCCTTCTGGCCTACAACCTGATGAGTCTCTTCCGCCAGGCCGTGCTGCGGGCGAGTGTCCTAGAAAGTGGCGGCAAAGATGTCCAGCACACCTTGAAGACCCTTCGCTACAAACTCTTTGCCAAGGCCGGCTACACCACCACTGAAGGCCGTAAGGACATCTTGAAGCTCGCGATCGCCATGCGCCAACGGCAATGGATGGAGGGCCTTTGGGACCGGTCCAGGACCTTACTCTCTGCCCGTCCGTTTTGCGCCCACGTTTTCCTCGGCGTAGGGGCCTAATGGAAAATCTGGGTTGAAATAATGGTAGATGGAACCGATGCTCACCTTTGCCGTCCGAGCGATGTCATGCACCGACGTATTAAAGTAACCCTGCTCCGTGAAGAGCTGGAGTGCCGTACGCAGCACCGCTTCGCGTGGAGGGGGGGAATGCGCAACAATGATCACACTAGGACTAGACATGAACTTAGACTAGAACGAACATTCGGTTTAGTCAAGGACTAGTCTCTTCCAACATGGTATGAGTCTGAACGCCGAGGTCTGGGTCGATCATTACCCCCATGGTGATCGACATGAACGAACAACAGCTCAGTACGGTGGCGCAGCTACGCGCCTTTTTGAACGGTACACAGGAAGTGCGGTTTGAGCCGATTGGCGAGGATACTGAACGCTACGCCTTCATTGCCGCGGTGCTCAAACGCCTGGGCTACCGGCAGCTTAAACGGCCAGAGAAGGGGGTCGTGATGCGCTATCTCGGGCGCACCACCGGTTATTATTCCCGCCAGCAGCTGACCCGCTTCGTGGGCCGTGTGCTGGCGGGCGAGATCCTCGCCAAACGCTACAGGGCGCCTGAACCGGGCTTTGCCCACAAGTTCACACCCATCGATGTGGCCCTCCTGGCCGAGACCGATGCGCTGCACGGCACCCTCTCGGGACCGGCCACCAAGTGCCTCATGCAACGGGCCGTGGCGGTCTTCAGGGATACCCGTTATACACGCCTGGCTGCCATCTCGGTGGCGCATCTTTATAACCTGCGTAGGGCTCCCCCGGGGCTATGCGGTCCGTAGGCGGCGCTGGACGAAGACCCGGGGCCACAGCGTGCCGATTGCCGAGCGTCGGGCACCCGCACCCGACCACCGTCCGGGCTTCATCCGCATCGATTCCGTGCACCAGGGCGATCAGGACGGGGTGAAGGGGCTTTACCACATCAATGCCGTGGATTGCGTGACCCAGTTCGAGATCGTCGCCACCTGCGAGCGCTTAAGCGAGGCCCTACCTGCTGCCGGTGATCGAAACCCTGCTGGCGTGCTTCCCGTTTGAGATCCTCGGCTTTCACGCCGATAACGGCTCGGGGTACATCAACAAAACCGTCGCGGAACTGCTGGAGAAACTGCGGGTGGAGTTTACCAAATCCCGGCCCCGGCACAGCAATGACAACGGCTTGGCCGAGACCAAGAACGGGGCAATCGTACGCAAGCACCTGGGGTACAGCCATATCCCGCAGTGCTTCGCCAGCGAGGTCAACGCCTTCTGCCGGGAATTCCTGAATCCCTACGTCAACTTCCACCGGCCCTGTTTCTTTGCCGAATCGGTCACGGATGCGAAGGGGAAAACCCGCAAACGCTACCGGCTGCAGGACATGATGACCCCGTATGAGAAGCTGAAATCACTGCCGGCCGCCGGGGTCTTCCTCAAGCCTGGCATGACCTTCGGAAAACTCGATCAAACCGCCGCGGCCATGAGCGACAACGAGGCAGCAGAACGGCTGAACGAGACCAGAAAGAAGCTCTTCCAATCCATCAACCGTCGATCCAGACATGCGGCATATAATCCCGGACCCTGCCCCCTTGGGGATTCGTTCAGACTCAAACCTGAATTGGAATTGACTGGACTCCCTACCCGCAGAGCTCCATCATATAACCTACCATTGACAGAGCCATAATCGCGTGATGTAGTTACGCGACCTTTGGGTGAAGGGATGTGATGCGCGTTTATAAAACTCATTATCCGCGGATTCTTCTACTGGGCTGGCTTGCCTTCATTTTGCTGTGGCCGGTCCAGGGAGCGCGGGCACTCACGATAGACCACGGAGCTATGGTCATCTGTCCCTTTATGCCCGGAATGATAATGGGCGCTTCTGTGGGGGTGGGTAAACCCTCCCACCACCATCTGTGCATGAGTACGTGCCGTCACATTCAGTGCCAACATCAACTAGGTGTAAAAGCCCATCACGGTATGAGGCACATCCACCTATACCGCATCGCTGGACGATTCACGCTATTTCAACACTTTGTAACATTCAGTCAACATCCAACACAAATCCAAGCACCACGCGCCCCTCCCCCTTATCAACGTTTTGATCGGCTTCTAATTTAACACCCTCCTCGGAACTAGGGGCCACTGCACGCAGTGGCAATTGTTGTTCGTCCGAGGAATTTTTATGGATTATTTGCGCACTGCCGCCCATTGTGGGCACAACCTATCCCGGCTACATCGACCACACGTCCACCCTTGGGCGTTTATACAACCCCATCTGATCGCCACCAACATACCCACCGCTATAAGGGCCCCCGCCTTATTGCGGGGTTACGACTTGCCGAATTATCCTTCATCTCATCCCTTAAGGAGGTCAGCCTATGAGCGGCTACCGATAAATGACAACCCCACTAACCATCTGTATGGGTTCATAACAAAACTCACAAATACCTCAGGAGATACACCATGTTAAACAATCTACCCTTGAACACCATTACCGTTCGCCGTACCATTTTGGCCGTAACCATTGCCGCAACGATACTTCCTGTCGCGGCGTTCGCTACCAGCACCAATGGCCCAGATGGACCGGCTATGTCTGCTATGGGCATGTACCCGAACGCAAAGGTACAGACCCAACCAACCCAATCTGTGATGAATGATCACGGAACAGACGGTGCCGCTATGGCATCTATGGGTATGTACGCCAGCGGAATGACTCAGATCAAATCGATTCAGTCCGCTTTGAATCACAAGGACCATAGTCACCTTATGGTTAATGGCAAAATGGACAGATCGACTCAATCGGCTCTCAAGCGATTTCAGAGGGCGCACGGTCTTGCGTCTACAGGACACGTTAATGAGCCTACACTCAAGGCGCTCGGCATTCATTAAGCAGGCGTAGTCTTTTTTAGACGTCTAATCCACCGCGCCCTCTACCTGAATAACTCGGTAGGGGCGCATTTACGCGTACCATTCACCCACGTACTTATCAAATTCCTTCTTAGACAATTTAATTGACACTAATTTGTCTGTTTTGAGAACTAGACCAACCACGATTTGGGCCTAGCTCACCCCACCAACGGCGCAAGTCGAGCTCATACCATCACTGCGCTGGTCTGCTCAACACAACATAGTGTCTGACCGAAAATACAGGCCGGGCCGATCAGACACGGGCGCGGACTGCGCAAGTCATGAATAAGCTTAAAACGGGAAGTGAACGAGACCAAGACGTGCGTGCGTAACGCGGATTGAGCGGTTTGACTTACATAGAGTTATAGCTTTGGCTTACATCCCGTTCCGCACCGGTCGGTCCACCCGGGGCGCAAGCGTTAAAGCCCAGGCTGTCTTGCGGCTCAAAGGCAAAATCAGTGAAGCCTTGCGACCTCAGACCGGCGAATGGGGGGAAATGCGCAATAAACTGAACCGCATGCGGGCCAGATGGGAAGCCTCGGCCCTTACGGAAGCTGAGCGTAAGACCTATCGGGCATTGAACGCCCATACCCGCACGACGGTACGCCACTTCTTGCCTGCGCCACACAGTGTCCTCGTGGGGCACCCACCCCTTCACTCATGGGAAGATAAGATCTTTGAGGAATGGGGAGTGCATGAGCTGGGGGCAGTCGACGACGCCGAGCGCCGATAGCGGTGATATGAATCCAGTCGGATAAGCCGGATGCGGGGAATCCGCACGTTCGGTTTGATGAGTGGGAGGTTGGAAACGGAGTCTAGGCTACCGCGCCGGCCTTCGACTCTACTAAAGGATAGCGAGGGTATCTGAGGGCGCCTATGCTGAGCGTTGGGTGCTTACCGGCCTATATGCCGTGCTACCGGATACTCTCGGCTGTTGTCACATTGAGAATGGCTGCTCCACCTTCTTCTTGACCAATCCGGCGTCTTGTTGC
>JAJYQN010000135.1 GCA_021794595.1 Pseudomonadota bacterium
CTTCATTTTCCCAGGCCCAGAGGTTATAGTAACGGCCCACCATGCCGGTGTAGCTCAGTCGGTAGAGCAACTGATTCGTAATCAGTAGGTCGGGCGTTCGATTCGTCTCACCGGCACCATAAAATCAGCGACTTACGCGAGCCTACCGAGAGAAGCATCTTTTTGTGTAGACAGGATGTAGACGTTAAGAGGGGATGCTCGCAGGCGGCTTGAGAGTTTGTCCGCGACGCGTCGTCGTAACGGGCAAAAAAGCGAGGACCGCCCTCCGTCGTATTTTTCTACTGAGATATGCTCGATGCGATCCTACCTGGCGGCGTACAATTGATTCTATAAAGTTTCGGATGATTCTGTGATGTCTCGGATCCCCGCCCATACTATGTCTGGCGTCTTGCCGCCCTACTCGGGCGCGGATCCAACTAGGCGGGCCGCTATGGCCCCCTACCGCGCTACGCTGGCAGAGGTTATCGGTCGCTTTGGGACAACGGCGCCCAGGATGGCGATTCTACAGGGCCTGTTAAAATATAGAGCAGCGCTTCGCTCCGCTGGTTTCAATTCAGGCTTCCAGTGGCTTGCAGGTAGTTTTGTAGAGGAGGTCGAGCGGCATCAAAATAGGGCGCCGCGCGACGTGGATGTGGTGACATTTGTTACTCGCCCGGAGGGGTATACCGCTAGCGACTGGGGTAATTTTGTTACCTCGCTGAGCAATTTACTCGATCCTAATGAGTGCAAGCGTGTCTATTCCTGCGACGCATATCTGGTAGATATGACGGTCCCGCCAGAATATCTAGTCAATCAAACAAAATATTGGTTCGGGCTATTCTCTCACCAGCGGACGACGTTGCTCTGGAAAGGGACCATCCAAGTCGATCTAATGGACGATGCTGAGGATGGCGCTGCCATTTTGGCTGACGGAGGAAACCATGCCCCGTAAATTCCAGCTAGAGTCGCTTGAGGCCGATTTAGCCGAGATCGAGGCACTCTTGGAACAGGCCCGCTCGTTTTCCGATCCCTTAGGCACCGTGCAGTACGGGTACCGCAAGACGCAACTTGAACGGCAGATTGCTGACCTTAGGGCCGGTGAGGAAATGACGGCAAGCGTGGCACTCTTATTTGGGGGCGCCCCAGTATTCGGCATGAGAGGCATAGACGCCGAATTCGCAGGTAAAGCAATTGCGCGATTCCAAGACCTAGTTTCGCGCGTGTACGCAAAATCTGAATGGGGAGCCTTGGGTGCTCGAGGTCCGGTTCCGCTTAAGTCCAAAACAGCCCTCATGGTTACCGAGATCGCAAGAGGGTCCTTCGGCTTTGTTCTCGACGAGATGTCCCAGCAGGCCTCTGCGCTGGAGACCAGCTTGAAAGGTACAGTGAGCGAGGTTAGTGAATTATTGGATCGGGCAGCCTTACCTGATAGTTCTGACTTTGAGTCTCTTACGGAAACCTTGGATGGCCGCACCCTTGCGGCATTGACGGATTTGTTTTCGACGATGTCGACGAGTGGCGCCACTGTCCGCATTGTCACTGACGATTCTGAAGTGGTGTTGGACAGCGGCGCTATTAATAGGGGCCTCGAAAGGACGAAAGCGACGTCAATTGAGGAAAATGACGCGGAAGTTTACGGGCGGTTACAAGGGTTCCTGCCGACCCATAAGAAATTTGAGTTTGTTGGCGAAAGCGGTCTCATATATGGGCTCGTAAGCACAGAGGCTGCGGACCAATTCGAGGCGGCTAGGGCGCATGGTCGCGAGTTGATTGGGCAAACGTGTGGGATCAGGTTGCGAACGCGGACCATTAAACCGCTTAACCGTCCTCCGCGCGCGGTGAATTACCTTTTGGCGTTTATTTCAGACGCCACCTAGTGGGATTAGGGGCATGGCGCAAAAGCTGGCCGGGACGAAGATCATATTCGGACATCCTGGATGGGCCGAACGTAAGCGATGGAGGTTCGTATGGTTGAATTCCGACGGCTAGTAAGATCGAAGCGTGCGACTGGAGTCGCTGATTTAGTCAGCCTTTTCGAATCTCTCGACCGGCAGACGACCCACACCGAGCTACGGCCGGTTCAGTCGCAGGCGCTTACGGAGCTGAGCAAGCGCCATGACGACCATGATGTCGTGTTGAAGATAAGTACGGGCGCAGGTAAGACAGCGGTTGGCCTACTCTATCTTGCCTCGTACATGGAGCAGCATGAGGAGCCCGTGGCTTATTTGTGCCCCACGGTTCAGCTAGTTGAGCAAGTATTGACTGAGGCGGCGCGCATGGGTATCGCTGCTGTCCCTTACCGGGCAGGCGAGGTCTTTCCGCACGCAAGTGCCATCGCCGGGAAAGCGGTCATGGTGTGTACCTACGACAAGCTGTTTAACGCGAAAAGCACGTTTGATAGGTCCGATGTGAATCTGAGGCCGCGAGCGATTGTGTTAGATGACGCGCATGCTGGCGTTGAAGAAATACGAGATGCGTTTACGCTAAACATCGGACACAGGGAGTTGCAAGATAGCCTCCTTGACCTACTTACTCCCGGTTGTAAGAAACACATCGGAGGGTTGTGGGAAGATATTCGCAACGGTGACCCGCAGGCATCGTATGAAGTTCCTTACTGGGCCTGGCGACCGGTACTACGCGAGGTTGAGCAGCTACTAGCGAGACGTGCTGCGCAGAATGATCCAGGAAATGGCCTCATATTCGTGTGGCCATTTCTTAGGGATATATTGCCTTGGTGTCGTTGCATCGTATCTGGTTCCGGGATGGCAGTTATGCCGGATGTATTGCCAGTAAAGAAAGTCCGGGCCTTCTGTGGTGCTCATAATAGGCTATTCATGTCCGCTACGTTAGCCGATGATTCCGTCCTGGTTCGTGAACTGGGGTGCTCGCTAGACGCCTCGGAACGGCCAATTGTTCCGCAGTCTGATCGTGGGTTAGGGGAGCGCATGGTTATTGTGCCGCCCCTGATAAGTCCCTCGATGAATCGAGAGTGGGTGATGCGGTTATGCTCCCGTCTGTCGAAGAAGTGGCGAGTAGTTGCTCTATGCCCGAGCGAGAAGGTGGCGCGTGACTGGGAGTCAGTAGGTGCAACAGTATGCGTCGGTGATGGGGTAGGAAAGGCAATTGATAGCCTAACCGGAAAAGCTACAACTGATCTGCGGTTCGTCGCTTTTGCGCAGCGCTATGACGGGGTGGATCTCCCGGATAATGCTTGCCGAATTCTTGTGATCGACGGAATTCCGCGCGGTGATGCGATCACCGATAAGTATGATAGTAGCCGGGCGGCAATTCCAGCTGGCCCTCGCAACCGTTTAGCGTATAGGCTAGAGCAAGGCATGGGTCGCGCGGTGAGATCGCACGTGGATTATGCGGTGGTAATCCTGTCGGGTGACGATCTTGCCCATTTCGTCTCGCAAAAGAACGTTTTAAATGTCCTCAATCCCGTGACGCGGCTACAACTAGATCTAGCCAGGGACTTAGCGAAGATAGCTCAAGATGATGTGGCGGCAGATCCCGAAAGCTCTATGCTCGATATGGTGACACAGTGCCTTACAAGAGACGAAGGATGGAAGCAATACTATGAAGAGACCGTCCGCAGGGCGAGCACTACGACGACGGAACGCGCCGCGACGCAAAAAGATTGCAATCTTGCCCTCGCGGAGCGCAGGGCCTTTGAGTGTGCGTCAAATGGCAACGTGCTGGAGGCGGAGGCGGTGATGCGCGCTGCCATGCAGGCCCAAACCTTGACCGAGGAGGAAGAGGGCTGGTATCTGCAAAAGGTTGCTTCTTATCAATATCAGGTAGATCCGGGAGCAGCGCTGAATGCTCAGAGCCGAGCCTATGCCCTGAATCCGTTGACATTCCGTCCCCCACCCTCAGCGGGGAAGGTCGCAGTGGGGAAAAAATTTCCAGTGCAAGAGCGCTTTCTTACCAGACTTAAACAGTTTGAGAATCCAAGCAACGCTACTGCATTTCTTGAAAGTCTCAGGGCACGCCTGGGCATGGGGGTCTCCTCTGATACGATGGAAAACGCCCTCATGGAACTTGCGGCGTTTCTCGGGGCGGAAGGACTGAGGCCGGAAGAAGATTATAAGCGCGGTCCAGATGTTCTCTGGTTATGGCCCGACCTAGGGCTAGTGATTGAGGCAAAGAATGAAAGAAGACGTTCCTTGCCAAAGAAGGACGCGGGCCAGCTTATACAGAGTGTCCAGTGGTGTCAGCGTGAATATCCTAGCCGTAAAGTTGCACCAATAGTCGTTTCTGACGTAATTGTGGCCGATCGCAACGCAGAATTTCCACCCGAGACAAGGATCATCACGTCCGTAAGAATGAACGCCCTTCTCGATCAGATCGATGGCCTATTCACAAGCCTTTTTTCTCAGGAGCCTATGCCGTCTTACGCGGTGCTAGCGGGCAAGCAAATAGAGAGAGGCCTCTCGCCGGAGCGCTTTCTATCACAATTCACAGTTCCAATAAGAAGGGCGCGTTAGGAGGGCCCGCTCGCCACTACTACACATTGGGACCGGTGTACAGTTATTGACAGGACTCCAAGGAAGGCGAGCCCGGTAAATAAGGAACGCGAGTCTCCATTACGATGGTAATCCCGTTACGGGAAGTCGGTTCGTTGTGTTTCGGCGAAATATCCGGCTCAAGGTCGGGCGGCCTTTCCGTATACGGGTGAATTTCCGTATACGGGAATGTTGTGTCATCCACTGGGGCGCGCTTTATGGTCCAAGTGTGTATGCGGGTGGATACAGTTGTGTCGCCCAGGATTACTCCGATAATTTGCCAGCCTTTAGGCTCCTCATAGGGCCCTGGCGCGTCGCTCCAGGCCTTTAGGAGTTGCACGGGGCCACTCGACTCCATAAGGTGCATGTAGCCGGCCCAGTCTGCTTGATCAGCTGCTAGGCGAAAGGACTCGATTGGTGATTCCACTGGTTCCCGAAGTCGTCGCAATTCCCGCCACACTGTGACCGAAGGCGTGCCAAAGAATTGAAATTGCCGGATACCCCATACCGAGGCCCAGGCCTCTACCCGTTCCGCGGTGCTGGTCGCGTCGCGGCTCTGGTCGTCTTCGAGGTCCGCGCCCACGTGACGGCCGTCAACGTTCTTACTCACGTATTTCGCGATGTAGCCAGCAGCGGAGCCGCGCGCAGGATCAACGGTGACGACCGTAACGCGATGTTCAGCAGCGCCCGACTCGTTGGCATCCTCAATGAGCCAGTATTCGCGACACAAGGCCTCAAAGTGGGCGAGGTCTGTGGGGGCTCCAAATACGACAAGATGCCAATGTACTGTGCCGTCGTGATGAGGCTCAGCGATTCGGAGGCCGTATATGCGTAGTTTCCTACGGCGGAGAGCCGTCCTAATACGGCCCCAATATTTCGTGAGATATTCTTGGGCGTCGCGTGGGCACGCACCCGAATATTTGGGATTGGGATCTCCCGAAGCCGCAAGGCTCGCATGAAAACGCGCAGGGCAGGTGGCGGTTAAAAAAATAGCGCTGTGGCCCTGCCCTTTACCGTAGGCTTCACAACCCGCGATTCGGGTCATCAGTTCCGCTCGGCGGTTCTGTGGGTTTGACACAGAATGAGCGGCGATTTCCTGAAGTGTGGCCGCGTAGCCCGATTCATTTTCAGCGACGAGAGATTCAAGGAAGGCCTGGTTGCGACGCTTTTGCATGCGGCGTCGTTCCAGGGCGCCGTCGCTAACATACAAAGCTTTGCGTTTATTGACCATGTTATTTTTGATCGCGGCATGCTCGACGCGGCGCCCGACGGTCTTACGGACGGTGTGACGCCACCAGGCTTCGTCGCAAAGCCGGGCTATAGCCTGTTTGGCGGTATAGGGTTTAGGGCAGCCGGGCGCCGTCACTCCATGCCGCTGTGCGAAGCGGGTGAGGGCTTCCACGGCCTGTGGGTCGTCCGGGTATTGCCGACGGAGGCGCTGCGCTTCGTGCGTGCGGCTCTGTGCGAATCGCATAAGAGCGTCGTTGTCGCGGGCAAGCCGTGCATCGCGAGCACTGACCGATTCAGTTGTATCACGTAGCCCCGCATTGGCCGCAACGGAGTCGCCGGCGAGCCAGCGTTGCCGGTAGAGGTGGGCTGCGTTTTCGGCAAAGTCCTCGGGTAGGCTTCGGAGGACCTTATGGCGCCACCGTCGATCATCACCGCCAGTGTGGTCGAGATCCCAGAGAAGTTGCTCGGCGTAGGATCGTAGGGGGGTGGCCGATGAGCTCAGAGGCGTCATGTCAGACGTCGCTCGTTGAGCGCCTTATCCGGTGCGCGACGTAGGTATCAATATCGGTTCTGCGGTAGCGTACGGCGCGCGTCCCGAGGCGCACGAACGGAATGCGGGCGCCGGCCCAGCGGTCTCGCTCCAAAAAAGCCTTGCTTACGCCCAGTAAGGCGGCCGCTTCGCGGGTGGTCAATAAGGGTTCAGTCATCGCTGTAAGGGCTCCGAAGGACACTGGAGCCCATTACAAAGCAGGGGCCTACTGAGGGGTACACTGTCAGCTGAGCTGAAATGTCATCTCAGCTCAGCTGAAGTAAGACAAGATCGCTTAAAGGCGTCGGTAATCGCGAATCCAGAAAGTGAGGCGGTCCTCGGGATTGTTTCCGTGAAGGATTTTCCGCTCCTTCTCATCAAGGATTTTGTAGATTCGTCGCGCAGCATCAGCTGCGGACCGACTGACATGCTCCTGATCGTGGATGGCCAGCACTTTTTCGCGTAAGCGTTGGTAGGGCTCCATGCGTTTTTTGCCCCCACGCTTTCGGTGCACTCGCCCGAGGTCTTTTGCGTGCTCAGCTCGTGCCTGGGCGGTGGCCTCCACAAGCGCGTCCATCGCTTCAAAGGCGGCTTCCAGATCGGTACGGGTCGTTTGGAGGTGCTTCCGTACGTCCTTGGCTGGTATGCCCCCTATAATCAATTGCGAGACCAGTTCGCCCACAATACCGAGAGCAAGGAGCGCAAAATATTCGGACCAGCGTGCGTTCGGGAAAGCCTCTTGGTTCGTAATGTCGAACTGATCTTGGGCGTAGCGCACGAGGTCGGCCTTGGTCGAGTGGCGGATTGTGGTGTTGTCACGCCCCATCTGCTCGATTGTTTGATACATTAGATCTTCACGATAGGCGCCCTCGATAGTCGCGAGCGTGCGTAAGCCGTACTCTAGCTCAGCGCGGGAGCGATCCTTTAGAAGTGGCAGGGCGCGCTCGACGACGAGACCGTAGCCCGGTAGGTGCAGGTGATCCGGGTCAAAGGGGTCAAAGTGTTGGAATGCCTTTGTCGAGACCATTAGGCCCCCGTTGCCGGAGCGAGTCCGTAATGCAGTTCACGGTGACAGTTGGGGCAAAGTGCGAGGGCATTAGCGACGGTATCCGGGCCGTTGTCGGCGAGACGGATCTTGTGATGCACTTCAAGGTAAGGGCTACCGTCTGGGCGTCGGAAGGGCGCAGGATGGTGACAGCGTTCACAATGTCCGGCAGCTCGCTCCAGGACAGCGCTGATTACGTCGGCATTGCGTACGTAGCGAATCCCTTGCACAACGACTCTGTCGGGCGTAGGGGAGGCGATGGCGAGTCGCGCGGCACGTTGGTCTGGTGCCGTGATTCGGCTGCGTGCGAGTTTTTGTTGGAGTTCTGCCTCGAGTAATTCTTCGGTGACCACGGCCCCAGCGGGATCGGCGCCGCTTGCGAAAGGTAGGCGCGTTAAGGTAGACCAGCGCGCGCCGTCTGGATCTTCGTGGTCGCTTTCGTATCGGAAGCGGCCGATCAGTTCGTAGTCATTGGCGGCGTGCTTGATGAAGACAAGAATAGGCCGCGTGCCGCTTTCGATAATGGCGCGATTAAAAGCGTGGTCGCGGCTATAAACACCATCGGGACCATAGAAGTAATATTTCAGGGTTTCGCCCGGCACAAGCCACTGGTTGGCATATTTTCCGTCGGTGAGGGTGGCTTTGAGCAAGATCGCTTCAATGGTCTGGCCACTTTTTACGAGGTGAATGCCGGGCTGAATGTTATAGGTGCCCGCGATGATAGCCAGGACGTAGGCGGAATAATGCTGACCCACGACGAGTTGGCGGACCGTGGAGCGCTCGTCACGGGCACTGCCCGCCGCCTCATTGAGCGCCGCACTCAAAGCCGCAAGAGTCGGTAACTTGTGGGCGCTTAAGGCCTCGGAGAGACCGTCGGGCTCGCCTTGTCTGTCGCTTAATTGTTCAAGGTAGCGGCAGAGGTCGCCGACCCGAGGACAGCGCTCAATGAGTGTCCGGATATGGATAAGGGTATGACGGTATTGTGGCGGCAGCTGCGCGAGCGCCGGGGTAATAAGGCGATCCAGGACCTGTTGCTGGGCAGTTTTGATATCCACGGTCGATGTTCCTTAGCGAGACAGGGCCGGGGTGTGGGTGTCTGGGGACGGTGGCCCGAGAGGGATCACGGGGGTCGCCCGGACGCCGGCCACCTTCAACACATAATCGGTGATCTTTTGCATGGGTCCGCGTAAGCGCTCCATGTCGCTGACAATATAGCCCGCTGTTACATCCTGGCGCATCTTGTGGTTGAGGAGACGCTTTAGGGTATAGGGCGGGATCTCGAGGCCTTCGGCGATGGTGGCGAAGGTACGGCGCAGATCATGGAGCGTAAAGGTGACGCCCGATGCCGTCTCGACCCGCGCAATCCAGCGTTTCGGTTCGATCAGGTACCCTTTTTTGCCCGTGCCGTCGAAGACATACGCGGAGCGGCGCTGCTGGTAACGTCGGGCGAATAAGTCCTCGAGGTAGTCGGAGAGGGGCAGCGTATGGGGTTCGCGATTCTTTGGGTCGTGAATGGTTAGGGTGCGTTGATGAAAGTCGATGTCCGTCCATAGGAGCTGGGCCCCCTCCTGACGGCGTAGCCCTGTGAGCAAGAGCAGCATGAGGTAGTCCCCGACCGTCTCCGCAAAGGGGTCGGGATTGTCCGAGCGGAGCCCGGACACCGCCCGGACCCAGGGCCCCAGATCTCGGGCCGTGAGTACGGTCCGCCGGCGCTCGGACCGGAACCAGCTCCGGGCCCGCGTAAGCCGGAGGACCGGATTTTCCGAGAACAGTCCTCGGCCCGTGCTGTCTTCGTACTGGGCCAGCGCAAAATTTAAGAGCGAGCGCAAAAAGCGCATCGCGCCATTGGCGTAGTATTCACCGCGGGTGGTGCCGAGTTGCTGATGGAGGGCCGCGACCTGATCTTTGGTGATCGCAATCAAGGGCCGGCGCTGCCAGTCCGTGAAGGCGGTCTCGAGGTAACGGCGATAGTCGTAGAGGGTTTTGTCTTTGAGGCTGCTCCGGGCCCGAACAAAGTCCTGGAAGGCCTCCTGCAAGGTGATGGCCTCCAGGCGCGCCCGGTGCTTCTCCGCGATCGGATTGTGCCCCATGGCGATTTGGCCCAAAAGCTTCTGGGCCTGGAGGCGGGCCTGTTGCACCGTCAACTCGCCATAGCGCCCGAGTGTCACCCGTCGGACTTGGCCCGCGATCCGCTTTTCGATAATGAAGGCCCGCGCCCCTTGGGCGGTGATCCGCATCCCAAACCCCTTGATCTCGGCATCGCGCAAGAAGGTCTGTCCGCGCGCCGGAATCGGCGCGTTATCGATCACCGTTTTCGTTAACTTGACCCACTGATTGGCCTTTAATGTAGACACTATGTAGACACCAGAATTCATACGCCTGTCTACACAGTAAAACAGTAGCGGACAAAAGTCTAGGGAAATACTGGGGTTTTCAAACAGTGACGGACTGATGCAAAATCGTGCAAACGGCCATTTCGCTAATTCGTAATCAGTAGGTCGGGCGTTCGATTCGTCTCACCGGCACCATATAAATCAACATGTTATACGTTAGCATCCCCTTATAAAAAGACGATTGGCGAGCCTTTTGCGCAGTACCCTAACAACCCA
>JAJYQN010000094.1 GCA_021794595.1 Pseudomonadota bacterium
GTTTACGACGCCCTTATATCGATAGCGGCGATTCGTGAGATCGCGGGCCTTGGGGGTGTGTTGGCGGAGGACATCGGCCTGGCCTTGATAGGCGGAATCTCCCCCCACCCGGGTCTCGTCCCCATGAAGGAGGCCGGGCAGGATCGTGGCGTCATGGACATGGGCGGCGGTCGCCACCACGGTGTGGATGACTTTGGTTTTGCTGTCCACGCCGATATGGGCCTTCATGCCAAAAAACCACTGATTGCCCTTCTTGGTTTGGTGCCTGTCGGGGTCGCGTTTCCCCTCCTTGTTCTTGGCGGATGAAGGGGCATTGATGATCGTGGCGTCGACGATCGTGCCTGGGGTGACCTTGACGCCCTGGGACTCCAGGTGCCGGCGGACCTTCTGGAAGAGCTTTTTCCCCAGATGGGGCTTCTCAAGCCAATGACGGAACTTCAAGATGGTCGTTTCATCCGGCACCGGCTTAGGCCTAAGGTCGACACCCACGAACCGGCACATGGAGACCGATTCATACAAGGCTTCTTCCGCTCCGGGATCGGAGAGGTTGAACCACTGCTGGAGAATACCATAACGGCTTGTATATACGGACTAAATCAGAGTTGCCTTAACTATATACTGCACAATCTGAGTTGGCCCGGCCTCGCTCGCCCTGAATACCTTGCCGGACGTACAGCCTCCCCTAAGCGGCCCTTGACATTGTACCGCTTCTGGCCGTGTGCTGCCTTTAGGGGTATGTGCTTGAAAGCAGCCGTTGGGCATCTATCGTAGAGAGTCGACTCCTCTCACTGGTAATCCTCCTCGCGCTGGTGCCGAACTGCCAGGATGTTAATAGTGTTTACCGACTCAATTTCAAACAATGCCACGTATCCTGCGGACCCGAAAGGAAGAATGAGTTCTCTCAGAAAAGGATTGTGGGTGAGTGCCTTGCGGCAAGAGAATGGTGAGAAACGCAGTAATTCAACGGCCCCTTGGATCGCCTCCAAAGCGCGTTCAGCCGCCGCCAAGTCCTTTTCCAGCAAAAACTCATAGAGACGCAGCAAATCGTCTTCCGCCTCCGGCGTGAAGCGAACCTTATGGCGTTTCACTGGGCTAGGCCAAGCGTTGTTTGACTTTTGCCAGTTTGCGCGCAAGCTTCCCGATCACCCGATCGGCCGGGACATATTTCCCGGATTTTTTAGCGATCGCGGCGCTGGCTAACCCGCGCGCAAGAAACTCCTGTCTCGCCTTGCGGTACTCAATGTTTCGGTTTAGGGCCTCGAGCACGAAGCCGGAGAGCGTCTCTCCCTGCTCCAGAACCGCTTCGGCTTGTTTGCGAAGCGCGGGGGATACCCGCAGCGGCGGGATGGTGGTGGTTTTCATCGATGTCTCCGATTGCATTGCAGATGCGATACATTATAGCTTTTTTCGGCGGCAACGCGATAGTCGTCGGCGACATTCGCCGAAGTTGAAAGCGGCCCGTCAGCGGCATCTCTAGCCAATGGCCGGTGTGTGGTGCATAGCTGACCTGGCTGGTGCAGCACGCCACCGGCGGCTCTGGCCGACAACCGGCCGATTAAGACCGTGTGCCCGACCGGCGCTTCCTCGGCCATACCGGACACCAGGATGCATCGAGTGCTGCGTCCGCAATAGGGAACATTGCTGACGTTAGCGCGGTGCTCCGTCGCGCATGGCGGCCTTGATCAAAGGTGAGGGATGGAGGCCGGTCTCTTCCCGTTGCGAGATGCGATGTTGCCGGGGCGAACCGTATCAGAAACGCGCGCCAACGTCGGATAGGCAAGACTACCGGAGACACAAGGATGTGACTCCAAATCGGATTTCCATTTTTTGGAATCTCATGCAATACTGGCGCAAATGATCGTCATCGGCACGGACCTCGTGGAACGCTATTTCGGCAACCGCGCCGGGGACAAGGGTATCAAGGCGGCCCGCGCGCAGTATGATGCGTGGCTCGCAATCGCTAGCCAAGCGCAATGGCGCCACCCCAGGGACGTGAAGACGTCGCACCCCAAGGCGAGCATTCTCAAGGGTGGTCGGGTCGTGTTTAACATCAAGGGTAACCATTACCGGCTGGTGACTGCTTTGCACTATCAGGCTGGCGTGCTGGCGATCCGGTTCTTCGGGACCCATGCTGAGTATGACCGTATTAATGCGGAGACCGTGTGATGGATGCAACGTTGATCGTCATCGATAATGAAACTGAGCTCGCCCGCGCACGGGCACTTGTCGAGCGGCTGATGAAATCGGACAAACCGGGCGATGTCGCCCGCCTGGAGGCCCAGGCACGCCTGATCGCGGCCTATGAGGAAAGAAAGTGGCCCCGCCGAACCCCAAGTCCGGCGGCGATCATTCATTATCTCATGGACCAGCATGGCGTGACACGGGCGCAGCTTATCCCCATCCTGGGCACCGCGAGCCGGGTAAGCGAGGTTCTGCGCGGCCGCAAGGGACTGAGCATGGCGATGGTGCAGCGGTTGCGGGCACGTTTTCGCGTGCCGGCCGAACTGCTCCTGCCGCCGGTACAGAAAGGGCCTACCCGCCGATCGAAGGTGCGTGCCACAGTTTAACGACGCAGATACTAAGGCATTCTCACCGCCAAGCTCGAATCGGGGCTGCGCCTGCTCTCTCAGATAGCGGTCTTTTTACCGCACCTCTACCCGCCTGTCACACCCCGGAACGTATGCGTCCAGCCAAGACCCGCCCGTTTTGACATCGGCTCCTTGGCTACCCAGGGTCGTCGTCTTGCACCGCAAACGATGGCCTTCATCATCGAGAGGGCTTATCGCGAGGGAATGACGGATTCCAGGGTTCTTTGCGCGTGCATGATCCAGAAAGACGCGGATCTTGGTGATCGTTCACAGCTAGGTTCCGCAGGCCTTCCATGACTGGCTTAACAAGCCTGAAAATGCGGTGATACGGCCATGACCAAAATGGGTATCACAAGCGTGCGCCGGCTCTCGGTATGCGCGACGGGACGTCCAAGTCTCCCTCGCGCCCTCGATCTCGGCGCAACTCATGATCTCTTCGCTCCGCTACGAGATGCCGCGGCCGTCCTGCGGGCGAGCCGTGCGCTTTTCTGGCGCACAACAGGCTCGCCCACAATAACTGGACGGCGTGTCGATGTCCTTGCAGGTGGCCTGCGGCCACCCGCCCGGACCTACGCCTCCCGCGGACTACGCGCCTCCGCTTCGCTCTCCCTGGCGCGCAGCGCTGGTAAAAAGGGTACGCATTATTTGCTGCTTACGCGACGGCCGCCGCGGGACCCTGCAGGTGAACTATGGGCTCATGACCAACGACCGGGGGTGTCCGGCGGCGGTCACCGTGCACGTGGCAATACCGGCCGTGCCCCTACGCAGAGGGGCATTGCAGGCCGAATGGCCTGTTGTCCACGCCCGGCAATACCGCCGATCCCACCACCCTCAGACCTGAGATCATCCGCATCAAGGAGAAATTCGGCAATCACGCAGTTTGTGATGGTGGGGGATCGGCGGCATGATCAGTAGTACCGCGATCGCAACCCTCCGGGACCAAGGCGGCATCGACTGGATCACGGCCTTAATGTTCGGCGGCACTCGTTGGCGTTTGTGGCCACCGTGCGCAATTCCTTTGACAACAACATGATCTTCAGGGGAGCCCGCCCACTCATGCCGTGGGCGAGGGTATCAATCGCCTGCTCAAGATCGTCAAGAACCGGGCCTCGGGATTCCGGGGCCCGGAGCCCTTCGCCGACCTGATCTTCCTAACAGTTGGAGACCTCGATATCCCTACGCACATTCCCTCCGATTTGCGTACGCTATGAGCACTGAGGAAAGACCTATGGAGCTAGGGAATCTGAGGAGCTTGGTGGTGGGGAGATCCGGATATAGCCCCCTAAAGGCAACACGTGGCCAGTTCCGGTCACTCGTTTCGCCGAGGAGAGGTCAGTCACATCATGCAAAAACGGATACCTTGGCCGTGCGGCACCGGCCAATATGGTCGCAGCAGATTATCTTGAAGTCTAGAGCGTGTGTGGTAGGTGATACATCTGACAACGCATCATGGCCGTAGAACGCTCAGGCCCAGATGCTTTTCAATTGGGTCGAAGTCCCGATCAGTATGCAGCAAGCTATGGCGGTTCTGGACACAAAAGGAACCGATCATTACGTCGATGGTCTTGCGCACCGTCACCCCAGCCCGGCGCAGTTTCCGATAATTCTTGGCGCTAAGCAGTGCAATTTCCTGGCCCAGCATCGGACAGAACTCCAGGGTATCTAGAAGCGTCTGCGCTTGGCGAAAGTCAGTATCGCGGCGAAATCCTTGCAAAACTTCTGTGAGAATAATATCACCGATGATCAAACGCTCGCGCGGCAAGAGTTGGTCGAGCAGATCCGTATGAGGACTGGCGACGCCGTTGAAATAGTCGATCCAGACGCTGGTATCGACAACGATCATGCATCGCGCCGCATGCTGTCGAGATCGCTGTCCCAGTGAAGCTTGCCCCGTGCCGTGCGGATCTTCTGCTGGCTTGCCATTTTTACGAGCATGTCTAGCCCCGCCTCCACAACCTCGCGTTTGGTTTTATAGCCGGTGACCCTAAGCGCTTGTGACATAAGGTTATCCCGGATGACGATGTTGGTGCGCATAGACACCTCCAATGTGTATTGTTTACTTGATTATACACATCAGAGCAGAACCCTACAAACCCCGTGAGAGGTTCCCAGATAACCTCGAGATGGGTGGTAACCGGCAGGAGACGCGCTGCATTGTCACCCTGTATCGCGCATTGGGGAAGTCCATTTTGAAGCGGATTGGACTAGGGTAGGGAATGACCGCTCAGGGTCGGAAGTACGCGCTTGCCGCATTGGAAAGCAGCCGTTCGGCATGAATTCCCACCCAGTGACTGCTCAAGACCGTATAGCGGACCAAGTCGGCTCAGAACCCGCTGGCCGCTCCGGCCGACAACCGGCCGATTAAGACCGTGTGCCCGACCGGCGCTTCCTCGGCCAAAGCGGTCATCGGCTTTGATTTCTGCGCCGACCGCTATCGGCTCTTACCGGTC
Organism: Pseudomonadota bacterium; assembly: GCA_021794595.1. Lineage (GTDB taxonomy): Bacteria > Pseudomonadota > Gammaproteobacteria > Acidiferrobacterales > Acidiferrobacteraceae > Acidiferrobacter. The sequence continues at coordinate 5,039 of JAJYQN010000094.1, forward strand.
ATCTGCCTGTTTGCGTCAAATCGTCGGTTGTGTCACGCATTGCGGACATCCGGAGCAGTACAATAACCACAAGCGTGCGCCGGCTCTCGGTATGCGCGACGGGACGTCCAAGTCTCCCTCGCGCCCTCGATCTCGGCGCAACTCATGATCTCTTCGCTCCGCTACGAGATGCCGCGGCCGTCCTGCGGGCGAGCCGTGCGCTTTTCTGGCGCACAACAGGCTCGCCCACAATAACTGGACGGCGTGTCGATGTCCTTGCGGGTGGCCTGCGGCCACCCGCCCGGACCTACGCCTCCCGCGGACTACGCGCCTCCGCTTCGCTCTCCCTGGCGCGCAGCGAAAGTGTCTAGCAAACCGGTGACGATTTAGCAAGTTCTATTATATTGGCTAATGCCATTGAGTACGGCTTCGCCCGGTCGCATCAGTCGTAATGCCAACACGGCGCGGGCACGCCGGTCTACTCCATCGTGATGCCTTGTTTTGGGGCTTTAGACGTACGACAACATGCCCCGTATCTCGGGAGCAATGGCGGCTTGCCGTTCGCACTCGCGTTCGATTACCGCTCCGATGCGTTCGATTACTTCGGGATCGACGCCACTGGATAAAGTATCCTGCTCAACCTTGGCTACGCTGCCTCTCATCCGATCAATCATGCGCTGAATTTCGCGCACGACCAGAGCGGCATTTAAGTGGGTGGTTGCGCAAAGCTGTGCCCATTCGAGCGCTGTGACTTCCTCGATCAGGAATGCATCACCCACGGCCATAGCAAGGTTCTGGTTGACGTTCTCGATGTAGAGCGTATTGCACACCAGATCGTAGGCGGGGGCGAGCACATGACCGCTTGATGTCATAAAGAATGATAGATTCTTTGCGTGCGCATCGGCATTCCCGATCAATACGTTGAAGATCGTCCAGCGCAACAGATCGAGCCGGTCGCGGGCCGGATTCGCTGCACGAGCTGCCGCATCGATCAAACGGGGCAAAGAGGCGCCATCGCGAATATGCCTCACGTCGCGTCCGTCACCATAGATGCGCTCGTACTTGTGCGCAACAGGCAGACCAAGCAACTGGCAACCGTCGATTGCATGCGCACGTCGGATCGCATGATCCTGGCGCCGTCGATCGAATCGCTCTACGAGTAACACCGGCTCTGGAACATGATGCAACTCGACCGGAGCCACCGGCAGGCCGACCGCATGAGCGAGCCGCATGCAGAAAAACTCGTTGCTGGTCAGCCCGGCGAGCGATAGCCGTACCGGCTCGGGCTTGAGAATGTGTGTCGAGGCCAGGTTCGGCCCTTCGGCCAGGTACCAGTGGTTGCCTTCGACCAGCAGCGCGAGCTTGTCCTGGTAGCCTGCAATCGACAGGCGCACTTTCCCATCCCACACGGAAAACGGCCGGTCGGCTCGCTGACGAATCCGCTCCGACAGCTCAGCGGCCGGCACCAGTCGCTTTTCATCCTGGTCTGACGTTGGGGCGCCGGCCACTACCAGCCGGATTGCGCCGGCCGTTTCCCGGCCAAGCCCGACCAGTAGGCCGACAAGATTCGATTTGCTGATCTTGAGCGCCTGCACGGCGTCATCGAGAGCCTGCCCCTCGGGTAGCAGGTTCTCGAAAAAGCGGCGCACTTGCACGGCGTGCGCGCTCGTCGAGCTGCCGGCTGCCGGCTGCATTGGCAGCATCGGGCTCAGCGGGTAGGCGTCTGGCCGCGCCAGCCAAGAAGCATCGTAGTCAAACGCGAAGCGATCAGCTTCCACGTCGTGTGTCAGCCTGCCCGCCAGCGCGGCATCCAACCAGACCTCAAGCTCCATAGCGAGGATCCGCAGGCTTTTGCCACGTCAGGCGAAGGCCAAGCCCGCTAGCTACCTTGATCGCCAGCGCGAGCGATACCGTGCCGGTGCCGCGCTCAAGGTTCTGCATAGTGTTCTTGGATACACCGATGACCAGCGCCGCTTCTTCAAGCGTCATACCTGAGCGCGTGCGTACTGCGCGAAGGGCAAGGCCCAGATCTTCAGCGTCGTTAATGCATGGCTGATCGGGTAGAAGGGAGGGGACAACTTTTCGCATCTGTATAATCCTCTGATAGAAGGATTATACGCATCAAGAACCTACTTAGCACTAAAAATCCTACCAAAGGGTCTTTTTTGATAAAGAACCACCCTAATTTGCGTTAAATCCCCTTATCGAAACGCCATTGTTTCTCTAGACAGTTAGAAGCCTCACTTAGGCAGAAAAACTGGATGCCCGTTCATGGAAGGTGAGCAGACCGTTATCCGCAGTGACCTAAACCACCGCTCTGGGCCGATATCGGTCATTTTAGTACAACGCCTGGGCGTCTGCTTTGGCCGAGGAAGCGCCGGTCGGGCACACGGTCTTAATCGGCCGGTTGTCGGCCAAAGCGGTCATCGGCTGCGTATTACGCTGATCATGAACGCTCAAAACGCTGATCGTGAACACGCCGGCGGGCGGATTCAGCTGGTCAAGGACTTTTTACTCCGAGTGTTCACGATCCGTCAACTTGGTTCGGGTCTTCCGAAGCGATTCCCCAGCGAGTTCGATCTTGTGGGCGGCGTGAACGATACGATCTAGAATGGCATCCGCCACGGTGGGGTCGCCCAGATATTCGTGCCAGGCGGTGACGGGGAGTTGGCTTGTTATAATCGTACTTCTCACGCCGGCGCGATCATCTAACAGCTCCAAGAGATCCTGACGGTGACCCGCCGTGATGGGACTAATGGCCCAATCGTCCATGATTATTAAATCGACTTTCGCCAGGGCCGCGAGGCGCTTACTAAAACTCCCGTCACTGTGCGCCACCCGCAGTTCTTCGAGGAACCGCGGCACACGCAGATAGCGCGCGGTCAGACCCTGGCGACAGGTCTGATGGGCTAAGGCACAAGCGAGCCACGTCTTACCCACCCCGGTGGGTCCGGTGATGAGCAAGGGATGTCCCCGGCGGATCCAGTCACAACTGCCCAGGGCGACGATCCGCGAACGGTCAAGCCCCCGCTTCGCCCGATAGTCGATATCCTCCAGACAGGCATCGTGCTTTAAGCGCGCCAACTGCAAGAGGCGGGTCAAGCGCTTGGTATCGCGGCTTGCCACCTCGCGGTCGATGAGCAACGTCAGGCGATCGATGAACGCCAGCTCCTGGGTGATAGCTTGGCTCTCTTGCTCTTCGAGGGCCTGGACCATGCCGGTGAGCTTTAAGGTCTTGAGGGTACTTAAGGTCTGTTGCAATAACATGGTGTCTCCTGGTGGGTGGTGTTTGCGTAAAACGCGTTCTTATCGATTAATGGTAGTACCCCGGTCCGCGCACATTCTCGTGAGCGGGAAGGCTGTCCGGTTCCTCCGCCTCCTCCGGGGGCGCGCGATCCAGGCCTTTCTGTAGGATCGAGAGCACGGTCTGGCGGGTATAGCTCGGGATCACGACCGCCCGCACACAGGCCGCCTCTAGGCGCTCGGGGGTGTAGCGGCGGGCGAGGCTTAAGAGCCCGAGACACGCCCGATAGCCCTGCTCGGGGTGGGGCTTATGGGTCAACTGCCAGTCGACTACGGACCGGGTGGCCGGACCGATCGAGGCCCCCCAGTCCAAGAGCCGCTGGGGCGTCCAGGAGAGGTGTTTCTGATGGGCCTTGGGCAGATGGTCCACTACGGTGGTATGGGCGCCCCGCACGGCGCACCGGGCGTGACTGGCCACCCGGTGGTGTTGAAAGAAGACCTCGAGGGTATGGTGCGCGATCCGGACCTCCACCTGTTGCCGACACAAGGAGTGAGGCACGGAGTAGTAATGACCCTCCACCTCGATATGGGTGTCGATAGCGACGCGTGCGATCTTCCAGGTGGCGAGTTCATACGGGGCGACCGGGAGCGGTTTTAAGGCCGGCCTGTCTAAGCGTTCGAAGGCCTCTTGCCGACACCCCGGCAACTTCTGGAAGGGACGCCGATTCATGTCCACTACCAAGCGATGAATGGCTTGGTTTAACTCGGCCAGCGTGAAGACCGTGTGGTGGCGCAGACGCGCCAATATCCAACGTTCGACAATGAGCACCGAATTTTCCGCTTTGGCTTTATCTTTGGGTTTATAGGGACGCGCCGGTATAATGACGGTTCCGTAATGGTTAGCAAATTCCAGAGCCGTCTTGTTCAGTGTCGGCTCATAACGACACGCCGTCGTGACCGCAGCCTTCAAATTATCCGGCACCAGGACGCTCGTGACCCCGCCGAATGCCGCGAAGGCCCGCGCATGGCTTGCGATCCAATCGGGCAGGGTCTGGGTCCAGGTCGCCTCGACATAGGTGTAGTTCGAACACCCCAACACCGCGACAAAGATCTGGGCCTGACGGATTTCGCCGGTGTGGGCGTTCACGACTGGGGCGGTGGGACCGGCGTAGTCGGTGAAACACTTCTCGCCGGCTACATGAGTCTGGCGCAGACTCCGTTTCAAGCCCTCCTTGAAGCGCCGATAATGGGCGCAGAACTGCGTATAGCGATAGCTGTTGGGCCCATGAGACTCACAGTATTCTTTCCACAAGAGCTGCAAGGTCATGCCCTTGCGTTTCATCTCCTGATGGATGGTGGCGCAGTCGGGGGTGGCGTAGATCGAGGGTGTGGGTGCGCCGGTCGGGGTGAGCGCGCGGGCCAGAGCACCATCATCTAAACTGCCGACCTGGTCTAGGCTTACGCCGTGGCGGGTGCAGGCCTTTAAGATCTGGCAGACCGCCCCGAGCGAGACCCCGGTGGCGCGCGCAATAGCCCGCTGATTTAAGCCCAAAA
>JAJYQN010000040.1 GCA_021794595.1 Pseudomonadota bacterium
AATGTTTGCTAATGTGCGGGGCTTCCAATTGATAGGGGAACAGTACACTGCCGTAGGTGTGTGAAGGAGGATGGTTGTGAAAAAGATTGTTATAAAAGTGACAATTTATCGGGACGTGGACCCGGATCTCTACGATTCTGTTAGCGGCGTGCCAATGCGCCGACGCAGTTCTGTTATTCGATACTGGTGGCAACGAGGTCTGCAATCAGCCACTGCGCTACAAATCTCAGCGCGCCCTGCGGAAGCACAAAAGACTTCGATCATTGGCAATGCGGAGGGTGCGCTTCCTCAGTTAGCGGGCGTGAATGATAAGCGACTGGGCGCACAGCTGCATACGGAAATGTTGGGAGGCTTGTTGGCATTCGTGTGATGCCGGCATTCATGAGAGATGCAAAGGTTTGAAGGAATAGGGTGTTGTGGGAATACCAGAGACAGATGACGAGATGGAACGTGGCGAGGGGCGGCTCTTATGGTCTCTTGAAGTAACCGCGCGGCAGCTGGGTGGTGTTTCAATCAGAACAGTCCGCCGTTTACTGGCCGCTGGTGAATTGCCCACGGTACGCGTTGGGCGTTTGTTGCGTGTCCCTGCAGAAAGCGTTCGTTCCTGGGTCGACCAAAAGCTTGTTTGGGGGGATAATGTTATCCGCGCGGAGCCTGGTGTGCGGAAGGAGATCGTATGCCATACCGACGCAAAGATAGTACCGTTTATTGGGTCAGTATCACCGACGCAAGCGGCGCGAGAACTAGGCGTTCTACTGAAACTAGGAACCGTAGAGAGGCCGAAGCGCTCGAAGCCAAATGGAAAGTAGAGCAACACCAACAGCGGCAATGGGGAGCGGTCCCGAGTGTCGGATTCGATGAATTGATGTTGAAATATATACAAGCAACGAAAACGGAAAAACGCAGCGCCGAGCGGGATTATTACTCCTTGAAACATCTGTACCCGTGCTTTAGTGGTCGGAATTTACAGGAAATCAGCGCTTCGGATATCCGGCAATACATCGAAAAACGCAAAGGCGAGGGTGGAAAGCATGCCACCATTAACAAGGAGGTTGGCCTGTTTTCGGCCGCCGCTAATTACGCACGGAAGGAATGGGGCTGGAGCATTCCCAACCCGGCGGCGGGTAGACGACTGCGCGAACCGGAAGGGCGGTTGAGGTGGTTGACGCGGGCGGAGGCGGAGTGGTTGATGCGAGCGGCAGAAGCCCAAAGCCGATCCACGCACCTGCGGGACTTCATCCAGTTGGCACTAAATACGGGTTGTTGACGGGGTGAATTATTGGGTTTGGAGTGGCGACGGGTCGACCTACAGCAGGGATTGCTGTATCTCGAAGCAAGCCACACTAAGGCCGGGCGTAGGCGCTATGTACCCATTAATCACGCGGCCCGTATGGCGCTCTTGAACCGGATGCGATTTCGCGCACAGTTTTGTCCGGCATCGTCCTGGGTGTTTGCGGCTAAGAATGGGGCACGCATCCAATCCGTTAAGACCAGCTTTGCGTCTGCCTGTAAGGCTGTGGGGATTGAGAACTTTCATATCCATGATCTGAGGCACACGTGTGCCGCTTGGCTTGTGAGTATGGGGGTACCCCTTCCGGAGGTCCGTGATTTACTGGGACACGCCAGCATTACGATGACCGAACGCTATGCGCATCTGGCACCCGAGAATGTGCGGGCCGCAGTGCAGCGCTTAGATGGTCAGTCTGAATATAAGGAAAGTAGCGTGATACAGGGTGTTGAGTCACGTTTTGGTCACGGTGACCCAAAGTCCTGAGAATCGAAGGAGGATGAAGCCATGTAACATACTGTATTCACAGCAGAAATATGGTGGGCGATAGTGGGTTTGAACCACTGACCCCTGCCGTGTGAAGGCAGTGCTCTACCGCTGAGCTAATCGCCCCCAGTGCGCGGCCAGTCTACGAAAAATCAGGTCTTTGGTCAATTTCGTGTAGGGTTTGTTAGAATGGCCGCGTGAACGATTATCAAAAAGCCGTGAAAGACGCGCGGGAGCTTGCTCGCTCCCATGAGAATGGGGTGTTGTCGACGCTCTCTAGCGAGATGGACGGATGGCCCTTTGGTTCGGTGGCACCCTACATCTTGGATTATGAAGGGAATCCCGTTCTCTTACTTTCGGGTTTGGCCCAGCATACCCGGAATATCAAAAAGGACGACCGCGTAAGCCTTCTCGCCTGGGAGCAGGAGAAGGGCGATATCCAACAGGCGGGCCGAATCACCTTGTTAGGTCGCGCCCAGGAGGTCGAGGGGACAGACACTCTTCGTGATCGCTACCTCCGCTACATACCCCAAGCCCAGCAGTATTTTGCCATCCACGATTTTCGCTTCTATCGGCTCGCGGTTGAGCGGGTCCGTTTCATTGGCGGGTTTGGGGATATCCATTGGGTGCGTGGAGAAGACTATCGGCTGAATCCCGAGTCTTTTGACCCGAGCTTCGCGGAGGCCGAAAGGGGCGCCGTTCTGCACATGAACGCGGACCATCGTGATGCCCTTATTCAGTATTGTCGGGCGCTAGGCGTTGAGGAGACAGAGCCCCGTCTCCTCGGTATTGACCCCGAGGGGTGTGATATTCAGACCCGGGCACGGCGCCTGCGTGTTCGCTTTGAAAGTGCGGCGCGCGATGCCCCGAGCTTGCGGGCGGCCTTTATTCGTCTTTCGCAGAGCCTAAGGGCTTCCGGGGACGAGTTGCCACGCTCCGGTTCCTGATAGCTCCAAGCGCGTCCTGTGGTAGGCGTTGAGCGCGGATCTGTGTCCCACGCTCACAACCGTGCTTTGGGGTAGGCGTTCGCGCAGTAGTGTATAGAGTTGGGCCTCGGCTGGTTCGTCGAGGGCTGACGTGGCCTCGTCCATATAAATCCATTGCGGTTTTTGCAATAAGATACGGGCAAAGGCTATCCGTTGTTGCTCACCCAGCGACAGGATGAGGGGCCATTGTTTGGATACATCGAGTTCTGCGACAAGGCGCGGGAGCCCGACCGCCGTGAGGGCCTCGGCCAAGGTATCGGCCGAGGTGTCCGGCGCGCCGTGGGGGTAGAGAAGGACGTCGCGGAGACTCCCGAGCGGCAGGTAGGGCTTTTGCGGCAAAAAGAGCGAAACAGCACGGGCCGGGGTGGCCACAAGGCCGCTCCCAAAAGGCCAGAGGCCCGCCAAGGCCCGTATCAAGGTGCTCTTGCCGCTTCCAGACGGGCCCGCAAGCAGCACCGTCTCGCCGGGTTTTACGGCGAGTGAGAGGTCGGAGAGGAGGGTGCGTCCTCCTGGGATATGGAGGCTCACCGATTGCAGCTGCAAGGCCTCTCCCGCGGTGTGGGTGAGGGCGTCATATTTCTGGGCCTCGTTGCGCACCCCTTGCATGTGTTCACTAAACCCCGTCAACCGATCGACCACGGCATGCCATGAGGCAAGATCTGGGTAGATCGTCACGATATAAGAAAGCCCCCCTTGTACTTGACCGAAAGCGGACGAGATCTGCATCACAAGGCCGAGCTGGATCTGTTTTGCGAAAAAGCTGGGGGCGGATACCAGGAAAGGAAAGATGATGGCCGCCTGCCCATAACCGGAAGAGAACCAGTTTATGATCTTTTGCCGCTTCATAATGGCCCAGTAATTCTTGAAGATAAACGCGAATCGCTCCCCTAAGCCCTTATGTTCTTGGTCTTCCCCGTTATAGAGTGCGATGCTCTCGGTGTTCTCGCGGACCCTCACTAAGTTAAAACGAAAATCGGCATCAAACCGCTGTTGGTTGAAGCTCAGGCCGATCAAGGGCCGTCCCAGCTTTAACATGAGCCAAGTGCCGACGACCGAGTAGAGCAAGGCCGCCCAGACGAGATAGCCCGGGATATCCCAAATACGGCCGTCAAAGGGGATAGTGAGGCGGCTTGAGAGGACCCAGAGCATGGCGATAAAGGAGGCAATCGTCACGATCGAGCTCAGAAGACCGAGAGAGAGCTTCAAGGTGCCGCGGATAAAGGCGCTGATGTCATCTGCAATACGTTGATCGGGGTTATCGGTGCCATCGCCCAGAATTTGCATCCGATAATAGGTTTGGTCGGACAGCCAATCCTTGAGGTAGTGGTGGGTCATCCAGCGCCGCCAGCGGATCTGCAGCATTTCCCCTAGATACATCTGGTAAACGGATCCGGCGATATAGAGTCCGGCCAACCAGGAAAAGCGCAGCATGGCGCTCCAAAACGCCGGCTCGTTATAGTGCTGGAGGGCATCGTAGAAGCCGTTGTACCACTCCGTGATCAGGACATTGATATAGACAAGGCCTAAGCTTAGCCCCACGACTATGGCGAGTAAGCCATAGGCGGCCCAGCGTTCCTCGGATTTCCAATAGGGCGCGGCGATACGCCACGCGCCGCGAAAGAATGCGCGATTAAACCGTTCCATCTGCGATTAAGCCCTCGACGCCGTTATGGTTCTTGCCCCTCGGACCCTGTCGGGGCGGCTTTCGTTCCGTCATGATAGCACGCGGGCTAAGGTCCTAGGCCCTTCTCTTGACCGCGGGGCCGCTTCTCCTTTAGGGTTTCCCGCTTGAGACGAGACTTAGAGCGCGTCCCCGATAATAAATAAAAGAGTGTTAGGAGGAGACGAGATATGAAACGGCGACCCCCCATGCGTTTATCCCTTATAGCGACCGTGACCGCCTTGGCCTTGCTGTCGGGCTGTAGCCACAAGCCCGCGTCCGTTAAGGCCGCTGCGATAAGTCAGGCCACTACGACAAAGCCCGCGGCCTCGGGCCCATCGCTTGCCTCACCCCACACCTGGCTCGCTTACGGCCGTAATGCGGCCCACGATGCGAGCTATGCTGGCCCTAAAGGGACGGCCGCCGTCAGCTGGATCTTCCGGGTACCCGGTTCGGTGCCGGGGCACATGTCGAAGGCCCAGATCAAAAAGACCTATGTGAGCATTACCGCGGTGCGTGATCTCATCGGAATTCCGATCGGCGTGTCGGTGGCCGACGGCACGGTCTATGTCCCGGACGACAACGGCTTCGTGTATGCCGTAAACGGGACTAATGGGCGTGTCTTATGGCATTTTAATGCGCGTAACCAGATCATGACCACGCCGCTTGTGGCCGGTCACGGGGCCCATAAGCTTGTCTATATCGGTGGCGGCAACTCCAACTTCAGCTATACCCAGGCCGTGAAATTCGGTCACAAGGGCGCCCCGGTGGTGCGTGGTACCGACATCAGCGGGATCTACGCCCTTCATTCGCAAACCGGCCATTTGGCCTGGGTTTACCATACGAAGGGCGAAGACATGCCGACCCCCATCATCACCGCAGGCATGCTGGTCTTTGGCGGCGGCGATGGGCATGTCTACGGCTTGAACGCGGCCACCGGGCAGCTGAAGTGGAAGACCGGTATCAGATCGTTTGTGAGTATGTCGTCTGCGACCCGCTATAAGCATCTTGTCATCATGGCGGGCACCCACCCCAATGCGGTGTATGCGGTGAATGCGAAGACCGGTAAGCTTGTCTGGCACATGACACCCGCGGGGGTCTTTTCGAGCAGCATGGGCGATTGCGCGCCGGCCCAAAGCCAGGGCGTGGTGGTGACCCAGTTCGAGCAGCGAGCCAAAGGCGTGCACCGCGCGAAGAGTGTCGAGATTGGTTTGAGTGCGCAAACCGGCAAGGCGCTGTGGGAGACCACTCTCGGGTCCGGGAAGGTCCCGCCGCGCAATAAGGATGCGGTGCCTATGATAGCAGGAGGGATGGTCTACACCGGAAGCCCGGTCACGGCGAGCGCTTATGCCCTCAATCTCAAGACCGGGAAGGTGCTCTGGCATACCCCGCTTAAGGTCAAGATGAAGGCCGCCCCGAGCGTGGCCGGGAAGGACCTGCTTTATCCGGTCGGGAATGGCGCAATCTTTGTGGTGAATCGCAAGACCGGGAAGATCGTCGGTAAATACATGACCCATCACGGTGGGTTCGGGCCGCAGAACGGGGTCGTGATCGACCACACGTTTGTGATTGGTAGCAACTTTGGGTGGCTTTACGCCCTGCCGATCAAGACCATTACAGCGAAGTCGACCAAAGCCCCTGTTGCCAAACCTCAGCACGCATAAGGCCGGGATTCCGCGCGCCCTTGTGCGCGCGGTGCGGGTCTGGAACGCGCGACGGCGGCTCTTGGTGTCGACGCTGGTGGGCGTCGTCGTGTACACCCTTGCCCCAGCCAGCTATCTTGTCGATAGCCGCTTGTTGTTGGGTTGGGACGGGGCCTGTCTTACATTCCTGCTGATGGCTTGGACGGTCATGGGCCTTGCCAATGCCAAAGAGACCTGCCGCAGCACGCTCGAGCAAGATCAGAGTGGGTTTACGGTGCTTCTCGTGGCGACTTTGGCGGCTTGCGCGAGCCTCTTTGCCATCCTCTTTCTCTTGAGTCAGGGCAAAGGCGCGGCATCCACCCTGAAAGTCGCGCACCTCGCCTTAGCGATATCGGCGGTGATCAGTTCCTGGTTTGTCGTCCATACCTTGTTTGCCTTTCACTATGCCCATAGCTTTTATCGCGGGCGGGCGGTGCAAGACGGGGTAAGGGACGAGGGCGGGATCCGCTTTCCAGGGCGCGCGCTTCCGCACTATGTGGATTTTTTGTATTTCTCGTTTGTGATCGGCATGACGTCCCAGGTCTCGGACGTATCGATTACCTCCCACAGCATCCGGCGCGCCGCGCTGATCCACGGCATCCTCTCGTTCGCCTTCAATACCTTGGTGCTGGCGCTCACGATCAATATCGTAGCCGGCATCGTCTAGCAGAAGCGTTTAGGGTGCGGGATTGGGCGAGTGTGTATGGACTGCATCGATCGCCGTGAGCATCTCGGGCGTCAACACAAGCTTCGCGTTCTCCAGATTTTCCTTTAATTGATCCAAGGTACGGGCCCCCACGAGGGTGGAGGCGGTAAAAAACCGGGAGCGCGCGAAGGCAAGCGCCAACGCCCCAAGTGGAACCCCAAAATCAGCCGCGATCTGCGCATAGGCGCGGACCGCCGCTTCGACCGGGGGCTTGCGGTAGCGGGGGCCAAATTGCGGGAAGCGGACAAGACGCGCCTCGGGATCTGGCGGGCCTAGGTACTTTCCCGTGAGGAGCCCAAAGGCCAAGGGGCTATAGGCCAGCAGCCCCAGCTTTTCTTGGTGACAGACCTCCGCTAAGCCGGTCTCGAACGACCGGTTCAAGAGGTTGTAGGCGTTTTGTATGGTCACGATGCGCGGGAGCTTATGGCGATCCGCGGCCTTGAGAAACCGCAGAGCCCCCCACGGGGTCTCATTGCTGAGCCCTAGGGCGCGGACCTTGCCTTCTTTGACTAAAGCGCCGAGGGTGGCCAACTGTTCGTCGATCAGCTGACCCTCGTCACGTCCGTTGTGGGGCTCGTAGTGCGTGTCCCCGAAGAGCGGCAGGGGCCGCGCCGGCCAATGGATTTGGTAGATATCGACGTAGTCGGTCTGCAGGCGCTTGAGACTGTCGTGTAAGGCTGTGCGAATATTGGTTTCATCCAGCGCCTTGGGGCCGCCGCGTATCCAGCTAAAGCCGCGCGACGGTCCGGCGACCTTGGTCGCGATCACGAGCTTGTCGCGAGCTTGCTTTTTCAGCCATTCGCCGACGATCGCCTCGGTAGCGCCCTGGGTCTCGGCGCGTCCGGGGACTGGGTACATCTCGGCCATATCGAGGAGCGTGATGCCTTGGGCCACGGCGTAATCGAGTTGCTGGTGGGCGTCATCGCGATCGGTTTGTTCCCCGAACGTCATGGTGCCAAGGCCGATATCCGAAACGGTAAGATCGGTGTGCATAAAGGTGTGGAGGATCATGTCGTGACTTTGCCAATTCAGGGGCAGGCTGTCAAATGAAGGGGAGAGTGCCTAGCTTAGGGTCTGCTTGCTAAGGCGGTGTGTCCTGAATGGTCGCCTGACCTACCCGGCTTCGCTATGATGGCGATGGGATTCGGCGTGGTTCTTTCTGAGGGGCTCTTGCAGTGTCGCTCGCGAGGTTCACGGGCTTTGGGGTCCGGACCGGCAGATCCGAGGCATGGTCTGCGCGCTGGGTGTTGGGTTTACGTGTGGGGGATTGGGGGCGGCCTTCCGGGGCTTTGGGTAGGGCGGACATGGGGGTTTAGGTGACGATCGTGAATATGTTGGCCATAGAGACCGCAACGCCGATCTTGTCGGTGGCGCTCGAGGTGGGCGGACGGGTGTTTGAGCGGCGCGTAGAGGATCCAGCGGCGCGTGCCGAGGGCGTGCTCGAGCTCTTGCAAGTATTGCTGAACGAGGCCGAGACCTCACTTGCCGCTCTGGATGCCATCGCCTTCGGACGGGGCCCTGGATCTTTTACTGGGTTGCGCGTGGCCGCGGCGATTGCCCAAGGACTTGCTTACGCCCAGGGCGTGCCGGTGGTGCCGATTTCATCTTTGGCGGCCTTGGCCCAGGAGGCGGCGGGCGATGACATTCTGGCGGCCATTGATGCCCGGCGCGACGAGATCTATTACGGATTTTTCACGCGCTCCAAGAATGGTTTGGTGGAACCGGTGGGAGCGGAGGCCCTAGGGCCTCCAGCCTTAGTACGGGTGCCTGAGGGCCGCGTCTATCGGGGAATCGGCAGTGGTTTCGACCACTATCCGCAGGAGCTGCATGGGCGTCATGGTGTGTCCTACGATGCCCATAAGGCTCCCAGCGCGCGCGCCATCCTGAGACTCGCGCACGCGGCCATCGAACGCGGCGGCGGGGTCGCTGCGGCCCAGGCCTTGCCCATCTATTTGCGGGATAATGTAGCCCAGAGTGCGTGAGCGCTTGTGTTAGTATTCGTCCATGGAAGCTGATGTAGACGCAGTCGAATTTGGTGCAGTCCGCCGTTTGGTGGAACGTCTCACCGCCACGCCCTATGGGGCGGATGCCGCCCATGCCCTGGCGCCGGCCCCGGACCGGGACACCGCTTTGCAGATGCAGCGCGCCGTGACCGCCGCCCGAATGGCCATAGAGCAAGGGACCAGCGGCTTGGGGCGGGTCGCCGACGTCCGCGCGGCGCTGCGCCAAGCGGCCCAGACCGGGAGCGCCTTGGCAGGCACGGCACTTTCCCATATCGCCCAGTTTTTGCGCTTCGGTTTGGAGATGCAGGCCCTGGTGACGCGTTATAAGGACCTTTATCCCGGACCCCTGTCAGATCTTACGCCTCCTGCCTCTTTACTGGCGTCCATCGACGGTATCGTTTTGCCCACCGGCCGAATTCGGGATACGGCGAGCCCTAAGCTTGCGGCCTTAGCGCTTCACGGAAAAGAGCAACAGCAGGCCGTGCAAGCGGTGTTAAAAAAGCGGCTCCTAGAATTGGGAATCAAGGAGCCGCACACCGAATCGATCGTGACCCACGGCGCCCGCCTCATTCTTAGTGTGAGCTCCGAGCACGCGGCCAAGGTCAAGGGTGTGCGCCGCGGACCGGCTGCTAATGGCCGGCTGCAGCTCGTCGAACCGCTGGAGGCCGTGGCGCTGAATAACCGCCTCGAGGCGAGTGCCGGCGAGCGTGATGCCGAAGAGCTTGCGGTGCGCCGGGCCCTGACCGCCGAGGTGCGGGTCGCGGCACCGCCCCTGGAGGTCCTGGTGGGGGCCCTGGCATGGATCGATCTGGCCTTTGCCGGGGGGCACTTGAGTGTTCATATGAATGCCAGCCCGCCGCGCTTGGAGGCGACACCCATACTGAGCTTGGTCGGGGCCTATCACCCGGCGATGTTGCTTGCGTTTGCCGATAAGCGCGGGCCCCAGCCGGTGCCTTTGTCCATCGCCCTCGATGCCTCATGCCCGATGTTGTTGATCACAGGGCCCAATACCGGCGGGAAGACCGTGGTGTTAAAGACCGTAGGCCTGCTTGTGACCATGGCCTACTGCGGCCTGCATGTGCCGACCGAAGGTGAGGCCGTCATCGGGAATTTCACGCGCCTTATCGTCGACATCGGGGACCGGCAGAGCCTGTTGCACCAGATCTCGACCTTCGCCGGCCATGTCGAGGTGTTAAAGCGTCTCTTAAGCGAAGCAGACGGCGACACCTTGGTGCTGATGGACGAATTGGGGACGGGCACGGACCCCGAGGAGGGCGCAGCCCTCGCTATGGCGGTGCTTGACGAACTCGCGGGGCGCCAGGTGCGTGGGATCATTACCACCCACTTGAGCCCCCTTAAGGCCTATGCCGCAGACCACGCCCATCTGACCAATGCCACGATGCATTTTGATGCCGAACGCCTCGTTCCGACCTACGAGTTGGAGATCGGAAAGAGCGGATCCTCACACGGTCTTACGATAGCCGAGCGGCGCGGTCTGCCGCCCACACTCCTTGATGCGGCGCGCTCGCATCTGGCGCGGATTGCATCCGGCGCGGCGCGCTCCGCCGAGGGCGGTCGGGGGAGCGAACCGTAATGTCAGGGGCAGGCCGGCCTTGAGGCCCCTGCCGCTTGTCTTGGGCCCCGGGGCCCGTACCTTAAGCCCGGAACGGATCGCCCTAGAGGGGTGGTGGGGAACTAGCCGTCGTTTTCCACAGACCGCGTCACGATGGTGTGCGGCATGATGCGCGCCACCTGGATCGCGGTTCCGCGCGTGCGCACGATTTCGACCAGATAGCCGTTTAAGAGGAGGCTCGTCCCCGGGGCCGGGATATCTTCGAGATACTCGGTGATGAGGCCGTTTAGGGTTTTCGGTCCATCGAGCGGCAATTGCCATCCCAAGGTGCGATTGATGTCGCGGATGCTGGTGCTGCCGTTGATGAGAAAGCTGCCGTCTGGCTGCTTAAAGATGTCGTCTTGCGTGCCGGGCGCCTGAGTCGTGAATTCTCCCACAATCTCTTCTAGGATCTCTTCTAGCGTCACGAGCCCCATGAGGTCGCCGTACTCATCGACGACGAGGCCTATGTGGCGCCGCGAGGTCTTGAAGTTGAGGAGTTGGGTCGCGAGCACCGTACCCTGCGGAATATAGTAGGGTTCCAGGACCGCCGCTTGCAGAGTGTCACGGGTGAGGCGGCCGGCGAGCGCCAAATGCAGGGCTCGGCGCACGTGCAGCATGCCAATCACGTTGTCCAGGCTTCCGCGAAAGACCGGCAGGCGCGTGTAATGGCTGCTGCCGAGGATCTCGAGAATCTCGTCCCAGTCGGCCTCGAGATCGATCCCTTCGACCTCGCGTCTTGGCACCATCACGTCTTCGACAGTACTCTTTTCGAGATCGAGGATGCCAAGAAGCATGGATTGGTGGGCCTTGGGGATGAGGGTTCCCGCCTCCATGACCACGGCGCGCAATTCCTCGGTACTCAATTGGTCCGGGGTCTTCGGTTTTACCGAAATCCCGAAAAGCTGTAACAGGTGGTTTGCCAAGAAGTTGATCAAGGCCACGAGCGGGTAGAGGACGCGCAGCAGCGGAGTCAGGATATAGGCGGTACTGAAGGCCACGGGCTCGGGGTAGAGGGCGGCCAAGGTTTTGGGGGCCACCTCGGATATGATCAGGATCACGAGCGTCAGGATGCCTGTGACGAGCGCCAAGATCCCCGGGCCGTACAGCTTGACGGCCATGAGGGTGGCCACCGAGGAGGCGGCGATGTTCCCGAAATTGTTACCGAGAAGAACGACTCCCAGGACCCGGTCGGGGCGGCGAAGCAGGCGCTGGGCCAGTCGTGCCCCTCTATGTCCGGACTCCGCCAAGTGTCGAACACGATAGCGGTTGACCGTCATGAGACCGATTTCAGCTGCGGAAAAAAAACCGGACAAGAAAATGAGAAACAGCAATACGCCAGCTAGCGTACCAAGGGGAACGTGGTCCAAGGGCTGAGGCGGCTCCTGAGAGATAAAGCGGAGACGCTAACACATGGCGCGAATTTTTTCGAGAAAGGGGCCGTGGACCGCGTTTTGGGGCTACGCTCTACGGCCCGGTTGAGGCGTGGTCGCACGAACGGGTGATTTCCCGAATCAGGCGCACATCTAGCGCGCCAATACCAGCTTTAAGAGGAACTCGGCGCTCAGGTAGGCGAACACCAGCAATACGAAGCCGCCCACCGTCCAGCGTACAGCATTGCGTCCGCGCCAGCCGAATTGGCGGCGTCCGATCAGGAGGATGGCGAACGCAAGCCAGGCGATCAGCGACAAGACGCTGTGGTGGGTAAACGGGAGCGGTGTGCCAAAGAGCTGGTCGGAAAAAAAGAAGCCGCTTATGAGCGTGAGTGTCAGGAGAACGAATCCCACTCGGATCATTTCAAACATGAGGCTTTCCATGGTCTCCATGGGCGGGAAGGCTTGCATCAATTGCGCCGGTTGCCGGTGGCGGAGCCGGCTCTCCTGTATCCACAGCATGAGGCTTTGGACTACCGCGATACTGAGCAGGCTGTAGGCAAGGATCGAGATCACGACGTGGATGATGAGCCACGGATCCTGGGTCGAAGGCGGGGCGAGCCGCGCATGGATGGGCAGGAAGATCTGGGCCAAGGCGGCGAGCGCGGCACTGGGCATAATAAAGGTGCCTAAGCTTGCGATCGGCTTGCGCAACGACGTGGCCAGAAAAATCGCGGCGACGGCCCAGGCGTCTAGCGATAAGATGGTGCCGATACCGAGCGTAAGGCG
This sequence comes from Pseudomonadota bacterium, assembly GCA_021794595.1. Lineage (GTDB taxonomy): Bacteria > Pseudomonadota > Gammaproteobacteria > Acidiferrobacterales > Acidiferrobacteraceae > Acidiferrobacter. Next base: position 12,586 of record JAJYQN010000040.1, read on the forward strand.
TCCGTCCCGGTCGACATCGCCGGCTAAGAGGGCGCCCTGCAAAAGTACGGCTGCGGTACCAAAGAGCGCGGCCTCCCGCTGCTCGGGGTGTGTGTGCGACCGCGAGCCAAGGCCGCGCCAGTAATAGACTCCTGCGAGCCCATACAGGACGATGGCTATGATATGGAGGATGAGTTGTATCATATAGGGTTTCCGTCCCTGATCATGGCACACCCAATGATCTGCGAAAAGGCCTTATTGAGCGCCCGGCCCAGGGCGAGCGTGTTTATCGCTAACGAGGGGAAAGACGTATGTTTGAGACGCTGACTAACCGTTTACAGGGGGCTATGCGTAGCCTGCGCGGCGAGAGCCGCCTGACCGAAAAGAATATGGGTGACGCCTTGCGCGAGGTGCGGATGGCGCTCCTCGAGGCCGATGTCGCGCTCTCGACCACCAAGACCTTGATCGAGGCGATCCGGGTTAAGGCCTTGGGCCAAGAGGTCATGGAGAGCCTAAGTCCCGGGCAGGTAGTCATTAAGATCGTCTACGACACCCTGGTCGAAACCATGGGCGTGACCTGCGATCGCTTGAATCTGGCCGCAAGGCCCCCGGCGGTGGTGTTGTTGGCGGGCCTGCAAGGCTCGGGCAAGACCACCAGTGCCGCCAAGCTCGGACGCCTGCTAAAGGAGCGGGAGCGCAAAAAGGTCATGTTGGTGAGCGTCGATATCTATCGACCGGCGGCCATAGAGCAGCTGGAGCGGCTGGCAAGCGAGGTGGGGGTGTTGTTTTTTCCGAGTCGTCCGGACCAAAAACCGGAGGCCATTGCGCGCGCGGCCCTTGATCAAGCGAAACGGGAATCGGTCGACGTCCTGATCGTAGATACCGCAGGCCGCCTGCATGTCGATGCCGATATGATGGCCGAGGTGGGCGCCCTGCAGGCGGCCGTCAATCCTATCGAGACCTTGTTTGTCGTCGACAGCATGACAGGCCAGGATGCGGTCAATACCGCCAAGGCCTTTAACGAGGTGCTTACCCTCACCGGGGTCATCCTTACGAAGACCGACGGTGATGCCCGTGGAGGGGCGGCACTGTCCTTGCGATCGGTGATCGGGAAGCCGATCAAATTTTTAGGGGTTGGCGAAAAGACCGATGGCCTGGAACCCTTCCACCCCGAGCGCCTGGCCTCCCGGATCCTGGGGATGGGGGATGTTCTCACGCTCATCGAAGAGGCCGAGCGCAAGGTCGATCGCGAGAGCGCGGAACGATTAGCGCAGAAGTTTAAGAAGGGGAAGGGCTTTGATTTGGAGGATTTTCGGGAACAGATGGTACAGATGGAGCGCATGGGAGGGATGGCGAGCTTGCTCGATAAGCTTCCGGGCATGAGCGAGATCCCCACCGCGGCGCGCGAACAACTAAACAACCACGACACCAAGCGACTGGTCGCGATCATCAATTCCATGACCCCCCACGAGCGGCGTTTCCCCGATGTGATTCGCGGGTCCCGTAAGCGCCGCATCGCCTCCGGCTCTGGAACCGGCGTACCCGAGGTGAATCGCTTGTTAAAGCAATTTGCCCAGGCGCAGCGTCTCATGAAGCAGATGGGTAAAGGTGGTATCCGGAAGATGATGGCGGGCATGAAAGGGAAAATACCCGGCCTGCCGTTCTAGAGGGAGGCGATGGCGCGTCCTTGGTGAGGATGAGGCCCCGTTACGGCGGTCTTCCGACCGATTCCCCGACCGTTCGCCGAGGCCGGAGGGGGGCGGTTCCGTTCGTCGCCTGAGCGCTTGCCGAACTCAAGCGCCCGTTTTATAGTCGTATCCGCACTTTTTATAATAACCAAATTAGGATGTGAGGAGATAAGGGTATGACGACAGTAACGGTTTCTCCCACGGAGAGCCTCGAGAGGCGGTCGACCAGCCGCGAGGCCGTCGGGCGCCTGCTTTTGGAGCGCCGCGATATGCTGGTGTTGTTTTGCCGCGTCGCCGGACTCGATCCCTTCCCTCATAACGCCAAGGTTCAGGAGGTCTTGCAGGAATTTTGCCAGGTCCTCGTGGACTACGTCGCCGCGGCCCATTTTTCCTTATACGAACGTATCGTGAATGGAACTGAACGGCGCACGGCCGTGGTGGCCTTGGCCCACGATCTTTATCCCCAGATCGAGATGTGCACCGAGACCGCGATTGTCTTCAACGATAAGTATGATTGCGCGGATCAGTGCCAAGACATCGCTCATCTGCATGCCGACCTCTCCGAACTCGGTGAGGCCTTGGCCACCCGGATCGAGCTTGAGGATCGCCTCATTGCCGCCCTTACGGGCGGCCGAAAAGCCTCGTAAGCACAAGGCACCGCCAGGCCGTAGTCCACAGGCGTCTTTGCGGGAGAAGAACCTGCGCTTGAAGGAGCGTATCCCGGCTGCCTGCCAGTTCCGAGAGCAGAGTGCGTCCCAGGCGTGCCAATACGATATGCGAGTAGAGGGCGCGCTGGCGGACCGTGGGCCAAAGCATGAAGGCCTGTTCGTAGTGGCTTAGCGCGGTCTCGTAGAGGGCGGCGACGGCGCCGTGAAAGGTGTCTGCGGCGCAGGCCTTTTTCGGTCCCGTGTCCCGTTCGGCGCCTACGGGCACCGACCCAAGTGCCATAAGGCTTGAAAGCTCCTCCGGACGCCGTCGAAAGGTGAGACCGATGTATTGCAGGCGTTCGGTCAGACCCCAGGCGAGCGCGACTGTGGTCGCAAAGTGGGCGCATGCGGCCCCGTTTGCCCCTTGGACCTCGGCTGCGAGCCGCAGCGGACCGCCCCATTCGCCGGCGAGCAGATCGAGAAACGCGGCCGCGGGAAAGCGCCCCGCATAGTGGCCTTCGCGCTCTGCGCAGGTGATGACCTGCGCCAAATCCGGGTGACTGAAGAGAGTGGGGGGCAGGTTTTCGGCCAGAGCCCGTGCCAGCGGGTGTTGGGCGGACCCGCGCTGGGCCCGGGCTAGTTCCTGTTGCCAATAGCCCAATTTGAGAAGGCGAATGTCCGAGCTCCGGGACTGGTTCAGGATGGCCTGGATCTCGTCTGTGTAGGCGTAGAGGGCGCTGACCGCGCCGCGAGTCGCGAGGGCGCTAAAGCGGGCGCTGTACCGAAGGGGCGACAGCGCGCCGCTCTCGCCCGCTCCCACAAGATCGCTCGCCGACAGGGCCGGGCGCTCGCGCTTTAGGATGGGGTGCCCCCCGCGCTATTTCTCCAGATAGCCACGTTTGTCTTTGACCTCGTCCCATTGGCCGGCATCCGGCGGCGCGTCCTTCTTTTCGAGGATGGTGGGCCACTTGGGCGCCAGTTCCGCATTGAGGCGTATAAAGTCCTTTTGGTCGTCCGGGACCTCGTCTTCGGCAAAGATCGCTCCGACCGGGCATTCGGGTACGCACAGGGTGCAATCGATGCACTCCTCGGGGTCGATCACGAGAAAGTTGGGACCTTCACGGAAGCAGTCGACAGGGCAGACCTCGACGCAGTCTGTATATTTGCATTTAATACAGCTTTCCGTGACCACATAGGTCATAACGCGCTCCTGTTAAAAACCGCTATATTAGGCGAAGCTGAGGCGCTAGGAAACCACCGCTTGCGGTTTTGAGGCGGGCCTTGCTACTATGGCCGAGGTTGCTGGAGGGCTCGGTCATGAAAGGAATCGTAGACCCAGGTGTTCGTCGGCTGTCCTGGCGGGAGCGCCGCGTGCGCGAGTGGATCAGTGCTCTGCCGACTGCGGAGCCGGTAAAGGCCATGGGCATGCTGGCCCAATCGGTCCGCGCCTTGAACGGAAGCGTCATCGATGCGGCGACCCGCGCCGCACTCTTGGCTTGCTACGAAGAGCCAGTCATGAATTTGGCCGCCATTCTCCGCACTCGCCGCGGCGAGGGGAACGGCGCCGCACTGGCCACGACCCTCCATTCAGAGATCGCCTACGGCTATCAAGCCGCCCTTTCCGCTGACTTGCCCGCTGAGCGGCGAGAGGTCGCGACCCTCGGGGCCTTGCGCCAATTGGCCGAGGTGATCCGCAGCGCCTATCGCGCCTATGTCCCTGCCCCTCCTGGCGTCTGGCGCCGTGTCCATTCCTTGTTTCGTGACGCCGGCCCGCACCCGGACGAGGTCATAGAGCAGGCGTATGTCACAGTCCTCCTGTTAGGGCTTTGCGATCCGTATGGTTTGCCGGTTGGTGGTATCGATGCGGTCCATGAGATCATTCTCGAGACGAGACAGCGCGCGGTTTTGAACGCCACGGTCGGCTTTGCGATCGCAGCCGAGGCCGATAGGCCCGCCGACCCCACTGGCAGTGAGGGGACCCTGTTCCTGGATACGGATGATCTGGTAGCCGAGATCGTGCGCCTGCGGACCGCTTTGACTACGCGTAAGGTTTTACCGTCACGGCTTGCGGCGGTGCTCTTACCGGCGCTCGCCGATCGGCTTTTGATCTCCTTGAGCGAGACCTGGCGACCGGGTCCGCGACGCAAATCCTTGCGCATTCGTCTGGGCGGAGAGCGTTTGGTCTGTCACGGTCTGGCCGCCCTCCAGCGTTTGGTGGCCGAGGATGCGGGGCGTCATTATGTGGATCTCGATGACGACTGGCAGAAGGCGACCCCACACATTTTGGGGACCAAAGCGCCGAAGACCTTGCCGCGGGTCACGAAGTGGTATGTTCGAGATGCCGGCCGCACCGGTCTGTGGTTGAGCACCCATCAGCTGGAGGGTGCCCCGCCGGTGCCGGGAACCTGGATCGGGGTGAAGGACCCGCAGCAAAATCAGGCTTGGCGGGCGGCTGCCGTGCGCTGGTTGAGACGATCGCGGCCCCATGAATACGCCGTCGGGGTGGAGTTGTTGGGGGAGGCGCAGACTGCGATGTTGCTGCAAAGGCTGTCCCCCATGAGTGCCCGGGCCGGGACCCACGATACCCGCTTCGCGAAATCCGCAGAGGGTTCGGAGGCGGGGCCGCCCAAGGAGGCGGTCATTGTGTCCTTACGCGGGGCCCAGAGGCCCGCGGCTCAAGGTCTTGTCGGCCCGCATCGTCCGGCGCGGGTTCGACCATCGCGGGTCTAGCTCCTCGAGAAGTCGCTAAAGGCGTTGCGCATGAGGCCGTAGACGCGTGGGTTGGCGGCCAGGATATTACCGCTTTCGAGCGGATCTCCCTCGGTGAAGAGGTCGCTCGCAAGCCCCCCGGCCTCGCGTATCAAGAGGCTCCCGGCCGCGATATCCCAGGGTTTAAGCCCGGTCTCCCAGAAGCCGTCCAAACGCCCGCAGGCGACATAGGCCAAATCCAGGGCCGCCGATCCGGCGCGACGAATTCCACTGGTGTGCTGGGCTAGGCGCTCAAACATCGCAACCCATTCCTTGACCGAGTCGGTCTGACGAAATGGAAAGCCGGTGCCGAGCAGGGCCCCGTCGAGATCAGCGACCCGGCTGACCCGGATGCGGCGGTCGTTCAGTTGCGCACCCTCGCCGCGGGTGGCCGTGAAGAGTTCATCGCGGAGCGGGTCGAACACCACCGCCTGCTCCAATCGGCCGCGGCGCCTCAGTCCTATCGAGACCGCAAACTGGGGGAACCCGTGTAGGAAATTCGTTGTTCCGTCCAGGGGATCTATGACCCATTCCCATTCATTGCCGGCCGCGACCCCGCTCTCTTCAGCCAAAATCGCATGGTCCGGGTAGGCCCCCTTCAGGGTGTCGATAATCAGTTCTTCGGCGTGCCGGTCCACTTCACTGACAAAATCGTGACGGCTCTTCGTTTCCACTTGGAGCCTGTCGATGTCTGGCAAGGCGCGGACGATCATGGTTCCGGCCCGGCGTGCGGCCTTTATGGCAGTGTTCAGCATAGGGTGCATAAGGGCGCCTCCGGAAAGCGGTGCATTGTAGCGGGCTGGGTCGGCTCTTGAAAGGCTCCGTGGTATTCTCGCCCGCGCACAGTCCGGTTTTCGAGGTATCTATGGCCTTCCCCCACATCCACATTATTCTCGTGCGCCCGCAACATCCCGGTAATATCGGCGCCACCGCCCGGGCCATGAAGAATATGGGTCTCTCGCAGCTCACCTTGGTGGCGCCACGGACCTTTCCGGCGGAGGAGGCGATCGCGCGGGCGGCCGGGGCCGATGACATCTTGGCGAATACGCGGGTCGTGGCGAGCGTTCGCGAGGCGGTGGCCGATTGCCCCCTGGTCGTGGCCACCAGTGCCCGTCCCCGAACCATCGCCTGGCCGTGCCTGACCCCCAAAGAAGCGGCGTCTGCCTTGTGGGTGGGTGCCCAGACGGTGCCCGTGGCCTTGCTCTTTGGCGCCGAACGGACCGGGCTTACCAATGATGAGATCGATTTCGCGCAGGCCCTGGTGCAGATTCCGGTCGATCCTGTATTCCCGTCGCTCAATTTGGCCGCCGCCGTGCAAATCCTCTGTTACGAGATTCGGCTGAGCGCCGAGGCCGGGAGGCCGCCGGGGGGCGAGGGTCTTACCGCCCATAAGCCGGCCCCGCAGGAGGCACTCAACCAATTGATCGATCACCTCGAGAGGGTGCTCATCCATATCGGGTTTTTAGACAGAAGTAACCCCCGGAAGCTGATGCGTCGACTGATACGCCTCTTTCGGCGCGCAGCTCCGGATGCCAACGAGATCTTGATCTTGCGAGGGATGCTGAGCGCCATCGAAAGGCCGTATCCCCCAAAGGAGTGACGGCTGGGGATTCGGCCGGGCTAATACTTGACAGAATTAGTCGGGAATGGCCTAATGAGGGAATTCTTAAGATGAAAAGGGAAGGGGTCTTACGTGACCGAGAAAGGCTATTTTGCCAGTATTTTCGCACGTGATCCAGCGGCGCGCTCGCGTTTCGAGATCCTGACGCTCTATCCAGGCGTCCATGCCGTGGGTCTGTATCGCCTAGCCCACAGCCTCTGGCGGCTCCGTTTACGGTGGCTAGCCCAGGTGGTCGCGCATTTTGCACGCTTTATGACCGGCATCGAGATCCATCCTGCGGCCCGTCTCGGGCGGCGGCTATTCATCGACCACGGTTTTGGTGTGGTGATCGGGGAAACGGCTGAGGTGGGCGATGATTGCACCCTATATCAAGGCGTCACCCTGGGGGGTACGAGCTGGCGGCCCGAAAAGCGTCACCCGACCTTGGGTCATAACGTGGTCGTAGGGGCCGGCGCCAAGGTCTTGGGCCCCATTACCGTCGGAGACGGCGCCCGAATCGGCTCGAATTCGGTGGTTGTCAAGGATGTACCGGCAGGCGCTACCGTCGTCGGGATCCCCGGGCACGTGGTCGTGAAGACCGAGGAGCGAGCGCGGTCGCACGCCGCGCTCGCCCAAAAGATCGGCTTTGAGGCCTACGGGCAGGAGGCCCAGACGCCGGACCCGGTCGCCTATGCCATCGATTGCGTTTTAGACCATTTGCAGGTCGTAGACCGCCGCCTAGAGCGGATGTGCGAGGAATTGCGGAAGGCGGGCATTCCCTTGAGTCATGCGGCCGATGCCCCGGTTGTTACCCGCCCAAACGGGGTCTCCGAAGCGGGTTCCCCGCCCCGTTAATAGTTGACTAATCTTGTCAGGTATGACACTATGGGACTCGAATAGACGAGGGCGTGGCCATGAAATTGACGACCAAGGGGCGATATGCGGTAACCGCGATGCTTGATCTTGCCGTACACCAGCAGGATCAGACGGTGGCGTTGGCCGATATCGCGTCGCGACAGGGGATCTCGCTGTCCTATTTGGAGCAATTGTTTGCGAAGCTGCGGCGCAAGGGTTTGGTCGCGAGCGTCCGTGGACCCGGGGGCGGGTATAGCCTCGCGGTGCCGGCCTCGGGGATTTCGGTCGCCCAGATCGTGGTCGCTATCAATGAGAACATCGATGCGACGCGCTGTGGGGGAGAGGAGAATTGTCAGGGCGAGGAGCGTTGTCTTACGCACCACTTGTGGACGGAATTGAGCCACAGGATCTATGAATTTTTGGACGGGATTACGCTTGCCGATCTTGTAAGCCAGCCGGGGGTACAGGAGGTTGTATTGCGGCAAGCGCGGCGTCCTCCAATCGCGGTGGATGTGCCTAATACTTGGGTTTGATGGGAGCCGAAATGAGAAAGCCGATTTATCTAGATTATTCCGCCACGACCCCGGTCGATCCGAGGGTCGCCGAGACTATGTGTCGCTATTTGACCATGGACGGCGAGTTCGGTAACCCCGCATCGCGCTCCCACGCCTTCGGCTGGCAGGCGGAAAAAGCGGTCGAACAGGCGCGCGCCGATGTCGCCGCCCTGATTCATGCCGACCCCAAGGAAATCGTCTGGACCTCGGGCGCCACGGAATCGGATAACCTCGCATTAAAGGGTGCGGCCCACTTTTACCAGAACAAGGGGCGGCACATCGTCACGGTAAAAACCGAGCATAAGGCGATCCTGGATACCGCCCGGCAGCTTGAACGCGAAGGATTCTCGGTGACCTATTTGGATCCCGAACCCAACGGTCTTGTCGATCTGGCGAAGCTCGAAGCGGCCTTGCGCCCGGACACGATTTTGGTGTCTGTGATGCATGTGAATAACGAGATCGGCGTCATTCAGGATCTGGCGGCGATCAGTAAGATCCTGCGTCCGCGGGGCATTCTTTTTCATTCGGATGCGGCCCAGAGCGCCGGGAAGATCGAAGTGGATGTCGCGGCGCTGGGCGTCGACCTTCTGTCTCTGAGCGCGCACAAGGTCTATGGGCCGAAAGGCATAGGGGCCTTGTATGTACGACGCAAGCCGCGGGTACGCCTTGAGGCGCAAATGCACGGTGGAGGCCACGAGCGGGGCATGCGTTCGGGCACCCTTGCGACTCATCAGATCGTGGGCATGGGCGAGGCGTTTCGCTTGGCGCGCGAAGAGATGGCGTCGGAGGCCAAGCGCTTGAGTGCCCTGCGCGACCAGCTTTTGCGCGGGCTTTCGGACATCGAAGAGGTGTATGTGAATGGGGATCTCGAACACAGGATTCCCGGTAACCTGAATATCAGCTTTAATTTTGTCGAGGGCGAATCGCTCATCATGGCCCTGAAGGAGCTCGCGGTGTCGTCGGGTTCGGCGTGCACGTCGGCGAGCCTCGAGCCCTCTTATGTCTTGCGGGCCTTGGGACGGAACGACGAGTTGGCGCATAGTTCGATCCGGTTTACCCTCGGGCGCTTTACGACCGTCGAGGACGTCGAATATACGGTGCGGTTATTGCACGAAAAGATCGGGCGCTTGCGGGAGCTGTCCCCCTTGTGGGAGATGTACAAAGACGGCATTGATCTCAATTCGGTGCAGTGGGCCGCTCATTAAATCTGTGATACCAGAAGGAGAACGATATGGCATACGGGACTAAGGTTTTGGACCATTATGAAAATCCGCGGAACGTCGGTTCGTTCGACAAGGCCGACCCCACGATCGGTACCGGTATGGTCGGCGCGCCGGCATGCGGGGACGTGATGAAGCTGCAGATTCGCGTCAATAGCGAAGGCGTTATCGAAGAGGCCCGTTTTAAGACCTACGGGTGTGGAAGCGCGATCGCGTCAAGCTCGCTTTTGACGGAATGGGTCAAGGGTAAGACCTTGGAAGAGGCCGGCTCGATCAAAAACACCGACATTGCCGAGGAATTGGCGCTGCCCCCCGTTAAGATCCACTGCTCGGTGTTGGCCGAGGATGCCATCAAGGCCGCTATCGCCGATTACCGTAAGAAGACCGGTAAGGACGATAGTGCGAACGCGGCATAAGGGAGCGAACTGACATGGCTGTGACATTGACCGAGAGCGCGGCGCAGCATGTGCGTCGTTCGCTTGAGAAGCGCGGCCGGGGAGAGGGCCTGAGGCTCGGAGTGCGCACGAGCGGCTGTTCGGGCATGGCCTATGTCCTCGAATACGCAGACCAGATAGGGGCCGAGGACCATGTCTATGAAAGTTACGGCGTGAAGGTCCTCGTGGACCCGAAGAGCCTCGTGTATCTCGAAGGGACGCAGTTGGATTATACGCGCGAGGGCTTGAACGAAGGGTTCCGTTTCAATAATCCGAATCAGAAGGAGTCCTGCGGTTGCGGTGAAAGCTTCAGCGTATAGAACGAGGGCACCGCATGGCACGAAATTACTTCGAATTGTTTGGTCTTCCCGTCCGCTTTGATATCGATCGGGAAGAGCTCGCGCGCCGCCACCGGGAGCTGATCCGAACCTGGCATCCCGATCGGTTCGCCCAAGGTTCGAGCCAGGAGCGCAGGCTTGCCGTCGAGATGAGCGCGGATCTGAACGACGGGGTGAAGGTCTTGCGCGATCCCATAGATCGCGCTCGTTATGTCCTGAAATTAAACGGTGTCTCGACCGACGAGGAGACGGACACCGTCATGAATCCCGCGTTTCTCCAAGACCAAATGGTATGGCGCGAGCGTCTGGAAGAGAGCCAGGGCGATGCCAGAGTCGTCGATGACTTAGTCGCCGAGGTCGCGGCTTTGCGGGCGCGCAAGGAGGAGGCCTTAGGCCGCGCCTTGGCGCAAGAGGCCGGGGCCGGCTTTACGGACGCGCGACAACTGGTTCGCGAGTTGCAGTTCCTCCGTCGCTTTGCCGACGAACTCGACGAAGCCCAAGCCGGAGTATCGTAACATGGCCTTATTGCAAATCAGCGAGCCCGGACAGTCGCCGCTTCCGCACGAACGGCGGCGAGCGGCGGGCATTGATCTTGGAACGACCAATTCCCTTATAGCGACGGTCCGTGACGGCCACGTACAGGTACTCGCCGATGCCGAGGGCCGTATCCTCCTGCCGTCCGTGGTGCGTTTTCATGCCGACGGCACAACGACGGTAGGGCAAGCTGCGGCCGAGGCCGAGGTTTTAGATCCGCTTAATACCATCGCATCGGTGAAGCGGCTCATGGGTCGCGGGCACGGCGAGATCGGCGCAAGCCCCTATGAACTGAGTCACACGGACGAGGGTCCTGTGCGGCTGCGGACGGTGGCGGGCGACAAGACCCCGGTGGAGGTCTCGGCGCACATCCTGCGCACCCTTAAGGCGCGCGCCGAAGGAAATTTGGGCGGCGAACTGGGCGGTGTGGTTATCACGGTGCCGGCCTATTTTGATGAACCGCAGCGCCAAGCCACTAAAGACGCCGCGCGTTTGGCCGGGCTCACGGTTTTGCGGCTTTTGAACGAACCGACGGCGGCTGCGGTCGCCTATGGGCTGGACCGCAACCCCGAAGGGCTCTACTGCGTCTACGATTTAGGTGGCGGCACCTTCGATGTCTCGCTCTTGCGGCTATCGCAAGGGGTTTTTGAGGTCCTGGCGACCGGCGGCGATGCCCTTCTCGGGGGGGACGATATGGACGCGGCGGTGGTGTGCCACTGGGTGGCGGAGGGGGCGCGCGCGACGTCGCCCTCGGAGACCCGCCAGCTCTTGCGCGTAGCCCGGCAAGCGCGCGAACGCTTGAGCGCAGAGACCGAAACCGCGATTGATGTCCCGGGCGTGTACCAGGGGTCTTTGACCCGTGCGACGCTCGAGGGCCTGATCGATCCCTTGATCGAGCGGACCCTGATCCCCTGTCGACGGGTCTTGAAGGACGCTGGCGTGAAGGTCGCCGACATCCACGAGGTCGTCTTGGTGGGGGGGGCCACCAGGACCCCGCATGTGCGCGCAAGGATAGAGGGATTTTTCCGCAAGGCGCCCTTACACGACATCGATCCCGATCAAGTGGTGGCGGTCGGGGCCGCGCGCCAAGCCGATCTTTTGATCGGCAATGCCGGCGCCGCCGATATGCTGCTGTTGGATGTTATCCCCTTATCGCTGGGTCTTGAGATCATGGGCGGGCTGGTCGAGAAGATCATTCCGCGCAATTCCCCCATACCGGCCTCGCGCGCCCAGGAGTTTACGACCTATAAAGACGGCCAGACGGCCTTGGCCGTGCACGTGGTGCAGGGCGAGCGCGACTTGGTGAGCGATTGTCGATCCTTGGCGCGCTTTTCCTTGCGCGGTATTCCCCCGATGGTGGCCGGCGCGGCCCGTATCCGGGTGACCTTTCGGGTCGATGCCGACGGGCTTCTCAGCGTGACGGCGCGCGAACTGACACAGGGTATAGAGAGCGAGATCACGGTAAAGCCGTCGTTCGGGCTGTCGGACGCGGATATCGAGCGGATGTTGGGGGATTCGATTATTCATGCGAGCGATGACGCCTTGGTGCGCGCGCTACGCGAACAACAAGTAGAGGCGGACCGGATGATAGAGGCGGTAGAGGCAGCGATGGCGGACGGCGCGGACCTACTCAGAGACAAGGAACGGACCGCTATTGAGGGGCAGATCGCGCTCCTAAAGAGCGTCAAGGCCGGCACCGATCCCCAGGTGATACGGGCGGCGATCGCAAGCCTCGATCAGGCCAGCGCAGACTTCGCGGCGCGGCGCATGGACGCCGGTCTGCAAAAGGCAATGACGGGCCGCTCCGTCACCGAGTTCTCGTGATGGGCCGGATTCGCGTCTTGCCGCATCCGGAGATCTGCCCTGAGGGTGCCGAAATCGACGGACCCGAAGGGATGAGCATCTGTGATGCCCTTTTGGGCGCGGGTATAGCGATCGAGCACGCCTGTGAGAAGGCCTGTGCCTGCACCACTTGCCATGTATTGATCCGCCAAGGCTTCGAGGCCTTGGAGCCGGCCGAAGAAAAGGAAGAGGATCTGTTGGACAAGGCCTGGGGCCTGGAGCCGGACTCCCGTTTAAGCTGCCAGGCCAAGATACCAAAGGAGACCCTGGTGGTGGAGATCCCGAAATACACTATCAACATGGTCTCGGAAGTTCATTGACCGCAAGGAGTCTTTTGATATGGGCCTAAAATGGAGCGATGCCTCCGATATCGCCATTGCCTTGAGCGAGCGCCATCCCGATATCGATCCCCGCTATATCCGCTACACCGATCTGCATAGCTGGGTGCTCGATATCGAAGACTTCGATGATGAGCCAGAGCGGTCCGGGGAGAAATTGCTGGAAGCGATCCAGATGGCCTGGATCGAGGAAGTCGACCCGGACTAGATATGGACACTGAGAACGCCTCTTCTCGGCAGCCGGGTTTCGTCGTTGTTCGGCTGTGGATTCTCGTGGAGGCGGACCTCTTACGCTTGGCGCGCCTGGCCTTGGACGCGACCCGGACTTGTGGCGGGAATGCCTTTAGTGCGGCGGAGACCGTAAGCGCAGTCTTGGCCCGGATGCGCGAGGCGCGGGTCACGGCCGGGGGTGCACTTGAGGTCCGGCTGATGGCAGACGAACAGCAGCTCTATCTCGATTTTGCCGAGCAACGCCATATGCTATCGGAGATACGGGCGATGGAGAGTGATCGTTTGGCCGGGCTTGCCGCGCGCTTGCGCGACGAAAGTGAAAGTCGCGACGCAGAGCTTCTGTGGCAGCAAAACCGTGAGGCGGCGCGAATCGCTGCCGCCCAAGCCGAGGCCCTAGAGGCCCTGGAAAAAAGCCTCCTGGAAAAGCGCCAAGCCCTGGCCTGGGCCACTTTGCAGGCCGATACCGACCCCTTGACCGGTCTTTATAATCGCCGCGCCTACGATGCGCGACTCGATCAGGCGGTGGCCGAAGCGCGTTCAGGCGCACGGCCGCTCGCCCTGTTGTTTCTCGATCTGGATCACTTCAAGGACATCAACGATAGCGAGGGTCACGGCGCTGGCGACTGCCACTTGCAGCGCGTGGGTGCGGTCTTACAAACCGCCCTTGCCGATTCCGGCGACAGCGCCTGCCGTACTGGGGGCGACGAGTTTGCTGTCATCATGGCCGCGCCCTTAGGACGGGCCTTAGAGGTCGCGCAAGGGGTTATCAAGGCCTTGGATGGGGGTGTGAGCATCGGTCTTTCCCTGTATCGTCAAGGCGACACCGCTCAGACTTTGGCCAGCCGTGCCGATCAAGCGCTCTACCGCGCCAAAGGCGCGGGTCGCGGACAGGTCATGGTGATCTGATTGGACAAGCGCGCGTTCTGTGATGTCCGACTGCTGTTTGAGCAGACCCTCATAGCCGAGAGCGATCTCATTCGTCTTAAGGCGAGACTCAGTGCGGTCAGTCTGAGGATGGGCTTTAGCCCGGCGCTCACCGAGCGGGCGCGCATGGTGGCCTCCGAGATGGCCACTAATCAAGGTAAGTATGCGGGCGGCCGCGGCTTGCTCCAGGTGTGGGAGGTCAAGATCGGTGATCACTGGGCGCTCGATCTCTTTGCTCTCGACCATGGGCCCGGGATCAATGACCTCACCTCGGCGGTGGCGGATGGGTACAGTACCGGCGGCACTTTGGGTAAGGGTCTAGGCGGCATGAAGCGGCTTGCGCACGAGTTCGGGCTTATCACCCGGATCGCGGCCAGCCCTGAGCTTCCCTGGCACGGCACGGCCTTGTGGGCCCGATTTCATTCCCAGGACGCGGGCGCGGGCGCGGGTCCGGGGCGGTTCGCGGCCCATTGGGACCTCGGTCTTTATCGGCGTAGTTACCAGGATGCGCGTGAAAACGGCGATGGTTTCGTGATCTGTACGCGCTCGGGGCTTCGGGTGCTCCATCTCGACGCCCTCGGGCACGGACCCTTGGCGGCCGATGTGGTGGAGGCGGCGATCCAGGGTTTTGATTGCACGAGACCGCTCAGGCAGGCCCTAGCTGAGCTTGAGCTGCACCCGCGCATGAAACGGGGGGCGGCCGCCTGTTGTTACGAAGCGACCGACCAGGGCAGCTTACTGTGGTTAGGAGTCGGGGATATGCAGGCATGCTTGTTGCATGGTATTTCTCGCCAGACCTTGGGCTTCGGGCCCGGTATATTGGGCCAAGTGCACGGCCGCTTGCATGAGGCCGAATGGGTTTGGCCGGAGGGGGGTCTCGTGGCCAGCGCGTCCGACGGTTTTCGGAGTGGTTGGTCGCAAGCCTTGGCGCTTTTAACGGGTTCGCCGCCGCAATTGCTGGCGTATTTTCTGGGTCATGTGTTCGGGCGGCTCACGGATGACCGATCATGTGTCATTGTGAGACGGGGGACGGGGGAAGACAATGGAAAATGAAGGGGCAATCCAGGCCTTACTGATAGAACAGCTGCAACTGAAGATCGGGACGCTCACAGAGACCATCGAGAAGCGCGGCCGGGATATCTTCGGGGATCGGAATCTCATGTCTCTCGATGAGATTACCGATGCGAGTGTGGAATTTTTGGAGCTCATCGTGGTTGTGCTCCAGTCTCCGGAACCCCTAAAGGCGCGCGGCCCGGCGTTCGCGGCGCTGACGCAGTTTATTAGTGAAATCGCGCAGCAGATCCTCGTCCGGGGCGGGGATATGGAGCAGTTCCTTCGGTATATTATGTTCATGCAACGCTTGTTCATGGAGTCGCTCGAGGAGCAAGCGGCTATGTCGTTTAGCGAGGCCCGGGCCGTGCTTTTGCTACTCGCGACCCTTTTTAACGAAATGATGCTGTCGGTGTTTCATACCTATCTGCACGAGCGCGAAGAGACTATTCGCGCCCAACAAGACGAACTGAAGCAGACATCGACGCCCATCACCAGTATCTGGGACGGGGTACTGACCCTCCCCATTATCGGCACTTTGGACTCCCAGCGTACCTTGATGATCATGGAGCGGCTGCTCACCAAGATCGAATCCGAGCGGGCGCGGGCGGTGGTCATGGATGTGACGGGCGTCCAGACCGTGGATTCCCAGGTGGCCCATCATTTGATCCAGATGACGCGCGCCGTGCGGCTCATGGGCGCCAACGCCATTTTGACGGGTATTCGTCCCGATATCGCCCGGGCATTGACGAGCCTCAATATCGAATTGACCGATGTCACGACCCGCGCCACCTTGTCCGATGGCCTGAAGGAGGCGTTTCGGCTCATGAATATCGAGGTCCGTGAGAAGCCGGTGTGAGACGGCCCTGGCATCTCACCAGGATTGGTCCCGCCGGTCTCTTGTTTGAGCCGAGTGAAGGCCTCAATCCGAGTGCCGCCCTCGATTATATCGAGGACCTGGTTCAGGTGCTGCTTTCGAGCGAAAGCCGTTATTTGTACTATGATGTCAAAGACGTCGCGATCATTGATACCGTGTACTACCAATGGTTATTGCAGTTAGAGAGAAGTTGTCGGCTCTTAGGGGTGCGCCTGGTCGTCCTTCATATGCGTCCTGAAACCGCCTTTGCCCTCGGCCGGAGCCTCGATGGGCCGATCCCTTTCTCCTGTGCCCAAGGTCTCGACAGGCCACCAGTGTAAGGGGCGAGTCGGACGGTCGGCGTATGAGGGCCGAGGGCTTCTGGTACACTACCTGGAATCAATAAATTGCCGCCTTCCGAAGTAGGCGCTAGAATGCGCCCATTTCGGCACTCACCCTTTTAAGGAATTTAGGCATGGCCATCGAACGTACGCTCTCCATTATCAAGCCAGACGCGGTTGGGAAAAACGCCATTGGGGCAATTTATGCCCGTTTTGAGAAGGCGGGGTTGCGGATCGTCGCGGCCCGCATGATGCACCTGACCCGCGCCCAGGCGGAGGGGTTTTATGCCGTTCACAGGGAGCGGCCGTTTTTTGCCGATCTCGTCGCCTTCATGAGCTCGGGTCCGGTCATGGTTCAGGTGCTCGAGGGAGAGCAGGCGATCGCCAAGAATCGCGAGGTGATGGGGGCGACCAACCCCAAGGCGGCGGCACCCGGCACGATCCGCGCCGACTTCGCGGCCAGCATAGACGAGAACGCTGTGCATGGTTCGGACGGTCCCGACACGGCGCGTGCCGAGATCGCCTACTTTTTCGCGGATATGGATCTCTGTCCGCGTACTCGTTAGGAGGGTAGTCTGGAGGAAACGGGCTTTGTGAATTTGCTGGGCTTGGATCGGGCTGGTCTTGCGGATTTTATGCGCCAGATGTCCGAGCCCGCCTTTCGCGCGCAACAGATCTTCCCGTGGATGCACCAGCGCGGGGTCACGGACTTTGCCGCTATGACGAATATCGGTAAGGCCCTGGCCGGGCGTTTGAGTGAGCGGGCGCGGATCAGCCTTCCCGAGATCGTGACCGAGCATCTGTCGATGGACGGGACCCGGAAATGGGTCTTGCGGCTCCATGACGGCAATGCGATCGAAACCGTGTTCATTCCGGAGACCGACCGCAATACCCTTTGTATTTCATCTCAGGTCGGCTGCGCTCTCGACTGCGCCTTTTGCGCGACTGCCCAGGAGGGATTTAACCGCAATCTGACGGCAGCCGAGATCGTAGGCCAAGTGTGGCTCGCCGAGCACACCCTGCGGCAACGCCAAGAGGGTGCGGGACGGGTTATTACGAATGTGGTCTTTATGGGTATGGGCGAGCCGCTTTTGAACCTGAAAGAGGTGGGTCCCGCGATTCGGATCATTTTGGACGATCTCGGTTACGGACTCTCGCGTCGGCGGGTCACGGTCAGTACCGCTGGCGTCGTGCCTCACATCGACCGCTTACATGAGGAGGCGCCGGTCAGCCTCGCGGTCTCTCTGCACGCCCCAGACGATGCCTTGCGCACGGCGCTCGTGCCGCTGAACAAGAAATATCCGATCGCAGAGCTCCTTGAGGCCTGCCGTCGCTATGTAGCGCGGGACCCACGTCGCCGCATTACCTTTGAGTACGCGATGCTGGCGGGTGTCAACGATAGTCCAGACCAGGCCCGCGCCCTGGCGCGCCTCTTGCGGACCGTACCTGCGAAGATCAATTTGATTCCGTTCAATCCGTTTCCCGGTACCCGCTTCGAACGTTCCCCGGATTCGGTGATAGACGCGTTTCGGGATATCCTGCTTGCATCCGGCATCGTGACCATGACCCGGCGCACGCGTGGGGATGGTATTCGGGCGGCCTGTGGGCAGCTTGCCGGGGTGGTTAAGGAGCGGACTCGCCGCGTGGTGCCTATTCATGTTTCGTAAAAAGCTTATTTGGACGGTGGTTTTTCTGGGCGGACTGGCCGGTTGCGCGACCGGACCTAGACTGACCCCTCAGTCTCATAAGCTCGTCCAGTTGCGGGTCGCGCTCGGTGTCGGTTATATGCGCCAAGGGCAGTTGGGTTTGGCGCGTAACGAGCTCGCGCAGGCCTTAGCCATCGATCCCACTGACGCCCCGGCCTTGAGTGCTATGGCGATCGCCGAAGAACGGCTCCGTGAGCCCGCCAAGGCGGCGCACTATTTTCGCACGGGTTTGTCCCTGCATCCGCACGACGGCAACCTCCAGAACAACTATGGGGCGTTTTTGTGCGGGCAAGGGGATGTGAAACGCGCGATCCGGCACTTCAAGGCGGCCCTGCATTCGCCGCTTTACGCGACACCCCAGATAGCCGACCTCAATATGGGTGTGTGTCTTATGAGGACGCCTCAGAGAAAGGCCGCCATCCATTACTTTCATAGGGCCCAGGCCTTGGCGCCGGCCTTGGCCGGCCCTTATTATTACTTGGCGCGAATTCGCTATAAGGGCCACGAATGGCACCGGGCCAAGGTCGATCTCCATCAGTATTTGCAACTGACCCGTAGTGTCCAAGCCCTCTTTTTGGGCGTGCGGATCGGGCGTGCGCTCGGCGATAAAAAGCTTGTCCGATTTTGTGCCACTCGGCTTTTGGGTAATTATGGACATACCCCTCAGGCGCGCATAGTCGAGGCATGGCAGCGGAGGGGGCAGCTCTTTGGACACTCGTGACCCCATGAATGGCGCGGCCGTGAACCCGGGCGAACGCCTGAAGGCGGCCCGCGAGCGGGCCGGGTGGTCGATCGAACAGGTGGCCCTGAAGCTGCGGCTGTCGGTGGCGCAGGTCGCGGCCCTCGAGAAGGGTGAGCGCGAGGGCCTGCCCCCGGCGGCCTACGTCCGCGGCTATTTGCGCAGTTACGCGCAGCTCTTGGGGCTCGACCCCCAGGAGTTCGCCAAGGTGCGCGGTAGTGTCGAACCCGCAGCGGTGGGGGAGAGGCCGGCAGTGGCCCCCAAGACGAGATTGCCATGGGAGCCCTTAGTCTACGCCTTGTTTGTCATAGGTCTCGTGGTGGGAGTGGTGTGGTGGCGTATGGATAGACGTCCGTCCACGAGGCCAGTTCATGACACGGTGTCGTCCGTGGAGGCGATCGGTGCGCTGCCGCCGCGCTTACAGTCACTTGCGATGCCAGGTGCGAACGACGGCCAATTGAGTGAGTTTCCGTTGCATCGCCGGGGCCTCGGGCCCCGCTCAACGGCTCCCGCGCCCGTCTCGCGCGAGCCGCTCTCGACAGGTCCGGTGAGCGGGGCGAAGGTGGCCCGCGCGCCCCTCCCGCAGCCGCTTCCGACACCGCACGGGACGCCGGGCGGGAAGGTCTCCGTGCCGAGCGCTAAAATACCCGCGCAGGGCGTCCTGACTCCCGGAATGAAGACAAAGACCGGGGCGACCGCCCTTCCGGCCGCGCCGCCTAGCGCTGTACCGAACCCCGGAGGATTGATAAGCTTACCGCAGGGTCGCCATTACGCGACTTTACGCATCAGGGCGACATCCGGTGGCGTTCGGGTTTTGGTGCGTGACGCCAAGGGGACACGGCTCTTGGCCACCCGTATTGCTGCGGGTCACGGGGTCCATGTCGTGGGTCTGCCGCCGTTTAGCGTGGCGTTGAGTCGATCCCGAGGGGTCTTCATAACGATCGGCGGGCACGCGGTGGCGCTCCCCTCGGCCCATAAAGGGCGCCGTTTACGGATCACAGTCGATCGATAGGTGGGAGAATTCTATGCATGAGACGACCCAGATTATACGCCGTAAGAGCCGCGCTATCCGCGTGGGACGGGTGACCGTAGGCGGGGATGCCCCCATCAGCGTTCAGAGCATGACCAATACTGACACCTGCGATGTCGCAGCGACCGTGGGGCAAATCCAGCGCTTGGTGGCGGCCGGGGCCGATATTGTCAGGGTGTCGATTCCGACGATGGAGGCCGCCCAGGCCTTTGCGCAGATTCGTAAACAGGTCGATGTCGCACTCGTCACCGACATCCATTTTGATTATCGCATCGCCCTCGAGGTTGCGAAGCTCGGGGCCGATTGTCTGCGCATTAACCCCGGTAATATTGGGCGCGAAGATCGGGTTCGACAAGTCGTCGATGCCGCCCGCGACCGCGGCATCAGTATTCGCGTCGGAGTCAATGCCGGCTCGCTTGAGAAGGACTTACAGAAGAAGTACGGGGAGCCCAACTCCGATGCCTTGGTCGAGTCGGCGGAAAGGCATATGGAAATTCTGGAGCGCCTCAATTTCCGGGATTACAAGATCAGCCTCAAGGCCTCGAACATCGCCATGACGGTGGCCGCTTACCGCAAGCTCGCGACCATGACCGAGCAACCCTTGCATCTCGGCATTACCGAGGCTGGAGCGCTCCGGGGCGGTACCGTCAAATCAGCGATCGGTCTGGGCATGCTCTTGGCCGAGGGTATCGGCGACACATTGCGGGTGTCTTTGGCGGCTGATCCCGTCGAGGAGGTCAAGGTCGGTTTCGAGATCCTGAAAAGCCTCCAGTTGCGTAAGAAGGGGGTGAATCTGATCGCCTGCCCCTCGTGTTCCCGGCAAGAGTTCGACGTGATAGGAACGGTCAACGCCCTTGAGGCGCGGCTCGAGGACATTCAAGAGTC
Source organism: Pseudomonadota bacterium (assembly GCA_021794595.1). Classification (GTDB taxonomy): domain Bacteria; phylum Pseudomonadota; class Gammaproteobacteria; order Acidiferrobacterales; family Acidiferrobacteraceae; genus Acidiferrobacter. The sequence continues at coordinate 33,125 of JAJYQN010000040.1, forward strand.
CATCGATGTCGCGGTTATCGGCTGTGTCGTCAACGGCCCCGGGGAGGCGAAAGAGGTGCAGGTCGGCCTCGCCGGTGGTTCGCCCAATCTGCTCTATAAGGACGGCAAGCCGTACGGTAAGGTGAATAATGCCGATCTGGTCGATACGCTCGAGCGGGCCGTGCGCGAGGAGCTGAAGCGGCGCGCGTCCAGCGCCCCAATTATCCCGATCAAAGCCCTGCCTTGAGGGTCGCTTGAATCGCCAAATTGCCGGGGTACGGGGTGTCAGCGCGCTATTGCCCCATGACGCGGCGACTTGGGCCGCAGTAGAGGGACTCGCCCGTTCGGTGCTGGCGGCCTACGGCTATGCCGAAATCCGCTTGCCGGTGCTTGAACGGACTGAGCTCTATGCCCGGGCCGTGGGCGAGGTGACAGACATCGTCGAGAAGGAGATGTATACCTTTCTCGACCGCAATGGTGAGAGCTTAAGTTTGCGCCCCGAGGGAACGGCTGGATGTGTGAGGGCCGGCATCGAGGCTGGGCTTTTTCATAACCAGACCCAGAGGCTCTGGTACCAAGGCCCGATGTTTCGGCACGAGCGGCCACAGAAGGGACGTTACCGGCAATTCCACCAGTTGGGGGTCGAGGCCTACGGTATGCGCGGGCCGGAGATCGAGGCTGAGCTGATCCTGCTCGGCGATCGACTGATGCGGATGCTGGGGGTCAAGACCCGCTTATTGATGAATTCCTTGGGGACGGCGACGTGTCGGGCCCGTTATCGGGACGCCTTGGTCCAGTATCTGGAGGCCCATGCCGCGGCTCTGGATGAGGACAGCACCCGGCGCCTCCAGAGAAACCCCTTGCGGGTACTCGATAGCAAGAACCCGGAGATGGCAGAACTTCTTGCCGGAGCTCCCCAGATCGGGGACTATCTCAATGCCGATGCCCAGGCCCACTTCGAGCGATTGACAGATCAGCTCTCGGCCCTGGGCGTGAATTTCGAGGTTGCCCCACGTTTGGTGCGCGGACTCGATTATTACACGCACACGGTCTTTGAATGGGTGTCGGAGGAGGGGGGCGCCCAAACTGCGGTCTGCGCGGGCGGGCGCTACGATGGGCTCGTGGCCGAGCTGGGCGGGGCGCCGACGGCGGCGGTCGGTTTTGCGATAGGGCTCGAGCGGTTTGTGACTCTTGTCACGAAGGTCGCAGCTCATCAAGCGCCCGATGTGTTTGTGATGACGCCTGCGGCCCTGAGCGCTTCGGCGCTGGTGCTGGCGGAATCGCTGCGCAACGAAGGGCTACGGGTCGAGCTGCATCTCGCCGGGGCCAGCCAAAAGAGCCAAATGAAGCGGGCCCATGAAAGTCGGGCGCGCTGTATCGTGCAGGCGCAAGACGAGGAAGCGGTGGTGGTGATCTGCGCCGGCCGCAATGAGGGCACGGTGCCCTGGACGGACGCCGTAACGCGCGTCACAAAGGCCTTGGAGGCGAAGACGAAACACGATGACAAATGACCTGATCCAAGACGAGTGGGCTGAGCTTAAGTCGTTCTTCCAAAAGTATGGCCGGTTCGTGGTCTATGGCCTCCTGGCGGTGGCCATCGTGGTCGGCGGCGCCGTCTATTATCATCGTTATGAGGCGCGCCGCTCCTTGCTTGCGGCCGCTCTGTACAACGAAATGTTGGCGGCGACCAGCCAACAGCGCCCGGGTCTCGCGACAGTCGCGGGCCACAAACTCGAGCATAGCTTCGCCGCGACCCCTTACGCCGGACAGGGCGCGCTGCTTCTGGCCCGACTGGATTATGAGCAAAATCGTATCCCCGGCGCGATCGCCAATCTCAAGTTCGCGGCCCATCACGCCCGCCAATGGACGGTTCGGACCGTGGCGCGCTTGCGGCTCGCCGATGTGTTGCTGGCCGAGGGCCATCCCCACAAGGCCTGGACCTACGCCGATATCGCGCAGCCCTACGGGTTCAAGGCCATGGTCTTAGGGCTTAAGGCCGAGATCTTGGCGCGCGAAGGCAAGAACTCCGCGGCCTATAAGACCTTTGGAAAGGCGATCACGTTGGCGCCCAAGAAGTCGAGTCTCACCGTCTTATGGCGCCGTGAGCAGGCCCAACTCCCGGTGTCCCCATGAGAAATGCGGCGATCCTGGCACTTCTTCTTTTGGTGGGTGCCTGTGGTCTTTTTAGTAGCAACAGCAATCTCGCCCGTCCCCATCGGCTGACCACCTTCAAGTCGACTCTGAAGGTCACGCGGGTGTGGTCGCATGAGGTGGGCAACGGAACCGGCGGCTATGACCTGATCTTGCGGCCGGCTTTGGCCCAGGGAACGATCTATGTCGCGAGCGAAAACGGGGTGGTGGCGGCTTATCGTGCCCGCGATGGTCACCGCGTCTGGCGCAAGCACCTGAAGGCCCACATGACCGGCGGAGTCGGTGTCGGCCAGGGTCTGGTGGTGGTGGCGACGCGGCGGGGCCGGGTGTTGGCCCTAAAGGCCAAGAACGGGGCCTTGGCGTGGCGGGCGCAGGCTCCAAGCGAGGTTTTGGCGTCTCCCGTCATCGGGCCGCACGGGGTCTATGTGACCTCGCTCGATGGTCATGTGATGGCGTTTGGCTTGAATCACGGGAAGCGCTTGTGGATCACGTCGCACGTCGAGCCGGCGCTTAAGTTGTATCTCGCGTCACGTCCGGCGCTGGCCCACGGCCTGCTTTATAAGGGTTACGCCAACGGCCTGGTCGCCGCTCTGCGGACGCAAGACGGACGCCGACTGTGGACGAGCGTGATCGCCCGTCCGCGGGGCGGGGACGTCGTGGAGCGCCTCGTCGATGTCGCGCACCCCATCTGGCAACAGAATCTCGTGTATGCCAATGCCTATCACGGCAACGTGGTGGCTTTGGCGGCGCACTCGGGCGCCATTCTCTGGAGCCACCCGCTGTCTTCAGACCGCAGTATGGCCTTGGGCGGTCAGTCGCTTTATGTCGTTACGACGGCCAGCCGGGTCATGGCGCTAGCGAATGCCAGCGGCGGGACCTTGTGGACTCAGAAGCTGTTATTGAATCGGCGACTCGGAGACCCGGCCTTGGCGGGGCCTGCGGTGGTGGTCGGGGATTTCGCGGGATACACGCAGTGGCTGTCGCGCCAGACCGGGGCCCTTATGGCGCGCAAAAGGGTGGGTGAAGGGGCGATTCGGGCGGCACCTCTGGTTGCTTCGGTGGTTCCTGGCCTTCCCTACGTCTTTGTACTCAATACGAACGGGCGTCTCACGGCTTTGCGGTTTAAACCGAAGGCCTCATGAAGCCCGTCGTGGTACTCGTTGGCCGCCCCAATGTTGGCAAGTCCACGCTCTTTAACGCCCTGACTCGGTCGCGGCAGGCGCTGGTCGCCGATATGCCGGGCCTTACTCGCGACCGACAGTACGGGGACGGACGGGTCGGTGGCCGCCCCTATATCGTCGTCGATACCGGGGGTATGGTCCGCGGCGACCAGGACCCCCTGACCGCGCTCGTTTTGACGCAAACCCGCCAAGCCTTGACCGAGGCGGACGTGGTCGTTTATGTCACTGACGGCCGCGAGGGACCCAACGCCGATGACTGGGCGATCGCGGATTTACTGCGGACTCTGAACCGCCGGGTCTTTTTGGCGGTTAATAAAACCGAGGGCCTGGAGGCCGACCTTGCAGTCGCTGAGTTCCACGCCCTGGGCCTCGGCCGGCCTTATGCCATAGCCGCCACCCATAATCGCGGCTTGGAAGAATTGATGACGGCGGCCCTCGCAAGCTTTGGGCCGGAGGATCGCAGTTTCGAGCCCGGCGACGGCATGCGGATTGCGCTGGCCGGGCGACCCAATGTTGGCAAGAGTACGCTCGTGAACGCGCTTCTCGGGGAGGAGCGCGTCGTGGTCTCCGAGATCCCCGGCACCACGCGCGACAGTGTCCGTATTCCGTTCGAGCGCGAGGGCAAGCGCTATATCCTGATCGATACCGCCGGCGTGCGCAGGCGCAGCCACGTCACAGATCCCCTAGAGCGCCATAGTGTGGCAAAGACCCTCCAGGCGGTCGACGAGGCGCATGTCGTGCTTTTAGTGTTTGATGCGCGCGAAGAAATTAGCGAGCAGGATGTGACGCTCGCAGGCCATGTCTTGGCGCAAGGGCGGTCTATCGTTCTTGTGGTCAATAAATGGGAAGGACTGGAGGCCTCGCGGCGTGATTGGATCAAGCGCGAACTGTCGCGCAAGCTCCCGTTTCTCGCCTTCGCCCCGCCGCATTTCATCTCGGCGCTAGAAGGCTTGCATATCGGGCCTTTGTTTCCGGCCATGGAACGTGCCTATCGGTCCGGGGGTCGCGCGCTTCCCACCCCGCAGCTGAACCGCTTATTGAAAGACGCCATTGCCGCGACCGCGCCCCCCATGGTTCGGGGCCGACGCATCAAGCCGAAGTTCGCCCATCAAGGGGGCAAGCACCCGCCGCGCGTTATCGTGCACGGCAATCTCGTAAACGAGGTCCCGGACGCCTGGCGCCGCTATCTGGCACAGCGGGTTCGCGAGCACTTCCGGCTCGAAGGGACGCCGGTCGAGATTGAGTTCCGGGAAGGGGATAACCCGTTCGCGGGGCGCGTCACAAGCTCTGCGCCCACGGCCCGCCAAGAGGCCAAGAGACGCCGACTCAAGCGCTTTCGCAAGGCGCACTACGAATGACCGGTCTTGACCTCGACCCGGAGTTCCCCCGAGGCAAGGAGAATCCCTAATTCCTCTCCCGGTCGGCACGAGGTGGCGGCCGAGACCACCCGGCCGTTCTGATCTGTGACGATCGCATAACCGCGTTCAAGGACCGCCCGTGGTCCGACCAGCGTCAATGCCCGCGTGATGTGCTCGACATGCTCCTCGCGGGTCTTGAGAGCGGAGCGCATGGCGCGCACAAGCCGATCGGTCAGGGCCTGACGGGTCTTTCCCAAGGACTCGATCGCAAGACCCGGGTGGCGCGCCGCTAAACGTGAAGGCAGGGTGGCAAACCGGGCTCGGCGGGCCTGAAGCTGCCGATGGATGACGGTGTATAAGGCCGCGGGCATCGGGCTTAGGCGGAGTCTGTCACGCTGGAGGCGGCTTTGGGGAGACTGCAGGGCAAGCCGGCGCGACAGTGAAAGCAGGCGATTCCCGAGCCGTTCCTGGTAGCGAGGGAGGGCCAGGAGTAGCCGCCTTTTGAGGGCGCCTAAGACCCCCTGGCGCTGGGCGAGAGCAAGTGCTGGCGTCGATAATCGGCGTTTTAGCTCATCCAATTTTTGAATGCGTTCGCGCATCGCCCGCTCACAGAGCCTTTGGAGGCGCCGCCGGGCCTCTTTGTGGCGTTCTCGCCATAGGCTTTGGTCTGGACTTAAGAGCTCGGCTGCCGCCGTGGGGGTGGGGGCGCGCACGTCCGCGACCCAGTCGGCGATAGTGGTGTCGGTCTCGTGGCCGACGCCCGATACCACCGGAAGGCGCGAACGAAATATGGCGCGCGCCACGGCCTCCTCGTTGAACGGCCAGAGGTCCTCGAGAGAGCCGCCGCCGCGCGCCAATAACAGGACGTCGCACTCGGCGCGGATATTGGCGAGATCAAGGGCCTCGGATATCCGGAAAGCGGCGTCCTTGCCCTGCACCGGGACCCCGTAGAGAAGGACCGCTATCGCCGGAAAGCGGCGTTTCAAGGTGGTGAGGATGTCGTGCAAAACGGCCCCATCGGGCGAGGTGATGACCCCGATTCTGCGGATGGTCTTCGGCAGGGCCTTTTTATGTTGGGCGTCAAATAATCCCTCGCTCGCGAGTTTTTTCTTCAGCACCTCGAAGGCGCGGCGTAGGGCGCCTTCTCCCGCATCCTCCATTTGTTCGACTATGAGCTGAAATTCCCCGCGTCCTTCATAAAGGCTGACTCGGGCGCGGACTAGGACTTGGGCGCCATTGACCACCGGACAGCAGAGCCGCTGGGCGCCCCGAAACAGCGCGCAGCGCACCTGGGCGCGGCCATCTTTGAGGGTGAAATAGATGTGCCCGGACGAGGGCTGCGAAGAGTCGCCGATCTCGCCTTCCACCCACACCCGCCCTAGCTGGTCTTCCAGAAGGGCTCGCACCTCCTGATTGAGGCGCGAGACGGTATAAACGGCACGGTCGGAAAAGGCGGGGGGAGATGGAATTTCAGGGGTCATTCGGCCCACCATAGCGCGAAA
>JAJYQN010000133.1 GCA_021794595.1 Pseudomonadota bacterium
TTGTCACCAAAAAACATTGACGGCACGGAAACCAGCGGGTAGCTTACGATATGGGAAACCCCCGCTCGGGGACAATATATAAAGAACCTCTACTAGGTCAATTCAAATCTAAAGCGAGAGAAACCATGCGAATCGTGCTATTGGGAGCACCGGGCTCCGGGAAAGGGACGCAATCCAAACTGTTGGTCGAAAAATACAAGATCCCCCAAATCTCCACGGGCGATCTCTTGAGGGCGGCGGTGACAGCCGGCACGGAACTCGGCAGGCGGGCCAAGGCGGCGATGGACGCCGGCCAATTGGTCACAGACGACATAGTTCTGGGAATGATTCAGGATCGGCTCGGACAAGCCGACGCAAAGAACGGCTTCATCCTCGATGGATTTCCGCGCAACAACCCACAAGCCCAGGCCTTAGATTCCCTGCTGGCGCGCCTAGGCCAACCGCTGCAACTGGCGCTTCTGGTCGACGTCAACACCGAGATCCTGCTCAAGCGACTGACCGGCCGACGGACCTGCGCCCGGTGTGGACAGATGTATAACGTGTACTTCCAGCCCCCACGGATACCCGGGCGCTGCGACAAATGTAACGGTGAGCTTGAGCAACGGTCGGACGACAACGAGGGCACTATCCGTAAGCGCCTCGAGGTCTACGAACAGCAGACCGCTCCGCTTATTGCTTACTACAAGAGCCAAAATAAGCTGCGGCGAGTGGTCGGGGAAGGCGACGTCCAGGAGATATTCAGGACGGTGTCGGGTCTTATCGAGGATCACATCCACCCCCTCTCGGCCCTACGCCAAGCCATAACCCCGCAAGCGCCGAAGCCCAAGGTCGCGGCCTCGCGGCCCACGGCGGTCCCCGCACGGCCCGATAAGACCGCCCCCAAGGTCGCGTCGGCCACCGAGAATAAGCCCACGGTGAAGAAGGCGGCCCCGAAGAAGAAGGCCTCCGCGAAGAAGGCGACCCCGAAGAAGTCCACCGCGAAAAAGGCCGCGCCCAAGAAATCCACGGCCAAGAAAAAGGCAGCCGTGAAAAAGGCGTCGGTAAAGAAGGCGGCCCCGAAGAAAAAGGTGGCCGCCAAGGCCTCCGTCAAGAAATCGGCGGTCAAAAAGAAGGTGGCTCCGAAGAAAAAGGCGGCCATGAAGAAGGCGGCCCCGAAGAAAAAGGCGGCCATGAAGAAATCGGCGGTCAAAAAGAAGGCCAGAAAAGGTCGCCGCTAGAGCAGGAAGGAGGCAAGAGAAGCGGGTCCTTCGGGGCCCGTTTCTTTATTGGGGGACGTCAGTTCGCGCCTCCGCCACCCTTTCCCCCGCCGTTAAACCGGGTTACCCTCCATTCATGGCTTTTATCATCAATCGCGCGCCCTTTCCGGGCACCAGACTCCGCCGGATGCGCCGAGATCGGTTCTCGCGCGATCTTATGCGTGAGCACTCACTATCTGCAAAGAATCTCATTATGCCGGTCTTCATCATCGAGGGGGAGAGGCGGAGCGAAGCGATCCCGTCGATGCCGGGGATCGAGAGGCTGACCATAGACCGACTTGTCGCGGCCGCCAGCGACTGGGCGCGAGACGGCATCGGGACCATCGCGCTCTTCCCCGTGGTCCCGAAAGAAAAGAAGTCCTTAGGGGCGGAAGAGGCCTTTAACCCAGACGGACTCGCCCAACGCGCGGTCCGGGCCATAAAGTCGGCGCTCCCCGAGCTCGGCCTTATTACGGACGTAGCCCTTGATCCGTTTACCGTGCACGGGCAAGACGGCCTGGTGGATGCCAACGGCTATGTCGTAAATGACGAAACAACGGCGGTTCTCGTCCGCCAGGCCTTGAGCCATGCCGAGGCCGGGGCCGACATTGTCGCGCCCTCGGACATGATGGACGGCCGCATCCAAGCGATCCGCTCGGCCCTCGAGGCCCAGGGCTTTCGGCACACCCGCATCCTCGCCTACGCCGCCAAGTACGCATCGGCCTTTTACGGCCCGTTCCGGGACGCCGTCGGCTCCGCCACGGGGCTTGGGTACACGGACAAGAATACCTATCAAATGGACCCGGCCAATAGCGACGAGGCCTTGCACGAGGTCGCCATGGACCTAGCCGAGGGGGCCGATATGGTGATGGTGAAGCCGGGTCTACCCTATCTCGACGTGATCAGCCGCATCAAAGAGACCTTTCGGGCCCCGACGCTTGCCTATCATGTGAGCGGTGAGTACGCGATGCTGAAGGCCGCCGTCCAAAACGGCTGGCTCGACGAACGCAAAGCGGTATTCGAATCCCTTACCGCCCTACGGCGCGCCGGCGCCGACGGCATCCTCACCTACTATGCCGCCGCCTGCGCCCGATGGTTGCGGGAATAAACGGGATTAGCCCGGACGGGGCTCCGAGCGCCCCAGAATCTCGGTTTCGATCTGCTCGAGACTCGTATGCCGCACGTCCTTCCCCTTCACGAGATAAATGACGTACTCGCAGATATTGCGGGCATGATCGCCGATCCGTTCCAAGGCACGCATGGCCCACATGACGTTGAGCACCCGGGAGATGGTTCTCGGGTCCTCCATCATGAAGGTGATCATCTGGCGCATGAGGCCATCGTATTCTTTATCGACCTGGCGGTCTTCGCGCGCCACCCGGACCGCGGCCTCCATGTCGAGCCTGGCGAAGGCATCTAGCGCGTCGTGTACCATTTGGCGCACATGATTACCCAGAGACTGGACCTCGACGTAGCCGTCCTTCGGACGCTCTTCGGCCGCCAAGCGCACCGCCATGCGGCCGATTTTCTCGGCCTCGTCGCCGATCCGCTCTAAGTCGGTTATGGTCTTGATCACCGCCATGACGAGCCGCAAATCGCTCGCCGTGGGTTGGCGGCGGGCAATAATCTGATTGCATTCCTCGTCTATGGTGACGTCCATCTTATTGACTTTATAGTCGTTTTTTATCACCTCGTCGCCCAACACCGCATCGCCCTTTACCAGCGCGGCCATGGCATCGATGATCTGCTGCTCGACAAGCCCGCCCATATGCAAGACGCGGGTACGAATGTCCTCAAGCTCCGCATTGTAACGGCGCGAAATATGGGGATTCACATGTGGCTCCATGATGTCTCCTGGCCTTTCAGCCGTAGCGTCCCGTAATGTAGTCTTCCGTCTGCTTCGTCGCCGGATTGGTAAAGATCGTGTTCGTGTTATCGAACTCCACGATGCGCCCCAGGTACATAAAGGCAGTATAGTCAGAAACACGGGCCGCCTGTTGCATATTGTGGGTCACGATCGCGATCGTGTAATTCTGTTTGAGCTCATAAATAAGCTCCTCGATCTTCAGGGTCGATATCGGATCCAAAGCCGAGGCCGGCTCGTCCAAGAGCAGCACTTCGGGCTTCAAGGCGACGGCGCGCGCCATACAGAGGCGCTGCTGCTGTCCTCCAGATAGGCTCATGCCGCTTTGACCGAGCTTCCCACTCACCTCGTCCCAGAGCGCCACTTGGCGCAAAGCCTCTTCCACGCGATCGTCTAGCTCGGCCTTGGGCATGCGCTCATAGAGCCGAATACCAAAGGCCACGTTCTCGTAGATCGACATGGGAAAGGGGGTCGGCTTCTGGAAGACCATACCGATCCGAGACCGCAGACGATACAGGTCCTCGCCCGGCAAAAGGACGTTGCGGTCATCAAGCCAGATCTCGCCCGTCGCCTTCTGATCCGGGTACAGCTCGTACATGCGATTAAACGTGCGCAATAAGGTCGACTTACCGCATCCCGAGGGGCCGATAAAGGCCGTGACCAGATTGGTGGCGATCTCGAGATTGATGTCATGCAGAGCAGCTTCCTTGCCGTAATAAAAATGCAAGTTGCGTACCGTAATCTTGCTGCCGTTACTGTTCTGCGCCGATTCCATTATCAGGACCCCTACGGTCTCCTTGGGAAAGAGAAGGGGTTCTCATGCGTTCAGATAAGCCCCGCGCAATTATGCCACAGCTCCCCTGAGGGGGCGATTCGTACACAGCAGGACCGTTCAAACGCCGCGCACGATGGCGACGATCGGAGTAGCCCCCGCGCCTAGCCTAGGGCCACCCGGGGGCGCCCCACCCTGCGACTGGTCGAAGACCCCGGACGACCATACAGCGCAGGCCGCCCGGGGAACCCATGCCCGTCCTTAGAAGTCGTATTCGACCATCAGGCGGTTATAGACAAACCGGTGAACGACCGGAATGTTATGAGCAATACCGACCCGATCGCGGACCGAGAGCCCCTTCAGAGCGCCCTTAAGGAAGTAGGTCAGATCGAGATCGACCTCGCTGGTCCTGGCCGAGGAATAGCTGGGGGTCAGGGTATTAAAGTAATCGGCGTAGCTCGCGATAAGACGCAGCTGGTGTTGTAAAAAGAACGCCGTGGCCGCCAGCTTGACCGCGTGGCCGCTGGTCTTGCGATCGACCATGCCCTGGATCATGGAGGTCGTATACAGGGGATCGGTCGCATAGCCCGTGGTGTAAGGCGACACAACGTCGCCGTTCCCGAACGCACCGGGGTGAGCGGGCAGATCGTTATAGCCGAGACTCAGCTCGTCGCTCCGATGCTTCACGCCGACGACCGCGCCGTAAACCGTGGCATTCACTGGGCCTAGGTACTGCGCGCCGGAACCCGTCTCGCGAATCAGCTGCGCGCCAACAAACGGCCGGAGGGCCCCGCGGCCCGGAAAGGTATAAGCGCCTTGGGCATCGGCCATCTTGGCGAGGTCATAAAACTCGTAGCCCCAGCCTGCGACCTTCAAGCCGCCCGTGTGATAGGCGAGACCTAGTGCGGCGGCGCCGGGCTCGGTCCTCCCGGCCATGCCCGGGGTGGGGGTCCCGCCGATATTGAAGGTGCCGGTCGAGTTATAGAGGTCGGTGCGCGAGAAATGGTCGGAGGTGCGACTCTTAAAGCGCGTAAGGCGTAAGGCCGAAATCGTGAGCCCGGTGACCGGCTTTATCGCGGCAAAGAGGCCTTGGTAGGTGGCCGGGATCATGCGCGAATCAGAGGCGTTGATCCATGGGGTCGATAACAATTGGTCGCCGGCCCGCACCAGGACGCGACGATTTTGGTATTGAAGGAAGGCCTGGCCGAAGGTGTTGATGCCGTCATACCCGGCCAGCGTCCCGTCAACGAGCGCCGGATTGCTGTGATTGAGCCCGAGGGAGTGTGCGGTATAAAAGCTCGCGCCCGCCGAAAACCCGTCTACGGCTCCACTCAGCACATTGAGGCCACCGCCCAGGGAAAAGGCCGATTGGCCGGCTACAGGGCCGCTGTAATGGCGGGTAAAGTCATAGGCACGCAAATCGCCGTTGATCTTCATTCCCCCAAAAAATCCCTGGCCCGCCTGGGCTGATACGGCGGCGGCCGAGGCCAGTAAGAGCCCGGCGAAAGGGGCCCAACGCATTATTCTCATAAACCCTCCTCTTATCGTTATGACGGCAGAACGGCGGGAGACTATCTCCCCACCCACTTCTTGTCGAGGCATGCTAAGGGCCTTCTATGACAGTCTGATGACAGCCACAAAATCAGGCCTCAGCCCCGGACTGGACGCGCTTCGAGGCGTCCGCGGGCAGGGACTTTGGGGCGCGGCCATTAGGCCTCAATGGGGCGGGGCCGGACTTCCGTCCAAGCGCGCGAGAAGACGCATGCCTCCGATGAGACCCTGTACGCGCGCCTCGATGTCTTGGTCGACCGCGTCTGGGGCCAGCGACCAGTGCTTATGGCGCACGCCCTGAGGGAGGCGCGGAAGGTGGCTCAAGCCTCCGGCATCGAGCGTGATAAAGAGGTCACAATCGGTGAGCGGGGGGACGTAGGACCGGGCCTCAATCCAATCCGTCGCGAGCGCCCGGGCGGAGCGCAACGCCTTTTCGGTCAAAAGGTCGTCGGCGGCAAAAAACACCACATGGGCACGTCGCTTGTACATGGTTAGACCATATTATAAATCAAATCGACGGTCGTGAACGTGGAGGTGGGGGCAAACCCGGCGGGCGCACTGGAATAGTGGTCGACAATCTCGGAGACCTTGAGGGCGAGACTGCCTGCGATAGGCGTGCTGATCCCGGTCGTCGATATGAGCAGGGTCCCGGTGCTCGCGGCCAGCACCGCCAAGCGTTGGCTGAAAAGGCTCTTATGCGAAATCCGCCACCGGTAATCGGCCGCCAACCGCACCGCCGGTACGCTCTGGGAGCCGCCCTGCAGATAATAGTTCTGGCGAAATCCGAGACCTCCGTCGACCTTGAGACGCATGTTGCCGTGCCGCAGGACACGATGGCCAACACCCACCGACTCCATTTGGTAGTGACTGTAGCCATCGAAGGGATTGCGGTCATAGCGCAGCGCCGCGAGCACGAAATTCTCCTTCTCGCCGCTGAAATACTGAGCGGCCTTCAGGTTGACGTCCAGACGGTTAACGCTGACCAGGGCCCCGCTCGCGGCATAGTTGTAGCTTAAGCGGCCGGTATAGCGCCACAAATGGTGCAAATAGCGAACCCGATCACGGCTATCCATGCTCTTCGTATTGGTCGTGCCCGTTGCGCCCTCATACCCAAAGCCGACCTGGGCACTCAGATTGTGCTTCGGGGCCACTAGGCCTTTGCTGGCGTATACGACCGGTGAGATGAGCGCGAGAGCAAGGAGCAGGGTAAGGAAGGGCTTACTAGAAAACACAATAGGCAGTCCTCAGAAAAGCGGCAGCACGCCGTCAAGGGTTTTAGGAAACTGCGGATCTTGTCGACACGCGACCCCGGGGTGGGCCGCCCGCATCGCAAAAACACAGACCGAGCAAAGATTGAGGCTTACCCTCGCAACCCCCCTTAAGGCTGGCCTGCCTTCCTTATAAGGGCGTCGCCGCTCAGCCACTGAGACGGGGGGCTACGAGCGGAAACGACGGGGCAGCGAACAACAGGCCATTCCGTCCCGTCATGGCCGGTCGCGCATCACAAACACAAAAAGGCCTCGGGCGAGCGCAGGGCGTCGGATAAAGCCGCTAGCCGTTCATTATACCGTGGTTACTGAGGGAGACGAAGATGGCGCGCGGGCCACGAGCCGGTTCGCTGGGAAGTGGCAGGTAAAAGTGCTTCCCTGCCCGGGAACGCTTTCGATGGCTAGCCGTCCGTCGTGGCGGATCAATACCTCGTTTACGATCGACAGGCCGAGCCCGGTGCCGCCCGTGGCACGCGAGCGCCCGCTATCCACCCGATAAAACCTCTCCGTCAGAAACGGGATGTGGCGCGGAGCGATCCCTTCGCCGGTATCTTGGACGGCAAAGTGTCCACCGTTCAGGTCGGTCGCCCATGTGACGCGCACCAGCCCGCCGGCCGGGGTATGGCGAATGGCGTTGTGCACGAGATTCGTAAAGGCGCTGCCCAGCTCCTCGGGATTACCCATCAGGTCTTCGCCTTGGGCGTCGACCTCGATTCTGTGGTCGCGATCTCCGCTCAGTGCTTGGGCCACACCCTGAAGGCCGTCCACCAGGGACCGCATGTCCACGACCTCCTCATGCACCCGCGCGGGGGTGGTCTCAAGGCGCGACAGCGCCAGCAAATCGTCCACCAGGCGCCGCATGCGTTCCACCTGTTCCTGCATCAGGGCGAGATTGGCGGAAAGCTCCTCGTCTTCCTTCCCCAAGGTGTCCTGAAAGGTTTCGACAAAACCGCGGAGAACGGTAAGCGGGGTACGAAGCTCGTGGGAGGCGTCGGCCACGAAATGGCTGCGCATGTCCTCGAGCTTGATGAGGTGGGTGATATCCCGCCCGATAATGAGCTTCTGGCTGGCCCCGAACGGGATGATTTGGACCGACACGACATAGGGCTCCACCGAGCCCTTCAAGACCAACGGCTGACGGTAATCCCCGGCCTCCAGATAGGCGGTAAGCGACGGGTCGCGCACGAGATGGACGATGCGTGCGCCGATATCGCGTTGCGCATGTAGGCCCAAAAGACGCTCGGCCGGCGGGTTGGCCCATTCGATCAAATCCCGCTGCGACAACACGACCATGGCATCGGGCATGGCGCTGGCCGCCGCCTGAAGGCGGTCGAAAAGGCCGGTGATTCGTTCCTTGTGACGCTCGCTATCGCGATCGACCCGATGAACCTCGCGGATGACCTCGTCCCACATGCTGCCGAGCTCGGGAATGGGGCCTCCGGCGCGCCGCCGCAACCACCCATGAAGACGGCGTAGCTTGTTCAGTTGAATCAGAACGTAGAACAGAAGGGCGACCGAGAGACCGGTCAAAGCGGACCCCGCGATCCTTCCGATCACCGCGCCCACCGCACACAGAAAAAACACCCGCCACAGCTCGCGGCGTAGTTCGCGATGCACGCTAACCATCCCCCGAAAATCGATAGCCCACACCCCTTACGGTCTGCACATAGCGATCATAGCCGCTGGCCATCAAAGCCTTGCGCAAACGCCGGATGTGGACATCGACAGTACGCTCGTCAATGTAAGTATTGCTGCCCCAAACCGCATCCAGGACGCGTTCTCGGCTGTGAACACGTTCCGCATGGGTCATAAAAAAGTGCAACAGCCGAAACTCGGTAGGACCGAGAGACAGATGCTCGTCTCCGGCTAAGACCTTGTGGGTGGAGGGGTCCAATATCAGGTCCGCCACCGCCACCACATCGCCCGAAGCCATGGGCGCCATCCGCCTCAGAATCGCCTTCACCCGGGCGACCAATTCGCGCGGCGAAAACGGCTTGGTCATAAAATCGTCGGCCCCGGTGCCGAGCGCGCGCACCTTATCCTCTTCGTCGCTCCGGGCCGTCAACATGATAATCGGGACATTCTGCGTGAGCCGCTCGCGCCGCAATGTCCGGGCATAATCCACGCCGCTTACGCCCGGCAGCATCCAGTCAAGCAGGATAAGGTCCGGCAAGTCTCTCAACACAAGGGTCTGCGCCTGTTCGGTATCCGCAGCCTCGACGCAGGCGAAATCGGCCTGCTTTAGAGCAAACCGAACCATAGCACGAATCGCCGGCTCATCGTCGACAACAAGGATCTTTCCAGGCATGATGTCCCCCCTGTCGTCTATTTAACACAAACAGTATGACGCTTTTGTGTCAGACGCAACGGGTGTCCGAGGAGGCCTTTGGCGCATGCGCAAAAACACGGTACGACCGACCGATATCAAGCTGCACCAAAAATCCCGCATCCTTGAGGTGACGTTCGCCGATGGCAGCCACTTTCGGTTCCCGGCCGAGTTTCTGCGTGTCTATTCGCCATCGGCCGAGGTGCGTGGCCACGGGCCGGGGCAGGAGGTTTTGCAGCTCAACAAAGAGTACGTGAACGTCGCGGCGATCGAACCGGTCGGAACCTATGCCATATTGCTAAGGTTCGACGATGGGCACGATACCGGGATCTATTCCTGGGACCTGCTCCACAACCTGGGCCTCAACCAGGAAAAGCTGTGGAACGAATACATGAGCCGCCTGGAACAGGCCGGACATAAACGGGCATAGCCTATGAACGAGGAACACACGGGATCGACGACCCACTTCGGCTATCGGGAGGTGGAGGAATCCGAAAAAGCGCGCCTGGTCGGCGCGGTCTTTAGCTCGGTCGCGTCACGTTACGACTTAATGAACGACCTCATGTCCGGGGGTCTGCACCGGGCGTGGAAGGCCTTGGCCATGAAAATCGCGGCCCCGCGACCGGGTGAGCAGGTCTTAGATCTGGCGGGCGGCACGGGCGATCTCGCGGCGGCGCTCGCCCAACGCGTAGGGCCACAAGGGCACGTGGTCTTAAGCGATATCAACGGCGCGATGCTCGGGGTCGGCCGGGATCGGCTCATCGACAAAGGGCTATTCGACAACGTGGGCCCGGTTCAAGCCGATGCCGAGCGTCTGCCCTTCCCCGACAATAGCTTCGACCTCATCACCATCGGTTTCGGACTGCGTAATGTGACCCATAAAGACCGGGCACTGAAGGCGATGCGCCAAGCCCTGAAGCCGGGCGGCCGGTGCCTCGTCCTCGAGTTTTCCCAGCCCCGCTCCGCAGCCTTTCGTCGCCTCTACGACGCCTATTCTTTCAACGTGGTGCCCAAACTTGGGCGGTTCGTGGCCAAAGACGAGGCCAGTTACCAGTACCTCGTGGAGTCGATTCGCAAACACCCGGATCAAGAGGGTCTCAAGGCCTTGATGGAAGACGCCGGACTCGAACGCGTGGACTATTGGAACCTCACCGGGGGTATCGTAGCCGTGCACCGAGGCTATAAATTGTAATGAGGGCCGCTCTCCCCCTCGAGGAGTGCGCCGGCCCTGGTCGCGGAACCCCTAATTATGCCGGCTTTTGGCGGAGAATGACCGCCGACGTGTTTGATAATCTGCTGCTTCTGCCCATCATGTCGCTACTCGCCCCCACAAGCTGGCCCGCGCAATGGACGACCGCAGGCCTGATACAGGCCCTACGACAATCGGCGAGCGAAGACCCGGGGCGCCAGTTTCTGGGCTTTCTGTTGGCGGTCGCCTATTCGGTGTTTTTTTGGACCCAGTACCTAGGCACGCCGGGCAAACTTTTATGCCGCTGCCATTTGGTCGATGCCAAAACGCTCGGGCCCTTATCCGTCAAACAGTCCTTATTGCGCAACTTAGGTTATCTCGTGTCATGGGGTACCCTGGGACTTGGGTTTCTCTGGATCGCCTGGGATAAGCATAAACAGGGGTTCCACGACAAAATCGCGGGCTCGGTCGTGCTCTACGTCCCGAGGACAGCAGGCAGGGGAGACGCATGAAACCGCTATTTGCCGTAGTCGAGCAGGCGGTCAACCTTCCGTTTAGACAGGACCGCGACCTTCGCAAAGGCCTGGCGCCCTTGGCCGGCCGCGTCATGCGGCTGTCCTTCACGAGACCCTCGTGGGCCCTCGATCTCACGTTTAGCGAGGAGCGCATCGCAGTCGGTCCCTTGGGCGACCATTGGGATGTCGCCTTGACGGGAACCCTGGCCCAATATATCGCCCTCGTTCGCGCAAAGCCCGAACAGGCCCAGGAGGTCATGACCGGGGGCCTGCGCATAGAAGGCGACACGGAGTGTGCGTTCGCCATAAAACGACTCTTCGGGCAGGCGCGAATCGATTGGGAAGAGGCGTTGGCCCAGGCCATAGGAGACATCCCGGCACACTTTCTTTTTGCCGGACTCGGTCGGGCAAGGGCGGCCGTGGGCTACGCGGCGGGCCAGTTTGCCGCCAACGCCGTGGAGTTCGCGCAAGAGGATGCGCAAGCACTTCCCCGGCCAGCGGATGTCGAGGCCTTTTTGCACGAAACCAATGTCTTACGGGATGACGTGGAGCGCCTCGCGCAGCGCATCCAACGTTTAAGGCCGCGCTGATGTTCGCCTTCAGACGCACGCGCCGTCTCCTGCATATCACCGCGGTTTTCATTTATCACGACCTAGACGAATTCGTCGTCAATCTGCACCTATTTCGGCTCTATCGCTACGCACTCCGCCTCCTGCCCTGGCGGTGGGGCAGGCGGACCTTGGCGCCGCGTGGCGAGCGCCTGCGCTTGGCGCTCGAAGAGCTAGGACCGATCTTTATCAAGTTCGGCCAAATGCTATCGACGCGGCCGGACCTTATTCCCGACGATATCCTGGTCGAATTGAGTAAGCTACAAGATCAGGTCCCGCCGTTCCCGGGGGACCAGGCCATCGCCCTTATCGAGGCCGCCTACGGATTCCCGCTTGCGCAAGCCTTCCGGGACTTCGATCCCGCCCCCATCGCCTCGGCGTCCGTGGCCCAGGTCCACTTCGGAGTACTCCACGATGGCACTGAGGTCGCGATCAAGGTGCTGCGTCCCGGCATCGAAAAGATACTGCAACGCGATCTGGCCTTACTCGAGACCCTGGCATCACTCGCTGTTCGCTATTGGCCGGACGCCAAACGGCTGCGGCCCCTGGAGGTCGTCGGGGAATATCACAAGATCGTCTACGACGAGATGGATCTTGCGCACGAGGCCGCGAATGCGAGCCAGCTGCGCACCAATTTTGCGGGCTCAACGCTCTTGTACGTACCGCAAGTCTATTGGGACTACACGCGCCGCACCGTCATGGTCATGGAAAGAATCAGCGGCGTACCCATATCCAATATCGAGGCGCTGGTAGCGAACGGCGTGGACTTGCGCCGGCTTGCCCACAATGGTGTCGAGATCTTTTTTACCCAAGCCTTCCGCGATGGCTTTTTTCATGCCGACATGCACCCCGGCAATATCTTCGTGTCTTTTACCGGACAATACCGCGCGGTCGACTTCGGGATCATGGGCACACTTAGCGCCGAGGACAAGTTTTATCTTGCCCAGAACATCTTGGGCTTCCTGAACCGTGACTACCGCAGCATAGCGGAGGCACATGTGCGCGCCGGATGGGTGCCAAGAACGACCCGCGTGGACGAACTCGAGGGGGCGATTCGGACGGTCTGCGAACCGATATTCGCAAAGCCTATCAAAGACATCTCGTTTGGCCGGCTGCTCCTCAACCTCTTTCAAACGGCGCGGCGGTTCCATATGGAGGTTCAGCCGCAGCTCGTGCTTCTGCAAAAAACGCTTTTTAATATCGAGGGCTTGGGCCGGCGCCTCTATCCGGATCTGGATCTCTGGATCACGGCCAAGCCATTCCTCGAGCGCTGGATGCGAGAGCAACTGGGGCCAGGCGCCGTATGGGCAGCCATCAAGAAGGAGTATCCGACATGGATCAAGATCTTGCCCGACATGCCGCGCTATTTGCATGCGACCCTGCAACAGGCTAAGGATGGCGAGTTAACCGTGCGCGGGCGCTCGGACGAGATCGACCGCCTCGTCGTCGATATGCGCAAACGTCACCGGCGCATCATGATCGGCTTACTCGGTGCCGCTTTAGCTGTCACGGGCCTTTTGATCTTTGGCCTGACGCACCCGATTTTCGTGTCCCAGTACCTTGGCGTGATCGAGATCGCCGTGGGTGTGCCAGGCGTGGCGCTGCTCGCGTGGTCGCTCTTTGATCTCGCCCGGACGCCGGCCGAATAAAGGCGTGTACGGGTACGGCCAGAATTTGGACTTTCCGCACTGCGGGACTACGTCATTGGCCAGTCGGCTTCCTCCGCCCCCACTAAAGAAGGTCTTCAGGCTTTCGTGGGAGCAAGAGGGTGTGGGCTTCTATCAGGCGCCTCCGCGGGCCAGTATTCCACCCCACCGTGTGACACGGAACGGGTCCAAAGCCCTTGGGATTACTGGCGCCGCAGCGAGTGACGACAGTGGCGATATAAGTTGCCTCGGGCGATACCCAGTTTAAGCGAGTACCGGTACGCGTGGTGGCCGCCAGGCTCCTTTGGACGCAAAGCGATACCGGATCAGCGAAGACGGTCTTTGACCGCGGTTTTCTGGGCAACCCGCTCACGACACCCGTCTATCATAGCTTGCCCAAAGACCCAGAGACGCCCTCTGCCAGGGTTACTCGCCACCCCGACACGTCGCACCGCCGCGCCGCCACAGAGGGGATGAAACGCCAGATCCCGCTCCTCATAGGCAAGGCTTGTGGCTAAAGGGGATGGCGTCAATGTTCTCTGAAGCCAATACATCCCGCTGACGTTGACCGGACTAGCGGGCATGACGATGGCCACGGGGCTTTTTGTCATCGCCCCAGTTGAGCGACGCTGTCGTCGTCAGGTGCGCTACCCAAATGGGGTGATCGATATGCGCGTACGCGCCCAGCCAAATGAAAATGCGATACGGGAAGCAACCCTTACAGCAGAGCGTACACACGAACTTGTGCTACACACGAATATGTGTTATAAATATTCCTCCTGGAATTCCCATAAGGCCGGTCCTATGTCGAACATAACCTTTGCCATCGATGATGATTTGCTGCGGAAATCGAAGGTTGCCGCGGCGCAGATGGATACATCACTTAATGCCATCGTGCGGACATTGCTGGTTGGATTTGTGGAGTCTGTTGGAGGAAAAGTCCAGCAACCGGAGAATTACCGAAAGCTCTTGGATTTTTCGCTTGGAAAGGTGACCTACCGGTCCCTGATGAAGGATCTCAATATCGATAGCGATGAATCGCTTTTTCTCATGATGTGCGGCGCAGGCCTTCCCATGCCCCGCTTGGCAGAGGAAGAGACCCAACAAATGGTTGATCTCATCGGGAAGGTCATAAGTGCGTGAGAGTGTCTGCGAACTGGTTGTTCCAGACGCCGGCCCGCTTATTACATTAGCTTACGCGGACCGGCTTGATCTGTTGCTGGGGCTGGGCGTCGAAGTTGTCGTCGTTGATATGGCGAAGGTAGAGTTAACTCGCCATCCCACGCCAACGAGCGAAAAAATTCTCGCTTTTCTTGCGGGCAATAACGTAAGGGTTATAGAGACAGAAATTGGCAAAGAAGCGATGACGCAAGGATCGGCGTTCAAAAAACGCCACGCCGGGGAGCGAGCGATCCAAGACGCTTTATTTGAATTTTCCGATGAATCAGAACGGCAAGGGAAACCGCGGTACGCATTGTTGTTGTTCGAAGAACACAAAATCTCTGGTGCGAGTTTCGTTCTTCCAGATAACGTATACGTTATTTCCACAATGGCATTTCTACGTAAGCTAGAGGAAATGTGTATTATAGAATCTGCTATGGATGTTCGCGATGCAGCAGTGAAGGCTGGGCGCGAGTTCTCGCAACTCGATGTAAGTCATCCGCCTAGAGGCAATCCCGCGACCAAACCATTGTAGTCGATAGCATTAGAGTAAAACGCCCTCAGACGCGGCTGCGCGCGCGGGAACCGCAGGGCAACAATTGTCCTAGTCGCAGCGCTGTCCTCCTGTCCACGAGTAGGTACGAGCGTCTTATCAGGTTTTTGCGCAGGCCCTCCCCTACTTGGCCGAGAGGCCAAAGTCCTCTGGATCCGGTCTTGGCAAGCGACCAGCCAGTTCATAGCTTATGGTGCGTAACAAGCCATTCTTTAAAGCTCTTCCGGGGTTTTTGTGGGTAGTGCATAAAAGCCTCATGACGGACACCCCGCGGGCTCGAGGCTAAGCTTCCCACAAGGGAGGAGAGGGCGTCTTCGCTGATCCGGTATCGCTTTGCGTCCAAAGGAGCCTGGCGGCCACCACGCGTACCGGTACTCGCTTAAACTGGGTATCGCCCGAGGCAACTTATATCGCCACTGTCGTCACTCGCTGCGGCGCCAGTAATCCCAAGGGCTTTGGACCCGTTCCGTGTCACACGGTGGGGTGGAATACTGGCCCGCGGAGGCGCCTGATAGAAGCCCACACCCTCTTGCTCCCACGAAAGCCTGAAGCAGATCGGTGCGCCCACTTCTCAGCCCCAGTCCAGACGTTTGGTAAAGTTGACGACGCTCGGCCGCTCTTCGTAGCCTAAGGAGGGATAGAAACCGCGCCGGTACGACTCCCGTTCGCGGCTATTCAAGACACTGATGCGAAAGCACTTGCGGGCCGCGGCTTCGTTTTCTATCGCCGCCATCAAGGCCTTGCCCACGCCCCGGTTCCGGGCCGAGCCGATCACAAAAACCTCGGTAATCGCGAGCTCTCTTCCGGCAAACAAGAGATGGGTGACCACCTCTCCGTGCACATAACCTACAACCTTGCGATCGTGTTCGGCCACCAAGAGGAGCGCGCTCTCTTCGGTGATCAAGGCCGCGAGGCGTTGCGCCAGCGTGCTGCCGTCGGCCTTAAACGCCGGGTTCCAACCAAGCTCCCTATGTAATTGCATAACGCCCGGGAGGTCCGTGGGCTGGAGCGGCCGAATTTTGACAGGCAAAACACTCTGACTCGCCATGACATCATCCTCGAAAATGTTGGAACACCGCGACTCCCTTCAAGAGATCGAACGCCTGACGCAACTGGTAGTCCTGATTCAGTATATGCTCCACCTTGGCCGAAACAAGCACGCCCCGAGCGACCGGCTTTTTGGGAGGATTCGGGTTGCCCAGGTGCCCAGGCAGATTGATTTCGCGCAGAAAGGGCTTGTGGTGACTGGGCACGAACCGACCCTCGTGCACCACAATATTGGGCGTGATCCCGATATTCTGGATGGAGCGCCCACTCGGCGTAAAGTAGCGAGCCGTGGTCAAGCGGAGGGCCCCGCCATTGGACATCGGCATGATGGTTTGGACGCTTCCCTTACCAAAGGTCTTGGAACCCATGATGATCGCGCGTCGATTGTCCTGGAGCGCGCCAGCTACGATCTCGGCGGCCGACGCCGATCCCCCGTTGACGAGAACCACCATCGGGGCACCGTGTAGCAAATCCGGCCCGTGGGCATGGAAGACGATGTCTGAGCTCGGCACGCGGCCGCGCGTGCTGACAATCACCCCTCTGTTCAGAAAGTCGTCGCACACCGCGACTGCGGCATTCAGTACCCCGCCCGGATTGTCGCGCAAGTCGAGTATGAGGCCTTTAAGCGGGCCATGGTTCTCGGCCTTCAGGTGCAAAAGAGCGCGCGTTACGCCACGGCCCGTGTCGCCCTGGAACTCGGAGAGACGCACATAGCCGTAGCCCGGCGCTAGGAGCTTGCCGACGACACTGTGGATTTTGATAATTTGGCGGTCGAGATGGAAGGTGAGAGGGCGAGTGACGCCCTTCCTCAGGATCGTCAAGGTCACCGAAGACCCGGGACGGCCGCGCAAAAGGTGGACCGCTTTGCGCAACGATAAGCCTTGGATGAACGTGCCATTGATGCGCACGATCAAATCGCCGGGGCGGATGCCGCTGCGCCCTCCCGGCGTCCCGTGAATCGGGGTCACTACTCGCAGAAAACCCTTGTACTCGGTGACTTCCAGACCCACTCCGCCGAAGCGACCGGTGGTGTCGACCTGCAAGTGCTTATATTGACGGGGGTCGAGATATTGGGAATGGGGATCGAGATTGTTCACCATGCCGCGGATGGCGTTATTGATCAACTTGCGATCGCTGACCGGAATGACGTATTCGGCCTTCACAATATTGAAGACTTCAGCAAACGTTCGGAGCTCTTTCAGGGGCAGGCGCGCGAGAGCCGCGTTTTGATGAGCCTCGCGCTGGGCTTGCACGGCGCGCTCTATAGTGAGCCCGGCACCGAGGAACACGCCGGTGAGGAGGATGAGCGCGTAGCGCATGATGCTTTTCTTCATACCGCAGATCTCCGATAGGCCGCCGTCAATGGGCGAGCCAAGCCAAGGGGTCCAAAGGTTGACCGTTGTGGCTGAGGTCAAAATAGAGTCCGGGCCGCGAAAACCCGCCGCTGTCGCCTACGGTCGCGATCACTTCCCCACCCCGAACGAAATCGCCCACATGCTTTAACAGGGTCTGGTTATGGCCATAGAGGGTCATATACCCGTCCCCGTCTTGCAGTATTAACAACAATCCGTAGCCACGCAACCAGTTGGCGTAAACGACCCGTCCGGAAAAGACCGCCCGAACGTCCTCGCCGGGCCGCCCTGGGATGACGATTCCCGCCCACCGGTTCAGTCCGCCGCGTAAGGCGCTCGCCCGCAGGGTCGCAAATCGGGCCGGTATCGGCAAGGGCAAGCGGCCTCGGAAGTCACCGAACGGCCCGCGCAGGTCGGGGATCCGTCCCGGGACCTTGGGAAGCCGGCGCAGTCCGCGCACCAGGGCCTGGAGACGGTGGGCGCGGGCGCGCAGCGCGCGCAGCCGAGAACGGCCGCTCAAGGCCCGATGGTCCAATTCCTCGACCAAGACCCGGCGCTGGGTCAGGGCCGCCTCTAAGCTGCGCTCTTGCCTCGACTCGGCCCGAGTGATGACACGGGCCTCCTTGATCTTGGCGCGGATGGCCGCTGCGGTCTGGCCTAAGGCCCGAAGGGTACGATGCGCGGCCTCGAGCTGTTGGGCGCGGGAACGGACGATATAGCGATAATACTCGACCATTCGCGCGACGAGCCGTGGGCTCTCTTGACTAAAAAAAAGCTGGAGAGTGCCAGCCCGCCCCATCATATAGGCCGCGGCCGCCTGACGCGCGATGGCGGTCCGCTCGGCGTTACGAGCCTGCCGCAAGCGCGCCGCGCGCGCCCTGAGATCGATTATTTCCTGTTGCAGACCCTGTTCGTGGGTCCTCGTCAGCACGAGCCGTCGGCCCACTTTGGCCACCTTGTCCTCGGCTAAGCGCAGCGCGTCCTGGGCGTGGCTACGATCGCGCAGCGTTCGGTCGAGGCCGCGCTGCAAGGCCGCCTCCTGCTGACGCAGGACACGCAACTCGGAGCGGACGCCCGCCTGCGCCCAAAGCGGGGACAGCGCCACTATGGCGCCCCAGAGGATTCGCGCCTTGAGGCCCGGTTTTAGTGCCCGTTTCGCAGCCGACGTGGCGCTCACTTCAGCTCTATTAAGGGCTGTCCCGTCATTTCCGAGGGCGGACTGACGTTTAAAAGTCGCAAAATGGTCGGTGCCACGTCCTCAAGCGAGCCTTGCGGGCTCATGCTTGCCGGGCGTCCCAAGTACAGCAAGGGAACCGGGTTCGTCGTATGGGCGGTGTGCGGCTGACCGCTCTCAGGATCTCGCATCTGCTCGGCGTTGCCGTGATCGGCCGTGATCAAGATCTCGCCCCCGCGCGCCTTGACCGCCGCCACAAGCTTGGCAAGGCAGCTATCCAAGGCCTCGATGGCGCGCACTGTAGCGGCGAAATCTCCGGTATGGCCGACCATATCGGGATTCGCAAAATTACAGATAATCACATCGTAACGCCCGGTACCCACGGCGTCGATAATCTCTTGGGTAACACGTGCGGCGCTCATCTCGGGGCGGCAGTTGTAAGTCGGCACGTCGGTCGGCGAGGGCACCAGAATTCGTTCCTCGCCCTCGAACGGATTTTCTTCGCCGCCGTTGAAAAAGAAGGTCACGTGCGCGTACTTTTCCGTTTCCGCGACCCGTAACTGGCGCTTGCCGAGATCGGCGAGATAGGCCCCCAAAACATTCACAAGCCGGGTCGAAGGAAAGGCCACCGGCATGCTGAACTCGGCCTGATACTCGGTCAGGCTCACAAAGCGGCCGAGCTTGGGTTGGGCGGCGCGCGGGAAGCCATCGAAGGCCGGCTCCACGAACGGCCGGCAGATCTGGCGCGCACGGTCGGAACGGAAATTCATAAAAACCACCACGTCACCATCGTCGATGGCGCGGGGGGCCTCGCTAGGCCGGACGATCGCGGTCGCCTTTACGAACTCGTCGTTTTCGCCGCGCGCGTAGGCGAGCGCCAGGGCATCGGCGGCGCTGGCGGCCCGGTACTCCGCCTTACCGGTCGTCAAAAGGTCGTACGCGGCCTGAATACGCGGCCACCTGTGGTCCCTATCCATCGAATAGTAGCGTCCGATAACGGACGCGAAACGCCCTCGGCCGAGGGCCGCGAACTTCGCCTCCATGGCCGCTATCGAGGCCCCGGCGCTCTGGGGAAGGGTATCCCGGCCATCCAAGAACGCGTGGAGGTAAACCTGGTTCAGGCCACGCGCGACGGCAAGCTCGGCCATCGCGTGAATATGGTCCTCGTGACTATGAACCCCGCCCGGAGAGAGGAGTCCTAGGATATGAAGGCTTTTGTGACTATCACGGGCTAGATCGACCGCATCCGTTAGGGTCTTGTTGGTAAAAAAGGCGCCGGAGGCTATGGCCCGGTTGATTCGGGTATACTCTTGGTACACCACCCGGCCGGCGCCCAAATTCAGGTGGCCCACCTCGGAGTTGCCCATTTGTTTGGACGGCAGGCCGACCGCCGCCTCCGAGGCCTGAATCAGGCTATGAGCACCCCCGGCCCAGGCCTGGTCCCACCAGGGCTTGCGAGCGGCGATGATGGCATTGTTCTCGACTTGCTCGCTATATCCCCAACCATCCAGGATAACGAGCACAAGCGGCTTTGGCGTAAAAGGCATGGGTATAGCGTGCTCCGGGCGGGTCCCGTTCTACGGTCTTTTAAATCCCGCTTATATTGTATAATGTTTTGCTGGCGGCGACAGCTGGCAAAAAAAGGCTTAATGTGCCAGAAGCGGTCCTTACTATTACATAGGGAGTCGAATATGGTGCCCAATGAGATGATCCAGCCCTTGGAAGACATCCTAATCACCAACGAGGAGGACATCCATCTCGCGTCGCGCGCCCTCAAGGCCATCGCCCACCCCCTGCGACTCAAGATCCTCTGTATTCTCGGGGCGGCAACCGAGGTCAGTGTACAAGATATCGTGGTCCAGGTGGGCACCTCGCAGAGCAATATTTCCCAACACCTGTCGATTTTACGGGACAAGGGGATTTTGGCCGCGCGCAAACGCGCCAACAAGGTCTTTTACCGCATCGCAGATCCCCGGATTTTACAGCTGATCGGGGCCATGCGCATGGCTTTCTGCAGTTTGCCCGAGATTCGCTGAGGAATAAGCACATGGAAGCTTTTGTCGTAGGCCACTGGTACCTGTTCTTGGCCTTGTTCGTGGTACTGGGCCTCATCGTTATTCAACCGCTCATGGAATCGGCATCCGGGATTCAAAAGGTGTCGAGCCAGGAGGCGGTCCAACTGATCAACCGGCAGGCCGCTGTGATCGTCGATGTGCGGGAACCGAGCGAATTCCAGAGCGGCCATATCGCGCGTGCGATCAACATACCCCTGGGGCAGGTCGCCACGCGCAGTCAGGAGCTGAAGAAGTTCAAGGAACGGCCCATAATTATCTGCTGCGCAAGCGGCGCGCGTTCGTCGCGGGCCGTGGCCCTTCTGCGCAAGGAGGGGTTTGCGAATGTCCATAACCTGAGTGGGGGCATGGCGGCGTGGCGGACGCAGAGCCTCCCCGTGGAGTCCTGATCCCATGGCCAAGGTCTTGATGTATACTACCCGCGTTTGCCCTTATTGCCAGATGGCCCAGCGGCTTCTGGAAAACAAGGGGGTTGCGATCGAGAAGATCCGAGTCGACGAGGAGCCGGCGCGTCGCCACGAGATGAATGCGCGCGCCCGGGGCGCGAACACTGTCCCGCAAATCTTTATCGACGATCTCCACATAGGCGGCTATCGCGAACTTGCTCAACTTGAGGTAAAGGGAGAACTCGACCCTTTACTGGGCCTGTAGCCGTCCCCGAACTATAAACGATTAGCACAGCAAGGAGACTTCGTGGCGGAACATAACGCGGATCCGGAAGTTGTTTTCAGCTTGGAAAAGATTTACGTCAAGGATATTTCTTACGAGGCGCCGCACGTTCCGGCGGTGTTCCTTGAAAAGTCCGCCATGGAAGTGGACATGCAGCTCGGCATCGAGCACAGCTCGATCAATCCCGCCGAAGGTCTGCATGAAGTGGTGTTGGCGGTCACGGTGACCGCACGTCTCGATAAGCGTACGGCATTCCTCACCGAAACCAAGCAGGCGGGGATCTTCCGAATCACCGGGGTTCCGGATAGCGAACTGACGAAGGTCCTCGAGATCGCCTGTCCCAACATCCTTCTGCCCTTCGCTCGCGAGGTCGTCAACGATCTCGTCTCCAAGGGCGGCTTTCCGCAACTACTGATCAACCCCGTAAACTTCGAAGTGCTATACCAGCAGAAGCTCGACGGCGAAACCCAAGATGGGCAGGCCGCCCACTGAGCCCGGTGTCCCGATCGCAGTCCTCGGGGCCGGTGTCTGGGGAACCGCGCTCGCGGTCGTCTTAGCGCGTCATGGGCGGCGCGTGCTGCTATGGGGCTCGGACGAAGCGCGGCTTGCGCGCCTCGCCCACGAACGCATGAATGCTACGTCTTTGCCGGGCGTGCCATTTCCCGAGAGCCTCGCGATCGAAACCGATCTCGCGGTCGCTTGCGAACAGACGGCGGGGCTTCTCCTCGCCGTCCCAAGCGGGGGGTTCCGAGCGGTCTTGCTTGCCATCGCCCCCTATTATTCAAAAGACACGACACTGGCCTGGGTCACTAAAGGGCTCGAGCCTGGGTCGCACAAACGTTTGTCGGAAATATGCGCAGAAACCCTACCCAGGTGCCCACCCACCCTGGTGACCGGGCCGAGCTTTGCGCAAGAGGTGGCGGCCGGCCTGCCCACGGCCCTTACCGTGGCCTCGACCGAGGCCGAGATCGCCGAGCACGTGGCATCCTGGTTGCGCGGCGAGAGATTGCGGGTCTATACCACAGACGATGTCATCGGGGCTGAGATCGGTGGGGCGGTCAAAAATGTGCTGGCAATCGCCGCCGGGATCAGTGACGGGCTCGGGTTTGGGGCCAACGCCCGAGCCGCCCTCATTACTCGCGGGCTCGCCGAACTCCTGCGCCTAGGGCTGGCGCTCGGGGCGCGGGCCGAGACCTTGATGGGCTTGGCTGGGGTAGGCGATCTCGTGCTGACATGTACCGACAATATGTCCCGCAACCGGCGTGTCGGTCTGGCGCTTGCCCGCGGCCGCTCGCTAGGCGACATCATGGGCGAACTGGGCCAAGCGGTGGAAGGCGTGGCCAGCGCGCGCGAGGTGCACGCCTTAGCCCGCGACCGCGACATAGACATGCCGATTACCGAGCAGGTCTACCAGGTCTTGTTTGGCGGCCGTTCTCCGGAGGCCGCGGTCGCGGCCTTGCTGAACCGCGATCCGAAGATGGAAGGCGAGATGGCGATGGCGTCTTCTAGCCCTTGATGCTGGCCGCTATCTGCTTCAAGGCCCACACCGGCGGCGCCCCCGAATTGATGATGCGAATCGTCCCATCGGTCTTTTGATACACCAAAATCGGAACCAGGGGAAAACCCGCGGCGCGCACATCGAGCGCGAGATTCGCGGCTAGAGCCCGCTTGGTGGCGGCGTTGGGGCGGATGGGCGCGATTCCGCTCCCGGTCTTCCACGAATAATGGGCCTCGGACTTTGCTAACGCCAGGCGCGGGTGTCTGGCCTCGAGAAGGGCCGCGGCCTTCCCGGTACTAGAAGGCGTCAGATACGCGACCGGAATTTCGCGCAGGGTCAGGTGATAAGGCCCGATCAGGGCCTGCAGACGCGCGTACAGCATATGACAGTAGGGGCAATTGGGGTCGAAGAAGTCGTACAACACTCGCGGCCCATGACCCTCGGTAATAGCATGAGCCGTAGCAAGACTTCGATACAAGGCGAGCCGCTCGGCGAGATGGGCCGGGGATGGTTTGGTGTGGGCCCAGGCCGGGACACAGGCCACGCAACTCGCGGTGACGGCGAGTACAAGCTGTCTCAATATTCCCATGGTTTCCTCCGTAAATAGCGTGTGTAGGGTCGGTTCGCGCCATGTCCCAAGGACCGCCCCGGGCCCTCTTTAGGCCCGGGCCTTCGATCGGGACCGGGGGGCGGGCTTTTTGGTCGCGAGCGCGGCAAGCCTACGCACCAATCCGTTCGGCCCCTCGTAACCTGCGATGCTTGTGAGCCGCACGCCTTTGCGGTTGAAAAACACCATGGTCGGCGGCCCGAAGGCGTGGAGGCGCGCGAGCAGCGCCCGGCTTTCCGCGTTATCCGCCGTGACATCCCCACGAACCACGACGTA
The DNA here is from genome assembly GCA_021794595.1 of Pseudomonadota bacterium. GTDB lineage: Bacteria > Pseudomonadota > Gammaproteobacteria > Acidiferrobacterales > Acidiferrobacteraceae > Acidiferrobacter. Next base: position 23,384 of record JAJYQN010000133.1, read on the forward strand.
GGATGCCAGGGCCCGTTGAACCCGGGCCTTGGTAAAGGTGTTGGCCTCCATTCTTCGGCACTGCACGCACCAGGACGCCCACAGATCGACCATGACCGGCCGGCCGTGGGCCGCGGCCAAGGCCGCCTGCCACTCCCGCACGTTATGAATGGTCTCAAAGCGCAAGGGCCGGATCAGCGGCGGACGCCCGGACAAGGCGGCAAGCGGTGCCAAGGCGCTCGTCGCGCCGGATAAACCCCCAACGCCAAGAGCAAGACCGTAGGCGAGAACGGCTACCCCGAGGCCCTTCGCGAACCGCGCGCCGCCGCTCGCGGCCGGGGCCAGGGGCTCTAGCGCCCCCATGGTGACCGCCGTGACAATGGCGAGCAGGGCCCACAGGACGAGCGTGACCGGCCCCGGTAAAATCCGGCTTTCCAGCCACACAGCGACGCCGAGCAGAACGACGCCGAAGACCGTGCGGGTGGTCCCGAGCCACGGGCCAGCCTTCGGCAGGAGGCGGCCGGCCGAGGTCCCGATGATCAGCAAGGGCAGGCCCATGCCGATACTTAAAGCAAACAGCGCAAGCCCCCCGAACACCGGATCGCCGCTCCGGGAAATCAGCAGAAGCGCGGCCGCCAAGGGTGCGGCGACGCACGGGCCTACGATAAGGGCCGACAGCGCGCCCAGCACAAAGGTGCCGACCATTTGACCACCGCGGCCATAGCGGCTAGCCCAGCCTTGGAGACGAACCGGCACCTGAAGCTCATAGAGGCCGAACAGGCTGAGCGCGAGCAACACAAAAAGCCCGCTAAACGCCGTGATCACCCAGGGGTTCTGAAAGGCCGCCTGCAGATAGCGGCCGGTCACGGCCGCCACGACCCCGGCTACGGTGTAGGTAAGGGCCATGCCCAAGACGTAGCTCGCCGACAATAACCACGGCCGGGCAGGACCGCGACCAGGGCCTTGGGCGACAATGACGGCCGACAGAATCGGAATCATCGGGAATACGCATGGCGTAAAGGCCAAACCGATGCCCGCGACCCAAAAGAGGAGGAGAACCGCCCATGAGACTGGCTCAGGCGTGGGTTTGGCCCCGGCGGCCGGGGCGGCCGGGCCGACCACAGCGGAAGGCCGTGCGCCCCCGCCCGACGGCCAGCGCAGAACGATGGTCTTCGTCAGGGGTGGGTAGCAGATGCCGGCGTTGGCGCAGCCTTGGTAACGCGCCACCACATCGATAGTGGAGACGGCTGGCCTTTGGACAAAGGGGATCGTTAAGCTCGTGCGGCCTTCGTAGACCTGCTGGTGACCCAAGGCGGGGTCGTTCACCCACCGCCCGGGTGGTAGGCGAAACGGGGCGAGGCGCACCGACCGGGGGGCCACGCGCAGATGGATGCGATTCCGATACAGGTGGTAACCGGGCGCGGCCGTCCAGCGTACGCGCAGCCTATGACCGACAAGGGTGGCATGAAAGCGAAACGCCTGGTTCGGCGCAAGCGGGCGGGCCTGGGCCGCGCCCAGCGCCGCCACCAAGACCAGACAAAAGACTGCTAACCCTCGCCGCACCGCGCCCCCTATTGGCTTGCTTGACCTATCTCAAGCTTAGACGAGCCGCGGGCGATCTTCATTCCCGCAACGGGGCGGCCACCGATGAGCGGTTATAGGGCGTCCGAGGCACACTCGGGGCAGGGGATGGCGTAGCCACACTCCTTTTGCGGACAGACCTTTTCCGTTCCGCGACGCTTGGTCGTCTTGACCGTCAGGATCGGGTGGCCACATTGCGGGCAGGGCTCGGCAAGCGGCGGATTCCACACCGCGTATTTGCACTCGGGGTAGCGAGAACACGAGTAGAACAACTTACCGTAACGGGACTTGCGCTTGAGTAGCGCGCCTTGTTTGCATTCCGGACATGCGACCCCGGTATCGGTGGGCTTCTCGAGCGGCTCCATGTGCCGGCAAGTGGGATAGTTACTGCAGCCGATAAAACGCCCATAGCGACCGCGCTTAATCACGAGCGCCCCCTGACATTCGGGGCACTGCCGATCAGCGATTACCTCGGGGCCCGGGGCATCGGCGTCCTCGCCCAGATTGCGCGTGTAATCGCACTCCGGATATCCGGTACAGCCTATGAAATAGCCGTTGCGCCCAAGCCGCTTCGACAACGGCTTTTGACACTGGGGACAGGTCTCTTCCAGCACCTCGATGCCGGGACGCTCGGCGTCCTCCTTCTCGTTCACCTGACGATGAAACTCGGCCCAAAAGTCGCGCAGTAGCGGGATCCACTCCTTTTCGCCCCGCGACACCGCGTCGAGATCATCCTCGAGACGCGCGGTAAACTCGTAATCGACATACTGCTCGAAATGGAGGGCCAGGAATTTATTCACGACCCGACCGACATCGGTCGGCTTAAATCGGCGCTTATCCAACACCACGTATTCGCGTTGCTGTAAGGTCGAGATAATGGTCGCATACGTCGACGGGCGACCTATGCCATAGGCCTCTAGGGTCTTGACGAGGCTCGCCTCGGAATACCGCGGCGGCGGCTCGGTAAAATGCCGCTCCTTATGGATCGCCTTCACGTGGATCTGATCGTTTTCGCGCATGTCCGGAAGCAGGCGATCGGCATCGTCATCGCCATCACCCTTGCGATCATCCGCGCCCTCTTGGTAGACGGACATGAAGCCCGGCACCAACACGACCGAGCCCGTGGCCCGCGAGACGTCGCCGGGGCCCGCCTCGAGATCGACCGCCATGGTATCGAGTACAGCCGGGATCATCTGGCAGGCCATGGTGCGGCGCCAGATCAGGTCGTACAGCTTCAGCTGATCGGCGGTGAGCAAGGCCTTCATGTCCTCAGGCGCTCGGGCAACCGACGTCGGGCGAACGGCCTCGTGGGCCTCTTGCGCGTTCTTCGATCGCGTCTTGTAAAGATGCGCGGCCTCCGGGAGGTTGTCGGCCCCAAAACGCTCTTTGATGACCGCGCGAATCTCGGTCAGGGCGTCTTGGGCTAACGTCACCGAATCGGTACGCATATAGCTAATGAGTCCAACGGTCTCGCCCTGGATCTCGATGCCCTCGTAGAGCTGTTGGGCGGTGCGCATGGTGCGCTGGGCCGTGAAATGGAGCTTGCGGGCCGCCTCTTGCTGCAAGGTCGAGGTCGTAAAGGGCGGGGCGGGATGGCGCTTACGCTGCTTGCGCTCTACGCCCGTGACACGGTAGGTCCCGTGCGGCGCCCCGCGGCGCAACTGGGCCTCGACCTCGGTGGCGCGCGCGGCGTCGCCGATCGCAAATTGATCGAGCTTACTACCCGAAAGGATGGTCAACTTGGCAAGAAAGGTCTGCTCGTGGGCCTCCATTTCCGACTCGATCGTCCAGTACTCGCGCTCGACGAACTTCTCGATCTCCTCCTCGCGCTCGACAATGAGTCGCAAGGCCGGGCTTTGGACGCGGCCCGCGGACAGGCCGCGACGCACCTTTTTCCAGAGAAGCGGCGAGAGGTTGAAGCCCACGAGATAATCCAAGGCCCGCCGCGCCTGCTGGGCATTGACGAGGTTTTCCGAAAGTGGCCGCGGTTCTTGTACGGCCTTCTGAATAGCGCGTTTGGTGATCTCGTGAAAGACGACTCTATGGACCGGCTTGTCTCCGACCAGCCCCTCGTCCTTCAATATCTCGTAGAGATGCCACGAAATCGCTTCGCCTTCACGGTCCGGATCGGTCGCGAGATAGAGGACGTCAGCCTTTTTCATGGCCTTCGCGATGAGATCCACGTGTTTACGGTTTTTTTCGATGACCTCGTACTTCATGTGAAAGTCATGTTCGGTATCAACCGCGCCCTTCTTCGGCACGAGATCGCGCACATGGCCGTAGGAGGCCAAGGCCGTAAAGTCTTTGCCGAGGTATTTGGCCATTGTCTTGGCCTTCGCCGGAGACTCGACAATAATGAGGTTCTTAGCCATGAGTTATTTTAAAAGTGAGGGCTTGCGTGCACTATGGACCTTGGCAATCAAGAACGCCACGGCGTGAGAAACGGGAGGTAGGGAAGCTAGTTGAGAGCGCCTTGCATCTCGTTGAACACGAGATCCTCCATCCAGGCGTATGCCTGCTCTTGTCCCGGCTGGTTGAACAAGACCATCAAAATAATCCACTTCAATTGTTCCAGGTCGATCTCATCTGTTTCAAGCGCCATGACCCGATCGATGACAAGTTCGCGGGCCGAAGATCCGAGCACGCCCCCTTGTTCCAAAAACAACAAGAAGCCACGCGAACCGACGTCCATTTTTTTCCGCTCTTCGTCGGAATAGATGCGGAGAGACTTGAGCGAGGCATCGGTCGGTGAGGAGGCGTCCGCGCTCCTCAAGGCCGCCAAGCCCTCGAGCCAGGTAAATGCCTTGGTAATCTCGCTCTTGGGGAAACCGGCCTGGGCAAGCTCCGCGACCAGGGACTCCTGGTCTGGATTGAAATCTGGGCCCTCGTCCATGTAGTTCTCAAAAAGGTACATCAGGACATCGAGGACGTTTTCTTTCATCTCGGGGTCTTGCACTCTCCGGTTCGCTCCTTAAATCTGGCGCATTATCGACGCTTTGACTCAAAGCATGGAGCAAAGAGCCCCGCAGGTCAATGTTAAGGGGAAACGACCCCATCACCTACGTGGATTTCTTTCCGGGCCTGCATGACGACGCCGTAGCTCACCCGGGGAAAGGTCTTGAAGATCATAATGAGCCCTACCGGCTGCCTGCGACCCCGAACCGTCTCTTTCGCGACCGGGTCGTAGAACCGTCTGGGCCGACTATAGATGCGCAGAACGTAGCCACGGCGCGCGCCGTTGTTTTTGCCGATGTCAAGCGCGAGAACAGCATAGGTACCGAGATTCAGATTATTGTGCGTCGCTGCCACCACCTGGCCTACCAGGCGCTTGCGGGGCGCACGCGGATAATAGTAAGGAATAGGCGGCTCGGGGTGCCACGGGAGGAGACGATCGCCCGCTTGCACCTCGCGGATCGCAGACATGACCTCAAGCTCGGGCAGGCGACCGGGGCGCACGAGCTTGGCCCGACCCACGTACTTGGTCTCATAGGCCAAGAAGTCGCCGTCTTTGTTGCGCAGGGCCGGTCCCCGGCGATAGATGTCATAGAAATGATCCGGGTGCGTCCCGAGACGACGCGCGTAAAACCGGCTAAAGGGGCTCAAAAAGGTGTGGCGGTGAATCCCGCCCGCAACATAGCCGAGATGGCGAAACTGGCGCCGGGAAAGGGCAAGCGGACGCTGGAGAAATGGCCCTATGATATTGGGGCTGAGCGTGGGGATGGCCTCGGCCAACGGTACCTGGCGCACCTTGGGTCTTAAAATCACCACCCGGTTTGCACCCGACGGGCGGCCGGAACCCTGCGCCTCGGCCTGGACTAATGGGCGTGGGCCGAGATCCAGTAAATAGGGGTGTCCTTTGGCGTAGCGCAGCACAATGACATCGCCAGGATAGATAAGGTCGGGATTATGGATCTGGCGATTGCGGTTCCAGATCCCAGGCCAACGCCAAGGATCGCGCAAAAAGTGATTGGCGATCCCCCATAGGGTGTCGCCTACCCGAACGACATATCGTTGGGGCGTGTGGGGCACGACCAGCCGATCCGCCCAAGCGTGGGCGGAAAAGGCCGCTAACAGAATGACAGCGAAGCGAACTCGGCGCATGGTCGTGAAGTGTAGGCGGTGATTCATCGCACGTCCACCTCGGGGAGGGGTGCGCGAGGCCCGATTTCGGTATAATGGCGCCATGGCTCTTCGCGAAATCCTCCATTACCCCGATCCACGCCTGCGCATCCAGGCGTTGCCGGTGGCGTCTGTCGACCAGGAGATCCGGGGATTGATCCGCGATATGGCCGAGACCATGTACAAGGCGCCCGGCATCGGGCTTGCGGCGACTCAGATCCATGTCGCGAAGCGCGTCGTGGTGATCGACATCTCCCCTGACCACAACGACCTGCGGGTGTTTGTGAACCCGGTCATCGTGCACAGCGAAGGGGTATACGGGATCGAGGAGGGCTGTCTCTCGGTTCCCGGAATCTACGAGGAGGTCGAGCGCGCCCAGAAGGTGCGGGTCGAGGCCCTGGACGAAAACGGAACGCGCTTTCAACTCGAGGCCGAAGACCTTCTTGCAGTGTGCATACAACATGAAATCGACCACCTGGACGGTAAGGTGTTTGTCGACTATCTCTCCCGGCTCAAGCAACAACGCATCCGGAAAAAGCTAGAAAAACAACAACGTCTGGCGATGTGAGCCCGGACTTCGTGAAGATCGTCTTTGCTGGCACGCCCGAATTTGCTTGCCCCACCCTGGCCACGCTCGTCGCGGCCGGTTACCCGCTGCTTGCGGTCCTGACCCAACCTGATAGACCGGCCGGTCGGGGACGCAAGATCACCGGGAGCGCCGTGAAGCGCCAGGCCCAGGCCCTCGGAATTCCGGTACTGACCCCGGCCACCGGCGCCGACGCCGAAGACGCGGTGCGGGCGCTCAGACCTGACGTGGTCGTGGTGGTGGCCTACGGTCTGCTCTTGCCGAAGGGGCTTGTGGAGTTCCCGAGACACGGTTGCCTGAATGTCCATGCCTCGCTTTTGCCCCGCTGGCGGGGAGCGGCGCCGATCGCGCGCGCGATCGAGGCGGGAGACGAAGAAACCGGCATCACCATCATGCGTCTGGACGAGGGTTTGGACACCGGGCCCATGTTAAAGCGGGTCGCGACCGCCATCGATCCTACCGAGACTGCACCCGAACTTGCCGACCGGCTCGCCGTCATGGGCGCCCAGGCCTTGGCCACGGTCTTGGCGGCGCTTGGCAAGGGCGAGACCCTACACCCGATAAGTCAGCCGGAGACCGGGGCCACTTATGCGCGAAAATTGCGCAAAGAAGAAGCGATCATGAATTGGACCCGGGACGCCCTAAGCCTCGAAAGACAGGTTCGCGCCTTCACCCCCTGGCCCGGCACGACGGCGGTCGTGAACGGCATCACGGTAAAGGTGTGCGCCGCCCGGAGCGTCGCCGACGACCGTTGCGAGCCCGGTCGGGTGCTCGCGACCGTAGCCGAGTTGCGGGTCGGAACCGGACGCGGCGCGCTGATCCTAGAGACCCTCCAAGCGCCCAATGGGCGGCCCCAGACAGCCGCGAGTTTTCTGCAAAAGCACCCGCTAAAAGTCGGCGATTGCCTTGCTTAAGCCCCGTTATGCCTTGAGCTTGCGAGCACGCGCCGTCGGCATTATCGCAAGCGTGCTCGCTGGATCGGCGCTGGATGCAGCACTAAACCGCGATCGTGACCGCGAGGGGCGTCATGGCCTCGTGGAAGAGCTCGCCATTGGGACCGTGCGTCACGCCCCCAGCCTCATGAGCCTTGTGGAGCCGCTTCTCAAGCGGCCGTTCAAAAACGCCGACCGGGATATCTACGCCCTGATCCTCATGGGTCTCTACCAGGCCCGACATATGGATAGCCCCCAGGCGGTTGCGGTCTCCGAGGCCGTTGCGACCACCGAGACTTTGGGTAAGGCCTGGGCCCGAGGGGTGGTCAATGCGGTCTTGCGCTCCGCGCTCAAGGCTGAGGCCCCGGCCGCCCCATTGGCCGTGCGCAACCACCCCTCATGGCTTGTCGAACGGCTAAAAGCGGCATGGCCGGACCGCTGGCTTGCCATCCTCAAGGCGAACGACGAGCGGGCACCCTTGTGTTTACGAGTCGACACCGGCCGCATCCCGCGCGATGAGTACCTCGACACCTTGGCCCGGGTCGGAATCAAGGCCGCCGCCCACCCCATTGCGCAAACAGCGATTGCGCTTGAAGAGGGGGCGCGCGTCCGCGAACTCCCGGGTTTTGGCGAGGGTCTGGTGTCTGTGCAAGACGCGGCCGCGCAATTGGCGGCCCCGCTGCTCGCGCCCGAGCCCGGCGATTCGGTCCTCGACGCCTGTGCCGCACCCGGCGGCAAGACCGGGCACTTGGCGCAGAGCGCGCCCGAGGCTCAGCTGACGGCAGCTGACCGCGGGGCCGCGCGGCTTACCCCGCTGCGCGAGACCTTGGTGCGGCTCGGCCTAAGCGAGAGCGTTCGGGTCTTGGACATCGATCTTGTCATAAGCACGCTCGAAACCCACTTTCAGCGGATCCTGCTCGACGCGCCTTGTTCCGCGACCGGCGTCATCCGTCGGCATCCCGACATCAAGATCCACCGGCGCGCCGATGATCTCGGGCCTTTACGGGAGACGCAGGCCCTGCTTCTTGATCGGCTGTGGCAAAACTTGGTCCCCGGTGGCACCCTGGTCTACGCTACGTGCTCGGTCTTGCCCGAGGAAAATGAGGAACAAATACGGGATTTTCTGCGGCGCACGAAAGACGCGACGGAAGCCCCCTTTACATTCTCGGTGGGCTCGGCGCGTTTGCCTGGTTGGCAGTTCCTGCCAGGAGACGCCGCCATGGACGGCTTCTACTACGCCCGCCTGTCCAAAACGGCGGGGACTTGAGCACACAGCCCAGGACAAGACCGCCTACGGCCACCCCACCGCAAGCCTATAGGTACTTAAGAGGACGCTTTTATGGACATCGAACCGATGGAGGCCATGCTCGCCCGGGGCCAGGACAATCTCTTACTGCGATTTGGCTTAGGCGGCGAATACCTGCGACGCAAAGACTACCCGAAGGCCATCATCCACCTGCGGGCGGCGCTCGCCTTCGACCCCAAACATGCCGCAGCCTGGAAGCTCCTCGGCAACGCCTTGGCCACGTCGGGTGAGGTGAGCGAGGCGCGAATCGCCTATCAACGCGGGATCCAAGTGGCGGAGAGCGACGGCCACCTCCAGGCCGCCAAAGAGATGCGAGTCTTCCTTAAGCGACTGGACACCGCCGAACCGTAGGCTCCGACCCGCAATCCCGTGCTCAAGAATAAACGGAAGGGGCCCCCGGCGGGCGCGTCTTGAAGCGTTTATGCACCCAAAAATACTGCTCGGGATGTTCGCGAACGCCGTCTTCTATGGCGCGATTGGTGGTGCAGGCGTCGACTTGCACATCGCCGCTCGGAAACTCGGAGAGCGCCGGGCCGAAGGCGATTTCATAACCCCGGCCGGCCGGCTTTTGCCAGACGTAGCAGGGGACGACCTGGGCGCGAGCGGCACGCGCCAGGCGCCCTACGGCATGTAAAGTAATCGTCGGCACGCCAAAAAACGGGGCGAAGACACTGCTGCGTTCGCCGAAATCCTGGTCGGGAAGATAGTAGAACACCCGTCCTTCCTTTAGGGCCCTTAAAACCGGCCGCACCCCCTCGCTCTGGGTGATCATGGTCGCCCCGAAGCGCCCGGTGGCGGCCCGGAAGGCCTGTTCGAAGACCGGGTTAGGCAGCTCCCGATAGACGTTCGCCATCGGCCTCTCGGTCGACAGTAAAACCCCGATTTCGAGGGCCACGAAGTGTGGTACGAGCAGAATCACGGGGCCCTCCGCCAAGGCCTTATCGTAGTGCTCGCGACCACGAAACGAGACCAGGCGTCGCAGGCGCGCGGGGCTTGCCCACCAGGCCAAGGTGACATCGAAAAGGCCTTGGCCCAACGCCGCAAAATGGGCGCGCACCAGCCGTCGTTGGGCTGCCTTGGACCAATCCGGAAAACACAGGGCGATATTGATAGCCACCACCCGGCGCCGGCTACGGTGAAGACCATAGAGGATAAGGCCCAAGGAGCGGCCCACCAGCGCAAGCCAGGACAAGGGCGCGTGACTTAAAAGCCAGAGCAGGCCCAGTCCCAGCCGCGCCATGGCCTGAGACAAACTTCCCGCGCGGTCAGCCATATACGGAGCGGCCGTCGACACGGACTCGCTTGAAGCGTTTATACGTCCACAGATATTGCTCGGGCATCAGGCGGACGCCCTCCTCGATCGCGGCATTCATAAGAGTGGCGTCGGCCAGCGGATCGTCGCTGGGAAACGGGTTCAGGGCCGGCCGGATCACGACTTCAAAACAGCCCGTACCTGGCAACTTACGGGTAAAGCACGGGAGCACCACCGCATCGGTTAAGCGGGCAATGCGCGCAAGCGCCGTGAGGGTGGGGGTCGGGATACCGAAAAACGGGGCCCATACCGACTCCGCCTGACCGGGGTCAAGATCGGGCAGATAATAAAACGGCTTGCCTTCGCGAATACTGCGTATGAGAGAGCGCAGAGGCGCGTCGTTACGCCACAAAACCGCCCCGAACCGCCGGCGCCGGTAGAGGAGCGCCCCGGCCAGCGCGGTCTTGGGGGGCCGATACATACTCACAAACGGGCGTTCGAGGGATACGCGCAGCCCTCCAACCTCGAGCCCCAGGAAGTGCGGGGCGAGCAGAATGATGTTGCGCCCGGCGCGCAAGGCCTCGTCATAGGGGCCTCGCTCCAGGACCCGTACCCGCGCCTCTATCTCGGTCGCAGGGGCCCACCAAAGTCGGGCAACGGCCAAGGCCGTCTCGCCGATCGCCCGAAAGTGCTGGCGCACGAGCCGTCGGCGGGCCCCCAAAGAGAGCTCGGGAAAGCACAAGCGCGCGTTGGTCATAGCAACCCTACGGGGGCGCACGGCGAGTCCATAGGCCAAGGTTCCGAGGGCTGCGCCACTAAAGGAGAGAACTGGCCAGGGAATAAGCCGCGCCGTCTGCAAAAGCCGGTCGAGAACACGCTCGACCAGGCCTCGATGCCGATCTTGCGCGCTCGCTTCAGTCATATAAAGACACCCCATCGTGCCGGGTCTTGAAGCGCTTCATGGTCCACATGTACTGCTCGGGCATGGCGAGCACGGCGCGTTCGATCGCGGCATTCATGACGGTGGCGTCTTCGAGGGTGCTGCCTGTCGGGAACGGCGACAGCGGCGGCTCCAGCCAGAGTTCGCAACCGCCTTGCGGCAAAAGCTTGGTAAAACAAGGAATCACCACCGCGTCTGTGATGCGTGCCAAGCGCCCCAAGGTCGGCAAGGTCGCGGCCGGAACCCCGAAAAACGGCGCGTACACCGACTCCTTGGGGCCCAGATCCTCGTCCGGCACATAAGACGCCCCATAGCCGGCCTGTATGGCTCGGATGAGTGGCCGCAGCCCGCTGCTGCGCTCGTAGACGTGGCCGCCAAACCGTTCCCGGCCGCGGGTCATGACGAAATCCAGGACCGGGTTTTTCAAGGGCTTTATGAAGCCAACGTAAGGGAAATAACGGGACAAGATGAGGCTCGCCTCCAGACCCACCGCGTGGCAATGGAGAACTATGATGCGGCGCCCGGCATCGCGCGCCTCCTGGTAATACTCCAAGCCACGCATGTGTAGGCAATGATCAATGGTCTTATCATTGCCCCACCACAGCACCGCGATGTGGAAAAGGGCCAGGGCGGCCGCCCGAAAGTGTTGGCGCACGAGCTTGGCCTGCTGTTCGGGGGTCCAGGTGGGAAAGCACAGCGCCACGTTGACGGCGGCGATCCGCCGCCGTTTGCGGTTCATACGGTAATAGAGGTCACCTAGGCGCGCCCCGAGCCAGCCGCGGGTCTTGAGCGGCAGATACAAGCTCAACCTTAAAAGCCCAAGCGCCGCCCACGTCGGCCAATACCGGGGAGCCCAGAGGCCGGGGTGCGCTTGAACGCGATGCGCACCTGTGGGTTCAAAAGCAGCGGTCATAGGCGGGCATTGTGCCAGAACCGGATATCGGGGTCATTGCCGGTGTCGCTACTCAAGCCCATCTCTCACCCCCAACAAAGGGCGCAACGCTTGCAACAGATTCGGGAACAGCGCCTTGTGGCGGGCCTCCTCGGCCGCCAACAAGGTCTTCATGGCCGCCCGCTCCGTCGGCTTCCGAAAACACGCCGGGCAATTGTCGCCGATGACCGGTAAGTCGGCGCTGTGCGCGAAATCCCGCAGCTGTCGTTCCCGCACATACACGAAGGGGCGAATGACCCGCAAGTCGCCGACGTCGATACGATAATGGGCGCGCATAGTATGGAGCGTTCCGGCATGGAACGCGCTCATGAGAAACGACTCGGCAATGTCATCGAGGTGTTGAGCAAGCGCCAAGACGTTAAAACCGCGTTCCCGGGCCACCCTATAGAGCGTGCCCCGCCGCATACGGGCGCAGTAGCTGCAAAACGAGTCGTTGCCAAGCGTCGTCTTGGCACGCTCGGCAATCGCTTGGCGCTCGTAGAAATAAGGGATTTCGAGGCTTGCCATGTACGGAATGAGCGGCTGTGGATCAAAGCCGTCTATGCCCGGATCAACGGTGACCGCAGCGAGCGTAAAGGCGAGCCTCGTTCTGCGTCGCAGGTGCGCCAAGACATGTAGGAGGCTTAGGCTATCCTTGCCTCCCGACACCGCGATCAAGATCCGATCGTCGGCCTTTATCATGCCGTAATCAGAAATGGCCTTGCCTGTCAATCTCAACAATGGCCGAGAGGGAATTTGCAACATGCGTGTATGGTAGCGGGTCGTCGGCCACTTGCCAAAAATGGCGTGGCCCAACTGTTGTTTCAAAGAGAAACTATGCTAAGGTATCCGCTTCCAGCGGTGCGTTCTCGTCCTCTCTAGAAAGAGCACCCTACCTTTATACCTGGAGTCGCCATGAGCAAATCCTACCTCTTCACTTCTGAATCGGTATCCGAAGGCCATCCCGACAAGATCGCGGACCAGATTTCAGACGGGGTGCTTGATGCGGTGTTAGCGCAAGATCCGCGCGCCCGCGTCGCCTGCGAGACCCTCGTCAACACCGGGCTTGTGGTGCTGTCGGGAGAAATCACGACCAAGGCGATCGTCGATTTCACCGAGATCGCGCGGAGCACGATTCGCCGCATCGGTTATAACGCCAGCATGGGATTCGACGGCGATGCGTGCGCTGTGGTAGTGGCCATGGACAAGCAGTCGCCGGACATAGCGCAAGGCGTGGACGAGGGCCAAGGACTTGACCTCGAGCAGGGCGCGGGCGACCAAGGGCTGATGTTCGGGTACGCAACGAACGAGACCGAAGACCTGATGCCGATGCCCATCACCTTTGCCCACGCGCTTATGCAGCGTCAAGCGGCGGTGCGCCGCTCGGGCCGTCTCCCTTGGCTGCGACCCGACGCCAAAAGCCAGGTCACGATCCGCTACGAGAACGATAAGCCGGTCGCCATCGACACGGTGGTGGTCTCCACCCAGCACGGCCCCGAGGTGAGTTATGAGGATCTCAAAGAGGCGGTGTTCGAGGAGATCATCAAACCCGCGCTGCCCGCGGGTTGGCTGAAAAAAGAGACCAAATACTTCATCAATCCGACCGGTCGCTTCGTCATCGGCGGCCCGGTCGGCGATTGCGGCCTGACCGGCCGGAAAATCATCGTCGACACCTATGGCGGTATGGCCCGCCACGGGGGCGGGGCGTTTTCCGGCAAGGATCCGTCCAAGGTCGACCGGTCGGCGGCCTACGCCGGACGCTATGTCGCAAAGAACATTGTGGCAGCCGGGCTTGCCGCGCGTTGCGAGATCCAGGTGGCCTATGCCATCGGCATCGCCCAGCCGGTTTCGATTCGGGTCGAGACCTTCGGCACGGGCACTATTAGTGACACCCGCATAGCGGAGCTCGTCGCAGAGCACTTCGACCTGCGGCCGAAGGCCATCATCCAGACCTTGGATCTTTTGCGTCCCATCTACGTGAAGACCGCGGCCTATGGCCATTTCGGACGCCCGGAGCCTGAGTTCAACTGGGAACGCACGGATAAGGCCGAGGCGCTAAGAGCGGCGGCCGCCGACAAGAAAATCCAATCGTTGTCGCGGTAGGAGACAGAAATGACACCGGCAGTACACGCACAGAAGACCACGGATTATAAGGTCGCAGACATCAGCCAAGCCGCATACGGGCGGGCCGAGATCGCCATTGCCGAGACCGAAATGCCTGGCCTCATGGCCTTGCGGGCCGAGTACAAGGGCCGCCAACCGCTGAAGGGCGCGCGTATAGCGGGCAGCCTACACATGACCATCCAAACCGCGGTGTTGATGGAGACCTTGGTGGAGCTCGGCGCGGAGTTGCGCTGGTCGTCTTGCAATATCTTCTCCACTCAAGATCACGCGGCGGCGGCCATGGCGGCGCGCGGCATCCCGGTATTCGCCTGGAAGGGCGAGAGCGAGGAAGAGTTCTGGTGGTGCATAGATCAAACCATCGTCGGGCCGGACGGCTGGCGCCCCAATATGCTATTGGATGACGGCGGCGACCTGACCGCTGTGATGCACGAACGCTACGGGTCGTTAATGAAAGACATCCGCGGCCTTTCCGAGGAAACGACCACCGGGGTCCATAGACTCTATGAGCTCGAGGCCGCCGGCAAATTGCGGTGCCCGGCGTTTAACGTCAACGACTCGGTCACCAAATCGAAGTTCGACAACCTCTATGGCTGCCGCGAATCGCTCATAGACGGAATCAAGCGCGCCACCGATGTCATGATCGCCGGCAAGATTTGCGTGGTGGCAGGTTATGGCGATGTAGGCAAGGGCTGCGCCCAGGCGTTTCGCGGCATGGGCGCCACGGTATGGGTCACGGAAATCGATCCGATTTGCGCGCTGCAAGCGGCGATGGAGGGCTATCGGGTCGTCACTCTCGACGAGGCCGCCCCCTTGGGCGACATCTTCGTCACCGCCACCGGCAATGTCGGCGTCATAAATTTGGCACACGTGCAGGCCATGAAGCACGAGGCGATCGTGTGCAATATTGGCCACTTCGATTCCGAGATCGACATTGCGGGCCTGCGCACGCTTCCTTGGGAAAACATCAAGCCCCAGGTCGACCACGTGGTCTTCCCGGACGGCAAGAAGGTCATCGTCTTGGCCGAGGGGCGACTTGTGAACCTCGGTTGCGCGACCGGGCATTCGAGCTTCGTCATGTCCGCGTCCTTCGCGAACCAGGTCATGGCGCAAATCGAGCTGTGGAACAACCCGAGCGCCTATGAAAGCCGGGTCTATACCCTGCCGAAGCACTTGGACGAAAAGGTCGCGCGCCTGCACTTGGACAAGATCGGGGCCCACCTCACTCGGCTCACGCCGGAGCAAGCGGCCTATATCAACGTACCGGTGGAAGGGCCCTACAAACCTAGCCGTTATCGCTATTAACACACGGCAATGGAGTCTCAAAAGCGGCACGCGCGGGTCTTTAGCTTCGAATTCTTCCCCCCGAAGAGCGAAGAGGCCAGCGCCGCCTTCAAGATCGCGCTGGCCCAGCTGGCGCCGCTTAATCCGCGATTCTTTTCCGTAACCTTCGGGGCAGGCGGCAGCACCCGCGAGCGGACCCTGGAGACGGTCCGCGAGATCCGGGCGCGCCAAAACGCGGCGGCCCCGCACCTGTCCTGCATCGGGTCGACCCGCGAGGGCATCCGGGAGATCCTGGGGACATATAAAGAGTTGGGCGTCCGCCACATCGTGGCGCTGCGCGGCGATTTGCCGTCGGGCATGGTCGATCCCGGGGACTTTCGCTATGCCAGCGAACTCGTTCAGTTTATCCGCGCGGAGACCGGCGACCATTTCCATATCGAGGTCGCGGCCTACCCTGAGGTTCACCCCCAGGCCGCAAGCGCTGAAAGCGACCTCATGCATTTTCAAGAGAAGGTGGCGGCGGGCGCCAATTCCGCTATCACGCAGTACTTTTACAATGCCGACGCCTACTACTGGTTCATAGACGCCTGCGAGGCTTTGGGCATCTCGATTCCCATCGTCCCAGGGATCATGCCGATCACCAACCATCGCCAACTGCTGCGTTTCTCGGAGGCTTGCGGCGCCGAGGTCCCACGCTGGATCCGGCGGCGATTGGAGGGATTCGGGGACGATGCCGAATCGATCCGATCCTTCGGCTTAGATGTGACCACGGCCCTATGCGCGGAACTGCTCGCGGCGGGGGCCCCGGGGCTGCATTTTTACACCCTCAACCGCGCCGCTCCCTCGAGCGTGATCTGGGAGCGGCTCGGCCTGTAATGGTCAGGGTACGGACTTTGGCTTGCCATAAAACCACGGGCACTGCGTGCTCCCGCCCGTAGGCGGCAAATGGCCTTAGAGGCTGATCACCTGGTCTGGCATATTGATGGCGAGAGCCTTGTATAGGTTGGGGAAACACCCGATGACCGCCCCGTCGACCAATTTGTCCGCGATGTGGCGTTCATAACAACACTGATCGCAAGCCATCAGAAGCATGCCCTGAGCCCGAGCGACCGCGACAAGACGTTCGCCAATCGGGTCACCCTTGACCAACACATAGTTGTTGTCCTCAAAAAAGAACATGCCGACCACTTGGACGCCGTGGGCGCCATTTTCCAGCTGCGGCAATATCATCTTGGCGAGCTTGTAGGAAACCGAATGACCTTGGGTTGTGAATATGTACGCGACCTTCATTTCGAATTGTCTCAAAGGGGGTGGAGGCGGGCAGGGTAGCCGAAAAACGCCGGATGGGCGAGGGCCGCCCTCGTCCGGAACCCATGCTAGACCTCTCTTCGCTCATAGAGCGCCCCGTTCCCTCGCCGGTAAACACCGACCGGCCTTTCTCTAAGCGGGGCGCGCACCGATATCCCGCAGATTACATTGGATGACCTCGCAACCCCCTTCGAGATAGATTTTGCCTAACAATTCAATAGGGCGTTGGTCTGCGTGCGCACCCCTCAACACAACGGCCAAGCGAATCGAGCCCTGCTTTTGCAACTCCCGAAATACCGCATGACTCGAGGACTCATCTTTTAAGAGACCGACCTCCCAAAGCTCCTGGCCAAGGAGGGTGTCCAGGGAGGTTCTCAGTATATCGACCGCGCTCGGATTGGCGTCCAAGACCTTGCGCGTGACGGGGTCTATGAGCAAGATCCCGTCTTGGGCCGTATCGAACAGGCGCCGAAAGCGATTCTCCGAGGTGCGTAAGGTCTTCAGCGCCTCGTGCTCGTCGGTAACGTCATGGATCGACAAAAGGGCCATTTGCGGTAAGCCTTCCTCGTAGTCCAGGGGCCGGCCGGACAAACGCATCATGCGCTTCCCGATGATCGGAAAGTTCTGGGTGATCTCGAGATCGTCGAAAAAACTGTTCCGCGGCAGTATATCCTCTATAAGGCTACGCAATTTTGGAATATCCCAAGCGCCATCGCTTAGATCGAAAAATAAGCGCCCTTCCGTGTTGTCGCGAGTGAGCTTGAACATATGGCGGAATGCGTCATTCGTCGCATTGACGCGCAAATCGCGGCCGAGAACCAAAAGCGGGTCGCGCGCGGCGCGCAGAATGGCCTCGGAATAATTGCGCGCGCGCGTCAACTTATCAACGTTGCGTTTGAGGTCATCGATATCGATCAAAACGACGACGGCGCCTTGAATCGTTCTGTCGAGCGTTAAATAGGGACGCACGCGCAAGGTGTACCAGCGTCCGCTTTTATCCTGGACCTCGAGCTCGGACACCCTGACCTTCTCGACAGAATCGGTGATAAATTGTTCGATATTGACGCCAACCAAATTGTGTTTGAGACGCCCGAGCGGCCGCCCTACATCGCCAACCATGAGATTGAATAGCGGCTCGGCCGGTGGGGTAAAGTGACGAATAACGAGGTCATGCCCCAACACCAAGATGGGCAGGTTGATACTCAAGTGGAGGTTTGAGAGATCGGCATTCAGGTGATTTAGCTCGGCGTTACGGCTTATCATCTCCTCGTTGACGGTAATCAGCTCCTCGTTGGTCGACTCCAGTTCCTCTTTCGATGTCTCGAGCTCCTCGTTCATGCTCTGCAGCTCTTCGTTCGCCGATTGCACATCTTCATTGGTCGCCTGAGCCTCCGCGGAAGCGACTTTATCGTGTGTCTGCAAAGCGTCTATATAGTCCCTGGCCTCTTGTAGCTTTTGCTCAAGAACATTGATACGCCGCGCCTCCCCGCGTTTATTTTCCCTGCGGTCTATGGTGGTGTCCGAGGGCGGACCGATCTTCGCGGTCAGCGGGTGCGCGGCGCTCCTATCGTTTCGCAAAAAGACGACCAGGTAGTGCAGGTCCTTAAGATGTATAAGCGGAATAACTTCAATATCGACCGTATGCCCAAGAGGCCCGCTGTCGTCCACCGGCACGCGGTGCTGACGCACCGGGCGCAGCGTTCTTTGGGCCTTCTCTAGAGCCGTCCGCAAGGGCAGGAGGACGCCTTCGGCGGCCATCGCGAGAAGACCGAAATCGGCACTATGCGTCGGCGGGTTGAGATAAGGGCTCGTCTGACCGCGGAACTGCACGATCTGCAAATTGGCATCGACGAGCACCCCGGGCGGCGCAAAGTGTTTGAAGGTCACACGATCGGCCTCGCGTTCGGGGCTGAGCTCCGCCGGGCGAATGGCCGGGCCGACGGCGGGACGGCAGGGACGGCAGGGACGGCAGGGACGGCAGGGACGGCAGGGACGGCAGGGACGGCAGGGACGGCAGGGACGGCAGGGACGGCAGGGACGAGTCTTGACTTCGGCGCGCTCTCGGCCTTGGGCGGCGGTGAAAATAGGGGGGCGGAGAACACCTTTTTGCAATAAATCTTCAGTTTTTTATCACTGACGGCAAAAAGATCCGTCGAGCGGCCTATGGATTCGGAAAGTCCCAAGAGGAGGCAGCCATGCTCTTTTAAAGCATAATGGAAGGAGAGCAGGACCTTTTCCTGTAATGCCGGCTCGAGATAGATCATCAGATTACGACAACTGACAAGGTCGATTCGCGAAAACGGCGGATCGACAAGCACGTTTTGGCGCGCAAAGACAACAAGCTGCCGAAGCTCCTTTGCCACGCGATAACCAAGCGGCTCCTCGACAAAGAACCGCTTCAGCCGCGCCGGGGAGACATTCTGGACGGCGCTGTGAGTGTAGAAAGCCGCGCGCCCTTTATTGAGCACCGCCTCATTGACGTCGGTCGCGAAGATTTGTAGGGCTGGGTAGGCGACGTTATCCTCGACACATTCCATAAAGGCCATGGCAAACGAGTACGCCTCCTGACCGGTAGCGCATGCCGGCACCCACACGCGCAAAGGCTTGCCGCTATTTTTGGCCATGAGACCGCAAATCACACTTTCCTTCAGCTTCTCAAATACCTCGGGATTACGGAAAAACTCGGTGACACTGATCAGAAGGTCGCCGTAAAGGCGTTGCAGCTCTTCCGGATCCGCGAGCAAAAACTCCAGATAATCGGACGGTGTCTGGACCTTTGCCAACACCATGCGGCGCATGGTGCGGCGTTCCAGACTGTTGGATTTGTACTGGGATAAGTCCACCCCGGTACGGTTACGAAGCAGCAAAAGGATATGCTCGAATACGGCGGAATCCGCAGTGGCGGGCAGCGGCTGTCCGCGCGCTCCGAGCGCCGCTCGCGAGAGGGCGCGGTCTTCGCTCAATGCGTCCGAAATAAGGACACTCTGACCCAAAACATAGGGGTGGCGGGCAATCCGCGCGAGCTCTACGGCGATCGCGTCCGGGGCCAAGACCATATCGACACACCCCGACGCTATGGCGCAACGGGGCATGGACTCATACTTGGCCGATCCGTCCTGAGCCATGGTAATGCCATTGGCGGCCTTAATGGCCTCAAGGCCCAGGGTTCCATCGGAGGCCGTGCCGGACAAGACGACCCCGATAGCCCGTTGCCCCAGGTCTTCCGCCAACGACTCGAAAAAGGTGTCTATGGAATGGTGGGCGCGGGCCGAGCGACTGCGCGGCTCGAGCTTTAAGACACCCCTTACCAAACGCATATCGGCATTCGGGGGAATCACGTAGACCCCATTGGGCGTAACCCGTGTATTACTCGTGACCTCGTGGACCGGCATCTTCGTTAAGCGCGACAGTATCTGCGCCAACGCACTCTCATGCTCGGGATCGAGATGCTGCACGAGCACAAAGGCCATGCCGGTATCATGGGGGAGATGTTGCAAAAGTTGTGTAAAGGCCTCAAGACCGCCCGCGGACGCGCCAATACCCGCGATGCAGTATTTTTCAGGCCCTATCGCGTTAGACCCTGGACGCTTATTGCGCGCTAGGGCCTGTGGAGCGACAGGCCTTCCCCGAGGAGTATGGGAGTGCCGTGAGGGTTTCTGCTTAGTCGTATCCGAGCTCCTTTTTTGTAAGCACTCGGGTCCGGTACGTGTTCCGACCGCCTCAACGCCCGAACCCATGCCTACGGGAGAGATCCTTGTGGGGGGTTCCCGCACACCGACAAAACCCCGTGCCGCGAGCCCCAAAGGAGGAGTATGGCACCTTGGCGGCATGGACGCGAATGAAAAGCGAACCGGCCCATCAACCTAGATCCGGCAGTTGATGTCGGAAATCCACCCTAATCGGCCTATTTGCAAGGGATTTCAACAACTCTGCGGTTCACCCAAGCGGTGAACACAGATTTTGGTACAAAGCCCTATGAATCGAGCAGTTACCGAGGCCGCCGCGGTTCAACTGCTGAATTTAGGATCAAGGTCGTGTCGCCCCGAGGGTCTTAGCCCCGAGAGAGGCCTCAGTCACGGGCGCACAATAGACGCCGGAGAACTGCGTTAAATCGCGGTGCCGGGGACAGGGTTTTCGGAGCCGTAAGCCGGAGTGTCGGAGGTAGCGATCAGCGGGAAACGCCCGGTCCCGCAACTTACGAGGGCTGCGTGAAACACCCACACCGCGACAGCGTGCCTAACCGAGGGGGCGTAGGCCCTCAACATAGGCCTGGAGCTGCGCCAGGCATTGGCGAAATGCCGATGGCGACTGCTGATTCTTGGCAATACCCCAGCAACCCTCCCAGGCCGCGAGGATGAAGAGGGCGGTCGCGTCACAATCGACGTCGGCCCTGATCTCTTGTTGCGATTGGGCCTTTCGCAGAGCATTACGCAAAACCTGCTGCCAACGAGTCAAAATGGCGCCGAGGCGTGCTCGGAACTCGGCATCTATGGGGCTCATTTCTTGGATCAGATTGTTGAGGGGACAGCCATGCTCGATCGTGTCGTCGTCTAGTAATCGCAATTTGTCGGCCCAGATCGTGAGCAGGGCCGCGATCGGTCGCTCGGCCTCCTCGAGCGGTCGAAAGATGCTGGATTCGAGGCGCTCACGCACCACCTCCTCCACAACCGCAAGACCCAGCGCCCGCTTACAGGAAAAATGGTGGTAGAGGGCGCCCTTCGTAAGCCCGGTATCCCGCAGGATCTCGGTCAGACTCGCGGCCTGAAACCCCCGCTCATACACCTCGCGAAAGGCCGCTTCGAGCAATTTAGGGCGCGTACCATGGGTCATGGGGGGCCTCCATGCCATTTATCATACCGGTCGGTACGATATCGTCAAGCGAACGCTGCGGACCCTTGTGTTTTAAGACGCCCGATGCTGTACTTCCCGCCCAGCTCACCATGAGATCCGACCCAGTGAAAGCATTAGGCCAAGCGACCGCTTTTGCGCTAGTAGGCGGCATCACAGCCTTCCTTCTGCGGCCCACCGATATCTTCGGCCACCAACTGCCCTTGTCGGTAGTACTCACCCGGGGAACCGAGCTGCACGGCCTCAATCGCCTTCTGATTCCGCTCGCCCATAGGTCCTTTAATGAGGTCGTGGCCGGTCTTTTGCTGGGGGCCATCCTGGGGTTTTTGGTGAGCGCGCTGTCCGGGCGCCGCTAAGACCACCGGCGTCCCGGAGGACTCGATCAGCCGCGCTTTCCCCGAGGACGAAGGCGCAGTACAATGGCGGCGTTCAAAACCTAACCCTGCGTAGAGACCCTATAGCATCGCCTCCGCGATGCCTATATAATGCGCGCCCCTTTCCTGCAGCATCCTTATGACAACCCAGAATCTTCGTAATATCGCAATCATCGCTCATGTCGATCACGGCAAGACCACGCTCGTCGATGAGCTCCTGAAGCAATCGGGCACCTTTGAGAGCCGAGCCACCGTGAGCAGCCGCATGATGGACTCGAACGATCTTGAGCGTGAGCGCGGCATCACCATTCTCGCCAAAAACACCGCCATCAAGTGGCGCGACCACCGCATCAATATCGTCGACACCCCGGGGCACGCGGACTTCGGGGGCGAGGTAGAGCGGGTCTTGTCGATGGTCGATTCGGTGCTGCTTTTGGTCGATGCCGTTGACGGCCCCATGCCGCAGACCCGGTTTGTGACCCGCAAGGCCTTCGCCTTGGGACTGCGACCCATCGTCGTCATCAACAAGGTCGATCGGCCGGGGGCCCGCTTAAACTGGGTGCTCGACCAGACCTTCGACCTTTTCGACAAGCTGGGCGCCACAGAAGAGCAGCTCGACTTCCCCGTGGTTTATACCTCGGCCCTTTACGGATACTCGAGTTTGACGCCGGAGGCCCGCGAGGGCGACATGACCCCGCTTTTTGAGGCCATCTTGCGCCACACGCCGCCGCCGGCGGTGGACCCCGATGGTCCGTTCCAGATGCAGGTCTCAAGCCTTGCGTACTCGAGCTATGTCGGCGCGATCGCGACCGGACGCATCACGCGCGGTACCGTGCGCCCAAACCAACTGGTCGCCATCGTCGATCGCGAGGGAAACCGCCGGGATGGCAAGATTCTCCAAGTTCTCGGGTTTTTGGGTCTAGAGCGCACCGAGGTGAAAGAGGCCTCGGCGGGGGACATCATCGCCGTGACCGGCATAGATCCGGTACTCATTTCCGACACGCTGTGCGACCCGAGCTGCGTCGAGGCCTTGCCCCCGCTTACGGTCGATGAGCCCACGGTCACCATGACCTTCGAGATCAACACTTCGCCGTTCGTGGGACAAGACGGCAAATTCGTCACGAGCCGTCAACTGCGCGAGCGCCTTGAGCGGGAGCTGATCCATAACGTCGCGCTGCGCGTCGAAGATACGGCCGATGCCGACAAATTCAAGGTCTCGGGACGGGGCGAGCTTCACCTCGGCATCCTGATCGAGACCATGCGCCGCGAAGGCTATGAGCTGGCCGTTTCGCGGCCCCAGGTCATCACCAAGATCGTCGACGGCGAGGTGCACGAACCGTACGAACTGCTCACCTTAGACGTGGAACAAGCCCACCAAGGGGTCTTGATCGAGCGTCTCGGCAATCGCCGCGGCGACCTTCTGGCCATGGACCCCGACGCCGAAGGGCGGGTGCGCCTTGAATACGTCATCCCATCGCGCGGCCTTATCGGGTTCCAGACCGAGTTCTTGAGCCTCACCTCGGGGACCGGGCTTATGCATCACGTCTATGATCACTACGCGCCGGTGAAAAAGGGCAATATGGGCGGTCGCGTCAATGGCGTATTGATCGCCAATGGCGCTGGCAAAAGCGTGGCCTATGCGCTCTTTAGCCTTCAGGAACGCGGCCGTTTGTTTATCGGAGCGGGCGAAGACGTGTATGAGGGCATGATCATTGGTATTCATTCCCGCGATAACGACTTAGTCGTCAACCCCCTGCGCGGCAAGCAGCTCACGAACATGCGCGCCTCCGGATCGGACGAAGCGGTACTACTGGTCCCGCCGATCCAATTGACGCTCGAGCGTGCAATCGAGTTCATCGACGACGACGAATTGGTCGAGGTCACGCCCCACCACGTGCGACTGCGCAAACGTTACCTGAAAGAGAACGACCGCAAGCGGTCCCAGAGAAGCTAGACGGTCTGCTCGCGGATGGTATGGAAGCGGGCCTTAGGGAACCGCTCCATGGTGAGATCGAGATGGGAACGGGACGGCGCAAGA
Organism: Pseudomonadota bacterium; assembly: GCA_021794595.1. Lineage (GTDB taxonomy): Bacteria > Pseudomonadota > Gammaproteobacteria > Acidiferrobacterales > Acidiferrobacteraceae > Acidiferrobacter. Next base: position 46,983 of record JAJYQN010000133.1, read on the forward strand.
TAAGCGAGGGCGCCGTCCCCGTCATGGGCCAAATAAGCGGCTAGGCGCTTATGGATATCGCTTAAGGTCGCGGCGTCCGCCTCGACCCACCGGGCTGACACGACCGGCGCCGCCTCGAAGTCGGCCTCGACCCCATATTCGTGGCGCAGCCGATACGTCACCACCTCAAACTGCAGGGCCCCTAAGGCCCCTAAGATCATGTCGTGGCTCGCTAATGGCTTAAAGAGCTGGGTGGCCCCCTCTTCGGTCAGCTGCTCAAGTCCGCGCGCCAAGGCCTTGCTTTTCAGGGGGTCGCGCAAAAGCACGCGACGAAAGAGCTCTGGAGCGAAATTCGGGACCCCGGTAAAACGCAGGTCCTCGCCCTCGGTAAAGGTGTCCCCTATCCGTATGGTGCCGTGATTGGGTAGACCCAGGATATCACCCGCATAGGCCTCGTCGGCCATGGAGCGTTCATTCGCCAAGAAGGTGAGGGCGTTGGCGGCGTTGATCTCGCGTCCCTCGCGGGTATGGTAGAGGCGCATGCCACGCCGATAACGGCCCGAGCAAATGCGCACGAAGGCCATCCGGTCGCGATGCTGGGGATCCATATTGGCCTGGATCTTAAAGACGAAACCGGAAAAGCGCTCCTCGGCGGGTAGGACCGGACGCGTAAGCGTCCGCCGGGGCAGGGGCGGAGGGGCCAAGTCGATGAAGGCATCGAGCAGGTCACGAACGCCGAAGTTATTGAGCGCCGACCCGAAAAACACCGGTGACTGCTGGGCCTTGCGGTAGGCCTCTCGATCGAGGGGAACCGCGGCCCCGCGCACCAGCTCGATCTCTTGCCGGATCCGCCCACACTCATCGCCCAGGATCTCGTCCAATTCCGGGTCGGCCAAGGCCATAGTCCGCTCCTCCCGAATCCGCTCGCTCCGGCCTTGCGGTAGAAGTCGCACCTGTGAGTCGGCAAGCCGGCAAATCCCGCGAAACCGCTGCCCCATGCCAAGCGGCCAGGTAATGGGGGCACAGGCGATCTTCAGTGTGCGCTCGATCTCGTCTAGCAGGTCGAGCGGCTCTTGGCCCTCGCGGTCCAGCTTGTTGACGAAGGTGATGATCGGCGTGTTGCGCATACGGCAGACCTCAAGCAACTTAATGGTCTGCGCCTCCACGCCTTTGGCGGCATCGATGACCATGAGCACCGAGTCGACGGCCGTGAGCGTGCGGTAAGTGTCTTCCGAGAAGTCTTGGTGGCCTGGGGTATCGAGCAGGTTGATGATCGCGTCCCGATACGGGAACTGCATAACCGACGAGGTCACGGAAATACCCCGTTCGCGCTCCAAGGCCATCCAGTCCGAGGTGGCGTGGCGCGCGGCCTTGCGACCCTTGACCGCGCCCGCCAAGACGATCGCGCCGCCGAAGAGCAGGAGCTTCTCGGTTAAAGTGGTTTTGCCGGCATCGGGATGCGAGACGATCGCAAAAGTTCGGCGCCGGGCGATCTCTGTGGCTAAGGAGGGCATGGGAGGGCGCAAGAATACACGGGGCCACCGGCGAAAACTAGCGCTACTTCGCGCCTGCGGCAGGGGGCGTTATACTGAACCTGAGATGACGACGCTTTATCCACCCCTGCAACCCTACGCCCAGCACCGCTTGGCAGTGACCCCGCCGCATGTGCTGTACGTCGAAGAGTGCGGTAACCCCGAAGGCCTGCCCATCGTTTTCCTGCACGGCGGCCCAGGGGCCGGCTGCGAGCCCTACCATCGTCAATTTTTCGACCCTGCCCGTTACCGGATCATCTTGTTTGATCAGCGCGGCGCGGGCCGCTCTACCCCTCACGCCCTGCTTTCCGACAACACAACGGGGCACCTCATCTCCGATATGGAGCGCATCCGCACACACCTCGGGATTGATCGTTGGCTTTTATTTGGCGGCTCCTGGGGATCGACTCTCGCGCTCGCCTACGCCGAAGCGCACACCGAGCGGGTACTGGGGCTGATCGTGCGTGGCATCTTTCTCTGTCGACCGACAGAGGTTCGCTGGTTCTACCAAGAGGGGGCGAACTGGGTGTTTCCGGATCATTGGGAAGACTTCATCGCCCCCATACCGGAAGGCGAGCACGGCGACCTGGTCACGGCCTATTACCAGCGCCTCACAAGCACCGACCTAGATCTGCGAAAGCGCTGCGCCCGGGCATGGTCGCTGTGGGAAGGCCGCACCGCCAACGTCGTTCCGCACGCCGAGGTCCTTGAATTCTTCGGGGCCAACCAAACCGCCCTGGCTCTGGCGCGCATCGAATGCCACTACTTCATGCACAACTCGTTTCTTGAACCAAACCAGATTCTGGCCCAGGCGTCGCGCCTTGCCGACATTCCAGGCATCATCGTTCAGGGCCGCTATGACCTGATCTGCCCCCTACGCAGCGCCTGGGAGCTGCACGCCGCATGGCCGGATTCACAACTCGTGATCGTGCCAGACGCCGGCCATTCGGCCACCGAGCCCGGGATAATGAAGGCCTTGGTCTGGGCCACCGACCATTTTGCCAAGAGTACGCCATGGCCGACTACGTCATAGGCGACCTACAAGGCTGTCTCGGCGCGCTTAAGGCGCTCCTCAAACATATCGGTTACGTCGATGGACATGATCGACTGTGGTTTACCGGCGACCTGGTCAATCGCGGACCCGATTCCCTGGAAACCCTGCGCTTCCTGCAGACCCTCACCGCGCCCATCACGGTCTTGGGCAATCACGACCTGCACTTGCTCGGTGTCGCCTGCGGCCACAGGCGCGTCGCCCAAGACGACACACTCGAGGCCATCTTGTCGGCCCCCGACCGCGACCAACTGCTCGGCTGGCTAAGGAAGCAGCCGCTCCTGTATTATGATGCCGGGAAGCGTGTCGTCATGGTTCACGCTGGGCTACCCGCCCAGTGGGATGTCCCGCAAGCGCTCGACTTGGCCGCTGAGCTCGAGACGGCCCTCAGGGGCCCTCAGTTCTGCCTGGCCATGGCCCAGCTTTACGGTCCGAAACCTGATCTTTGGAGCGAAGACCTAAGGGGGGGCGAGCGTCTGCGGTTTATCGCGAACGCCTTGACGCGCATCCGCTACTGTGACCAAGAAGGACGTCTCGACATGCGCGACAAGGGGCCTCTTGGCACACAAGGCCCGGGTCTTATACCCTGGTTTCAAGTCGCAAAACGTCGAAGCCGGGATACCCGCATTGTCTTTGGCCATTGGTCGAGCCTGGGCGCCCAATGCTTCGAGAACGTGGTCTGTCTCGACAGCGGGTGCTTGTGGGGCGGAACCCTGACGGCATTGCGGCTAGATGATTTTGCCTTTCTTTCGGTGCCCTGCGATAAGGCACACAACGCGCTGGCTGAGGGTATGTGATATGAGCAAAGACCAACACCGCGTCGAAGTGGGCGTAAAGACCGCCTATCTGGACAATCAATCGGCGCCGGAGGCAAATCGCTATGTGTTTGCCTACACGATCACTATCACCAATACCGGATCCATGGCGGCCCGGCTTCTCACCCGGCATTGGGTCATTACCGATGCGAACAATAAGGTGCAAGAGGTGCGTGGCGACGGCGTGGTCGGCGAACAACCCTATCTGGTACCCGGCATGAGCTTTGAGTACACGAGCGGCGCCATGATCGAAACACCGGTCGGCAGCATGCGCGGAAGCTACCAGATGGTGGCCGACGACGGTACCTGCTTTGATGCCGACATCCCGGCCTTCACTTTGAGCATACCGCGAACACTGCACTAGGGTCGGTGCCCCGGGTTACGGGGCGCCGCACCACGGATAGATAGCCTTACCCCAAACACCCGGCGTGCTTAAAGACCTCCCGGTCCCGGCCTATACCCAGGCGCGCTACGTCACATCACCGCGGGCGCCGGCCTGACGCAGGACGGCGCTGTCCGGCCACCTTCCTGAAACAGTCAATTAATCCCTTGTTTTTATTATCCTATTTTTCCATCATCACATTGGCATGATGATTGCTCCCTTCCTATAGCAAAAGACCACCATAAAGACCCGGGAGGCCACCATGTTGAGTTTCGTCATAACCCTCGTAAACCATTACGAAGAACGCCATGGCACTCGCCCCAACGTGGTCTACATGAGCCAATCGCATTATGAGTATCTTCGGGAAGAGATGCCGGGGGTGCGGGCCCATGACGATGTGGTGGCCATGCTGGGCATCGATATCTCACTCTCAAGCGAGACGGTCTGCCCCCATGTGGCGACGGCGGAATTTATGGAACAGCGCATACTCGTGAGCTAAAAGATCTGTGTGGGGTGCTTCGGGGCCGAAAGGCCCCTTTTTTATTCCCCACGGGTCCTCAAGGCCAGGCGCAAGGCCGGTCCCGTTCGGCTTTCGGCCCGGGACCTGATGAGGCCCCCAATTCTTAGTCCGGTAGGCGCGCAAACACCCTCTCGGCGGCCGCGACAGTGGCCGCGATATCCTGATCCGTATGGGCGCTCGACACAAACCCGGCCTCGTAGGCAGACGGCGCGACATACACCCCTTCCGCGAGCAGACCATGAAAGAAATGCCGAAAGCGATCCACCTTACATGCCATGACCTCTTCATAACCCGTGACCGGCCCTGCGGCAAAAAAGAGGCCGAACATGCCACCTATATGGTTGGTCGTGAAACTCACGCCCTGCCTTTGGGCTGCGACGTTTAAGCCCTCGGTCAAGGTGCGCACGCGCGCGCCTAGAGCCTCATAGAAACCGGGGGCGGCCAGTTTCTTCAGGGTCGCAAGGCCGGCGCTCATGGCGATGGGATTCCCGGAGTTGGTGCCGGCCTGAAACACGTCGCCATCGGGCAGAAGCCGCTCCATGAGGCGGGCCGGACCGCCGAGGGCTCCTACCGGCAGACCCCCGCCAACGATCTTGCCGAGCGTGGTGAGGTCGGGCTTTATGCCGAACAAGGCCTGGGCCCCACCGCGAGCCACGCGAAAACCCGTCATCACTTCATCAAATATGAGCAAGGCCTTGTGCCGATCGCAAAGCCCCCGCAAGCCTTCATGGAAGCCGGGGACCGGCAGCACGCAGTTCATATTGCCAGCGACCGGCTCGACTATGACCGCGGCAATGTCCTGGCTGTGCTGGGCAAAGAGGGCCGCCACCGACTCGAGATCGTTGAAGCGAGCGACCAGGGTGTGTTGGGCCAGAGCCGCGGGCACCCCGGGCGAGGTGGGCACACCGAGCGTTAAGGCGCCGGACCCCGCCTTAACCAGCAAGGAGTCGGGGTGGCCATGATAACCGCCCTCGAACTTTACGATCTTATCGCGACCCGTGACGGCCCGGGCTAGGCGAATCGCGGTCATCGTGGCCTCGGTCCCGGAGCTCACGAACCGGAGCCTCTCCAAATTCGGCATAGCAGCGGCGATCTCGTCTGCTAACGCCGTCTCAAGCTCTGTCGGGGTCCCGAAGGCCAGACCGCGGGCGGCCGCCGCGCTCACCGCGCGCACGACGTCCGGATCGGCATGGCCCAAGATCAAGGGGCCCCAAGCCCCGACAAAATCGATATAGCGGTGGCCATCCAGGTCCCAGAGATAGGCGCCCTGGCCCCGCTCCATAAAGATCGGCTCGCCCCCGACCCCCTTAAAGGCCCGCACCGGGGAATTCACGCCCCCGGGGATGCGTTGTTTGGCGCGCACAAAGGCCTCGTGACTCCGGTTCATGACTGCTCCTCGAAAAGATGCTGATAGGCACGGGCCGCGCCCGTAATGTCGTCGCTGCCAAACACGCCGTCGACCACCGCCAAAGCCGAGGCCCCGGCCGTGATCAGGGGACCTGCGTTCTCCGGCAAGATGCCGCCTATGGCGACAAGCGGCTTGCCCAAGGATCGGGCGGCCACCAACAGATCGGGGGTCGCGCGGACCGCATGCGGCTTGGTGCGCGATGGGAAAAAACGGCCGAAGGCCAGATAATCGGCGCCTTGCAGCGCGGCCGCGCGCGCGCGGGCAAGGCTCGCATAACAAGAGGCCCCGATAATGGCATGCGCTCCCAGCGCGGACCGGGCCTCTATGATGTCGCCGTCCTCTTCGCCGAGATGTACGCCGTCGGCCCCGGAGCTGCGGGCAAGTTCGACATCGTCGTTCACGATCACCGGCACGCCGAAGGCATGGCCCAAGGACACCAAGCGCCGGGCCGTCTCAAGGGAGAGCCGCGGGTCCTTGCAACGGAGCTGAAGCATGCGCGCGCCGCCCCGCAAGGCGGCCTCGACCCGGGCTGCACCCCCCTCGCCACAGCAGCGAGCGTCCGTCACGACGTAGAGGCCGCGAATCCTCAATCGAAGCCGTCTCCCTCTTCGCGAGCCCAGAACAAGCGATCCGGTATTGCCTGCCCCACCCCTAAACGCCACGCCTTCTCGAGCGTCTTAAACGTGTATTCCTGGGCCTGAATGATGGCATTGACGGGCTCTAGGCCTTGCGCCAAGACGGCCGCGCAAGCCGACGCGAGCGTGCATCCCGATCCGTGGTATTCCCCGGGTAGACGCCTACAGCTGAGCCGCTCGAGCAATTTCCGATGCCCATAAAGGAGATTCACCACGGTCTCGGTCGGCTCATGGGTACCGCTTATGAGCACATAGCGAGACCCAAACGACATCAGCCCTTGGGCACAGGCCTCGAGGGTGTCGGCCTCCGGCACCAAGCGCCGGGCCTCCCGGCTATTGGGGGTGATCAAAGTGGCCAGCGGACAGAGAAGCGAACGAAAGCCGGGCTCTAGCGGCTCCTCGCTCAACTCATCGCCGCCGCCGGTACTCAATACCGGGTCCACGACCACGGGGATGTTGGGATAGTCGGCGATCACCTCGGCGATAGCGCCAAGGTTACTGAGACTCCCCACCATGCCCACCTTGAACGCCGCGACCGGCATGTCCTCGAGGATGGCCCGGGCTTGGGCCACGACCAGCGTGGTGTCGATGGCCATGAAGGTCTTGAGACCGAAGGTGTCCTGCACGGTGACTGCGGTGACGACCGGGGCCGGGTGGCAACCCATACTCATAAGCGCCCCGGCATCGGCCTGGAGTCCGGCCCCGCCGGTCGGGTCATTGCCGGCAAACACTAACACGATAGGTGGGTTCACAATCGCCTCTCTTCCTGAAGGGCGGCCCGGGAAAGACGCTCCAAGGCCTTGATAAGCCATGGATTGTCGTTGAGACCGGGCACGACATGGTATTCCCTCACCCCTACTTTCTGAGCCAGCGCGGCATAGGTCATACCGAGCTCATAGAGGGTCTCGATGTGATCGGACACAAAGGCGATCGGATACACCAGTATCTGGCTCACTCCGGCGCGCCCCTGGTCGCGAATCACATCGTCTACGTACGGCCTTAGCCACTCACGCGGCCCCACTCGGCTTTGGTAGCACAAGGTGACATGCGGCCAACCCAAGGCGCTTTTCACACGCTCGGCGGTTGCCTCGATCTCGCGCTGATAGGGATCACCCCGCTCGATCAACATCTTCGGTACCCCGTGGGCCGACAGGAGCAGACTGATCCGGCTCGGGTCAGGGTCAGAAAAACGGCCCACCATCGCCTGGATGTCCTCGACAATGCCACGTAAATAATCCTCCTCCTCATACCATGAGCCGATGAATCGGACATCGGGACTGTAGTGGAGGCGGCGACATTGGCGGGTAAATTCGTTGCGCGCGGATCCGCTCGTGGTCAAGGAGTACTGCGGGAACAACGGCAACAGGACCACGCGCTCGAAACCGCCCGCCTTAAGAGCCGCGACGACCTCGGCGGTAAAGGGATGCCAGTAACGCATGCACACAAACACCCGCGCCTTCAAATCCGATAGGGCCTGCTCCAAGGCCCGCGCCTGGTCTTGGGTATTGGCCCCGATTGGAGACGCGCCGCCGAGCGCTGCGTATCCGTGGCTCGCCTCCACCCGTCGGCGGCGAGCCACCGCATAGGCGAACGCCCGCTGGGTGAGGGGCGCAAGCGGCAACTGAAAGATATCAGGATCGGAAAAAAGGTTGCGCAAGAACGGTTCTACGGCCGCAAGGCAGTCCGGCCCCCCGAGGTTGCAGAGAACAATGGCGGTGCGCGTCGTCATGCGTCTGATTGTACTGCTTGCGACCACGTTTCACGAGAACCGAAAATCGTGGCAAGATACCTGCTATGAATCCAAATCCCCCAAGAGTCTACATGTGCGTCATTTGCGGTTTCCTCTATGAAGAAGAAAAAGGTCTTCCAGAACATGGGCTTGCTCCCGGAACGCGGTGGGAGGACGTACCCGAAAACTGGACCTGTCCCGACTGCGGGGCCACCAAAGACGAGTTCGAGATGATCGAGATTTAGCCTTGTTCCCGTATGCCCTGGTCCGAAGCCGCAGGCGCCGCACCCTGTGCCTCCAAATCAACCCGGCCGGGGAACTGCGTCTGCTCGTGCCGACATCGACCAGCCAAGGCGCCATCGACGCCTTTCTGGACGCGAAGGCGGACTGGATCAAACGGACCCTCAACCGGCTCGACCAGGCGCCAAAGCCACAGCCATTCGCGACCGGCCTGCCTTTGACCTACCTCGACGAAGTGCTCCATCTTCAGCTCGACTATCGGCCGGGAGGCGCTGCCGTCAAACGCGAGGGCCTCACCGTATCGGTGGTCGCGGCGGACGAGGAGCGGGCGCGCGCGGCTCTTGAGGCCTGGTACCGGGAAGCGGCCCGCCATCAGGGCGTGGCCCGCATCATTCATTTTGCCCCGCTCGTGGGTCGGGCCCCGCAGCACATCCGCATTGCCGGCCAAAAGACCCGCTGGGGCAGCTGTTCGGCGCGCGGGACCATAAGCCTGAACTGGCGCCTCATGCTGGTCCCCGGGACGCTTTTCGACTATGTCGTCGCCCATGAGCTCTGCCACCTGATCCACGCCCATCACGGCCCGCGATTTTGGCGGGAACTCGAACGCGTCATGCCCGATTACGAACATCGCCGGCGAGAGCTTCATAAGCGCGGCGCACAGCTCAGCTTTTAGGCCGATATCCCGGCCCCCAAGGCCAGAAGAAATGTGAGCGGGTGTGTTGCTCCGCCCGCAGGGCCCGTGTACCTTAAGGGCCTCGTATTGGGGGCAGACACCTGCGACCCTGTCCGGAGAACGCATGCCGGGACAGAGCACAGAGAACACAGCATGGATAGTCAAAGAGTTTGTGACAACGCCATCCAATCCCCACAAGAAGAGCTCGCAAACAGCGCCTTACACGGACTCGGTCTGCTACTGGCCGTAACCGGCGCCTTCGTGTTGGTCGATGAGGCGGCCTACGGTGGCCAAGGGTTGAGGCTTTTTTGCGCCACCATTTTTGCCGTGACCATGGTCGTTTTGTACGGAACGTCGACCCTTTATCATGTCCTGAGGCAGGGGCCCGCCAAGGACCGCCTTCAGCGCCTGGACCGCACCGCGATTGCCTTCCTGATAGCGGGGACTTACACGCCCGTGGCCTTGCTCATGGTGCGCGGCGCTCTCGGGGTCTTTCTGTGCCTTGGTGAGTGGCTCCTGGTAGCGGTCGCCGTGGCGCTCATGGTGCGCGACCCGCAGAATTACCCTCGCCATTCGGCCTGGCTCTACCAAGGGATGGGGTGGCTTACAGCCTTTGGGGCGAGACCCCTTTTTCAACATGCGGCGATGCCCGTTCTTGCGGCCCTCGCCTTTGGTGGTGCATGGTACATAGCTGGCGTGCTATTTTTAGTCCACGATCGCATCAAATATTTTCATGCGATCTCCCATGTTTGCGCGTTGCTTGGGACCGCCTTTCAGTTCTGGGCCATAAGCCAGTATCTCGGCTAGGGCCACGGGCCCGCGCACAAACGCGGTTTGAGACCCCGAGCATGAGCCGTCGTCTTGACTCGATCGAACGGGCGGCATCGCTACCATCATTCGCACACACGCGAGAAACGTGATGACAGAACATCGCCCTTCAGGGGAAACCATGCAAGAGTGTTGCGACGTCCTGATCATAGGGGGAGGCCCGGGCGGCTCTACGGTCGCGGCCCTTCTTGCCGAACGGGGCTATCGGGTCGTGTTGGCCGAAAAGAGCCGCCACCCGCGATTTCATATCGGCGAGTCTCTGCTGCCGGCCAACCTTCCATTATTCGATAAACTCGGGGTCGGCGAGGCGGTCAAGTCCATCGGCATGGAGAAGTGGGGCGCCGAATTCGTGTCGCCGTGGCATCCGGGCAACTGCCAGATTTTTCAATTTGCCGACGCCTGGAACAAGACTATGCCGTATGCCTACCAAGTGCGGCGCTCAGAGCTGGATGACATCTTGTTTCGTAACGCGGCCTCCAAGGGCGCGGTGACCCTGGAGGAGTGTCGGGTCCGTGACGTAAGTTTTGGGCCGAAGGGAGAGGGCGCCCTCGTCAAGGCCGAGCAGGCCGGCGGCCACCGGGAATTTCGGGCGCGGTTTGTGGTCGACGCCTCGGGGCGCGATACATTTTTCGGGAACCGTTTGCGCAACAAACAGCGTAACAAACGCCACAACACCTCGGCGCTTTACGCGCACTTCCGGGGAGCCCTACGCAATGAAGGCCAGGCCGAGGGGAATATTTCGATATATTGGTTCGATCACGGTTGGTTTTGGGCGATCCCGCTCACGAACGGGATCACAAGCATCGGGGCGGTGGTGTGGCCGTATTACATGAAGACCCGGTCAAAACCGGTGGAGGCCTTCTTCTATGACACTATCGCCCAGTGCCCGGCGTTGACAGCTCGCCTCGCACACGCCGAGCGGGTATCGGACGTTGAGGCGACCGGGAACTTTTCCTACAGCTGTAAGCGGGCGTCGGGGCCCGGTTACCTTCTTCTCGGGGACGCATTTTCGTTCGTCGATCCGGTCTTCTCCTCGGGGGTCATGCTCGCCATGCACGGCGGGTTCTTAGCCGCCGATACCATAGCCACATGCCTTGGCACCCCTAAAAAGGCCAGTGCCGCCCTGCGCCGTTACGACCGGGAGCTGCAACGAGGACCGCGCGAATTTTCTTGGTTCATTTATCGCGCGAACCACCCGAGCCTACGCGACCTATTCATGAACCCCAACAATATTTTTCGCGTGAAAGAGGCCTTGTTGTCGGTATTGGCGGGCGACATATTCGGGTCGACCCCCATCAGACGATCGTTGGCGACCTTTAAGGTCCTATACTATCTGCACGCCCTTCGAAATCTCCGGCGCTCGCTGGCCGTCTGGAAAGACCGTCGTCGCCGGCAACGGGCGGACCGAAACGAGCCCGCATCGGTCAGCTCCTGATGGCCCACAAACAGGGCCGGGGAGATGGCCAACGAAAAAAGGGTGCGCAAACGGCGACCGGGGCGACCTTCCGCACGCCCGCCTCGCCCTTGGGGCAGGCCTGGTTGGGGGTAGCTACCAGGCCTGCCGCCCCATTGACCTCATCGATTCTGGGCCTAGGATGTGCGTGGCGGCGCGGGCCGTTTCTGGGGTCGGCGTAGGTCCTGTTATGCCGACCCCCTCGCGCACGCATCTGGTACTTATCCCTAGCTACAATCCGGGGCCCAAGGTCTACGATACCGTAATGGAAGCCCTGCGCTCTTGGCTACCGGTATGGGTCGTGGTCGATGGCAGCCGGGACGGGACGGCCGAGGGCCTTTTGGGCATGATGAAAGAACACCCCGGGCTTTCGGTGATCGTTCTCCCGGACAATCGCGGCAAGGGCGCCGCAGTCTTGGCAGGTCTCGGAGCCGCGCGTAAGCAAGGGTACACGCACCTGCTCTGTCTCGATTCAGACGGCCAACATCCCGCTCACCTCATTCCGGAGTTCATGCAAGCGTCCGAGGCCCAGCCGGAGGCCATGGTGTTGGGCGTGCCCTTATTCGATAGCAGGGCACCACGCGCTCGCGTCTACTGGCGGCGGCTCTCAAACCTCTGCGTGGACCTCGAGACGATGGGTCGGCACATAGGCGACTCGCTGTTTGGTTTTCGTGTGTACCCCGTAGAACCATTGTATCAAGTCATGACGCGGCATCGCGCCATGCGGCGCTTCGACTTTGACCCCGAGGCCGCGGTGCGTCTCGTGTGGCAGGGAGTGCCAACCATCAATATCCCGGCCCCGGTTCGCTATTTCACCAAGAGCGAAGGCGGCGTCTCGCATTTCCGTTATGCGCGCGACAACGTACTTTTGACGAAGATGCACCTCCGGCTGCTCGCGGGCCTCTTGTGGCGTTTGCCGAGGTTTATCAGGAAAACCTGGGGCTAGGGCCTTTTTCTCCCGCCACGCAAGCCGCTTGTCCCTTAGCCCATTCCGCCATTTACGGAGATCACTTGGCCCGTGATATAGGCGGCCTGATCGGAGGCGAGGAAACCGACCAGATCCGCCACCTCGCAAGGCTCACCGGCCCGCTTCATGGGAACCATGCGGCCAATATCCTCCGCACTAAACGCACTACTCATGGGCGTGGCGATAATGCCGGGCGCAACCGAATTGACGGTGATGCCGCGGCTTGCGACCTCAAGGGCCAAGGACTTGCCGGCGGCATGGAGGCCGCCCTTGGCGGCGGCATAATTGGCCTGGCCGCGATTACCTAAGATCCCGGCCACCGAAGTGACGTTGATAATCCGCCCCCAACGGGTCCGGATCATGGGCAAGAGCAAGGGCTGAACGACATGAAAGAACCCGTTCAAGGACACATCGAGCACCCGCTGCCATTGTCCAATAGTCATGCCGGCCAAGACCGCATCGTCGTGTATGCCGGCGTTGTGAACGAGCACCTGGATGGGTCCCGCCTTGAGGATCGCGTCCAGGGCCGCGGTCGTAGCCTCGCGGTCCGTCACGTCGAAAACCACGACCGAGGCGAGACCGCCTGCACTGCTTAACTCGGCCGCCAAGGTCTCTGCGGCGGGTACGTGGGCGTGGGCGTGGCACAGGAGCTCATAGCCATCGGCCGCAAGCCGACGACAAATAGCCGCCCCTATGCCGCCGCTGGCGCCGGTGACAAGTGCCCGCTTTGCCGAAGTCATGTCGGGACCTCCGCGTCGACAGGGCGGGGGCGATGGGCGAAGACCACGGTGGCGCGACCGGACAACAAGAGGGCGCCGTCAGCCTCTAGGCGAAAGTCATACATAGCCGCGCCCGCGTCCCGACCGAGCGAGCGACAAACGATGACAAGCTCGCTCTCGATCAGATCCAAGGTCTCGACCTCGAACTGGACATGGCGCAGCCCGACCAAGGCCCCGGGGAGCGGCGCCAAAGACGGCACGATGGGTAAAGCGCCATGGACCGCCATGGCCTGAGCTGCGTACTCGACGCCACAAGCCGCGCCCAAACGCCCATGCGCGCGCAAGGGATGGTCGAGAGCGCGATGACTCGTGGCCAGACACTCGATTCGATCCTGGTCAAAGTACGTCACCCCGGCCAGCAGGCACATGTCGCCGCTGTGGGGGATAAGACGCCGCAGGGTTTCGTGATCGACCACGAATCGCCGCTGCGCGGCGGATCGCATCTCGTGTGTATTCATAGAGGGCCCTCTCGCCGCCCCGAAATCCGCGAATAAGACCATCCCGGGCTCGCGCTCTCGCCCCGGGCTCGCCACCGGCCCATCGCCCAAAGCGCCGGGGTCAAACAGGCCTTGCGACAACGACGCCGGCGGCGGCGATAACGCCGTCGGCAACAGACAGTGTGAACGAGAACGTCTCCTTCGACGGCGACGTAAAGGTCCATGATACCGAGTCATCTGGACGTACGGAGGCCAGAAACTTCACGGATTGGACCCGAAACCTGGCATAAGGGAGGTTGAGTTCCTCTGCCAGGCGATGGATCAGCTCGTCCAACAACAGCACCCCGGGCACCATGGGATCTCCGGCAAAGTGGCCAACGAAGACCGGGTGCGCGGCCGGAAACGTGGCAAAAGGCCTAAGCCCGGTCACGACGCACCTCTTGCGAAAGCCCACTGACCCAGGCCTTCAGTGTCGCGAGCGGAAGCTTGCCAGTCGGCAGCCGGGGGAGCGAATCCACGAAATAGAGGGGCCGCGGCAAAAACGCCGGGTCGATGCGATGGCGCAGGGCAAGATCGAGATCGATCGGGGTAAGGCCGGGAGCCACCACAAAGGCCATGAGACGCGCGACCGGGCCCACCACATCCTCGTCCGGCATATAAAAGGCTCCGTCGACAACACCGGGGATGGCGAGAAGCTGTTGCTCCAAAAAGGCCAGTGAACTGCGTTTCCCCGCCACATTGACGACATCGTTCCCGCGCCCTTCCAAAACGAACCGACGCGCATCGTTGAGCGTAATCAGATCATTCAAGGGTGCTGGCTCGCGTACGTGACCGCCCGAGACCCAGAACTGATCCTGCCTTTGGTCGAGAGTCAGATCCGGAAAGAGTTCCCACAGGGGGTCGCGCGCCGGGCGGCGACTTGCGATTTGTCCGGCCTCGGTCGCGCCATAGATCTCAAAGAGTGGGGCCTTAAACCGCTGTTCGGCCTCCTCGGCCAAGGCCCGTGACAAAGGGGCCGTAGCGCACAAGAGCGCGTCCGCCGCGGGAAGCTCAAGGCCGCTCGTCAGGAGGGCGCGTAGATGCACGGGCGAGGTCACAAGGAGGCGCGGGCGAGACACCTCCGACAAGGCTGCGACGATGTCGCGGGGATAAAACGGTCGCTCGGCGCTGATAACCCCGCCTCCGTGGAGGCCCAACATAACGGTCGATTCAAGCCCGTACATATGTTGGGGCGGAACCGTCCCGACCAAGGCGCAACCAGGACCCAAGCCCAAGCGTTGGGCCTCTTCGCGAGCCCCCGCAACGAGCGAGCCCCAGGTCTTATGGTGGCCCACGGGGGCCCCGGTGGTCCCCGATGTAAACACGGTCGCCACCGTCTGATCTGCGGGGATGTGGGGTATGTGCAAAACGGAGCGATCGGGCACCGAATCAAGCGCAAGCAAGTGGGGGAAGGGAATGGTCGGAAGCGCGACTGGGACCTCGGCATCGCTGAGACAGCAGACCGGGCCATCATCTTGCAAACGCGTGATCGCCTCGGGGGCATAGCTTGGAGGCAACACGGTCACGCACCGGGCCAAGGCGGCGGCGGCAAAGCCCACGGTGAAGTGATAGCGGTCGACAGTAGCGTTCAACACCCGCTGGCCGGTAGGCAAAAGCGCGGCGACAAGCGCCACATCGTTCAGAAATTGGGCCAAGGAGACCGGGGAATGGCGGTAAAAAGCCACGATCTCGGTCGCGTCTCCATGGACGACAAGCGGCACCTGCGCGACCGGGGACCCGCTCATCGGTGCACCCGCCGTACCGATGACGGGGCGTCCTTATCGGGCTCCACCAGGGTTCTCCAGTGCTTACGGCTTGCGTGCACCACCTCCAAAAAACCAGCGCACTGATCGGGGGGAATAACGGCCCGCCTAATTCCATATTCTCCAAGGAACATGGTCGCCATGAGAACCGGTGTCAACACATTGGCATAGAGCGCCCATAGAGGGAGCGGTCCGTACACAAAGAGCGTTATAGACATCGTCGCCAAGCCCCCGAAGAGCAGCGCCCAGGCCTGGGTCACCCGGCGAGTATACCGGGCCAGCAAGGGGCTTAAGGGTCCGTGGACAAGGGTGGAAAGGCGGGTAATGAGCGACACCCGCCCCGGCCTCAGAGTCCGCGCAAAGAGCAGGCAGAGGGCCGTCAGAGTCCCCGCGTCTTCGAACAAAAACGCCCAGGAATAATGGGTGAGAAAGAGGCCTTTGTTGCGCCATAAAATCGCACACAAGACGAGGTACACAAAGAGCCACAACCAGCGAGGCCTACTGCTCCAAGCGAGCCCCAGCGTCAGGAACAAGACCGGCAAAAAGGGAAAGACGACGCCCAGCATTCCGGGCCTCGCCGAAACGTTAGCCCAGTAAGACACAAACGGGTAGGCCACGGCGAGGGGCACCAAGAGAAAGGCGCGTCCGCGCCCAACCCACGCAGGGCGCTCACGTTTAGCCACCGAGACCATACTTGGCTCTTCCATTCACATCCTCAGCGCACGCGGTGGTACAGGGAACCTGAAGGCCGAGGTCCCGGGTCTTAGCCCATCGCCAACAATAGGGAGCGGCCCGCGGGAGGCAGCATAGCGCCAAACCCCGAACTCGGGAAGTCTAGGCGAGCCCAAGCAAAGGGATATCAAGGGCTTGGCGCGGCGCTTGCCGGCAAGGCCTGAGTCCCCTTGGTCGTCGCCTCGGCGCCTTTGCAACCATTCCTCCACAAAAAAGGCGGGGGACCTCGTCGGTCCTCCGCCTCGGGAACAACAGTTTTGTACGGCTTACATCATGCCGTCCATACCGCCCATGCCACCCATACCGCCCATGCCACCACCCGCACCGCCGGCCGCCGCCTTCTCGTCCTGCGGGAGCTCGGCTATCATCGCCTCGGTGGTGATCATAAGACCGGACACGGAGGCTGCGTTCTGCAGAGCCGTGCGGGTCACCTTGGTCGGGTCGAGAATACCCATGCTCAGCATGTCGCCATACTCGCCCGTAGCGGCATTAAAGCCGTAGCTGCCCTTGCCTTCCGCGACCTTGTTCATGACGACCGAGCCTTCGAGGCCGGCATTCATCACGATCATGCGCAAAGGCTCTTCCATGGCGCGGCGGGCGATCTGGATGCCGACTTCTTGATCATGGTTGTCGCCCTTGACCTTCATGTTCTGCAAGGCCCGGATCAAGGCCACTCCGCCGCCCGGCACCACGCCTTCCTCGACCGCAGCACGGGTCGCATGCAAGGCGTCTTCGACGCGCGCCTTCTTCTCCTTCATTTCGACTTCGGTCGCGGCACCGACCTTGATCAAGGCGACCCCGCCGGCCAGCTTGGCGACGCGCTCTTGCATCTTTTCTTTATCGTAGTCGGAGGTGGCCTCCTCGATCTGGGCGCGGATCTGCTTGACGCGCGCCTCGATATCCTTGGAGTTGCCGGCGCCGTCGATAATGGTGGTGTTTTCCTTGCTCACCTGGACCCGCTTGGCCGAACCCAACACCTCGATGCCGGCGCCTTCCAACGTCATGCCGATTTCTTCCGAGATCAGCTGGCCACCGGTCAATACCGCAACGTCTTGGAGCATCGCCTTACGACGATCGCCGAAACCGGGGGCCTTGACCGCACAGACCTTCAGGATCCCGCGGATATTGTTGACGACCAGGGTCGCCAAGGCCTCGCCTTCCACGTCTTCGGCGATGATCAGAAGCGGACGACCCGACTTGGCTACGCCCTCGAGAATCGGCAAAAGCTCGCGGATATTGGCGATCTTTTTGTCATAGATCAGGATGTAGGGGTTCTCGATATCGGCCGTCATCGTCTCTTGCTTGTTGACGAAGTAAGGCGACAGGTAGCCGCGATCGAACTGCATACCCTCGACGATCTCAAGGGCGTTCTCCAGACCCGAACCCTCTTCAACGGTGATGACGCCTTCCTTGCCAACCTTGTCCATCGCCTCGGCGATGATGTTACCGATCGACTCGTCGGAGTTCGCGGAGATGGTACCGACCTGGGCAATTTCCTTATGATCCGAGCAGGGCCGCGAGATCTTCTTCAGGGCCTCGACGGCGGCCGTCACGGCCTTATCGATACCACGCTTCAAATCCATCGGGTTCATGCCGGCCGCGACCGACTTCAAGCCTTCGCGCAGGATGGCTTGGGCCAAGACGGTGGCGGTGGTGGTTCCGTCACCGGCGATATCGGAGGTCTGGGATGCCACTTCCTTCACCATCTGGGCACCCATGTTCTCGTACTTGTCCTTGAGTTCGACCTCTTTCGCGACCGATACGCCATCTTTGGTGATGGTGGGGGCGCCAAAGGATTTGTCGAGCACGACATTACGACCTTTCGGACCGAGCGTCACTTTGACGGCGTCGGCGAGAATATTGACCCCGCGGAGCATCCGGATCCGCGCGCTGTCACCAAATAAGACTTCTTTAGCTGCCATGATTCTTCCCTCTCTTCAGTTCGTTATTTACCATCAATGATCGCGACAACATCTTCTTCGCGCATCACCAGAAGTTCTTCGTTGCCGACTTTGACCTCGGTCCCCGCGTACTTGCCGAACAAAACCTTGTCGCCGACCTTCACGTCCAGCGGTCGTACCTCTCCGCTCTCGAGGATTTTGCCCTTGCCAACCGCCACGATCTCGCCCTGGATCGGCTTTTCCTTCGCGGTATCGGGGATAACGATGCCACCTGCGGATTTACGTTCTTCCTCCAAGCGGCGCACGATCACACGATCATGCAGCGGACGAATATTCATACTGAGTTCTCCTGTATGTTGATGAGACTGCGCTTTCATAAAGAATCTCCTTGTCGACTCAGAAATTACGGTGTCGAGTGCAGGTTGGCTGCGTTTGCTAGCACTCAGCCCAAGTGAGTGCCAATCATAAACAAGGCGAGCGGCTTGTCAAGCCCGGCCTTAATCGCGATAGGTGCGAAACCGCCCTTCTAGCGGCTTTTGCTCCGCAGCGGGGGTGGTAGGAGGCGGGTCAACCCCGCGGGGGCGTCGCAAAAGGCGTCTTCCGGGGCCGAGAAGCAGCGCCACGGCCAGGAAATCGGAAAAGAAACCCGGCACAAGGAGCAGGAGCCCGGCCACCCCCAGCGCCATCCCGTCCCAGACAATGGTGTTCGGCGCCTGCCCCCGCTGGAGCTGGGCCCGGAGGTGATCTAGGGTGCGTATTGGCGACAGGCGCAGCACAGCGAGCCCCGCGAGCGATCCGGAAAACAGCAAAGCCAAGGTCCACCAGGGGCCGAGCGCATGCCAGACGAGCACGATCAGAACCACCTCTATCAACGGCAAAAAGGCCATGAACCGGACAAGAAACCGTATCATGCCCGCATCCTCTGGTCGCGGACGGCCTCGGCCCACAGACGATCAACAGCCGCGAGGAGCTCCGGGATCGCCTCGGTGAGGCGATGGTCGCCCCCCGGGATCACCCGCAATTCCCGTTCGGGCGCCGAAACGTGGGCCAAAAATTCCTCGCTGACGGAGACCGGAACGAGTTCGTCGGCTGCGCCATGCATGATCACAAGCGGGCAGGGTAGGGCGATGGGCCCCGACAAGACATCATGGCGCTCAGCATCCTCGATCAAATGATGGCGAATCCGGTAGTGATCTGCGGCCGCGCCATAGGGGTCGGGAACCGAGAGATAGCCCTGGGTGCGCCACAGGCCCTGAGCGGCGTCGGGCAATTCCGCATAGCGGCGCTGTAAAAAATTGAAGGCGGGCGCGACCAGGACTAGGCCTGCTACCTTGAGACCGCTCTGGCGCGCCATCAAAACCGCGAGCCACGCCCCGAGACTCGAACCCACCAGAATCAAGGGCCGGGGCGCATACCGGTGGGCAACGCACAAGGCATCCGTAAGCCAACCGGACAGGTTTTGATCCTCGAAGTCGCCGCTCGAATAGCCATGGGCCGCGAGGTCGAAACGCGCCCAGGAATAGCCGCGGGCCCGGGCATGGGCGGCCAGCGCCAGCGCCTTCTGGCCACGGTTATTGGACCGGAAGCCGTGGAGAAAGAGTCCCATCGGCCCCGAGCCAGTATCGAACTCAAACCCCGCGAGCAAGACATGAGGACGACTCTTCAGAGAAAACGCGGTTTCGTTCAAGCACATCACCGGAGGTGGACTGACGCTATGGTATAGAATCCTTAAAAAGCGGGCGACGTGGGCTTTGTGGCCCACCATTCGCGCTTGCGCTCGTCGCCCTAAAGGTAATAAGGAGGAGTCTATCGGGGGCAGAAGTCACCGACAGGCAAGCAGTCAGACGCAAGAATGCTGGCAAAGTTCCCCGGGCGTCCCCTTTGGTCCGGGACTCACCTCGTCACCTTACAGATAGGGAGATCGCATGTCCGCCCATATCATGATCTTTACGACCTGCCCCGAAAATCACGCCGCGCTCATCGCCACAGCGCTCGTGGAAGAAAAACTCGCCGCCTGCGTCAACATGGTGGCGGGTGTGCGCTCGGTATACTATTGGCACAACCAAATCGATACCGCAACCGAAACGCTCTTAATTATCAAGGCGGCAGCATACCACTATGAGAAGATCGAAGAACGCCTGCGAACACTCCACCCCTACGAGCTACCGGAAATCGTGGCGGTGCCCATCGAGCACGGCTACAAGCCCTACCTCGATTGGCTACAAGGCCCTGCTCGCGACTAGCCTCCTGGTCTTTGGTCTGCTGTTAGCGCCCACTACCCGCGCAGCCGTGGCGGCCACCGGACCCATAGCCGCGTTCAAGGCCTTTTTTAGTCACAGGCAAAAACCTTTTCTGAAGCGCAGCCAGGCCTTCGGGCTGAAAATCACGGCACCCAACACGGGGTCCCTCAAGGCCCACTTCGCGATCGCCCCCGGCTACTATCTCTATCGCAACAAGATCCACTTTCGGCTGGTCAGCCCACACCATGGCGTCACCTTAGGGCCGGTGGCCATGCCGCCCGCGTTCGTCGAACACAATCCCTACCTCGGGACGCTCATCATCTACAAGAAATCCTTCGTGCTCCCGCTGCCCTTAACCGGCGCGCGGGGCGGCCAGAGGCTCACCATCGTCGCCCATTACCAAGGCTGCGCCTTGCGCGGAATTTGCTATCCGCCGGTGACACGCACCTTGCAGCTCGCGCTCCCCCAAAAGACGGTCGCGGTCCTGACGGCGGGGCCCCCGGCCGGCCGGCTGGGGGCGGAAACCACACCTTTAAGCCGGGCCACGGTGCCGCCGCCTACCGTCTCCACTTGGCTATGGGCCATCGTGAGCGCCTTTGGAATCGGCCTTTTGCTCACCTTCACGCCTTGCGTCCTGCCCATGATCCCCATCCTCTCCAGCATACTGGTGGGCCAGGGACAAGACCGACTCACCAAAAGCCAGGGGGCGGCCCTCTCGCTTGCCTACGTACTCGGCACCGGGGTCACCTATGCCGGCGCCGGAGCGCTGGCCGGCGCCACCGGACAACAACTGCAGGCCTACTTCGAGAATGCCTGGGGCATCGGGCTTCTTAGTCTTCTCTTCATCTTGATGGCCTTGTCGCTCTTCGACCTCTATACGATCCCGGTCCCGAACTTTATCCAAAACCGGCTCACAAACCGCGCCCAACGAATCAATGCGCGCTCGCTGGGCGGGGCCTTTATGCTCGGGCTCTTGTCGGCGCTCGTGGTCGGGGCGTGCGTATCGCCACTACTGGTTTCGGCGTTAGCGGTCGCCATATCCCGACACAGCGCGCCGCTCGGGGCCGCCATTATGTTCAGCATGGCCATGGGGATGGGAGCGATACTGGTCGCCCTGGGGGTCGGGGCCGGTTACCTGCTTCCGAAGGTGGGACCGTGGATGAATACGGTGAAATACCTCTTTGGGACCGTGCTCCTCGGCGTGGCGATCTACTTGTTGGGGCTCTTGCCAGAGGTGCCCGTGCTGTTGTTGTGGGCCGCCCTCCTGATCGTGATCGGGGTGTATTTGGGCGGCGCTGGGCGCCTAGAACGGGGCGCATCGGGTTTTGAAAGGCTACGCGCCGGCATCGGCATGCTACTCGTATTATGGGGGGCCTTGTCTTTGATTGGCGGCCTCCAAGGGAACCGGAACCCGCTTAAGCCGCTCACTTTTCGAAGCCGCGGGATAGTGCGCGCCGCCCACCCCAAACTCACATTCCGGACCGCGACCTCGCTGCGCGCGGTACGCCGCGATCTGGCGCGCGCCCAGGCCCTGGACGAGCCGGCGCTCATCGACTTTTCGGCCAGCTGGTGCGTCGATTGCACGCGGCTGCGGAGAGAGACCTTCGCGAACCGCAAGGTCCGGCGCGCCTTGCGCGGCTTTATGCTCATTAAGGCTGACGTGACGAAGAACGATGCCGCCACCCGCGCCTTAAAACGGCATTTCGGCGTCCTCGGGCCACCCGCCGTCCTGTTCTTCTCGGCCCACGGGAAACCCGACAGCCAGTGGGACTTTTACGGCTATAAGGGGCCGAATCGAGTGGTACATTTAGCCCACGAGGTCAAGCACGCATGAGTAAGACAAAACATGGACTATGGGCGGCGCTGGTGGTCGTGGCTTTAGTCAGCGGCTACTTTCTTGGGACTCGCTTTCCCCATGCTATCTTGGACAGTCGTCACCCGACGAGCAGCCGCATCCCGCGTTTCCGGCTCGCGCTTCCGAACCTCGCCGGCCACATGCGCTCCTTGTCACATTGGCCAGCCAAGGTCTACCTCGTCAATTTCTGGGCCCCGTGGTGCGGGCCTTGCCGCGCCGAGATCCCGCTTTTGATCCGAATCGCGCAACAGGATAAGCGTCGGGGCCTCGTGGTGGTGGGTATCGCCTTAGACCGGAAAAAATCGGTGGCCCGCTTCATCCATAACCATCACATCACTTATCCGGTGGTCTTAGGGGGCTCGCAGGGCTTGGCGATGTTGGCGGAATTCGGGGACATGCAGGGCGCGATCCCTTTTAGCCTCTTTGTCGGGCCCCACGGGCGGATTCTTACGGGCCGACTGGGGGCCTTTAGTCCACGGGCGCTTCAGGCCGACATCGCTTACGCGTTCAAGAGGCGGTGATTTCCCGGGAACTGCATCGAACAGCGGCCAACTGGACAAAAACGAGAGGTCGGGGCACAATGCCCGAACCGGGGACGTCCCGGCAGGATCGTCATGGCTGAGCTGCTCGTATTAAACGGCCCCAACCTCAATCTCCTTGGCGCGCGAGAGCCCCGTCACTACGGGACTACGTCTCTGGCCGCCATTGAGGAGCGTCTGAGCACGCTCGCCGCCGAAACCTCTCATTCCATCGCGTTTCTGCAGACCAACGCCGAACACGAGCTCGTGGCCCGCATCCACGCGGCAGCCCACGATGGTACCCGGTTTATCGTCTTTAATCCGGCCGCCTTTACCCATACGAGCGTTGCCCTGCGCGACGCCTTGGTGGCGGTAGGCCTCCCGTTTATCGAGGTCCATCTCTCCAATATCTACGGCCGCGAGGCGTTTCGGCAACACTCTTATTTTTCCGATGTCGCAGCCGGGGTCATCAGTGGTCTCGGCGCCCTCGGCTACGAACTGGCCCTGACAGCGGCCATCTCCCATTTGCAATCTAGGTGAAGAGTCTGTGGACATCCGCAAAGTCAAAAAACTCATAGAAATGCTCGAGGCCTCGGACCTGGGGGAGCTCGAGATTCGCGAAGGCGAGGAATCCATCCGCATCAGTCGCGGCACATCAGCCGCCGGAGCGCCGGCCGCCCCACCGCCGGCAGCGGCCGCCCCACCGCCACCTCCTGCCCCCAGCGTGAGCCCCCCGGCGGTCGCCGCGCCGGCCCACAATGGTCACCCGGTATTATCGCCCATGGTCGGTACCTTCTACCGCGCCCCCTCACCCGACTCCCAACCGTTTGTGGAGGTCGGCGTCACGGTGAACGTGGGAGACCCGCTGTGCATTATCGAAGCCATGAAGATGCTAAACGAGATTGAGGCCGATCGTGCCGGGGTCGTGCGCGCCATTCTCAAGGAGAATGGCCAGCCGGTCGAGTACGGCGAAACCTTGTTTGTGATTGAGTAAGCCCATGATCGAGAAGGTCGTCATCGCGAATCGCGGGGAGATCGCCCTGCGCATACAGCGCGCCTGCCGGGCGTTGGGAATCAAGACAGTGGCGCTCCACTCCGAGGCCGACCGCGACGCGAAGTATGTCCGGTTGGCGGACGAGTCCGTGTGCATAGGTCCCGCCGCGGCCGCCAAAAGCTACCTCAACATCCCGGCCGTGATCAGCGCCGCCGAGGTCACAGACGCGGTGGCGATCCACCCAGGCTACGGCTTTTTGTCGGAAAACGCGGACTTTGCCGAGCGCGTCGAACAAAGCGGGTTTATCTTCATAGGACCGCGCCCTGAAACCATACGGCTCATGGGCGATAAAATTTCAGCGATTCGGGCCATGAAAGAGGCCGGGGTTCCGTGCGTACCGGGCTCCGATGGCCCTCTCGATAACGACGAGGAGCGCACGCTCAGCATCGCCCGGTCTATCGGCTACCCCATACTGATCAAGGCCACCGGCGGGGGCGGCGGCAAGGGCATGCGGGTCGTCCACTCGGAGGCTGCGCTGTTAAGTTCTCTGGCCATGACCCGTGCCGAGGCGAAAGCGGCGTTCAACAACGATGTCGTGTATATGGAGAAATACCTGGAGAAGCCGCGCCATGTCGAATTTCAGGTGCTCGCCGACGAGCACGGCCACGCCGTCCACTTAGGCGAACGCGACTGCTCGCTGCAACGCCGCAATCAAAAGGTCATAGAGGAATCCCCGGCCCCCGGCATCTCCCGAGATGTGCGTGAACGCATGGGCCACCTGTGCGTGGAGGCTTGCCGACGCATCGGCTACCGGGGCGCGGGAACGTTTGAGTTTCTGTACGAGAACGGACAATTTTATTTTATAGAAATGAACACCCGCGTCCAGGTCGAGCACCCGGTAACGGAGTTTGTGACCGGCGTCGACATCGTACAACAACAAATCCTGAT
This sequence comes from Pseudomonadota bacterium, assembly GCA_021794595.1. Classification (GTDB taxonomy): domain Bacteria; phylum Pseudomonadota; class Gammaproteobacteria; order Acidiferrobacterales; family Acidiferrobacteraceae; genus Acidiferrobacter. The sequence goes on from JAJYQN010000133.1 coordinate 71,401, forward strand.
CGCCTCGGGGGAACACCTGCGTTATCGACAGGAAGACATTCAGCTACGCGGGCACGCCATGGAGTGCCGAATCAACGCCGAAGACCCGGTCACCTTCATGCCATCGCCGGGACGCATCACTCAGTACCATCAACCGGGCGGTCCCGGTATTCGCGTCGACTCACACATCTACAACAATTATGTCGTGCCCCCATACTACGACTCCTTGATCGGCAAGCTCGTGGCCTACGGAGATACGCGCGATATCGCCATGGCGCGATTGCGGATCGCCTTAAGCGAAATGGTCGTGGACGGAATCAAGACCAATATTCCGCTCCATCAGCTACTGCTGAACGACGCCCTGTTCCAAGCAGGAGCGGTCGATATCCACTATCTCGAGGGGCGTCTCAAGGGATGAGGGCCCGGTCCTGAGCCTTGAACTTACCCTGACAGTCCCCGGGACACGGGTCGACGTCGTAGGCCAATTGCTCGAAGCGAGCGGCGCCTACGCCTTACGTTTCGAGGAGGCGGGTGGGCCGGCCCTCTACGACGAGGGGCTTGCCGGCGAACCGCGCTATTGGCCAAAGACCAGCGTGGTGGCGTTTTTTTTGAGTCAGGCGGCGGCCGACTTCGCAAACCATGTCCTGAAAGAGGAAGGCGTCGACATCGGCATGAGGACGGTGGTGGACGAGGGTTGGGAGGGGCTCGCGCGCTTGGCGTGGCAACCGTTCGCCATCCTTGACGATCTGTGGATTTACCCCAACGATAGGGAGGCGCCGGCCGGGTGCTTGGCCATCCATCTCGACCCAGGCCTGGCCTTTGGGACCGGTACCCATCCTACGACCCGCTTATGCCTGCAGTGGCTCTATCGGTCACTGAAAGAGCGTGATGCGGCCAACACGACAGTCCTGGACTTCGGCTGCGGCTCGGGCATCCTCGCCATTACCGCCCTGCGACTGGGCGGCGCCCGCGCCTTGGGTATCGACATCGACCCCTTAGCCCTCGAGTCCGCGCAGCACAACGCCGTGCGCAACGGCGTGGCGGCCCGCATGCAGACCCGCTGCCCTCCGCTGACCGCCGACGAGCGCTTTGATCTGGTGGTCGCCAATATTCTGGCCGAACCGCTAATCGCGCATAAGCCGACCCTCGACCGCGCCTTGGCGGTCGGCGGCCGTCTGGCCTTGTCAGGCATCCTCGAGGACCAAGCGGAGCGTGTCCGGGCCGCGTTCCCCGAGTTTGACTTGGCGCTTACGATCGACGAGGACTGGTGTCTCCTCGAGGGCGGGCGGCGGTGATTTTGACTCAATGCCCCTCCTGTCGCACCCTGTTTCGCCTCGACGAGGAGGGACTGGACAGCTGCGGCGGCGCAGTTCGCTGCGGTCAATGCGGGGCGGTGTTTCAAGCGGAGGTCTACCGCATTAACGAAGGCGGGACGGCAACCACATCCCCGGTCCCGCAGGCCCGCAGGCGCTGGCCACTCGCCTTGCTGGCGACCCTTTTGACCCTAACGCTTGCCGCTCAGATCCTGTATCTGACCCGCAACCGGATTGCGAGTCTGCGCGTCATGCGCCCCGCGATCCGTGCCTTGTGCGGACAAGGGCGTTGTCGCCTCCGGCATCCCACGGCGCTTGGCGATTACCGCCTGAGCCATCCGCAGGTGGACTTGGGGACCAAAAACGGTCTTCTCCATATCCACGCGGAGCTCATCAACGAGGCCCCGTTTCGGCAATCTTTGCCGCTTTTGTCGGTGACCCTCCTTGGGGCCTCGCACGCCATTCTCGCGCGCGCCAATTACCGGGAACAGGCCTACCTTCGCCACCCACGAGCGAGCCTCGCGACACGAAAAGGAGCCCGTGTCAGGCTTTTGCTACACATCCCCTCGAACGCGTCTGGTTATCGATTGGCCTTATTTCCGACCCGCCAAGAATAGGCCTCCCCGTTACCAAGATTTCTCGGTATGATGATTGCCTTCCCGGACTCGACTCATGCGCATCGGACCTTACAGCCTCAAAAACACGCTTTTCGTGGCCCCCATGGCCGGGGTCACGGACCGGCCTTTCCGCGTACTCTGTCGGCAGCTTGGCGCCGGGATGGCGGTATCGGAAATGGTGGCTTCGAACTCCTTGCTCTACGGTTCCGAAAAGACCCGCCGACGTGCCGACCACGCGGGCGAACCTGAGCCGAAATCCATACAAATCGCCGGCGCAGATCCCGATATGCTGGCCCAGGCGGCCCGCTACAACGTGGACCACGGGGCCCAAATCATCGACATTAATATGGGCTGTCCCGCGAAGAAGGTTTGCAACGTCATGGCCGGCTCGGCCTTGTTGCGCGACCCGACTTTAGTGGAACGGCTGTTGGTAGCGGTGGTTCGGGCCATCGACGTCCCCGTGACTCTCAAGATTCGCACCGGCTGGGACCGGGATCACCGCAATGGCGTCGCCATAGCCAAACTGGCCGAATCGTGCGGCGTGGCCTTGCTCTCGGTCCACGGACGCACGCGATCGTGCTTTTTCGAGGGCGCAGCGGAATACGAGACCATTGCCGCCATAAAGGCCGCCGTCAAGATTCCGGTGATCGCGAACGGCGACATCGATAGCCCGGAAAAGGCCAAGATGGTCCTCGACGTAACCGGTGCCGACGGCCTTATGATCGGGCGCGCGGCCCAAGGGCGGCCATGGATCTTCCGCGAGATCGACCACTTTTTACAGACCGGGGAAAAGCTCCCTCCCCCGAGCCGCGAGGAACTCTACCGCGTGCTTATGGGCCATCTCGAGACGCTCTATGCATTCTACGGAGAGCACACTGGCGTGCGCGTAGCGCGCAAGCACATCGGGTGGTACAGCAAGGGTCTGCACGGCGGCGCCAGTTTTCGTCACACGATCAACCAAGCCGAAACGATCTCGGAACAGAAACGGCTTTTGGAAACCTTCTTTACCCAAGGCTTTGAAGGACTGGCGGCATGAGCCACGATTCGCAGGGCAAGACTGGTCAGGGGCCGCTGGCCAATTGTGTGCGTCACGCCATCGAACGTTACTTTAAAGACCTCCACGGCCAATGCCCGGGCACGGCCCTGTACGAGCAAGTCATGGCGCAGGTCGAGGCACCGCTTGTCGAAACGGTGATGCGCCACGTCAATTACAATCAATGCCAAGCAGCCAAAATCCTCGGCATCAATCGCAATACGCTCAGAAAGAAGCTGTTGGCCTACGGCCTTAACGGGCGTTCGGATAACCTCTCCCCCTCATCCAGTGAAAATCTTCCATGAAAAGAGCCCTTATTAGCGTGTCGGATAAGACCGGCATTATCGATCTTGCCCACGCGCTGACAGCGGCGCGCGTGGAAATCCTGTCCACCGGCGGAACGGCCGCGCTGCTTATGTCGGCAGGCATTCCGGTGATCGACGTGGCGACCTACACCGGCTTTCCGGAAATGCTCGACGGACGCCTGAAGACCCTTCACCCGCGCATCCATGGGGGGCTTTTAGGACGACCGAACCGGCCCAGCGACCAAAAGGCGATGCATGCCGCGGGGATCGAGGGCATAGACCTCTTGGTCGTCAACCTCTACCCCTTCGAGCGCGCGAGCCGGGATCCGCAAACCTCGTTCGAGGCGGCGGTCGAGCAAATCGATATCGGCGGACCGGCCATGCTGCGGTCGGCGGCCAAGAATCACAACTATGTCATCCCGATCGTCGACAGCGCCGATTACGACCTCCTGATCAAGGCCGTGCGCGGCGAGACGACCATAAGCCCCGAGATCCGCCGCCGACTCGCGGCCAAGGTCTTTGCGCATACCTCCCGCTACGACGGCCTCATAGCGCGTTACCTAAGCGGCGAGGGTGAAGACGAGGACGTCTTTCCCGACACCCTGCGGCTATCCTTTACGAAGCGCTTTTCGATGCGTTACGGGGAAAACCCTCACCAGCGCGCGGCGTTTTATGAGGAACCGGGGGCGACCGTTGCGTCCATCGCCCAGGCCACCAAGATTCAGGGCAAGGAGCTGTCGTTTAACAATATGACCGATGCCGATGCCGCCCTGGAGTGCGTGCGCGCCTTCGCGGAACCGGCCTGCGTCATCGTAAAGCATGCAAACCCCTGTGGCGCGGCGCTTGGGGCCAACATTCGCGAGGCCTACGAACAGGCCTATGCCACCGACCCCACGTCGGCATTCGGGGGCATCATCGCCTTTAACCGACCGCTCGACGAAGAAACGGCGTCCGCCATACTCGCCAAGCAATTTGTCGAAGTGATCATAAGCCCCGAGGTGAACAGTGGGGCGGCGCGGCTTCTTTCCGGAAAGCCCAATATCCGGGTCCTTGTCGTCACCATGGACCAAGCCATGCACAAGGGCCTCGATTATCGGCGCGTGAGTGGCGGCCTTCTGGTACAGGATCGCGATATCCCGGAGACCGAGGTCACGCTGACCTTGGTCAGCCAACGCGCCCCGCGCGCGAGCGAACAGCGCGACCTGGTATTTGCGTGGCGCATCGCCCAATTCGTCAAATCAAACGCGATCGTGTTCGCGCGCGACGGGCGAACGATAGGCATAGGTGCCGGGCAAATGAGTCGGGTTGATAGCGCCCGCGTCGCGGTCTGGAAGGCCCAGGAAGCGGGGCTTTCGGTAACCGGCACGGTCATGGCCTCGGACGCCTACTTTCCGTTTCGGGACGGTCTTGATAGTGCCGCCAAGGCCGGTGTCACTGCGGTGATCCAGCCCGGCGGCTCGGTACGCGACCCCGAAGTGATCGCGGCCGCCTGCGAACACGACATCGCGATGGTCTTCACCGGCCGCCGCCACTTTCGGCATTGATCATGAAGATTTTGATCGTGGGTTCGGGCGGACGGGAACACGCCTTGGCGTGGAAAATGGCCTGCTCGCCGCGCGTCTCCGAGGTGCTTGTGGCGCCTGGTAACGCCGGCACGGCCTTGGAAGCAAAGACCCGTAATCTGCCTTTGGCCGTCGACGACTTCGACGGACTCGTGGCGGCCGCCAAAAAGGAGGGCGTGGCCTTCACCATCGTGGGACCGGAGGCGCCGCTCGTCGCAGGTCTCGTCGACCGCTTTGCGAACGAAGGGCTGCTCTGCCTCGGACCCACGGCCAGAGCCGCCCAGCTCGAGGGTTCCAAAAGCCACGCGAAGGCCTTCCTGGAACGTCACAAGATCCCCACGGCCCGCTACCAAAGCTTTACCGACCTTGAAAGCGCCCGGCGTTATCTGGCCACCCACCCCGGCCCCCAGGTCGTCAAGGCCGATGGGCTTGCCGCCGGCAAGGGGGTCGTGGTCGCCGACGATTCGGCGGAAGCGGAGGCGGCGGCGGCCAGCATGCTGGCTGGGGCCTTCGGTGCTGCGAGCGCGAAGATCGTCATTGAGGAGCGGCTCGTGGGAGTAGAGGCGAGCTTTATCGTGCTCGCCGACGGGCTGCGTTATGTGGCCTTCCCCACATCCGAAGATCACAAGCGACGGGATGACGGCGATAAGGGGCCCAACACCGGCGGCATGGGGGCGTTCTCCCCGGCCTCGGCTGTGACGGCGGAGCTCGAAAAGACGATACGAGAGACCATTATCGAGCCGACCTTACGCGGGCTTGCCGCAGACGGTCATCACTACCGGGGCTTCCTGTACGCAGGCCTTATGATCACAGACGAGGGGCCCAAGGTCCTTGAGTTTAACTGCCGGTTCGGGGATCCCGAGACCCAGCCCTTGATGATGCGTCTAAAATCCGACCTCCTGCCACTTATCGAGGCCGCCTTTTCGGGCCAACTGTCCGAGGAACTCGTACAATTTGATCCGCGCCCGGCCTTGTGCGTGGTCTTGGCCGCCCCCGGCTACCCCGGACCGATCCGCGAAGGCGCCGAGATCACGGGGCTCGACCATCAAGAAGATCCGGATACCCGGGTCTTCCATAGCGGCACGCGCGACGAAAACGGGCACATCGTGGCGCGCGGCGGGCGCGTGCTCGGGGTCACGAGTCGAGGAGAGACCATGGACATGGCCCGGGCCCGCGCCTATCAACGGGTTCGCGCCATAGGCTTCGCCGATGCCGTCTATCGTCGCGACATCGGCCAACGTTTCGGCGGTCGGTCTTGATCGAGGCCTGCGTAGGGCAAGCTCATGATAGTCGTGATGCCCGCGGGTCACGGCCGCTGTTACGACGCAGCCCGCGGGACGTCAGCGCCATAGTGCGCCGCGGGGGGGTCGTGGGCTACGCCGTCGAGGCCTGCTTTGGACTGGGCTGCGATCCCCGCAATCGGCGCGCCGTACAGCGTCTTCTGCGCCTCAAACGACGACCAGCGGCCAAGGGTCTTATTCTCATCGCCCGCCAGGCCGAGGCCTTGCGGCCCTACCTCAAGGAATTGCCGACCCATATCCTGGCGAGTTGGCCTGGTCCACATACCTGGCTTGTAGAGGCGGGCCCGGCGCTTCCGGCCATCGTACGCGGCCGCCACATGACGGTAGCGGTGCGGGTCACGGCGCACCGGCAGGCCGCACAACTCGCGCGACTCTCTGGCGGCACACTGATTTCGACCAGTGCCAACCGCGCCCGACAAAAACCCGCGCGCCATTATCGGGACCTGTGCCGACGATTTGGGCGCGACTTGGATGCGATTCTCCTAGGGCGCATCGGGACACTGGCACGACCGACGCCGATCCGCGATGCCCGTAGCGGGCGCACCATTCGATCATGAGCACCCAGCGGGACCTCGTCTGGAACACGCTCCGTCGGTTGCAAGACGATATCTGCGACCGCTTGGCCGCGCTCGACGGCCAAGGCCTGGGCTTTCGCGAAGAATGTTGGGATCGGACGGAGGGCGGCGGGGGCCGATCGCGGGTCTTAACGGGGGAGGTATTTGAGCAAGCGGGGGTGAATTTTTCCCACGTCTTTGGGGCCCGGCTGCCGCCGTCTGCCACTAAGCTGCGCCCGGAACTGGAAGGCGCGGCGTTTCACGCCTTGGGGCTGTCGCTCGTGATCCATCCGCGCAATCCCTATGTGCCGACAACCCACTGCAATCTGCGCTACTTCGAAGCGCTCACCGACCCTGTGACTTGGTGGTTCGGAGGGGGATTCGACCTCACACCCTATTATGGCTTCGGCGCTGACGCCCGCCACTGGCACAGTGAGGCGCATGATGCCTGCCAAAATTACGAGAGCGGCTCTTACGAGCGCTACAAGGCGTGGTGCGATGACTACTTTTTCATCAAACACCGTAACGAACCGCGCGGCATCGGAGGGCTCTTTTTCGATGATGTGAATAGCGGCGACTTTGCCAAGGACTGGGGCTTTGTGCAGAGTGTGGGCCAACACTTTTTGCCAGCCTACCTACCGATCGTGGAAAGGCGCAAAGCGACTCCCTACGGGGAGCGGGAGCGCGATTTTCAGCTCTACCGGAGGGGACGCTATGTCGAGTTCAACTTGGTGTATGACCGAGGCACGCTGTTTGGGCTTCAGTCCGGGGGCCGGACCGAATCGATCCTGATGTCATTGCCGCCCGAGGTGCGCTTCCGTTATAACTGGCACCCAGAAGCCGGGACGCCGGAGGCCGCCCTCTATGACATCTACCTCAAACCCCGCAACTGGCTCACGTGGCCAGACTAAGGCCTATACTCTCCAGATGAGGGCCGGCTTGTGTCATTAAAAAGGATAGGAATCACGCTGTGCCTAGTGGTGACTACGTGGTATAGCCAGGGCGTCTATGCCCGCAAGGAGCCGGTGCGATTATGGGCGCAGCTCAAGGAAGCGGCGATGATTCACGAGGGCCACGGCGCAAAGGACCTTTATGTCTTCTTCGATCCCGACTGCCCATATTGCCACCAGCTCTACGAGAACCTTCAGCCGCTTATCGGACCGAAAGGGCTCGAGGTCAGGTGGCTTCCGGTCGGTATCCTGAAGCTCTCGAGCTTCGGCAAGGCGGCCCATCTTTTAGAGGCCAAAAACCCCGCTGTAGCACTCGCTCGCGCCGAAAGCGGATATCGCGATGGGCGGGGCCTTGCGGTGACGCCGAGACGAGCGACCTTTAAGGTCGGCGCGGGTCTTGTACGCAATGCGCGCCTCCTGAATACCGCGGGCGGCAACGGCGTTCCTTTTCTCGTCTATAAAGATCAGGAAGGGCGAGTGCGAGCCGTGGTCGGCAATCCGCCGCGGGAGGCGCTTTTGCGCATCATCGCGCGCCTGAAGACCAGCGTTACAACGAAACAAAAAAGGGCAAGGCCATAAAGGCTAAAGAGCCAAGCGTCAGCCATACAGCCTGGGACACGAGCATGGGAAAAACGATGAGCGCCACACCACTGAAAAGCGCAACCCCGTGTCGCTGCTTGCGCCCGTAAACAAAATAGGCGGAACCGATCGTGCCAAAAATAAGACCGAGCATGAGATCCATAACGCGCCTCCTCTTGAGTAAGTCCGGGGGCTGGCGGCAAGCCGCAGGCCTTCTGTGGTTCTTTCCCGGACTCTGGCAAACGCCGGCCTTGTTGGTTCTCCAGCATGTGCACAACGGGCAGAACATTGACTGGACGGTAGCCGCCCAGTCCGGCCAATATACGGCCCCTGTTCAAGGGCTCACGGTCTCGGGCTGGACGATCGTACCCGGCGCCACCGTAAGCGGCGCCGAACCGCCCGACCGGGTGGTGAAATTTTATGTCCAGGGGCGCATCAAGCCAAAGCTCCTCTGTTTGGTGGACGTCCGCTATTTTCCGTTAGGCAATCGCTGGCAGCCCTATTATCGCATGGATGAAGAGATGTTCTTCACCCATAAAGACGGCCGCTGGCTACCCCTTACCCTGATGAACGGCGTGCCGGCCCTCGTCACCTATACCCCAATCGGCTTTGCGAACGCCTCGGGCTACTACCGAGCGCTGAGTTTTGCGCGGACGACAGGCCCCATCACATTGGCCGGCTGGGACGTGGTGCGTGAACAGGCAAGTCCCTTCCCGGCGCCCTAGAAAAGGCCTGCGCCTACGCGAGCCCCGGCCATTATTCTGTGGCGCACGGCCGGGGGCGGGGCGACAAACGCCCATGATTCAATATCCCCTCGAAGCAAACGCCGGTTGGCGTCTGGGTCCGGCGTTGAAAGGCGCCTTAGCACCTTTCGGGATCGCGCAAGGCAAGGCGCGCTCACGAACCTTGGGTAGCTCCCAAAAGGCTTGTGTCCACCAGCTTATGCGCATTCCTTCCTGGCGTGAGGGAGGATTTCATCAGGCGGCCTGCAAAAGGTCGTCGCGGCGCTGCTCGGCGAGGCACTCCCTATGAGTGAGCGGTTGTCTTCAAGCCAGGTCTCGTGGGTCTTTGCGCATAAGGCTCGGATTAGCCCCAGACACGATTCGGTGTTCGGGAAGAGCGCACCACCGGACACGGCGGCGGAGTCCTCGTTTAGGCCCTCCCGCCTATTGGTGGGCCTCAGGCGCCGGCCGCGCCATTCGGTTGTAAGCGACTCGGTGGGGAAGACCTGAGGATGATTAGGCGGCCACGAAGCCCGGCAACTTGGTCGCCTTAGTGTCAAAGGAAGCGGTTGCCCGGCATCCGAGCCGCCGATTTTTGGCGCCAATCAGACAGTCCGCGAAGTCGGCAGCACTATCCTTCCAGAGAAAAAGCGCCTGTTCCATGGCGGGCTCGTCCTCGAATTGAACGTCCGCCGCACCCAGCAAGCCCGTTAGAGTTTCGATAATCTGATGCTTCGACACGGCGTATCGGCTCCGGAGCACCCATTCGGCTTCCATAATCACTAACTGATTGACGAAAACACGGCGACCTGCTGAAACTTCCCGCTTGATGAGCCTGCGTGCCCTTTCAAACTGGGCCTCGTCATCCCGCACCAGAAAACGGACCAGCACGTTGGTGTCGATTCCCAGCATCAGCGTGACAGTTGCTCAACCGGAACCGGCTTCCGCCCTTTCTTATGCAGCACGCCCGCCAATTCCGTGAGACTCTTACTTTTCAAGCGCAGAACCACGGTGCCATCTGGCATGAGAGTGAAGGTCATTCGATCTCCCGCTTTCATGTGAAGGCTGTCTCTGATTTCCTTAGGGATGGTCGTTTGACCCTTGCTGGTCAGTGTGGCTTCGATGCTCATCGCATAGTCCTCGCGTCCTTACTATATCAAGTATAGTAAGGACTGTGAAGAAAGGCAATTGGGCGACGGCGTCTCGCCGTCTGCCATAGGCGATATGCCTGAAGGTCCGGAGACGGCACCCTGGGCCGCTGCTGTGAGCGTAATTCCTGCGTCGGAAAGAGCTTACAAGCGGACCACATAAATCCCACACTGAACCCTAAAAAAATCGGTCTAGGCTTGGCGAGAGCGGCCCCATATTTGTCTTGGTGCCTATTTGTAAAAAGCCCTGTTAGACTAGTCATATGACTAGTCATTGAGGGAGTCTAAAACATGCGCACTTGGCCCGTACACGATGCAAAAGCCCGTTTCAGCCAACTGCTGGATGCCTGCGTAAGCGAAGGGCCACAAATAGTCACCCGACGCGGCGAGGAGGCCGCCGTTCTCGTGCCCATCGCTGAATGGAAGCGATTAAGCAATAGTGCGCGCCCTTCTCTCAAGTCATTGTTGTTGTCCGACTGCGATCGCGCGGACTTCGCGCTGCCTCAGCGCGGATCCGCCCGGCGCCGACCTGGCGTAGTTTTGTAAGCTCACCGTGTATCTCCTTGATACCAACATCGTCTCCGAGCTACACAAGGTACGTCCACACGGGGCCGTGATTTCGTGGCTCGAAGGCGTGGCCGACGGCGATCTTTACCTCTGCGCCGTAACGCTGGGCGAAATACAGGCCGGCATCGAGATGACGCGCGAGCAAGACGCCGTTAAGGCCGTGGCAATAGAGGCGTGGGCCGATCAGGTTGCCGTTACTCATAATGTGTTACCCATGGATACCGCGACCTTTCGGCTCTGGGCGAAACTGATGCACCGGCAATCGAATACGGTTTATGAGGACGCCATGATCGCAGCCTGCGCAATCACCCACAAGCTTACCGTCGTTACCAGAAATGTCCGAGACTTTGAGCGGTTTCAAATACCACTACTAAATCCGTTCGAGAAATAAGATTTTCTCGGGGCAGGATACTGTCGAAGTACGCGTTAAGGAATATAGTCTCGATCAACTCTGGGGGCTTGGTCGATTGGGGGTCGATCGTGAGCGTGCGCAGCGCGATTATCGTGGAAGGCGCCACCAAAAAGGTATTCATCCCGACCGTGCGCGGTTTTTGCAAACACAATTTGGCGACCGGTCATGCCCATGCTGGGCCCGGTTTGGGGTGGCCGGCCCGGTAGCCTTGGCGGCCTTCCTCGCGCCAAGGGGGCCGGCCTCGGCGTTCTTGTCACCTCGGCCTTAGAACCTCTGGCAGGACCTGTTTCATCAGGGCCCGCCAGAGGTTCTGGTCTTCCGCGATCAAGGCTTTCTGGGGGACCATGTTGGCGCTATGCTTTCTTGCGGCCACGGTATGGGTACTCCTACAGGATTGGGTTGATCTCGCAATCACCCTCATACCATGACCCTTTAAGCCCGCCAAGAATTGGCACATAGCATCATACACTGCCCCTAAAAGGCGCGCAGGCAATGGGCCCTGTTGGCGCCCCAAATGGAAGCCCCCAATCCCTTTTCCCCTGGTACATTAAGGCTGGGAACGGGCGTAAGATCACTCCTGCCGAGAGTCTTCCTAGAGGCAACACATGAAAACCGGGTTTTCGAGACTGCAAGCAAATGGGTTCCGTCATCTGCGCGAGCTGAATCTGCCGCTTGCGCCCCTCAACGTGCTCATCGGTGCAAACGGGGTCGGCAAAACCTCCATCCTGGAGGTTATGAGTCTACTGGCGGCATCCGCAGATGGTCATCTTCAGGAGACATTATCCTTGGCTGGCGGTCTCTCAAGCCTCATGACCCGCGACCGCAAGGATCCGCTGTCCTTAGCGTTGGCCATGCCCATCGCGGGCGAAGAGCCGATTGAATATAGGGTCGACTTACAAGCCGGCGGCTTGGCTTACATGTTGCCCTGTGAACAACTGAAACAACGTCGGCATAACTCAAAGGGCAAAGATCCGTTTTTTAAATACATCGACTCGAATGGGCGCGATATCCGGTATTACGATAACGGGGCAAAAAAGCTGGTGCAGCCCACATGGGAGCATAAACCCCTGGAAACGTCGCTGGCTCAGGTCCCTAACATGTTTCGCGAGCCCGAGCACTTTCGCGAAACACTAGCCTCTTCGACACTCTACCACGCGCTTGATGTGTCGCCACGAGCACCTGTGCGCCTGCCTCAAGCCATGCAACCAGCTTCGCTGCCGGGGAGAGACGGGGAAAACCTCGTATCGTGCTTGTACTTTCTGCGCGAAACCGCACGCGACCGCTTCGAAGCGGTCGAGGATACGATTCGGGTCGCATTCCCAAATTTTGAACGCATGGACTTCCCTCCGGTTGCGGCCGGCTCTTTGACCATGGCCTGGAAGGAGCGCGATTACACACAACCTATTTATGCGCACCAGCTTTCCGAGGGCACACTGCGGTTCCTCTGGCTTATCACCTTGTTACAAAGCCCGGGGCTCCCGACCGTGACATTGATCGATGAGCCCGAGGTAAGCCTCCACCCAGAGATGCTGCGCTTACTGGCAGATTTGTTCCGAGAGGCCGCAACGCGTACGCAATTGCTTATTGCCACGCATTCCGAGCAATTGGTCCGATTTCTAGATCCAGCCGAACTGATCGTCTGCGATTTGGACCGCGATCAGGGCACCGTGGCGACACGCGCCGACAACATGGATATGGGCGCCTGGCTTAAGGAATATAGTCTCGATCAGCTCTGGGAACTTGGGCGATTGGGGGGTCGGTCGTGAGCACGCGCATCGCGATTATTGTGGAAGGCGCCACCGAAAAGGTATTCATCCCGACAGTGCGCAGGTTTTTGCAAACACAATTGGGCGGCGAGGCCATGCCCAAACTGGACCCTGTACCTTGCCATGGCCGCATACCGACCCACGACGGCTTGCGCAAAAAAGTGAGCCTGTTACTGTCGGGAAAATTCGCTGCGGACGCCGTGGTGGCGCTCACCGATGTCTACACGGGCACTAGGGAATTTAGGGATGCCAGGGATGCAAAAAATAAGATGCGAAACTGGGTCGGAGAGGAGCCGCGCTTTTACGCCCACGCAGCTCAGCACGATTTTGAGGCGTGGTTATTGCCGTTTTGGTCCGATGTTCAGCGCCTCGCCAAGAGTACCGCACCAAAACCCTCTCCCCATCCTGAACAGGTGAACCACGGCCATCCCCCAGCATACCATCTCAAAGAGGCGTTCCGGGTGGGCAATGGAGGCCGGTCCTATGTCAAGACGCGTGACGCAGCGAGGATCCTGCGTGAACAGGACCTCACCATGGCGGCAAAAGAGTGTCCGGAACTGAAGGCCTTCCTGAACACTCTCCTCGGTCTTTGTAGAGCAAAGCTCATCTGAGCTCGCTTTGCCTATGCCTTCTGCTCGGGTTATGCGCGCAAGACCCGGTAGTCCCCCGTTTGAGGTATGGGACTGAGAACTAAAACCCACGACTCAGTAAGGTAAGGAGGAATTCTACGGCCTCGAAGTGCTGCAAGGCCTCGGGTATCGTGCGCCCCCAGGCGGTAACGCCGTGGTCACGGACGATGAGCGCCGGCAAGGCGTCGGGATTCGCCCCCAGGAACTCTTCGGTCAAGTCGCCTATGTGGGCTACCTGCGCGTGATTTCGGAAAATGGGCAGAGTGGTCTCGGTGTTGTCGTCCCAAACCCCCAAGGCCTTGACCATTTCAACGCGCGGCAGAACCAGGTGATCGCCAGATCGAGAAGCGAGCACGGCGGCCACCGAGTGGCCGTGAAGGCAGGCGCCGACCGCTTCTCCCCGCACCCGATAAATCGCGCAGTGAATGCTCGCCTCGGCCGAGGGGCGAATCACCGGATCAGCGCGCTCCAGAATAGCGCCGTCAGCAATCTTCAGGCGCACGAATTGTTCGGTCGTCAAAGTGCCCTTGCTGACGCCGCTCCCTGTAACCCAAAAAGACTCCGGGTCGGCGCGCGCACTGAGATTGCCGGCCGTCGCCCACATCCAGCCGCGGTCATAGAATTGGCGCCCGACATGGGCCAAATGCGTGCGGGGATCGCCGTTCATAAACTAATTGAGCCCCATGGCATCAAAAAAGGCGGTGACGGCGGCCTTGGGGCCTTTGGCAAAGTCAAAGATCGCCGATCCCGCGTTGATAACGAGGTCGTCGCCATAATCCTGTCTCAAGGCCGGCACGACCTCGGGCTTGATGCCAGCCGAGGGGCCCGGAAAGACGCGCGGCCAATCGGCATCCGGCGCGCGCAGGGCACTGATGATGGCCTCTTCATCGCCAGCGGAGAAGGGCAGGGAACCGAATCGGGCGGGGTGGAGCACGATATCGGCGCCGGCCCGACGCATGAGCGTGCCGAGCACAAGGCGGTAGTCGATGCCGTGATCGGGGGCCAGACTGAAGGCGCCGGCCAGCGCTGGATGGGCCACCAGCGGTACCTGGATCTCGGGGTCGGCAGCCAAGGCCTCGAGGAGCGGGTAGCCGTAGACTAAGACATTGACGAGCAGGGCGTTGGCCCCTTCGGCGACCAGGGCCCGGGCCTGGGCCAGGAGCCGGTCCGCACGGCCGGTCACATTGACCGCGTACAGGAAGTCGCGGCCACGACGGTCGCGCATGGCCTCTATAAGCGGCCGACAGGCCCGCCAGCGCTCAAGCGTTGGGGCGGACGCGAGGTTGCCGAGGATTTCGTCGTCCTTGATGAGGTCGAGCTCGGTATCGGCAACACTGCGGATCAGTTCGGCGTGGTCGTGCGCGGTCAGTCCCAGGGCCGGCTTAAAAATGGCCATTAAAAGCGGCCGACGGGCTACCCCGACCCGTGTCCGGAGGCCGTCGATACCAAAGCGCGGACGCGTGCCCACATCTTCCGGCAACATCAGGTCGACAAGCCGGGCGGGGCCCGCCATGCTGTATTTGCCGAATACCATGGTGAGCAAGGTGCCTATGTCGCCCTCGGTATTCGCGGTGGGGAAACGCACCGTGGCCAGGCTTTCGGTGTCGCCCGACGTGACGCTCAACACCTCCCCGCGACAGGCCGCAAGAGCGGCCTCGCGGCCGGCGAAGCGCGCGCCGGTACTCCCCAGGGTCTGGCCGATCGCTATGATCTCGGCCTGCTTTTGCGCATTGACGCCCGGCGGGAACCGGTAGGTCGCAAGAATGGCGGTAGGATTATTCGACAAGCGTGGCGTCACGCCAAGGCAACAGCCGTGTTCGTATAGACGGGCACCCAACCTTCCTTGTCGATGAAGTAACGAACGGCCTTGATGCGCGGGGAATCGCGCATCACGAACCAATGCTCGGTACGCGCTGGCACATTGATGTAATCGCCGGCACTGACCTTGAGCAGCATCTGGTCCCCGGTCGCTGTGACGAACCCGAAGTAGCCGGCGCCATCCAGAACGTAGCGAACCTCATCATCCTCGTGATAATGGATATCGGCGAATTTGGCGAGCGCGAGAGCGAGATCCGGGATGTCCTCATGTAAAACGATGAGATCGCGGGCCTCGTAACCGAACTCGTCCTGTAAGGACCGAAAACGATGATCGACAAGACCCAAGAGTTCGTCTTGTTCGCCCGCCGAGAGCGTCTTCGCAGCTCGCAGTTCGGCAGAACGGGGGGCATCCGGTAACGGCCAATAGCGAAGCTGGACGCCAAGCGGCGCCAGAAGCTCGGCGATCTCTTGCGGCGCGGTGACAGTGGATCCGCCCTGTAAGCGCAACTCGGCCATCTGTTTTTCCTCTAACCTAGGACTGGCTTTTCGGGAAGCTTCTTGCCGGGCGGGCGCACCGGCGAAGCGGGGCTTTGGGCCGGTGGCGCACTCTGCGCCGCCGGGGCCGTTGGAACCGGCTTCTGCTGGGCGTGGGCGGCTTGCGGGCGGGCACCATGAGTGTGCGGGCGGCGTTCTGGCCGACCACGCGATCCCGAACCCGCCGACCCTCCCGGGCGCGTTCGAGGTTTCACGCGCTCCCCACGGGGCGCGAACACCGGCCTCTTCAGTTCAACCAGAAGATCGTCGGTCACATGAATCACCGGGATCTTGTGGCCAATATAGGCCTCGATATCGAGCAGGGAAAAGGCGTACTCGTCACAGGCCAAGCTGATCGCCTCGCCGGCAGCGCCGGCTCGCGCCGTACGCCCTATGCGGTGGACGTAGTCCTCGGCATCCTGCGGGAGATCGTAATTGAAGACGTGACTTACATCGGTGATATGAAGGCCGCGGGCCGCGACGTCGGTCGCCACCAAGACCGGGAACCGGCCGGCTTGGAAATCGGCGAGCAGGCTTTGGCGCTTTTGTTGGGGCACATCCCCCGACAACACCGCCGAGGGAAAGTCGTTCGCGGTAAGCCAGCCCTGAACACGCTCGGCCACATGCTTGGTATTCGTAAAGACCAAGGCCCGGTTGACCTGCTCCCGGCGCAATAGGCCGACCAGGACCGGCAGCTTCTCCTCTTGCCCGAGATGAAAGAGCCGCTCGCGAACCCGCTCGGCGGTCATTTTTTCCGACTCGATCTGCACAAGCTCGGGGTTATTCATGTGCTCGTATGCGAGCTCTATGACCCGATAGGAGAGGGTTGCGGAAAACAACATGCTCAAGCGCTCGGCGGGCGGCGGCATACGATGAAACAGATAGCGGATGTCCTTGATGAACCCGAGATCGAACATCCGATCCGCCTCGTCCAAGACCATGACCTGGAGGGCGCGCAGGTCAAAGACATGCTGCTTGAAGTAGTCGATAAGCCGCCCGGGGGTCCCGATCAAAATATCGACCCCTTCCTCTATGCCGCGGCGCTGCGTGTCATAGCCGGTCCCGCCATAAGCCAGCTGCAAACGCAGGCCACACTCCTCGCCCAGAACAAGCGCGTCTTTATGAATCTGAATCGCAAGCTCGCGGGTGGGCGCCAAAATGAGCGCGCGCGGCTGGTTCGGTCGTCGCCCGGAGACCGGCTCAGAAAGCAGCAGCCGGTTAAAGACCGCAAGCAAAAAGGCGGCGGTCTTGCCTGTGCCGGTCTGCGCTTGGCCAGCCACGTCCCGGCCCGCAAGGGCCTTCGGCAAGGTGGCAGCCTGGATCGGCGTGCAGTACGTAAAACCCGCCTGAAGTACGCCCGCCAAAACGGGTGCGGGCAATCCAAGGTCGGAAAAAGCCTGGCTACTGAGGTGGGTGTTGTCCATTAATGGGTTACAATAGCAAAAACAGAGGGCAAGGGGAAACATCTTGCGATGTCTTGCCAACGGGAGGCGGTTCTGTCCACAATAGCTCTACTGCAGCGCGTTCCTCTCAATCGACGATTCTCAACATCAACAGCTGGGGCCAACACATGAGCCAGGGCATTATTTACGTGACCGACGACACCTTTCAGGAGGCCGTGCTGAACGCCGCCGGTCCCGTGTTAGTGGATTACTGGGCCGAGTGGTGCGGGCCATGCAAGATGATCGCGCCGGTGTTGGAGGAGGTGGCGCGCGACTACAAGGACAAGCTCACTGTCGCAAAGCTCAACATCGACGAAAACCCGGCGACACCCCCGAAGTACGGCATTCGCGGCATACCGACGCTCATGCTGTTTAAAAACGGAAGCATCGAGGCCACCAAGGTCGGCGCGATGTCGAAGTCCCAGTTGGCGGCCTTTCTGGACGACAACCTGTAAGATGGGCACCTTGGCTGCTGCCGCTACTAGACGCTGGGCAACCAAGGTGCTAAGGTTATCTGGTAGGAAGCGCGGTTCCCCTTGCTTTCTCTTTTCTCAACCCCTTTTCTGATCAGGTCGCGGAATCATCCGCCTTTTCATGCCTGATGGTTTCTCAAAAAAATGACTATGCACCTTTCTGAACTGAAGCGAAAACCCGCCACCGAACTTGTGGAGATGGCGGTAGCCCTTGACCTCGAGGGCGGAAGCCGACTCCGCAAGCAGGACCTCATTTTTGCGATCCTGAAGGCCCAGGCCAAAAAAGGCGAGGACATCGTAGGCGAGGGCGTCGTGGAGATTCTCCAGGACGGCTTTGGGTTTCTCCGGTCAGCCGACAGCTCCTATCTCGCCGGTCCCGATGACATTTATGTCAGCCCAAGCCAGATACGGCGGTTCAATTTGCGTACCGGCGACACGGTGACGGGCAACATCCGGCCACCAAAGGAGTCCGAGCGGTATTTCGCGCTCCTGAAGGTTGAAAACATCAACTTTCAGTCGCCAGAGGAGGCCCGCAACAAGGTCCTCTTCGAAAACCTGACACCCCTTCACCCGAATACCCGCCTCAAACTCGAACAAGCCAACGCCTCGGCGGAGAACCTCACCTCGCGCGTTATCGACTTGATATCGCCTATCGGTAAGGGTCAGCGCGGTTTGGTGGTGTCGTCGCCCAAAAGCGGCAAAACGGTCATGCTGCAGCAGATCGCCCATTCGATCACGGCGAACCATCCGGAATGCGTCCTGATCGTGCTCCTCATAGACGAACGGCCGGAAGAGGTGACGGAAATGACCCGGTCGGTACGCGGCGAGGTCATATCGTCAACCTTTGACGAACCGGCGACCCGCCACGTACAGGTGGCGGAAATGGTCATCGAAAAAGCCAAGCGCTTGGTCGAACACAAGCGCGACGTGGTCATCTTGCTCGACTCCATCACCCGCTTGGCGCGTGCCTATAACACCGTGGTGCCGGCGTCCGGCAAGGTCCTGACCGGGGGCGTCGACGCGAATGCCCTCCAGCGGCCGAAGCGCTTCTTCGGCGCCGCGCGCAATATCGAGGAAGGCGGGAGCCTCACGATCCTGGCGACCACCTTGGTCGAGACTGGATCCAAGATGGACGACGTCATCTACGAGGAATTTAAGGGCACGGGCAATATGGAGATCCATCTCGACCGGCGATTGGCCGAGAAGCGGGTCTATCCGGCCATCAACATCAATCGGTCCGGGACCCGTCGCGAGGAACTCTTGATCGACGCGGGCGAGCTTCAGAAGCTGTGGATTCTGCGCAAGCTCCTGCATCCCATGGATGACGTGGAAGGATCCGAGTTCCTCTTGGACAAACTGAAGGCGACGAAGAACAACGCCGAATTCTTCGACTCGATGCGCCGTTAGGAAGAAGCGGTCGTTTTCTTGCGCACCACCGTGACACCGTCCCGCACCGTGAGCAGCACGGCATCGACGGTGTCGTCGTGGCGCACCTTCCGGTTTAAGGCGGCGATCGCGAGATCGGCCGGGGTCTTCGGGCTCAAGACCTGCCCTGACCACAGGGTATTGTCGATAATCAGGAGGCCGCCAGGACGCAGAAGCGGAAGTACCCGGTCATAATAGCTCGGGTAATTCTCCTTATCGGCGTCTATGAACGCGAGATCAAACTGCTCGGTCCGCAAGGCCTCTAGAGTATCGAGGGCCGGTCCCGGACGAATATGGATCTTACGGCCATGTGGCGTGCGGTCAAAAAACCGCTGCGCGATGGCAATCGCCTCCGGGTCCTTTTCGCAAGAGACGAGCACACCGTCCGCCGGTAGCGCGGTCGCCATGGTGAGCGCCGAGTAGCCGGTAAAAAGACCGATCTCCAGGATGCGCCGGGCCGATGTCAACATGACGAGCAGTCGCAGCAGGCCGCCCTCTAGGGGCCCGCTCAACATTTGGGCGTCCGAACGGTGGGCGCGTGTGTACTGCTCGAGCTCCTGGAGGACATCTGGCAAAGGCGAGCTGTGACTACGCGCGTAGTCCTCTAAGGCTTGGTTGATGAGTTTTTCCATGGCGCTAGTGTAACCCATTTGCGCCAGCCGACGAGGGGCGCGCGGTCCCCGTTGCGCAGTCGGTTTTTTCGGTTCAGTATGGCGCGGTTTTGATGGGAACGTATCAGTTATATCGCATTCAGAGGGGGTTATTTTATGTCGATGGCGGATCGTGACGGGGTCATCTGGTACGATGGTAAGCTCGTCCAGTGGCGCGAAGCAACGACCCATGTCCTCACCCATACCTTGCACTATGGAATGGGGGTATTCGAGGGCGTGCGCGCCTACCCGACCGCCGAGGGCCCGGCCATCTTTCGTCTCGACGCCCATGTCGACCGTCTATTCCGCTCGGCCCATATCATGGGCATGGACATCCCCTTCGAAAAAGAGGCGGTGCGCGAGGCGATCCTGGCCTCGGTCCGGGAAAACAAGCTCGACTCCGCCTACATCCGCCCTATGGCCTTTTACGGGGCCGAAGGCATGGGTCTGCGCGCCGACAAACTGAAGGTGCACCTGATCGTGGCGGCCTGGGCCTGGGGGGCTTATCTGGGGGAAGACGCCCTGGAGCGCGGCATACGCATCAAGACCTCTTCCTTCAACCGGCACCACATCAACTCGGCCTTATGCAAAGCCAAGACCAACGGCAGCTATATGAACTCCATGCTGGCTTTGCGCGAAGCCCAGCAATGCGGCTGCGATGAAGCACTCTTGCTAGACACAGAGGGCTACGTCGCCGAGGGGAGCGGCGAAAACATTTTTATCGTGCGTAACGGGGCCTTGCTCACGCCGGAGCTCACGGCCGCGCTCGAGGGCATCACCCGCGACACGCTCATCGAATTGGCCCACGAGATAGGGGTCCCTGTGCGCGAAAAGCGCATCACCCGCGATGAGGTCTATATCGCCGACGAGGCGTTTTTCTCGGGCACGGCCGCTGAGGTGACGCCGATCCGCGAACTCGACCATCGCGCTATCGGCTGCGGACACCGTGGGCCGATCACCGAGCGCCTTCAGACCCTCTACTTCGAGCAGGTCCACGGACGGCGGACGACGCATCCCGAATGGTTGACGCCGGTGATCGCCTCTGACGCCGGGCGGCGCGCGAAAAAGGCCTGATCATGGACAAGGATCCGGCCCCGGCCTATTGCGCACCCAAGGACCGTCGTTGCGAGATAACGCGCGCGGACCTGCCGCTCCACTGCCCGTTACCAAGCATGAGTCTTTGGAATTCGCACCCGCGCGTGTTCCTGCCAATAGAAGAATCGGGCCAGGAGCTGTGCCCGTACTGTGGGACCCTCTACGTCCTTAAAGACCGCTAGAGGCGATTCTTGACGTCGGCGCGGATACTCGTTGTAGGTCCCGCCTGGGTCGGCGACATGGTTATGGCCCAGAGCCTTTTTTTGCTCTTGAGGGCCCGCTGGCCCGATCGCGAGCTGGACGTGATAGCGCCGCCCGCAACCTACCCTTTGCTCGCTCGCATGCCCGAGGTCGCCCAAGCCGTTCCCTTGCTCGCACCCCATGGGCGATTGGCCTTGCGCCACAGGCTCGCGCTCGGTTGGAACCTGCGCCCCCGCCGCTACGAACAAGCTCTGGTGCTGCCACGCTCCTACAAGTCGGCCCTGCCGGCCTGGACGAGCGGGGCGCGACGGCGCACCGGCTTTCTCGGCGAGGCCCGGTGGGGCCTTCTGAACGATATTCGCCACGAACCCCCCGGCCACAAGATGCGCACGGTCGACCGCTTTTTGATGCTGGGGCTTGAGCCGGACGAATCCCTCCCTGCAGTCATACCGCCCCGTCTTGTCACAGACCCAGACGGCGGCTACGCAGTCCTTAAACGTCTAGGCGTGGCGCGCCCGGAACGGGTACTCGCCCTCTGCCCCGGGGCCGAGTACGGGCCCGCGAAACGCTGGCCGGCACGCCACTTCGCGACGCTTGCTAAGAACTATCAGGCGCAGGGGTGGCAGATATGGCTTATGGGAGGCCCCCGCGATCAGGAGGCGGCGCAGGCGGTCCAGGCGCTTTCCGAGAGCGCCTGCGTCGACTTGACCGGTCGCACGACTCTCCTTGAGGCCGTAGATCTCCTGGGGCTAGCCACTGCGGTCGTCAGCAATGACTCGGGTCTTATGCACGTGGCGGCCGCCATGGGCCTGCCGCTCGTCGCGGTCTTCGGGTCGTCGGACCCCGAGCACACCCCGCCACTTGATCCGCGCGCGATCGCCCTTTCTCTGCGTCTCTCGTGTAGTCCCTGCTTTGCGCGCCACTGTCCGCTTGGACACCTTCAGTGCCTCGAAGGCCTGACACCGGAGCGCGTGGAGCAGGCGATCCAAGCGGTGCTGGGCGCCTTTTAGCGGGAATGAGGCCTGGCTGCTGCGGGGCGGGCGACACTATGAAAACGATGCGGCGGTCTCGTTCACCCTCGCCTCGATATCCGCACAAACCTGCCTCAATTCAGGCAGCGTGTTCATAGGCGCCTCGGTGGTCAAGATTGTATATCCGTTTCTGACATACAGAAATCGCAAGGGTGTTGCCCCCGCAATGTTGGCGACTGGACCGGCAGTTGAGCAAGCGTTTGGTTTGGGTCTGGATGGACCCTCAGGCGCAAAATGCACGCCATCGACCGCTTTCTGATACCGGGGTTGAACCGGGTGAGCCCGTTTATGCGCCGGAAAACCGCAGGGCTCGCCCGCAGGACGATTACCAGGCACCTCGTAGCTTCGCTGTGAGACCATGCAGGGCGCGAAGACCGAAGACGCGAGGAAGACTGGGATTTCTCATCTCGCATGCCAAGGGCCGGCGCACGCTTTAGTTTAGGAACTTAAGCGCATTTGCCGCAAGGCATATTGGCCTGCTGCGCGAATCCCATTAAGCCGCAAAATGACGGTTTGCTGGACAGTGGCCGGCTACCGACCACGCAAAGTATGGGGTCCGCCGCCACAAGTTATTCCCGAGTCACCCTCCTGCGCCTTGCTCAAAGTTCCCGCCTCGTCTCATAGTCCGCACTTATTTCTCTGGCCCTGCGCGATCCCCGGTGGCGCCAGCGAGTTATATCACCGATCCACCCCGATTCATAAGCAAAAACATTGAATATCTGTATTGTTTTGCATATGATTTGGCTATGACCTCCCTTGATAAATTCATTGACGACCGGCTTCTCCATGGCCGTGCGTACTTCGACCGCGAAGAGGTGTTGTCTGCGGTCGACCTGAAACAGGCGAGTCTGACCGCTGCGATCAGCCGGTTAGTGAAAAAACATCGGCTGGCCAACCCTCGCCATGGCTTCTATTTGGTCCTGCGCGCCGAAGACCGGGCGAGTGGCGCCCCCGATCCAGTTCGCTGGATTGATCCTTTGATGAAGTATCAGGGTATCGACTATCGCATCTCCCTACTACGCGCCGCGGCCTTCCACGGTTCATCGCATCAAGCTGCCATGGTTTTTCAGGTGGTTGTGCCCAAGCAGTTGCGGGATTTCGAGATCGGCCGCCACCGCGTCCAGTTTCTGTATCAGGCTCCCATGGCCTTCGCGAAGCTCAACCAACCCGGTCAGCTCGATCGGATGAAGAGTGATGCCGGTTTTGCCCAAGTGGCTGGCGTTGAGTTGACGTTGCTGGATTGCGCACGCTACTTTCACAAGGCTTCTGGCATCAATGGAATTGCGCAGATCGTCAAGGACGTTGGGGCCAAAGCCAAACCTCCGGCACTTGCCCGGGCGGCGGCTGATTACGAAAATTCAACTGTGCGTCGGCTTGGTTATTTACTTGATCTTGCCGGTCATGTGCGCCAGGCTAACGCGCTGGAACCCTTTGTCAAAAAAGCCAAAACAGCGGTGCCGCTGGATCCGTCCGCCAAGCCTCTCATCGAATCCCTGCCTGAGTCGCGTGAAAAAAATGCGAAGTGGAAGCTTGTAATCCATGAATCCGTGGAGATCGACTTTTGATACCCAGCGCTTACATTCAGGCTTGGAGCGTGAAGGCGCCTTGGCCAGACGCCAGACAAATCGAACAAGACCTGATTATCAGCCGTGCCTTATGCGACCTTTTCAACGCGCCAGCGCTGAAAAGCAAGGTCGCTTTTCGTGGTGGTACGGCAATCCACAAGCTGCTGTTCAAGCAACCGCTACGCTATTCGGAAGACATCGACTTGGTGCAGACGCAGGCCATACCCATTGGCGCGACTGTCGACGCAATCCGCGAGGCCCTTTCATGGCTCGGCAAATGCGGTCACAAGCAGACGGGACATTCGATGCACCTGGTGTTCAAATTTACGCCCGAAGCTGATCCGCAAGCCACGCTAAAGCTCAAAGTCGAAATCAATACCCGCGAGCACGAACATCTGTTTGGAGTAAGGTCTTACCCCTGCTCGATGGATAACGACTGGTATCAGGGCGAGACCGAGCTTGCATCTTTCGAGCCCGAAGAGCTGTTTGGCACCAAGCTGCGTGCGTTGTTGCAGCGACGCAAAAACCGCGACCTCTTCGATCTGCACCACGGGCTCGAACAACTCGCGATGGACCAAGACAAGCTCATTGCCTGCTTCGAGCACTATCTGGCTCTTGAAGGCGAATTCATCACGCGCGCCGTTGCCGAGCAACGCATGCTGGAAAAGCTCACGCGCAGTCTTACTGAGGACATTGCACCGTTGCTGCCGGTTGGCGTTCACTTTAATGACAATGCTGCGATACAGGCTTTTGAGCGGGTCTGGACGGAACTGATTATCCGCATCAAGGGTGGTGCGTGGAAATTGACCGATCAAGCATTGGAAGAATTGCGCGCGAAAAACTATCCCGGATTATTGGGTCGGCAGGGTTTGAGATTAGGTGGTTAATTTGTAACCGCTCTAGAGATCTTTCCATTACTCACAACTTCGTGTGCATTATTATAGAGTTCGCATAGAGTTTGTATTTTATTTTGCGGCGTGAGATAGGAATTTTCCGTGTACGACCTTCAAGGGGGTTTGTGTGCGGAACGCTTGGCTGGGCCAAGCCCAGAACCGGTGCCCGCACTCTGTCCCGGGGCCGAATATGGGCCCGCGAAGCGTTGGCCGGCACGCCATTTCGCGACGCTTGCTAAGAGCTATCAGGCGCAGGGTTGGCAGATTTGGCTTATGGGAGGGCCGCGCGATCAGGAAGCGGCGCAGGCGATCCAGGCGCTGTCCGAAAACGCCTGCGTTGATCTGACCGGACGCACAAGCCTGCTTGAGGCCGTAGATCTTCTAGGACTTGCCACAGCCGTTGTCAGCAATGACTCGGGTCTTATGCACGTGGCAGCAGCTCTCGGTCGCCCCTTGGTTGCGGTTTTTGGGTCATCGGACCCCGAGCACACCCCGCCGCTTGATTCGCGCGCGATCGCCCTTTCGCTGCATCTCTCGTGCAGTCTCTGCTTTGCGGGCCGCTGTCCGCTTGGACACCTTCAATGCCTCGAAGGCCTGACACCGGATCGCGTGGAGCAGGCGCTCCAAACGGTGCTGGGCGCCTCTTAGGGGGAATGAGGCCTGGCTGCGGGGCGCAAGGCTTTGGGGGGACACTATGCCGTGAACCGGCATTGTGATTGCCCTTCCTAATTATTGTGCATACAATAAGTGCCGTGGAGATCGCGTTTGACCCGGCGAAGGATGCTATCAACACCGCTAAGCATGGTGTAT
>JAJYQN010000030.1 GCA_021794595.1 Pseudomonadota bacterium
GGTCTTTTGGCCGATTCCGATCACGCTTTCGACCGACGAAGCGACCGCCGCCACACTGAAGGTCGGCTCGGAGGTGGCGCTTGTCGACCCTGAATCGAACGAAATCATGGCGACCATGAAGGTGACTGAGAAGTACACCATCGACAAGGCCCATGAATGCCAGCAGGTCTTTAAAACCACTGACCTAGCCCACCCCGGCGTCAAGATGGTCATGGAACAAGGACCAGTCAATCTCGCAGGTCCGATCAAAGTCCTCTCGCAAGGCGAGTTCCCGACCAAGTACGCAGACACCTACATGACGCCTGCCGAGACCCGGGCGCTCTTTGAAAGCAAGGGTTGGTCCACCGTCGCCGCGTTTCAAACACGCAATCCCATGCACCGCTCCCACGAATATCTGGCGAAGATCGCAGTCGAGATCTGCGATGGCGTCATGATCCACTCCCTACTCGGCAAATTAAAGCCCGGCGACATACCGGCAGAGGTCCGTTCGAAGGCCATCGCCAAGCTGATCGAGGTCGGTTTTGTGAAGGACACTGTGGTGCAATCGGGGTATCCGCTCGATATGCGCTATGCGGGCCCCCGCGAGGCCTTGCTCCACGCCCTATTCCGTCAGAACTATGGCTGCTCCCACCTGATCGTGGGCCGCGACCATGCCGGCGTCGGCGATTATTACGGGCCCTTTGACGCCCATAAGATCTTTGACGAGATCCCTGCCGATGCGCTGGAGACCAAGCCCTTAAAGATCGACTGGACATTCTGGTGTTATAAATGCGGCGGCATGGCGTCCACAAGAACCTGCCCACATACAGAGAAGGATCGCCTGCTTGTTTCAGGCACAAAGCTGCGTAAGGCCTTGTCGGAGGGTCAGGAGGTAGCGGCCGAGTTTAGCCGTCCCGAGGTATTGGCCATCCTGCGAGAGTATTACGCGAACCTCAAAGACGACGAAAAGGTGGAAGTCAAACTGAGCGGCCATTCGGCCAAATAGCTCGGCCCGACATTATCCGGGTTTTTACTACCGGATGGACTTCAACTTCGAAGACGAGAAGAACTGGAAGTGCTTCGTGAACTCGACCTACGACCGCAAGACGAAAAAGTGGAACGTGTTCAAGCGGCCGCACGTCGACCTCGTTTCCAAGCCGACGGCGCCCTAAGCGCATTACACGCTGGTGGGAAAGAGGTACAAAGGGGGTCCCGAGTGGGCCCCTTTTTTTCGGAATTGTATACTTGAGAAACGCAGATGGAGGCACCCATGGTGCATATCGACCAGGAATTAGACCGAGTTTATCGTGCGCTTCACGCCGATGACCGTCCGGGTAGGTACGAAGAACTCTACGCCATCCAGCAGGCGCTTGAATGGGTGCTTAATCCCACCGCATTCAAGGCGCCTTATGAAATGGTTACGGGCACTCGGGGAGAGAAAGTAGATTGTCTCTCGTCGAAGAGTCCGCAGTAGTTCGTAGGTATTTGTGACCGTCATTTGTCGCGATGATTACGTCTGCTGTAACTCCGCCCACGCTGACATAGAACGACCATTCTTTTGATTCGATCTCCTGGATGGTCGTGGCAACGCTCTGTTTCCAGCGGCCCCCATCTGGATTGATGCCGCCCACGGACCTAATGCGTTCATGCGGGCTTGTTCGGTCACTCTTGTTTATGCACCTGATTTGAGCACGTTTCGCCATATCGCCCTCCCTTGTTGTGGAGTGGATCACATATAACGTTTATTTATGCTTTTGTTTCTTCGCTGGTTTCTTCTCATCCCTTTTTGGAGGCGTTGAGAGCATACGGCGGAGAACGTCGGATTCGGTCTGGGCCGGTTTGGATTTCTGATCCTTTCCTTCTTTTGAGGCTGTCATGTGCACCCCTTATAATTTCCTGAATGACGCAGAAGTCACTACTGAGATGATGGAGGCTGGTCTCCGTGTTCTGGCGGAGTCTGGGCGTCTGGAGTTGGGGAAAGTGCAGACCGCAGATGATTGGCTAGTTCGCGACATTTTTCTTGAAATGCTTCGTCATTCCAAGTCTCTCTCTGCATCTGGCTGACCACGAGCCGCATTTTGTTGACGCCCTCAGCCAAGGTCCCAAAATTCTGTGCGGCGCCCCTTACATCGTGGGGAGATTTTCCCGGATACTGGGGGGTTGCAGCGCTCATTGATGATGCTAACTCCATGGTGCGCTTAACGCTCATATCGAAAATTGGGTCAACCAAGCGAATCTTTTGCTCCCTTCCAGGAAAAACGAACGTACTTACGTTGCCGTGAATAATATCATTGCGAGTGGATTTGCATCTCTGGATACGCTTATACAGAGTCTTCCAATAGGTCGATACTTGTTCTCCTTGCTGGCCTCGCGCCAATAGAAACTGTTTTAGCGCCTCGTCCACTATCGACATTCGAACCTCAGTCGCGTTCGGGGTGTAGTAGATGGCCATACCGAGCGCACCGCCATTGTGTCCGATGATTGTGCCCAATAGGTACGCTAGCGCATTTTCCAAGCCAGACCACGCCCTTACTGTGGCTGCAATGGCCGCATCCATGGCGGCAGATTCTTCTGCAAGGCGAGATAAGGTCTTCGCCTTTTCAGGATCGTTATTTATGGGTGCATGGGAAGGCGGGGGCGCGTAGTCCACTGGGCGCTTTCCATCCCATCGGCGCTGGCCCTGGTATTCGAGAAATTCCTGATAATCGTCCCGGCTGATCTCTATTGCGTTCTCTGGTGGGGTCGGCCAAATATCGGACGGATAGAAGCCGCGAGGGAGTCCATCCTTGTCGAATACCGCGAAGATTCTAGGTCTCATGGCGTTGATCCCTTACATTTGGGCTTCGTTAGTCCGCCGATAGGTGAGGCGCTTGCCCGAGATACCCTTAAGAGCGGCATCAGCACGGTCGGCATCCGAGAACCCAAGTTTGGCGCGGGTGTTCCAGCGGAAATCAAACTCCGTCGCATAGCGCTGCAGATGCTTTTCGCTGACATGGTGGAAGGTGCCATACAGGCCGCGCTTTAGGATGGCAAAGCTCGACTCGACCGTGTTGGTGGTCTTGTCGCCATCGGCATATTCACCGGCGCTGTGATTCACGACGCCATGCTGCGCGAACTCGCGGCCGACCTTGGTATAAACCGAGGATTCATCCGTCATCAAGCGGGCCTTCTCGGACATCTGCTTTCTGAGGATAGGGGTTACCGTCTTGGCGGTCACATTCGCCACATGGTAGGAGCGCTTTTCTCCATTGCGCTCGACCAGGGAGACGATCTTCATCTTGTGGGCATAACCGCGCTTGCCGTGGTTCTTGTCGGTGTTGCCCCAATAGGTCTCATCCACTTCGACAGGACCGCCATCAGATCCCAAAGGGCCGCTTACCTCCACGTTCATAGCCTCGCGGATGCGATGGGTCATGAACCAGGCGGTCTTGTAGGTGATTCCCAGGGTACGGTGTAGCTGGTGGGCGCTCATGCCTTTCTTGCTTGAGCAGATCAGGTGGGTAGCCAGAACCCATTTGTGCAGGGGGATCTTCGAGCGCTCGAACACGGTGCCGACCGTGACCGTGTACTGCTTGCGGCAATGCCCACAGAAATAGAGTCCAGGACGGTGGGATTCGCCTTCTAGCTTGCTCTGACGATCCGCCCCACCACAGTGGGGGCATACAGCCCCATTAGGCCAGCGCAGGGCTTCCAGGTGCTCTCTGGCGGCTTCGTCATCGTGGAATCTTTTGTCTGTCAGTGTCGCGGTGCTCATGGCTTTTTCCTCAGTATGAGGAAATTATCGCCCATGAGGCTGCATTTGTCAAGTATATAATTCCGCTTTTTTTTGCCTACCACTCCCAGATCCCACGAGGACCCCATGAGCCTAGACCTCTCGAACCCCTTGTCGTCGAGACTCATACAGCCCGTTACCTTAAACCTCGACGACACCTTCCAGTTTTCCTGCCACCGCGGGATCGCGTGTTTTAACATGACGACATCGCGCTTATGCGTTTTGGCTTCCCATTCCTAAAGCAATCGTTGTTTGACGAAAAAGTCATCCCAGAGCGGACCTGCGCCTACGAAAAACGGCTGGCGCGGCGGCGGCGCAAGGCGGACGCCATGTCCGAAGGAGCACCTCCGACAGAAACCACCCCTTAGGGGGCGGCGGCCAGAGGGGGCGCAAGCGGCACGAGATAGGGCGTGCAATCGGCGGCTGGGAGCGGTCGTCCGCCCCATTCGCCCTGGTAAGCATCACAACCGGAGAGGCGAAGAAAGGTGTACTGGCTTTCCCTATCGACCCCCGAAGCGATTACCGGAACACCGAGCTCGTGGCTCATGTCGATAATGGCCCGCACCCACGCCCCGTCATCCGCGTTCGTGTCGGAGTCGCCTATAAACGAGGAGGCGATCTTCAGCGAGTCGAGTGGGAGCCTCTTTAAGTAGCTCACGCTGGAAGATCCCTTCCCAAATTCGTCAAGCGAGACCTCGACGCCCGCTGAACTCCAGCGAGCGAGGATCTCGATCGCCTCCTCGACGCTTTCCATCACGTGATTTTCCGTTACCTCAATGCCCAAGCGTTTGGGCTCCATACCAGCTTCGCGAACAGCGGCGATCGCCGCGTCGGCGAGGCGCTGGTCGCGCAATTGGCGAGCGGCCAGCTTTACGGAAATGCGTGGCACGGTGAGACCCTGCTGTGCCCAGATATGGTAATCGCGGCAAGCCTGACGCACCATCCAATCGCCCAAAGGCATGGCGAGGCCCGCCTCCTCGGCCAGTGACAGAAATTCGGTGGCCAGCATAAGTCCGTGGACCGGATGGCGCCAACACATCTGCGCCTCGAGTCCTCTCACGCGCCCATCCTGGAACTGCACGAGCGGCTGGTAGTACAGCACGAACTGGTCTTGGGCCAGGGCCTGATGCAACTCGCTTGCCAAGGCCAACTGGGCTGACTCTATCCCGTTCATGGATTTGGAAAAGAAATGATAGATATTGCGACCCGTGATCTTCGCCTGGTACATCGCCCTATCGCTGTGTTTCAACAGCGTATCCACGGTTCGGCCATCCTGGGGATACAAGGCAACCCCGATACTCGCCCCAATGGTCATGGACCGACCTTCGACCACACAGGGGGCCGACAGGGTCTTAATCAGCTTCTCGGCGATCAGCGAGGCATCGAGCGGTGTGACGAGATTCGCGGCAACGACGATGAACTCATCCCCGCCAAGACGTCCGACCGTATCTTCCGCGCGCAGGATATCCGTCAATCGGCGCGCAATAAGGCAGAGGAGCTGGTCGCCGACATCGTGACCAAGCGAGTCGTTCACGACCTTAAAGTGATCGAGATCGACAAACATCACGGCAAAAAACTGCCCGCTGCGATCGGTACGCCGAATCAGCTGCTCCATCCTAATCTGTATAAGGGTGCGATTCGGGAGATTGGTCAGCGCATCATGGGTCGCCATGTGCTGCATCCGGTTCTCGATCACCTTGCGGCCGCTCGCATCGCGGATAGTCCCGATAAACCGCCTCTGACCATCCAAAATAAACTCGGATACTCGCAGGTCGATCGGAAACTCGCCGCCATCGCGCCTGCGCGCCACCAGTTCGCGCCCGCTCCCAATAATCCGCGCCTCGCCCGTTTGCCGATAATGCTTCAGATAGCCATCGTGGTGGCTGCGGTGCGGCTCGGGCATAAGGATCGCGATATTTTGGCCTTTGAGGTCGTTTTCGGAATACCCGAAGAGACGTTCGCCGGCTGGGTTTATGGTTTCGATAATACCCATCTCGGAGATCGTAATAATTCCCTCGTCGACGTTCTGTAAGACGGCGCGCACATGCTCTTCGCTCCCGCGCCACAGCCGAATTGCCTCGCGAGCCGCGCGTTCCGAGGATACAAGATCCGCGACAAGAGGTGCCAAACGCCAGCGCAGAGCCAACATGGCGGCTACCACAACCGCGCCCACCAGAAAAAGGATCGCTCCCAGGCGCCGCCATATGGGGGCTTCGAGCGCGGCCAGATCCATAGACAAGACCATACCCAAACCGAGATGGGCCACGGGCGTATAGGCGGCGACCACTTGGCGCTTTTGATAGTTTTGTCTCACGGTAAACCCCACGCGACCGGCCAGGGCATAGCTCATAGGGAGGGGCCGCCCGGCCAAAGAACGAGCCATGACGGGGGGCGGGTAATGAGGTTGAGCGGTATTCGGAAAACAGGCCATAAGCCGTCCGTGGGGGGCGCATAAGAAGAGTTTGGCCGACGGATTGAGCGCCTTTACGGCGCCAAATAGGGGATCGAATGCGGGCAAGCGGATCTCCGCCGCCAACTCCCCGATTGGCCGTCCCTGGTCTCTTACCAGAACACGTCTCCGGAATACGAATCCCAAGCGCGCGTTCCAGAGGAGTTGCGCCCCGGGGAGACCGTGAAGAGGAACGGCGCGCTGCGGGTGCTTCATAAATCGTCCCGCGCGCGCGATTATGGTCCCTTGGCGGGTCCGCAAGACGATAGCGGAAAAACCCAAATGCAAAAGCGAGGGCAGGCCAGTCGCCAAGAGCGAAGACACGGGCCGGCCGTGGTCCGCGGCCCTCACCTGGGAGATCACGAACGAGCGGCTGGCGATAAGCTCTACCTCAGAGTTCGCTTGCGTGAGGTGGTTGGCGACTCCGTGGGCACGGACAGCTAGGTTCGATTCCAGGCTCCGCCGGAGCAGGTCCTCGGTCATGCCGCGCATCACCCAAAACACCGACAGCCCGACCATAAGGGCCACGGCCGCGACCACGACCGCCGCCAAAAGGTTAATCTCGTTCTCCCTACCCCTTGTCACCACCAAACTCCCCCCCCTCAGAGACGGTCCGTCATCCCGACGTTTATACCGACATCCGGACCGAAATCCGGCCGCGGATATCCTTCGATCAAGATCCGGGCCGCATAACCCTCAAGGAGGGAACCAGCCGCAAAATGCCTTAAGATCGCCGCGCCCCAGCCCTCCTTTTCAGTCCCTTTTTATGCCCCTAGAATGCCCGAACGTCGGGCCAGTCACAAATAACCCGACGCACAGCTAATACATCACCCAGTATAGATACTTTCCCGGCCACCGGGTGCAAGTCTTATCGGACTGGCAACGCGGCCTTTGTTCGTTGCTGGGACAAAAGCTTAGTGCCCCACAGCCCCTGAGAACGCCGCCTAAAGAGCGCCAGGAGGCTTCTGCCTGCCCCTTCAACAGGCGCTTCCAGCCTTTAAGGTCGCTGTTTTCCGATAGCGGCGTCCCCTATACTCGGGCCCTATGGAGACACTTCATGGATGAGACTCCTTATATCGTCGTCCTCATGGACCCGTGCGACTGCGGACGCAAACTCGTGCCGTGGCTACGAGAACCCGGGACTCGAATCATCCGCGTCGGCATCTCGCCAAACGGCATCCGGAGAGAGGCGGCACTCTGCGTGGCCGCGCGCGGTCGGCATCCCCGCAGCATGAGCCGGCGGGTACAAGGCTCTCCGGCGCGCGGCCGCGCCCAGAGACAAGGCCAAGCCCTGATGTTGGCCCTGCCAGCTTTGATCACCGATCTCCTTGGTATCGAGGGCCAGGACCTTGTAGTACAGCGTGCGAAGACCGCTTTGTTGCGCTTTCCGGGGGTCATCGACGTCGCCATCGTGTTGTACGACGAATACCGGACCGCTCCGCGCAAAGAGGGGTCGAGCACCGAAGACCCGTGGCGCCTGGGACGGATTCCTCACCGGAAGCGCCGTAAAGGCGTCTCCCGCAATCCTCTCGGCCAGCGGATCGTCATTTCCCTTCTGGATCGCCGCCGCACCATAGGCTTTATCGACCTTATGGCGACGCGTGAAGCGCTCACGCCGCCGGTACGGTACGCCTTGCTCGCCGCCGGCCGCAGCATTACGAGCGCCCTGGAAAGAGAACGCTGGCGCACTCGCCTCAAACGCTTGCACTACCTCCACTCTCGACGCACCGCGGAACTCTCGGCCGAAATCGCCGAGCGCCAAAGAACGGAACAAGAATTACGGCGGTTTTCGATCGCCATAGAGCAATCGGGGGATTCGGTCTTCATTACCGATACGCGCGGCATCATACGCTACGTCAACAAGGCCTTCGAGACCATAACCGGCTACGGCCGAGACGAGGCCATAGGACGGACGCCGCGTATTTTGCGCTCGGGGCGTCACTCGCGGGCGTTTTACGGCCATTTGTGGCACATCATCCGCGAGGGGTCTGTATACCGGGAAGTGTTCGCAAACCGGCGCAAGGACGGTTCGCTCTACTACGAGCAAACGACCATCACGCCGCTACGCGACAATGACGGCAGCATCACCTACTACGTCTCGACCGGCAAAGACATTACCGAACATCTAGCGACCGAGGAACGGATCCAGTACCTGGCCCACCATGACCCGCTCACCAATTTGCCGACCCGTATCTTTTTCGCCGAAAAAATCGACCAAGCGATCGCGACGGCCATGCAAAACCAGCAATCGCTCGCCATCATCCTCTTTGATCTTGATCGCTTCCGGCGCGTAAACGACACGTTCGGACCTATCGTTGGCGATCAAGTGGTGCAGGAGTTTTCTCATCGCTTGCAGACGATTCTCGGCAAACAGGCCCTTGTGGCCCGGATCGGGGGCGATGGATTTGCGGCGCTTTTGGAACGTGTACAGGACACCCAGGACGTGAGCGTGTTTGCCAATCACATCGCGGCCTTGGTAGCCGAGCCATTCGTCGTGGATGGCCATGAATTCTTCCTTACGGTAAGCGTGGGCGTCAGTTTGTTCCCGGACAACGGCCAGGATGCCCAGGCACTGATCCGCAACGCAGGAAGCGCCCTCAATAGGGCCAAACGCCGCGGCGGTAACGCCCACGAGTTCTACACCACCGACATGAACTCGCGGGCCCTCGAACGGCTGACGCTCGAGAGTCGCCTGCGCCGAGCGCTCGACCGCGACGAGCTGCGCCTAGTCTATCAACCACAAAAAGATCTCAAGACCGGCCACATCGTAGGTGTGGAGGCGCTCATGCGCTGGGAACAAGCAGACGGGGCCATGGTAAGCCCGGCAGGGTTTATCCCGCTCATGGAGGAGACCGGCCTCATAGTGCCCGTAGGGGAGTGGGCTTTACGCGCAGCACTTGCGCAAATGGATATCTGGCGCGTGAGCGGATTCGAGGACATGCGGGTATCGGTCAATATCTCAGGGCGCCAGTTCCGCCATCGAGGCCTGCTCGCGACGTTGGCCGACATTCTCGAGGCCGGCCCCGACACCGAAGGACTCCTGGAGCTTGAACTTACCGAATCGGTCTTGATGGAGAACGCTCAGGGGGCCATAGACATGCTGGAGGCCTTGAGCGAGATGGGTATCCGGCTCGCGATCGACGATTTTGGGACTGGCTATTCGTCTTTAAGCTACCTTAAGCGCTTTCCCTTGAATGCCCTCAAAATCGATCAATCGTTTGTGTCCGATCTCAGTCACCATGGCGATGGCGGTGCGATTACGAGCGCCATTATCACCTTGGGACATGAACTGGGTCTCGACATAGTGGCCGAAGGCGTGGAAACCGAAGAGCAGATGAG
>JAJYQN010000107.1 GCA_021794595.1 Pseudomonadota bacterium
TCCCGTTGCTGTGGGTGCGCGCCAAGCGGCGGGCGTCTCGGACCGCTTTCCGATAGTTCTCGCTCATGGAAGTCATTCTAACAAAAGGCATCCCGAAATTGACCAAGTCCCGGCTTTTCCGTAAACTTACCCCGCACCGGGCGATTAGCTCAGCGGTAGAGCACTGCCTTCACACGGCAGGGGTCAGTGGTTCAAACCCACTATCGCCCACCATAAAATCAATGATTTAGGGAACCGAGTTCTCACCAATATCCGGGGTTCGGTACACTGGTGGTACACCTACCGGATGCCATACGACCAGGAACCCGGCTGGCCGCATTTCAAAAATGATCAGGAGCTTGGCGAGCCCTCATTCGCCGTCGCGGTTATCCACCCCTCACGCGCACGTTTGATTCCAAAGCTGAAACCGAGACTTGGGCGCGCCAGATCGAGGGAGAGATGGATCGCGGTGTTTTAGTTTCGCGGGCTGAAGCGGAAAACACGACACTGGCCGAAGCCCTCGATCGTTATAAGACCGAAGTCCCTGCGCTCAAACGCAGTGCCGGTATCGAGAGGTTCCGGCTTGAACGCTGACACCGCACCCCCTCTCTATCCGTTCCCTCGCCACCATCCGGGGGAAGGATCAGATACCCGCAACATGATCAATAACAGCTGCGTTATTGTGGCGCGACCCAATACGCGCGACTACTACGAAGGCGACGGCAATTCTTTGCGCGCGATTTCCCCGAGACCCATCGTCTCCCCCGCACAGCTTCTATGGAATACCAATCTGCAGCCTATCGTGTTTCGGGAGGACTCTTATGACCCGACAACAAGAGTCCGGCGTGGACGGTTTTATTGCCAAATAGACGGAACCAGCTATATGCTCGAAAAGGTCCAATACTGGCCTTATCTCCCCCCGCTCGTGTCCGGGTATAGTGCAGAACAATCGCTGAATGGCGTTGATCAACGGCGCTTCGAGTTCCAGGAACGATACGCGCAAAACTCTGACCCGAACATGGCGCTACAGCGGTCGAACAGCTACGATGTTGTCATCGGCGCTGCGCATGCCGATAATTTGGTGCCCTCGGCGTATGAATTTGCTTCTAATACTGCGGCTAACGTAAGCTGGGGACTCATACCAGCGGCATGTCTGGCCAGTTGACTGATGTGGCCTCACATATCACCGTTGAACGGCGGCTGATAATAGGCGCACGCCAACGCCCCCTGCTTCCGTAGGAGAAGCAATGAAAGTAGCTGCGTCCATCGTCCTCATTTGCGCTTGCGCTCTCTCTGGCTGCGCCACCTTTAGTCGCCTTTCTCAAACGCAAGACACGGTCTCGCAATTCGATCAGGGTGTCCATTTGGTCAGCGTTTCGGAGATGGCCTTTCTACATCACGTCCAGGCAGCCGAGTGCACTAGAAACTTCTATGAGCAGGCCTACGCGTTCGCTACAGCACAACCGGATCAGAAAACCCGCCGCTATCCTCAAGTAGCTCTCAACCTTGCACCACATTGCACCCCGAAGGAACTGACGAACAGCGAGTTACAGCTTCGACAGAAGCTCATCAATGCGCTCGCCCTCTATGCCGATTCCCTTGAGGCTTTGACGAATGGCGCGAATAACAGGGGGCTCAATAGCAAATCGTCGACTCTGGCCAAGGGCATTCAATCTTTGGCATCCCAACAGAAATTCAACGCGGTCAGCGCCAACGCGACCGCCGGACTCAATGCCGCGATGGTAGGAGTTGCGGAATTCGTCATTGATCGTCACGAATACACAAATATCAGAGAGGCGGCCTCCAAGTTACAGAAGCCACTTGAGACGATCATTGACACGCTAAAATCCGAAAACGTGAACGACGCCCAGGGTCTGGCGAGCAAGCTCGGGACGGTGAGGAACGAGTTCAGGATAGCAGCCTTATCATCCCGTAATGAACGAGGACCCGCGAGCTTCTTCGATATCACTGAAGCGCACGCCGCCTTAATGGCGATCATGATTCCACGTCCAGATGTTGCGCGGCTTAATAAAGCGCTCGATGCGCTAGTCGCAGCCAATAAGGCGCTTGCCAATCCCAAGGGCGTCGGGGCTATCCCCGAGATCGCCGCCTTCATTAGACGAGGCCAGGCCACTGCTGCGCTCTTCCGTTCGTCCAAGTAAAAACCAATTGCACAAAGGGATGAAGCCGACATGCCAACACCAGACCAGTGCTCCAATATCAAGGATGCTATCTTGGCCATTCGCGATGCACAGCACCTACTTACGCAGGAAATCAACATCACGTCCGACCTAATGAAAGGTATCCGACTGAACCACGAATACCAAAATCTCGATTCGTGCGTCTCGCAGCTTCTACATGCACAAAATGTTACTGATGACGCGATCTTCTCCCAAATGATAGCGGCCATCATACCACAGACCAAACGACTACAGGCCGACGAAAACACAATTAAGGAACTCCTCTCCGATGTAGCGACTGCTAACGAGGTAGTCGGATGCATTACGAAGGCGCTCAGCTTCATCGCCAAGCTATAAGACATCCTGACGGGCGTCACCGTAGCGAGATGGCGCAACAGCTTTGGTGAACAGGCATGGTGAACAGGCATGGTGATAGGGCGATATAGACACAATTATCAGAACGGCATGCGAGCCGAAATCGATAAATATGTCTTCAGCCTAAGGTTTGAGGTGGCAGATTGTGAGTGAGCCCCCTACTCCCCATTCGGACGAGATCCTCACAACTAGCGGCGGCAATGCGACCGCTGCTGGCGTGAGCTTTCAGGCCGAAGTCGGCGCCCTGTTTGCCATCCTTTTGCTCGCTGAGCGCCGCGTGGATGGGCGGTTAGGGCTAGGGGACGTCCGTATCCGGTCAGTCCGGTTCGAGACCGAGGCCCCGGTCGACGATATTCTGGTCGAAACGGACTCCGGCGGTTGGATATTCGTTCAAGCGAAAAAAAGGCTCACGCTTTCCACCACGCCGAATAGCGAAATGGGCAGTATTGCAGGCCAGATCGTGAAGCAATACCATGCCTGCGCGCAAGGTAACGGTGCGCCGAACTGGAATAGACCGCTTATACCCGACCACGATCGCATCTTGATAGCCGTTGGGCCAGGGGCGTCTGGTCGCATTACCGATGACCTGGCTAAGGCGCTTAGCGCCCTACAGGCGCACTCTACTGCGCCGATCCCACGCTATCAGCAGACCGCTTTGGATAGTTTCAGTACCTGCCTAGAGAATGCGTGGCGAACACTTACGGGGACTGCTCCGAGCGATGACGTAATACGGCCGCTCCTGAGTTACATAAGGGTCTGTCGGTTTGACTTTACGCACGCCGACCAGGAACTGGCCGTCGAGTGGTCAAAGCCTCTCTTTCAAGATGAGGGCACCGCTGATGCAGCGTTCGCGTTACTGGCGCGCCAATGCCAGTGGCTAATGGAGAATCGGCTTGGTGCCGACACAGCCGGCCTTCGTCGTCATCTGGAACAGAAAGGACTCACATTAAAGGCCGCGCCTAGCTTTCAAGAAGATATTAATGCCCTTCAGGCCTACTCCACCGCAACAAGGGATGAACTTAGTCATTACGAGGAAACCAAGATTGGCGATCGTGAGATCACGATCGATCGCCAATGCACGCAAGCCGTAATCGCATCCGCGATTTCTGGTTCTTTCCTTCTTATCGGCGAACCTGGGTCAGGGAAAAGCGCTGTTCTCAATGCGGCCGCGAAAACGCTTTGCGATCAGGGACACGACGTGGTGACTCTGGCGGTCGATCGCTTGTCCGTGACCTCGTCCGATGGACTGGAACAGCAACTTGGGGTTTCCCGTCCCGTCCGCGAGATCCTGCGCAACTGGCCCGGCCCGGCACCAGCATTTGTCTTTATCGACGCGCTTGATGCCACCCGCGGGGGGTCGAGCGAGGCCGTTTTCCGAAATCTCATCAAGGATATTTTGGAGGTCGGTGGGCGATGGCGCGTTGTGGCCTCGATCCGGACATTCGACCTTCGGCTCGGTGAGCAATTTCGTGAGCTCTTCCGAGGCGCACCGCCGGATGCGCAGTATGCCGAGGAAAGCTTTCCTCATGTTCAGCACATTTGCATCACGCACTGGACGCCTGAAGAGCTTGCACAACTGTTTGAGCGCGCGCCAGAGATAGCAAGCGCTGTCATGTACGGCGGACACCGTCTTCACGATCTGGCGTTGGTGCCGTTCAATACACGCTTGCTCGCCGACCTCATAAGTAGTGGCCTTTCGGCTGAGGCTTTTGGGGAAATCCATTCCCAGGCGCAGCTTTTAGAGCGGTATTGGGACCGGCGGGTGGTGCGACATGGAACATCGGCAGCACTTTGCCTCCGTCGCGTCGTAACTGAGATGGTCGATGCGCGGGCGCTCGAGGTGAACAAGTTGAGGGTCGCCGAGGGGGCCGCCGATATTTTCGATACACTCTTGCGCGAAAATGTGCTCGTTGCCATACGAGGCGACCGTCGTGTTGCCTTTCGTCATCATATTCTGTTCGACTACGCCGCGAGTCGCGTCTATCTGGATCCGCATGATATAGCTGCCACGGCAGCTATATTTTGCGGCGAATCGGATCTCGGTCTTATGCTGGCTCCCGCGCTGGCTTTCGCTTTACAAGGTCTATGGGCAGAAAGCGGGGACGGGCACGCCGACTTCTGGTCAGCCGTCATAACCATTGCAGGCGCCAGTGAATTAGACCCTATTGCCCGCAGCGTGGCTGCGCGCACGGCCTGCGAGTTCCCTGTAACCGCTGATGACGTACAAGGTTTGAATGAGGCTATGCGGAGCCAGGGAGAGCAACGACGCAGCGCGGTCACGGCTTTCACTCATGTCGTTGGCGCGCTCGCGATTCATGTAGAGAGCGGAGCGACGTTTTGTGTGGCGCCCTGGTGCGCCTTGACGGTAGGGGCGCAATACGTTCTAGCGGATACGATATGGTCGCTACGTGCCCTATTGTCTTTACTCACGAGCCATACTCATGCATCGGAGTGCGGCAGGCAAGTGGGAATAGCGGCGAGACGCCTCATTGGCTTTGCATTGGATCACCCGGATCTGCCATCGCAACTCATGCTAAGCGCAATCGGTTTTGTCGCAGATACCTACCTCTCTGATGTTCCTGCCTCGACGACGGTACTACGAAAACTGCTTGAGTCAGGTCGTATTCGAGACCACGGTCATGAGGACTTACCGTGGCTCGCACGCAAGATCAAGGCAGTTTGGGAGGCTGATCCTGATTTTGCCGTGGATATTTACGGCACGGTGTTCGGGACGGTAATTGATGATCGACGGGAGACCTCGATTGGCGGAAGCCGTATTCTCCAGATGAGGAGTAATCGTCAGCAGGATTTCGCTATGGCGGGTTTTGTTCTTAAAGAGGCGTTTCCGCAGTTCCTTACGGCAGACCCGTCTCACGCGGTATGCGCGCTCACCAAGGCCTTCGAACAGAATGTTTCCGCCGTACACACTCCCCTGGAGGAAACTCGGACCTGGACGGCCACTGTTAGCGACCACACTGCCCGGCTCGCTGAGGATGACAGTCGCCACTGGGCCTGGAACCCCAATGAAGAGCACGGCGACAACTTGGCTGCGCTTTTGAAGGCATTCGTGGAACGTCTACGGACGCTGCCCGAATCGGATGCTTGTGAGCTGGCTAGATTGGTTATCCAAACAAATGTGCTCGCCGTCATTTGGGCGCGTCTTTTTATGGTTGGTGCGCAGCGTCCCGCCGATCTCGGTGCGCTGCTATGGCCTTATGCGGTGCAGTCACCATTCTTGCTGTGCATGGATACGCAAAAAGACGCCATTGACCTCATTGCCGCTCAGTATTCGAGTGAGGTGGTGCCCGAGAGGCAGAGATTCGAACAAGCCGCGTTTGATCTCAGAATCGCGGACGATGAAAATGCGGAGTTGCAACGCAACACATTTCTTCTCCGCCTTTTTGGGGCTATCGGACGCGAGCAACTTACGACGGCCGAAGCCCGAGCCTTTCTGGGCAACCATATAACGGATGCGGGCGGAAACGTGCCGAATTCGCGGCCGTTCCGGATTGAGGTGTCGACCCACGCTTTTGAAGCATCCGATTGGTTTCGGCATCAAGGTGTAGAGGTCGCGCTACCCGCAAATCAAGACTTGTGGGCGGAAGCCAATCGAATCAGGTCCGAACTGGGACTTGGAGGGGCACCGTCGGTCCCCATCCGTAATATTCGTGAGACGATGTCATCGTTGCAGGGGCTCATGGAGGCAGCAAAGGGCAGCCTTGCAGTGGGAACGGCGCCCGCTATTACGGATCTTGCGATGGGGATTGCTGCTGCTGGCGCGAAGGCCTTGGCTAACCTTGAATCCGCTCCTTTGCGGGAACAGCCGACTGTTTTAGGGGATCTGGTTACGCTAACGCTGGAATTGACCAATTATCCCGCACCAGAAGCCGCGCCAGACCAAGAGGTACGGTTTGAACAAGATCAGAACTGGGGGTTTCCTGTCGCTCGCATCGAAGCGGGGCAAGCGGCTATCAGATTGTGCCAGGTCGACTCCCAAACGGCCAAACGCATTCTACCAAGTCTTGATGCGTTGCTGTGTGATCCGCATCCCGCGGTTCGTTCACTCGTTGCCGAGAATTTGACAGCTCTATGGAAGACGGACCGTGCGGAGATGTGGCGCCTGGTCAAACAGGTAGCCGAGACCGAACCGAATCGGGCGGTGCTCCGCCTATTCGTGCAAAACTGCTTAGGGCCGCTCCTTCATGCCGACCCGAACCAAGTGGAGGGGCTGGTTCTAGGTATCCTTGCTCGGGCAGGTGACCCTAAGGAAACACCAGTGGCGGCTCTTCTAGGCGCACTAGCCGAATTGGTCACCTTCTTGTGGGTTTCGCATGGGCGGCTCAAGGCGAGACGCTTGCTTCAGAACTGGCTTACAGGTATCCCTGATCACGAACCTGAACTGTCACGGGCCATTGCCACTCTTCGCGGGGCGCTCGTTCTTGGATATGGAAACGACAACCCAGTCGACAGAGCCATTCGTCAGCGCGCCCAGCAATTTGCGGTCTGGGCCGTGAACGCCAGTGCCAGCGAGCTTGAACGCTACCTCGCCGCCGTCAGTGATGGGTCGCCCATGTCCAACGAGACAGGCAAGATTAACGCGGGAATTATCAACAGCATCGCAGAGCAGCTTTATTTTGGTTCGGGTGCTTTTCGTGGTGGCTCGCGCGCAGAACAAGTTATCTTGGATAAACTGGAGGCAAAAGGGGCCTTTTTGACCGATATCGCGGATATACTCCACCGTATCGGAGACGTGGGTTTTCCCGCGACAATCCATCATCTGATTGACCTTCTTGACTTCCTTGCTCCCGGTGACCCGGCGCTGGCCTTTGATCTGGTCGCCCATGCGCTTTTGGGAGCGGGTCGGCAGTATGGGTATCAGTTCGAACTGCTTGGTACGGATCGGTTTGTTCAGGTCATTGGGCGGCTTCTTGCGGATAATCGGGACATATTTCTCGATAACAGCGCGCGCCGCCGCGTCCTTATCCGTTGTTTAGATGTATTTAGCGAAGTTGGCTGGCCTGCGGCCCGCAGACTTGTGTACCAACTTCCCGATCTCTTGAGATGAGTGATGTGCGAGATAAAGCCCGTTTCAAGGAGTCGCTTGAGACGCTGGTAAAAAGGTTTGCGGAAAACCGCGGAAACCTTCGTGAACATGAGACCCGGAGCGATATTATCAACGATATGCTCACGGGGCTTGGTTGGACTCTGGGGGCGCGTGGGCGCGACATGTGGGAAGAGGTGGCGGTCAAGGGTGAGACGACGCTCTTTCTCGACTATCTTGGCAAAGATCCTCGGTCGGAGACTCCGTTACTCATCGTCGAGGCCAAAGCGGAGGGCAAACCCGTCGTCTCTCTTTCGGCCTCAAGTGTTGCCGGTCTCGGCGAGAAGACCGCGAATGATGATGACGCGACTATAGTCGCCCGTGCGGTAGATCATCTCAAAAACGGCGGCGATGTAGCTTCTTCGCCTGTCTCACGAGAATGGGCGCAGTGGATTGAGAAGCTTCGGGATTACATCTCCATCGTCCACGCGCGCAGCGGCCATCGCGTGAAACGCGTAGCGATAACCTCTGGACGATGGCTTGTCATATTCTGCGACCCGGTCTTGGCTTTTCTCGAGCCCGGCCACGCGGCGGACTCGGGCATTCATTGTTTCCGGGAAGGCGATCTTGTTCAGCAATCCGATGCAATCTATGGGTGGCTTGCGCGATCCGCGCTCGCTCGTGAGCCGCCGGAGCGGCTCAGACCCGCGCAATTACGGGCCTATGTAGCCGGTGACCATATCGCAGAGATTTTTCGCGCCCTATGGGTAGTTCATGGAAAAGTGGGTGCCCATTTTGATGAGCGTCCTCAGATTACCGTGTACCCAGCGCTGCTTCTTCGACGCCATGACGGCCTCTTTATCACAGTCACGGGTGACCGTACCGAGAGATTCATCCTCCCTCGCGAGGACTGTCGTCTTGCTGAGCACATAAGCGATGTCACTGTCTGTGCAAACGCCCTCCTGCAGACCGTGCGCGCGGAACTCGAGACCACCTTTGTACCCGTCGGCATAGAGAGGTTCCCCGGGTTCGGCGGGACGCTCGAGCAATTGCCGGCGCTCACGGTGCGCCCGCCAATGCCGCAGACTGGACGCACACCACTAATAAAGCCCACGCCGAGTCACGCGAACGAGTTCCTGTTGGTGACCGGGATTAGCTCCCACTACCTAGGTGTCCAAGCAACCGTTGCGAATTGCCGCTTTCATGACTGGAAGGTCTGCCATGAACTGGGGCAGCATAAGAGCGATTATCCGGTTGTCGCGAGAAGCGTAATGCCTCGTTCCTTTTTTTGCTCAGGGGAAGAGCATCATTGCGCTCACCGTGAGGTGCATGATCGGCGTGATGCGCGATGTCACATTGACGCTTTCGAGGAATTTCTCTGCTGTCGTGTATGTACGTTTCAGGCGCTATGCTGGCCCGCTAATGAGGAGAGCCGGCTTCCATGTGGCTCCTATGGTGCCGGTTCCCCGTTACCGCCATGAAGTTCCCAGTGATGAGCAAGATAGTTTCCCTGTAGTGTTACGACTCTCGCTTTCCTCGGCTCACCGCAGCTGTATGTCCCATGAACGCCCCGGGTGATGGGAAGGCATAGCCATTGATCATCGTGGGACGACGTCGGCCGAGGGATCCGGTTATGTGAGCGCAGGCGGGTCTGTTTTGGTGAGCGGCCAGGCAACGT
This sequence comes from Pseudomonadota bacterium, assembly GCA_021794595.1. Taxonomy (GTDB): domain Bacteria; phylum Pseudomonadota; class Gammaproteobacteria; order Acidiferrobacterales; family Acidiferrobacteraceae; genus Acidiferrobacter. The sequence goes on from JAJYQN010000107.1 coordinate 9,254, forward strand.
CGATGCGCATCCACCCTTGCGTCCACCCTTTGCGCGGCACGCCCGCCGTATCCCATCGGTTCGCGCTCATCTGTCTGCTCCTTTAGCCTGAATTCCTCCGAGCACCAAGCGGTTTCCCCTTATGTTTCAAGCCGCTAACCTGAAAACGTAGTTCCAGCTGCTGTCTACATCGGGGTGGTTTCGATCAGTTCGTAGGCCCGCTTTTGGGTGGCGTTGGGA
>JAJYQN010000132.1:0-1978 GCA_021794595.1 Pseudomonadota bacterium
CACTTTGCTCATGCTCTGTTCCCCTTTAGAGATCGATCAGCGGCCGCCCATGGCGCACGAAAGGCGGTGCTACTAATCGCGCCGCCATCATCTGGCCGGCGCGCCCCACCACCTCGCATGATGCGCCCGCGGCGGCCGCCACCGGCACCCGAGCAAGTCCTATCCCGCGCGCGAGCGAGGGCGAAAACGTGCCGCTCGTGAGTACCCCCTCGCCTTCGCGACAGCGTACGACCTGACCGTGGCGCAGCACTCCGGCCCCCTGCAAGGCAAGGCCGGTAAGCCTCTGCCGGAGGCCTTGCGCTTGCTGACGCAAAAGCGCGGAGCGGCCAATGAAGTCGCGCCCGGGCGTAAGGCTCACCGTCCACGCAAGCCCCGATTCGAGGGGCGAGACCGACAGGTCCATATCGTGCCCATAGAGGTTCATCCCGGCCTCAAGCCGCAAGGTGTCGCGCGCCCCGAGTCCCGCCGGTGCAATTCCCTGGCCCACAAAACCACGCCAAAAATCCGCGGCCCGGTCGGCGCCAATGAGCGTCTCAAAGCCGTCTTCGCCGGTATAACCGGTGCGCGCCACAAACACATCCTCGTGAACCGCGGAGTGGAACGGCTTGAGTCGAGTAGCGGCCGCGTGCAGAGCGGGACCAAGAACGGCTTGCGCGCGATCCAAGGCCTTGGGCCCTTGGACGGCCAGCATGGCCAAATCGGGACGCGGGGTCAGATCGACGTCGAAGCCGCCCTTGTGAGCACGAAACCAGGCGATGTCCTGATCCGCGGGCCCGGCATTGACCACGATCCGAAACCAGTCCTCGGCCAGATAGTAGGTGATGAGGTCGTCCAGCACGAAGCCCTGCTCGTTCAGCAGGCAGCCGTAAAGGGCCTTGCCCAAGACCGTGAGCTTATCGACATCGTTGGCTAAAAGGTAACGCAAAAAGGGGCGCGCATCGGGCCCGCGCACCTCGAGCGTGCGCATGTGGGAGACATCGAAGATTCCCGCATTCCGGCGTACCGCATGGTGTTCGGCGATCTGGGAGCCGTAGTGAAGCGGCATATCCCAACCGCCGAAGTCGACCATGCGCGCCGCGGCCCGCACATGTTCCTCGTAGAGAGGGGTTCTATGGCCCATGAGAGATCTCGCAATGGGCTCGTCCGACCGGTCCGGCCGAAAGCGAGCACTTCAAAGATACCCCTCTGTCCCACGACCTGAGAGCTTGAGCCCCTTCGGTGGACTGCCTTGCAGTCTCTCTCCAGAGTCGACCAATAGCCCTGCGGTCCTGTTTGCCGGTACGATTCCGGGTGGTTGCGTCGTTGGCGCCTCACGTCTGTGCCGTGAGGTCTCTCCCGCAGGGTGTGCGTCGCCGGCTGACTATAGCAGTAGGGCGGGATAAACGCCACGCGCGGCGGCCCCGTCAAGACCCGAACCGCGCCTGTCACCAGGGCCCGCCTCGCCGCTTACCCGAACACGCCGGCCCTGAAAAGTTCTTGCAAACTAGGTCTCGTAATCTAGGCTTACGAGATCAAGCGCAACCACTGCGGCCCAACAAAACCTGACAGGAAATCACCCTATGCGGCGCTTTTTTCTCTTTATTTTCATTACCCTCTTTTGCGTACCCGTAGGGGCCAAACCGCTTACCTACACCCTGATCGCGCCACCGCGGCAAAAAGCGGCGGCGGCCCAGGCCACCTACGGACCTATTGCGGCCTATCTCACCCGGGCGACACACAAGCCCTTCGTCTTTCAATACGTCAACAATTGGCTCACCTACCTCCAGGACGTGAAGACCAACAAGGGTGCCGTGTATTTCGATGGACCGTCGTTCATTGGCTGGCGCATCGCCCACTGGCACGACTACGCCGGAGTCGCCCTCAAGGGCCATTTAAACTTCGTGATAGTGACCAAGGCTCAGGGGCGGCCGCCGACTCAGATTAAAGACCTCGTGGGTCGAGGCATCTGCGCCTTCTCGCCCCCGAACTTGGGCACGCT
>JAJYQN010000132.1:2078-9453 GCA_021794595.1 Pseudomonadota bacterium
GAGTCGCCCTCAAGGGCCATTTAAACTTCGTGATAGTGACCAAGGCTCAGGGGCGGCCGCCGACTCAGATTAAAGACCTCGTGGGTCGAGGCATCTGCGCCTTCTCGCCCCCGAACTTGGGCACGCTAACCTTGGATAGCTTATTTCCAAATCCGGAACGGCAACCCTACACCATCGTCATCCACACCTTCGCAGAAGGCGTCCATGACATCCTGGCAGGCAAATGTGTCGCGGCGATCGAACCACTCCCGGTCTATAAGCACATGGCGACCGCGTTCCCGGGGCAGATTCGCGTATTTTACAAGGTTCCGCCGCTTCCCAACCAAGCCTTTTCGGTCAACTCATCGATCCCGCCGGCCCTCCGCCACGACATTGTGGCCGCGCTTTTAAGCCCGAAGGGCCTTGCCGCGACCAAGGGTCTACGCGACATATTCGGTCACAAAGGCCTTGTCAGAGCCAACAACAACGCCTACTTGCCCGAGAAAAAGCTATTGGACGCCATGGCCGGATTCTAGTGCCGCGCGGCAAGCCCTGCTGGGCGGCTCGGGCGTCCGCGAGGCCCGATCTTAGAGCGAAATAGGCCAGGCGATCTCGGCTACGACCGGGGCATGGTCGGACGGCCGAGCGTGGGCACGGGTCTCGCGGTCAACCACGCAAGCGCGACACGCCGATGCCAAGGGATCACTTAAAAGGATGTGGTCTATACGCAGCCCCTGGTCGCGGCGAAAGGCATAGGCCCGGTAATCCCACCAAGTGAAGCCGCACTGATCGCCGCCCAGGGCCCGCAGGGCGTCGGTAAACCCGAGCGCCAACAGCTCGCGGAAGGCGGTCCGCTCCGGCTCGCTCACAAGAACCGAACCCTCCCACGCCTTAGGGTCATAGACATCGCGGTCTTCGGGCGCGATATTGAAATCCCCGGTTAACACGAGAGCGGGGGACCGCGAGAGCCACCGCACGGTCTGGGCGCGTAGAGCGCGGAGCCACTCGAGCTTGTAGGGATATCGGGGCGATTCCAGGGCCGTGCCGTTGGGCACATAGAGACTCGCCACTCGTAGACCCTGATAGGAGGCCGATAGACATCGACACTGCTCGTCTGCGAAATCCTCCAACCCCACCTCGACATCGGTCAGGGCCCCCCGGGCTGCGATGGCGACCCCGTTGTAGCTCGGCTGGCCATGAAAGACGACTTGGTAGCCCAAGGCCGAAAACGCCGCAGCAGGAAAATCACTGTCCCGAACCTTGGTCTCCTGCAGACACAAGACGTCCGGTTGCGTGGCGGCAAGCCACGCTTCGAGCTGCGGGAGACGCACGCGCAGAGAATTAACGTTCCAGGTCGCGATCTTCATGCTTACTCTCGGCTTTAGTTCTTGGCGCAACCCGAGCCCGCGCGCCGAACGACGCCCCGCCTAATGGCTGGATTCGGGACTGCGGGGATAACCGGCGGCGGTGAGCTCCCCCGCCAAAACAGAACGCGAATATCCAATAAGGACATGCTTACCTACGACGATCGTGGGCACGGATACCGACCCGGTCCGGGCCTTCATCGCCCGCAGAACGGCCTGGCTTTTGGCCACATCGACGGCTTTATACACAACCTTGCGGTGATGTAAGTAGGCGCTAGCCTCGGTGCAGGGCGGACAGTGCGGCGCCTCGTACAAGGTGACGGGGTGAGCGCGGCTTACGGCCTGCCGCGCATGCGGCACGCCCGACCCTGATCTGATATGAAGGGCCTGAACGCCCGCATCCGATGCCGGCGGCGGGTTCTCCTGGTAGGTCACCACTCCGTGGGGGCCTACCCAGCGGTAGAGCGTTGCGGCCTCCGCACGCAAGCCAAGCGCTGCACAAGCCGCGAGCATGAGAAGGAAAGAGGCACGGCCGGTCATGATGATAATCCGCTTTGTCTGAGTAGGGCCTCGATCTTGGGCGGTCGTCCGCGGAAATTCTGAAACAGCTCCCGTGGATCGGCCTCCCCTCCCCGCTCAAGTATGTTATGTAAAAACGACAATCCGGTGACACGATCAAACACGCCACGCTCCTCGAATTTGCTGAAGGCATCGGCCGACAATACCTCCGCCCACTTATAGCTATAGTAGCCGGCCGCATAACCACCAGCAAATATGTGGGTAAAGCTATTCTCAAACCGATTGAAGGCCGGCGCCTTCATAACCGCGATCTCGTCCCTGACCTCCTCGAGAAGGGCGTGCACCGACTGGCTCTCCGGGTCAAAGTCCGAGTGCAAGCGAATATCAAAAAGCGCGAACTCCACTTGTCTTAGCATTTGCAAGGCCGCCTGAAAGGTTCGCGTCGATTGCAGGCGCCGGAAAAGATCCTCCGGAACCGGCTCGTGGGTCTTGTAATGCGCCCCTATGAGATCGATCACCTCCCGCTGCCAACAAAAGTTTTCCATAAACTGGCTGGGAAGCTCGACCGCGTCCCACGGAACGCCGTTGATGCCCGAGACAGCGGGTTCGTCCACGCGCGTCAACATATGATGGAGTCCATGCCCGAATTCATGGAACAGCGTCTCGACCTCGTCATGCCGCAGAAGCGAGGGTTGGTTCTCACCCGGCGCGGAGAAATTGCACGTGAGGTACGCAACCGGCAACACGACCCGGTTTTCGGTCACTTCGCGCACGCAACACTCGTCCATCCAGGCCCCGCCGCGCTTATGGGCGCGGGCGTACAGATCGATATAAAACTGGCCTCGGCCGGTCCCGTCCGGCTCGCGAATCTCGTAAAAGGCCACGTCCGGATGCCAGGTCTCCACCCCGGGCTTTTCCACGATGCGCACATCGTAAAGACGCTCGGTGAGGGCAAAAAGACCCTTTAAGACCTGTGGAACGGGAAAGTAGGGACGCAGGTCCTCTTCCGAAAACTGGTAGTGTCGCTCCTTCAGCCGCTCGCCATAGTAAGCCGTATCCCAGGCCTCCAAGACATAGCCATCCTGCGCGGCCAGTTCGCGCACCGCGGCCAACTCCGTCAAGGCCGCAGGGCGCGCCCGCAATGCGAGGTCTTTCAGAAACGTCGACACCTCCTCGGCGTCCTTGGCCATCTTCGTCGCCAGCGAATAGTCGGCGTAATGGGGATAGCCAAGCAAATGCGCGGCCTCTTTGCGCAACACGAGGATCTCGCGCGCAAGCTCGGTATTGTCAAATTTTCCCCCCTGCTCCGAGGCGGCGCGCGTGACATAGGCGCGGTACATTTCCGAGCGTAGGTCACGATCGTGCGCATACGTCATCACCGGGACGTAACAAGGGGCTTGAAGCGTGAGTCGATACCCCGGCTGTCCGTGAGCCAAAGCCTCGGCGCGCGCCTTTTCGCAGACCGAGTCCGGCACCCCGGAGAGCCTGGCCTTATCTGCCACTACGAGAGAAAAGGCATCGGTGGCATCCAAAACATTTTGCTCGAAACGACTGGTGAGCTCCGCCAGTCGCTCCTGTATGAGCTTGAAACGCGCCTTGGGCGCCGGTGCTAACGCCACGCCCGAGAGCCGCATATCCCGCAAGGCGTTGTTCACCACCTGTTTCTGAGCCTGACTTAAAGCGCCAAAAAACGGTCCTTCGGCCACCCTCTTATAGGCCTCGTACACCCGCTCGTCCTGAGCGCAGCTCGTCTGATAGCGAGTCAAGAGCGCCAGGCCTTCGTTATAGGCCTCGCGCAAGGCGGCGCCATCCGCGACCGCGTTCAGATGCGAGACCGGCGACCAAAAGCGCTTCAGACGGCTTTCGTAACGCTCGAGCCAAGCGACCACATCATCCCACTTGGCCCCGGCATCGCGCGCTAGGCGCTCCTCCACCGCCGCGCGGGTGCTGACCAAAAGCGACTCTAGGGCGGGCACGATGTGCTCGGCTTCGATATGGGCAAACTGCGGAAGAGCGTCAAGAATGAGCAAAGGGTTCGCGTGCGTCATGAAAGCTCCTTGTCAATATTTGCGAAAAGATAGCGAAGGCCGCTACCCCCATATTCCCGGGAATCCCTCCCCGCCTTGGGTACCGCCTCCCGGCGAACATACGGGGCGGATCAGCTTGGCATCCGGAGCTTTTGCAGCACGGGCTCGGTCGGCGGCCGCACCCCATGCCACAAAAAAAATGATTCCGCGGCCTGCTCAACCAACATCCCCAAGCCATCTAGGGCGCTGCGCGCCCCGCAACGTTGCGCATGAGAAAGAAAGCCCTGGGCGCGCGGGCCGTATACGAGATCGTAGGCCACGGCCCCCGGGAACACCGTCTCCGGCAGCGCCGGTAGGGCCCCGGAGAGACCGGCGGCCGTGGCATTGATCACATAGTCAAACGGCTTGTCGCCGTCATCGGCCAAGAACACGGATGCCCGGACATCGCCCAGGCTATCCACGAGCGCCTGGGCGCGTGCCGCCGTGCGATTGGTGATAGCGAGCTGCGCTACACCTTCATCTAAGAGGGGGCCGACCACACCCCAAGCCGCGCCCCCCGCGCCCACCAGCAAGACCCGGCTACCGCGAAGCGCTAGCCCGTGGTTATCCCGGAGATCTCGAATAAGACCTACCCCATCGGTGTTGTCGCCCACGACCGCGCCCTCAGCCCAGGAGACCGTGTTCACGGCCTGGGCACGCAGGGCACGCGATGACAGCCGCCTAGAAAGGGAAAAGGCCTCGGTTTTCAGAGGAACCGTGACGTTCACCCCGAGACCCCCTTGGGCCGCGAAGGCCTCAAGTGCGTGCGCGAGGCCGCCCGCCTCGACTCGCCGGCGCTCATAGCTCACAGACCGGCCCACGAGCTCGCCAAAGGCCTGATGGATGACTGGCGACAGACTATGGTCTATGGGACAACCCATGACGGCAAATTGACTCATACGGCCAGAAGATACCCAACAAAGGCCATATATAAAAGGCCGACCGCCATCACCTGACCCGCGCGCAGGCCGGCCGCCGATGCCGACCTGACCCGCAGGTAGCCCACCCCTGCCATGGTGATGAACATGCTCATCACCAGCAGCGGACTCGCCCGCCACGGCGTCAACATGAGGCCGAGCGCCGGGAGCAGGCTCCCTTGAAACACCAAGGCGCCGGTGACGTTGCCAAAAGCCAGGGTGTCCTGATGCCGCCGTACCCAAAGCACGCTGTTCACCTTTTCCGGAAGCTCGGTGGCGATCGGCACGATCACCAAAGCGAGAACCAGGACCGAGACGTGCAGAACCCGACCCAGCCGCTCGATACCCCCCACAAAAAGTTGGGCACCAGCAAGAATCAAGACCAGACCGAGTGCCAATTGCAGGTAACGCAGCCCCGGTACCCGCTGCAAACGCAAACGCGCGAGAAAAAGCGTGGTGCTGGCCCTTGTACCATGACCACATTCCACCAGCTCAGACGAGGCGCGCACCGTGGCACGCACATAGCCGCCATATCCTGCCACAAGCACCACCGCGAGCACGAGGCGGGTGGGGTCAAGTGGTAAAAAGAGACCCAAAAACGCCAGCGCAAAAAGCGCTAAAAACCAATCGATATCCCGGCGCAGGCCCTTAGGCTCGGGGGTTAAACGCCCACCAAAGCCGCGACCCAAAACCGCCGTCAACCCGATAACGCCCGTGGTTAACGTCGACAACATGAGCGGCGCACCCAGCACCGCTCCCACCGCCACATGGGCGCCACCCCCGCCCTGGAAGGACGCCAGAATCGGAACGATCGTTTCCGGCAACGCCGTCCCAACGGCAGCCAAGAGCGAGCCCGTGACACCCTCCGAGGCCCCGAACACCATACCCACGTGCTCTATCGCGTTCGTAAAGAGTTCCGCTCCCAATAAAATGATAGGGAGAGCAAGAAGTAGGACGACGAGCGCGGCCATCAAACGCCCTTCAGTGCGGGGCGTCTAGAGCCTTCTCCATTCCGGGAGGGATCGTTTCCGCGAACGACCCGCGCGTGCTGATGCCGGCAAGCCAGCGAGCCAGACGTGGATGATTCGCTCTCCAATCGTGAGGGTAGCGAAAATCAATATACTCGAGCGCAAGCCCTAAACTAAGGTCCGCCAAGCTAAACCGTTGGCCCAAGAGATAGGCCGGACCCTTCTCGGCCTGATCGGCCCACGCGACGGAGCGGCTGATCTTCTCCTCTTGGCGGGCAATAAAGGCCTTTGACTGCTGGTTCTCGGGCCGTCTCATCTCGATTAGTCGGGCCACAACCGCGTCTACGATACCAGAGCCCAATGTGTGCCAAAGGAGGACGTCCAGGCGCGCCGGACCCTCCGGGATAAGCCGTTCTCCCCCCAGGCCGTCCACGTACTCGACAATGAGCGCGGAGTCAAAAAGCACACGCCCATCGTCGGTCTCGAGGACCGGCACCTTACCCAACGGGTTCAGGCTTGCGATACGATTGCCTGGGTCCGAGGGCGCCTCTTGCGCCCATTCAAAACGAATATTCTTTTCGCGTAAGGCGATCCGAGCCTTGCGCACATAAGGGGACGTTGCGTGACCGTAGAGTTTCACAGTGTTCTCCCGAGATAAGCGACGACAAGCCCCACGAAGACGCTGCCGCCAAACCAGTTATTATTCAGAAATGCTCGAAAACAGTCCTCGGGCCGCCGGGCCCATAGCAACTTTTGTTCGTACAGAGCAAAGCCTAAAGCCGCCAAGAGGCCGAGGTTGAACGCGATCCCGAGATGAGCTATGACGCCTACCTCATAAAGAAGGACGAGGGCCGCAGCGTGGTTCAACGCCACCATTATACGGTCCCACTGGCCAAAAAGGATGGCCGTCGAACGCACACCGATTTTCTCGTCGTCGTGCCGGTCAGCCATAGCATAGGCGGTATCGTAGGCAACGGTCCAAAACACGTTGGCGAGAAAGACGAGCCAGGCCTCGAGCGGCAAGCGCTGACTCTCCGCCGCGAAAGCCATGGGGATACCCCAACCGAACGCAAGACCGAGATAGATCTGAGGAAGGTGCGTAAACCGTTTGAAAAATGGGTAGGAAACCGCCAGAACCACGGCTACGACTGCAAGTTCTCTGGTCAGGGTGTTCAGCCAGAAAGCGAGGGACGCCGCAAGGACGCACAAGATCGCAAAGAGCGAAAGGGCCTCGCGAGGACTCACTTCGCCGGTCGCCAGCGGGCGATCCTTGGTCCGCCAGACGTGGCCGTCGAAATCACGATCGGCATAGTCGTTGATGACGCAACCGGCCGAACGCATGAGCACGACCCCGACCACAAACACCGCCACAAGGATCGGCTCGGGGTGACCTTGCCGAGCGAGCCACAGCGCCCACAGCGTGGGCCATAGGAGCAAGAGGCTCCCTATGGGTCGGTGGAGGCGCATGAGCCGCCAATAGGCGCGGAGGCGGGCGATGGACATGGTCATCTCTCATCCTTGGTCTTATTAGGTCGTTCTCCGAACCCCTGACCCTGCGGACA
>JAJYQN010000013.1 GCA_021794595.1 Pseudomonadota bacterium
CCGCGCGACTACGCACCGCTTCGCGGATGCGTGCGAGAATCTCGTCGTTGAAGTCTCTGCCAGCGATAACCATCGCCACGCACGATAGCGGAAAACTTCACCCTTGTCCAGCGTGATTACTAGTCAGCAGGGGTAGAGGGAGGTCGGGGCGGCGTCGGTCCGCTTGACAGTACGCGCCCGACAGAAGAGCATGACGGCGCTTTCGCTAGGGGAGAGTACATGTCCACGCCTGCTCCAATCGACCGGCCCGCCTTGGATCTCGACGATATCCACGCCCTCATCAAACCTGAGAGCCAGGCCGTTGATCGCGAGATCGAAAAGCGGCTCAATTCCGACATCGTACTGATCAACCAACTCGGCCGCTACATCATCCAAAGCGGCGGTAAGCGGCTAAGGCCGGCGCTGCTTTTGCTGAGCAGTAAGGCCTGCGGCTACGCCGGCACGGCCAATATCACGCTGGCCACGGTCATCGAATTCATCCACACCGCGACACTCCTCCATGACGACGTTGTCGACGGCTCGGCCATGCGTCGCGGCCGCGCCAGCGCCAATGCCGTATTTGGTAACGAGGCGAGCGTTTTGGTCGGCGACTTCCTCTACTCCCGTGCCTTCCAGATGATGGTCGAGATCCAGAATCTGCGAGTCATGGACATCCTCGCCGGGGCCACCAATACCATCGCCGAGGGCGAGGTCCTCCAGCTTCTCAATTGTAACGACCCGGACATCGAAGAGGCGCAATATCTGACCGTGATCCGCAGCAAGACCGCCAAGCTTTTTGAGGCCGCGGCAGAGCTCGGCGCGGTGCTGGGCGGCAGCCCCGAAACGGAGCCGCTACTCGCGACCTATGGTCGCCACCTCGGAACCGCCTTCCAGCTCATAGACGACGCCCTCGACTATGGGACCCAAAACGAGCGGCTGGGGAAAAACATCGGCGATGATCTGGCCGAAGGCAAGACCACGCTCCCCTTGATCCACGTGTTGCGCACCGGCACGCAGGCAGAGCAAGCCCTGGTTCGGACCGCTATCGAGCAAGGAGGACTTGAGCAGATCGAGGGGGTCATCGCCGCCATTGAATCCACCCAGGCGATCGCGTACACTGCGCGGCGGGCCGAGGGCGAGGCCGATTTGGCACGGGCAGCGCTCACATCTTTGCCCGACTCCCCCTACAAACAGGCCTTACTTGGCTTGGCCTATTTCTCCGTTCACAGGGACCATTAGGGCCCCCAGAACGGCACGTTGTTACGGGGTGTAGCTCAGCCTGGTAGAGCACTAGCTTCGGGAGCTAGGGGCCGGAGGTTCGAATCCTCTCACCCCGACCATTAAGAGAGTGTTTCCAACACCTGTGGACCTCCTGGTCGAACTGTTGTTTTTGTGGGGCGCCATATGGCTCGTTCGGCGCCTTTTCCTGCCCCGCCCACCCGCGCAGGGCGCCCCCCATCGCCCCACGACCGTACGTCGACGCATACGCACGGCAGGCGATATGGTCGCCTGCGACCATTGCGGGCTCTATATTCCCCGATCCGAGGCCATGTCAGGCCCAAGCAATACCTGTTTTTGTTGCCCGGAACACAAAACCGCGGCGACCGCCCGGCACTGAGACTTTGCCTTAGCAGCCAATCTGTGCTAATTCAAAGCCTATGAGCGCCACTAATCATGCCTTAGATATGGCCCTGGACGGGGTCGAGACGCCGCTTCTCGTACGCGAACAGAACTGGCTCCTTTTGAGTTACTTCAACGCCTACCGGCTGACGCTGGCCCTGCTGGCCTGCGTGGCCGGTTTTTGGGCCGGGGCCCTGGCCCCCTTTGGGAGCACCAATCCGCGGCTCTTTTTGATAGTGGCACTGCTTTATGCCGCCATCTACATCATTGCCCTCGATACCACTCGTCGGCGCCTTGCCGATTTCGACACTCAGGCCGCGATCCTCGCCTTCTTCGATGTCGTGGCCTTGATTCTCCTTATGCACGCAAGCGGTGGGCTTGCAAGCGGCACCGGGATCCTTCTGCTGGTGTCGACGGCCGGAACGAGTTTTCTTCTGAACCGTCGGCTGACGATATTTTTTGCCGCCTTGACCACCATAGGCGTCCTGCTGGAGCGGGCCTGGCCCTATCTTACCGGTACCCAGTCCAGCCTGCCTGCGAGTTATTCTCAAGTAGGCCTCTTTGGTCTCGTCCTCTTTGCCACGGCCGCCTTGGCCCATCTGGTCGCAGACCGCCTGCGGGTCACCGAGGCCCTAGCTGAAAAGCAAGAGATCGACCTCCTGCATATGGCGCGGCTCAACGAGCAGATCGTGCAGCACCTGCAGTCGGGCGTGCTGGTCATCGACAAGACCGGACATGTACAGGTCACCAATAAGACCGCCTGCACCTACTTGGCGCTCACCAATACCCGCGACCGCCCCCTCCTTCAAGCCCTGTCACCGGCGCTTCACGAACAGTGGGTGGCCCAACAAAAGACCCCGCAGATCGGACGGCGCCTCTTGTTATCGCCCACCGGCTATACCTTGCTCCCGCGCTTTAAGTCGCTTGGGTCCGACGAAGAGGCGGGCACCCTCATTTTCCTCGAAGACACGGCCATCCTGAAGCAACAGGCCCAACAGCTGAAGATGTCGGGCCTAGCGCGCCTGACGGCCGGCATCGCGCACGAAATCCGCAACCCCCTCGGCGCCATCACCCACGCCGCCCAATTGCTGCTAGAAAGCCCGGACATCAAAAACGAGACCCGGGACCTCGCGAACATCATCGACGACCAGGGTCGGCGTATGAACACCATCGTGGAGAACGTCTTACAGCTAGGGCGCCGCGACCGCACCCACTCGAGTCGCTTCGCCTTGCACGCCTGGCTCAAAGACACCCTGCCGGCCTGTGCGACCGCGCTCAACGTCCCGATGGGCGCCTTGAGTCTTGTCATAGAACAGCCCCAGACCGTGTGTTTCGACACCGACCACCTCTTTCAGATCGTCAACAACCTCTGCCATAACTCGGTAAAAAATAGCCCGCCCTATAGAGACGTGGCAATCATCAAGCTGCTCGTCAACACCGATAGCGAGGGCCACAGCTATCTCGAGGTGATCGATTGGGGCCAAGGAATCAAGGACGCCATCGTCGAGCATATTTTTGATCCCTTCTTTACAACTACGGCGCGCGGGACTGGCCTTGGACTCTACATTGGCCGCGAGCTCGCGGAGGCCAACGGCGGACGTCTCGAATACCTCCCGGCCCCCGTGGGCTGCCGATTCCGATTGACGTTCGGGCGACTGACCGACTGCACTGACACGGCCCTGGTCCCATGAGCGTACCCCAAGTCTTGATTATCGATGACGAGGCCGATATCCGTGCCCTGCTCGAATTGACACTGGGGCGAATGAACCTGGAAACGCGCTCCGCAGGCGATGTGGCCTCGGCCTTTGCGCTTTTGGACGAATACCGCTTTGACCTTTGCCTGACCGACATGCGACTCCCCGATGGCGACGGACTCGATATCGTGCGTCACATCGAAGAACACCATCGTGGCCTCCCGGTCGCTGTGATCACGGCGCATGGGAGCATGGAAACCGCGATTGCGGCCCTCAAAGGCGGGGCCTTCGATTTCGTCTGTAAACCCCTCAACATCAACGAACTTAGATCCCTCGTGCGCAGCGCCTTGAGCATGACGAAACAGCCGGGAACCGATGGCACAACTGCCGCCGCCAAACTCCTTGGCGACTCCGAGCAGATCCGGGCCGTGCGGACACTGATCGAACGCTTGGCCCGCGGACAGGCCCCTGTTTACATCAGCGGTGAATCGGGCACCGGGAAGGAGCTCGCGGCGCGTCTCATCCATGACCTAGGTCCGCGCGCCGGGAAACCGTTCGTCGCAGTCAATTGCGGCGCGATTCCCGAACAGCTCATGGAAAGCGAATTCTTCGGCCACCGCAAAGGCAGCTTCACCGGGGCCTTTGCCGATAAGGATGGGCTCTTTAAAACCGCTCATGGAGGCACCCTCTTTCTCGATGAAGTAGGTGATCTTCCCGTACCCATGCAGGTCAAGCTCCTGCGAGCGATCCAGGAAAAGGCGGTCCGACCGGTAGGGAGTCAACAAGAGACCCCGGTCGATGTGCGGATCTTGTCCGCAACCCACAAGAACCTCCATGAGTTGGTCCGCCTGGGGGCCTTCCGTCAGGACCTCTACTACCGACTCAACGTCATAGAGCTCGTGATTCCGCCCTTACGGGAGCGCGCCGACGACATTCCCGGCCTCGCCCAACACCTAGCAAGTAAGCTCGCTGCGGGTCGCGCCCTACCCCTCACTCCTGGGGCGGTAGCGGCCCTGAAGCACTATTCCTTTCCCGGTAACGTGCGCGAGCTTGAGAACATCATGGAGCGTGCCTTGACGCTATGCGAGGGCCACGAAATCGATGTTTTTGATCTGAGACTGCCACCCGAGCGCACCCCGGCAGGGCCCAGCAATTTCGATGCGACTCCGGAAACCGCCTTCCCCGCCGAAGACTACACAGGCGAACGCTCGCTTGAAGAGCACTTGGCGCTCGTGGAACGCGCCGCAATCGAAAAGGCCTTGCGTGACACCCATCAAAACAAGACTGCGGCCGCCAAGGAGCTCGGCATTACCTTTAGGGCGCTGCGGTATAAGCTCGAAAAATTAGGTATAGAATAGGGGCGCGGCCCCACGTCTGAACCCGCAAGCGAGGAGCGCGCGCCCGAGCGGACTGAATCGAGCCGCAACAACCAGGGGGAACAGCCGCTTCGACTTGGGTTAGGACGGACTAACGCCAACTATCGGTCGCTTCGCGCGGCATGCCCTGGGGAATCCCTTGCCACCACACCCCATCCCGTCCGGATAGACGGCGCCTCGAGCGCCCTGCCGCTCCCTCTTCCTCCCTGGCCCACTGCGACTTGGGACCTTAACCCCCCCAGAGAAGCCCCAGAGAGGCCCAGAGAAAGCCCCTAGGCCCCTTCCAAGACCTGGGGCCATAGCCGCGCCTTAGGCCACGAGGCGGTTAAAATATCTCGTTAAAGAGTTCGCGCCAGGAGGCGGGCCCGGCAGGCGGGGGACCCGCTCCGCTATAGGGCGGGGGCGGATACTGCTCGTTCGTCGAGGTCGGCTGAATACGGAATTGCCCGTCCATGATCGCAATACTTGGCGTAAGAGCCGCTCCCGTGCCGATAATCATCCCTTGCGTGATGCCGGCAAACACGCCGACCGGGAATGCCCCGTCGGTCACCGAGTAATAGTAGTAGGCCGCCGACGGGGCCGCGCAGGCACTGCTGCTCGTGGAGCTTACCGATACCGGTAAGGTGATCGCGCCGTTGAGAATCGTCGCCGGATTGGTGATCGTGGTATCGGTCGGCAGGGCTGTGACCGCGGTCGATGTCACATACCCGCCGCCGCTCGCACTATAGGACGCACTACCCCCTATGTAGCTCGTCCACAGCGGCGCCCAGCTGGTGGCGCCGTCGACAAGCACGGTGAGACGCCCGCTGGATTGGAGGCGCAAATACTCGACACCGTTCAAATACACCCCGCCGACATTGGTGATGGCCCCCGTGCCGCCCGAGGTCGTCGTGGACGATCCAAAATTCGACCCGACGGGGCTTGGCGCGCTGTTGTTCAGTGGTATCCAGGTCGAACCCAGGGTCAATGCGCCACTGGCCGACAAGGTGAACGTATTGGTCCAGACAGTGCCGGCATTGTCACCGATGAAAACGTTGTTGGCCTGATCGAGATACGGTTGGGTATTTGCCGTAAACGGTAACGAGAAGTTCGTGACCACACCCGTGCCGATATCCGTCACGACAAGGGTACTTGCCGTCGTGGTGCCGGTGGTGGTATTGAGGACCGTACCGAGGTACGCCGTCCCCGAGCTGGACACCATGCGAAAGACCATCGGGATCACGGGGTTCGGCGCCAAGGCGTTCGGATTGTCCTCCTCCCAGGCCTCGGAATTGAGACCGCCGCTCGAAGTCAGCTCGAGCGCATACTGGATGCCTCCTTGCTGGGCAGTGCCGACCACATAGGTCTGCCACGTGCCGGTCGAATCCTTTGCGCTCACCGTGCGGATGTCACCGGCCATATTCGGGTTTTGCCAAAACGTCTGGTAATTCTGAAGGCTAGCCACGAATTCCCGCGGCATCCAGCCCCAGGCCAAGGCCCCGGTGCTGGCATTGACCGCATAGACAAAACCATCGTTGTCTGGAAACAACACAAGCGGCGGCCGAGCGCTCTCGCTTTGCGCATAGCTGACATATGTGGAATTCGCGAGCAGCTGCGGGTTGTTCGGGGGCCCCATATAGGCGGGCTTGCTGGCAGTCGTTACCCCCACATACCAGCCACTATTGCGGCCACCTAAATATACCCCGCCCGCATAGGACGGGTTGATCGTATACTGCTCGACAATCGACGGTGTCAATGTCGAGCCCGCCGGGAGCGCAAATGCGGCGCTATCCATACTCGTAAAGAGCGTAATGGGTCCCGGGGCACCAGTCGCGGTCGGCGGGCCATCGGAATAGAGGGCGCCCGGCCGGCTATTGCTTGAAGCCATCAGACCATTCGCGTCCCAAGACGGGGTTTGGGAATTACCGGCGGGGGTCACAGCGTAAGCAAACAGATCGCCTTCGCCTAAGGCCGCGGTGCTCTTAGCCACATACTGAAACGCGGTGGTTGTCACTTGACTGCTAGAGCCGGTCGAGGCCGTCACAACCTGGTTCTCGATATTGTTCAGAATTGCGTTGAAGGCCGACTGAAAAGAGGCCGCGCTATCCGCGCTATATACGGTCTGAGTCTGTCCGGCCGTCGCCAAATCCGACAGCACCTGGTATCCCGCTTGCGCCTCGGCGGTACATCCGGTGGCGCTAGGGGGACAATCCACCCCGGGGCCCACCCCCAGCACATAGGTCTTGATGCCACTGACGCCATTGGCCGAGTAATTCGCGAGGTTTTGCACGGCCGTGATCGCCTCGGTCGCGGCATTGTCGTTGTTCGGGTTGCCCGGCGACAGGACCTCGCCATAGCCAAGCGCGGCGGCGCTTCCAAGCGGTGGATAAACTTGGCCATGAAGCCCCATGGTCGGTTGGCCATCGGTGATCAGAATCACGTATTTCGGTGCACAGGCCGGAGTCGGGGCATTACTCGCGGTCGTCAAATCGGTCAGCGCCGCGGTCAAGGCGCCAGCCATGGGCGCATACTCGGATCCCGCGACGATCTCGTTCCCGCCCGCCACGAATTGCTCGGGCGCCATCGCAGTATCGAACTGCGCGAGGGAGGTCGCGAGGGGCGCGACCGGGACCAGTAGATCACCCTGGCCCCCATGGGTCCCATTGGTCACGGGATTCCCGTCAAAGGCTAAGCCCCGCTCGGCATACCAGACCATGCCACTGTAGGGAATATAACCGGCATCCGTGGGACTGGTCGCAAACCCAGACCTGCAACCGGAGCCCGTCAAACAATTGTATCCCTCTAACAGAGGCGACGTGGCAGTGATCTGCGTCTCATAGCCGTTCAAGGTATAAGCTGTGTAGGGGTTGCTCGGAGACGGCCCATCGTAAGATACAAAGTTGGGGGGCGCAGACCCCGAAGCGAAGTCATACAACACGTCATTGATCTGCGGATCATCGGATGTCTGATCGATATAAAGGTACGGGCTCGTGGCAAGGCCACTTCCTAAAAGATTCCCAATGGACGAGCAGCCACTTCCGGTTTGGGGCTGATCGCAAGGATTCGGGACCGCCAAGGCGTCGTCCACAGCGCAGCTCGATGAGCTGCCACTGCCATATCCAAAAACCCCGGCCGAACACGCGGCAAAAGCCGGAGCGCTGCGAGCGCCGCTCCCGGTCGGCGCATCACTGCTCATGTAGTAGACCCAGGTGTTATACGGCTGGGGTGTCCCGCTAGTCGCGTAATCCAAAAGACCCGCTTGAAAGATATTGTGGTAGTTCGGGTTATTAAAGGCGGCGATCAGACTTTGCTCGGCCACATTGATCATGGATTCCGAATTATCGGTCAGGACCCCGCCAGACAAGACCGTGTAGGGGGCAGTGCCGGCCGGACAACTACCGCCATTACTGGGCCCCGCACTTGAACGTGGTGTATAGCCGTTTACAGTATAACAGGGCGGCGAGGCCGAATTGGCGTTATCCGGTACCGTCCCTGATCCCGACATGATGGCGCCCTGTAAGGTGCCCGCCATGCCCTGCGAGGTATCGAGAATGATAAGAACCTGGGGCTCCTGTCCTGGGGGCAATGTGGCCGCATAGAGCCTCACCGCTGCCGCACACATGAACACGATGCCAAAGAGTCCACACGTAGCCAACCATTTTGTCAACGGATCTCTCGTTCTCATATTATGGCACCTTGCGCAAAGTCGCTTCGATATCGGCGTTCATGCGGTGGTACTCGTTTAAAGCAAGACCGGTATTCGAGACCTCCGCATTCACGTAGCAGAGATAAGTCATGTAGGAGGTCACGGGCGCCGTCCCCTGGCCTGCCCCATTGAGCATCTGAGCGGGTAGTCCTGCGGGCGACACGACGTACTCGACGTCGAAGGTCACCTGGCCCGGCGCGGCCGTGCCGGCGGCCGGTACTATCACCATGGCGCACTGCTTTGGATAACACGAGTTCCAAAACGTCAGCGGCGGAGCGGACGGCGGGCCCAGGGTCGTGGGCGTTGGATCGTACCACCACGGCACATTGGTCATAGGCAAAAGTTCGGGAAACTGCGAGAGATTTTGGAGGTCCTGATTGGCATCCTCCAATCCCACATCGGTCGCCTGCATGGCCTCGGTGTGGGCCGCCACGTTCGACGCGGCCTCCGAGTCGTAACGGACGAAATAGATAAGACCCAGGGCGGCAAATGACAGTGCCAACACCACCATGATGGCCAAGAGGAGCGTCACGCCACGCTGCCCCTGAAATGGCACACCAACCCTCCCCTTTACTCGGCCCATATATCGTTCCTGACGGGGATCACCGTCTCAAAAACCCGGTAGACGTACTGGTCGCAGTTACCTGCCACGCACCCCTGGGTCTGACCCGCGGGCAGTCCCATGGGGATCGTGTAAGGCACCCCCATAACGGAAATGGACGGCGTGGTCCCGCCATACCGGCCTTTGGTGTCGCGGGTACTCCGCACCAGGAGCGCTAACTTCACGGTCAGAAGGTCGCCTGCCGTCATACCCCCGGGCGGACCCAGGGTGGGTGAAACATACGTGCTGACCGTCCTATTGAGCCCATAACCGAACTCGACCTGCATGTCCACGACCCCGCGGGCGACCAAAATCGCCGGAGGGGTCGGGCTCGCGGGGTTTGCCGCATTTCCCGCCTGATACTCCTGCATATAGAGGGAGGGAATGCCCGCGCCATTATTGTCCTGAATAAAGAAGTTTTTGATCGCAAAGCCACCATTCCCGAGATCGATGACGCCCGCGTGCACCAACTGGGTCGTTGTCACTCCCGGATCAGAGCCGTTGAATCCCTGGGGCGCGTTGTAAATACTGGAACCGTGATTCGCCACCACATGGTTTGCGCTCGGGACGCTGGTAATCTGCGCCATAATGCAGTGCCCGCTCGGCATGGGCACGAGAAACATATCGTTTTGAGCGAGCAGGTTCCCGTTATCCACAAAGAAGGTCGCGGCGTTGGTGTTCGGGACCGAGGTGATGTGCGCAACGGGCGCTGAACCAAACGGTCCGCCGCCGGTCACGACCGTCAGAGCGTAGGTGCTGGCACTCGGCGCATAGCTAAACGGCAGGGTTGCGGTCTGCAAGGCGGCGTCCACGGGCACCACGAACAGACCCTGAGACCCCCCCGGAGGAGTTATGGTATAGGAGGGCTGGACCGGGGGGCTGACTCCATTGGTATTGGTGTAAATACCCGCATCGCAGAGGTTCATGGGCAGGCCATAGCCGGCCCCTTCAATCGCCTGCGTCAGCATAGCCATGGCAGTGCGCGCCTGCTGCCAGGCATTGTCCTGACTACGGGTCTGAGTGATGGCCGACGACAGGCCACTGAACGCGCCATAAATCGCGAGCGCCGCCAGCGCCGACACCACCAAGGCGACCATCAGTTCGATCAGCGTGAAACCGGCTTGACGCCGGTTAATAGTCGACGGTCGTGGCCACAACATAGGTATTCTGTCCCCATGATTCCGTGATCAGCGCGTTGCAAGGGCACTGATTGTTCCCGAATGTCGACACCACCTGAATGCTTGCCTGCAACCGCGGCTTCCCAGTGGCCGCTATGACCGGGCTCCCCGCGGTCCCGGGCAACTGCGTGAGCGCCGCCCACCACGCCTCAAGATTGAGGTCTTCGGGGGTCCCGCCCGTGGGCGGCGCCGTGCTCGATAAGTTAACATTGTTGTAGTTGATGGCCGCCACGCTATCCCCGCGTAACATGCCGATCATTTCCTGGGCCGCGATATAGGCCTCGGTCTCCCCCTGACCCATCTTGGCAAGACGCATGCCGTCCACGATCAGATAACTAATCGCCAGGGCCCCGATCGCAAAGACCGCGAGCGCGACCATGTTTTCGATTAAAGTGAACCCCGATACCCGACGCGCCGCGTGCCGCTCACAGCCTGGCCTTACCCTGCTCATGACTGCACACACGAGTAGGGAGCGCCCACGTTTTGCGTGACGCAAGAGCGCAGTTCGCCGGCGCCATAGTACAAGGAGAGCCACTGGACATATTTGGCGGGATCCGTGCGCGCGGTGAGCAAGAGCGCGCCCTGAGTCAGAGTATAGCTCGTGGGGGCCCCAGTGCTCGAATAAAGAACCGTGCCGTCCGGGTAAAACTCGAGGTAATAAAACGCGCCGAGGGTCGGTGGCGGCGAACCGTTGCGCAGTTGGACATACCGGCAGGACACACCGGGGTAGCGCTGCTGAAAGAGCGTCGCCGTCATATCGGGGGCGTTATTGAGCTTGACCCATATCCCATTTTCATAGACCGTCGCGGACCACCAGCACGCAGTACCACCATGGGATTCACTGGCATACCCGGTCTGAAAATACACCGGTTGGTCGGTCTTGAGGGCATAGGCCCGGGCCCATTGCATATCCTCTTCTACGTGGCCCGCCGCCTCGCGAATCCGGCTGTCGACTACCCATGACGAGAGATCTGGAATCGCAACGGCCGCTGCGATGGCGATGATCGCGATTACGACCATCAACTCAACGACCGTAAAGCCCATCATCCGCGATCGCGTTTTTATCGAACGGTTCGCGACCATATTATTATCTCCCCCCGGGCCTCGCGGTGACCTCTCGATAAGCATGCTATCGGTCACTCGATTCTGGATCCGGCCTGATACCAAGCGCCTACGGTTCCTCTCCCTGATTTCGGTCGGGCGCGACCGCCACAGCGTGACCCGCCCCTCCGTGGTTCATAGGTTATGTATAGCATACACAGCGCTTATAGCAATATTGAAAGATGAGCCCGCTTGCGCGACGAGACAGCCCCGCGCCTCTCTTGCCATCAGCCGCCGTGGGTCACGACCGCCCCGAGTTCAAATATGGGCATATACATAGCCACGACCAAGGTCCCCACGATAATACCCAAAACGACCATGATGATGGGCTCCATAAGGGTCGACATCCGGGCCACGGTCTCGCTGACCTCCCCTTCGTAGAAATCCGCCACCTTCTCGGCCATGACCTCAATGGCGCCGGTCTGCTCGCCGATCGCCAGCATATGGACGGCCATGGCCGGGAATACCCCGGTTTCCTTCAGGGAATCGGTAATAAAGCCGCCCTCCAAAACCCGCTCCCGCGCAGCATTGACCGATCTTTCGATAATAACGTTGTTCGATATCTTGGAGAGCGTCTCCAAGGCCTCGTTAATAGGGACGCCAGCCGCCTGCATGGTGGCCAACGTGCGCATAAAACGCGCGACCGAGCCCTTTAAGATTACATCCCCCATGATGGGCAATTTCAGGGAAATACGATCCACCGCGGTTCGAAAACCGAGGCTTTTACGATAAGCGTACAAAAAGGCCCATATCACGGCGACTGGGATCAAGACAACGAGATACCAATGGCCGCGCATCCAGTCGGAGATATCGATCACAGCCTGCGTCAAGGCTGGCAGCGTCGCCCCGAAACTATCAAAAAGATGGGCAAAAACGGGGATCACGAAGATCATCAAAATGGCGGTCACAAGCAACATGACGGTGATGATGGAGGCCGGGTAGATCATGGCTGACCGGATTTTCTTCTGCAATGCAAGCGACTTCTCACGGTAATCTGCGAGACGTAGAAGGATGGTGTCGAGAATACCGCCTTGATCGCCGGCCGCGAGCAGGGAAACGAACAGCTTATTGAAGTATTTGGGGTAGCGATTGAAGGCATCAGCCACTCGTTCGCCATCCTTGATGGGCGTGAGTATCCCCTCAAGCATGACCTTCATCCCCTTGTTGTCGCTTGCCGAGGCCAATAGCTCAAAGGCCTGCACCATGGGGACGCCGGCGTTGATCATAGTCGAGAGCTGGCGGATCATGACCACGATATTGGCTTCCTTGATCCCGGCCGTGGTCGAAAAGAGCGGCTTCGCCTTCTTTTTGACAGAGATGACAGCAAGACCACGCTTTCTCAAGGTCGCGCGCGCGACCGCGATCGACACTGCCTCCAGCTCACCTTTTTGGATAGCGCCCTTGGGGTCGGTCGCAGGCCGGGCCTGCCACTGAAACGTTATGGTCTTGGGGCCCTTTTTCTTGGGAGCGGGAACAGCGCTTTCGCTATCGGCTTTTGCCACGGTTGCCATACATCATCCTCTTCATACAACGAGTATCGGGTCGAGCGTGAGGCGATCGGGAAGGCCGGGGATTCGGACCTGAGGGCACACCCGGCCCCGACCCATCTAAAGGAATCTGCGCAGTCAGACAGAACCTGTCAGCCCCCACCCCGATAGTCTCTCTAAGACTACCGTAGACCCTGCCGCCCCATCCGGCAAGGACGCCGGTCGGCTGCCAGTCGCATGAGCTCCACTTAGCCGCCATCGCGCGCAGCCTTGGGAGCTGAGGACCCCACCTAATAGTAACGTTGCCACATCGGCATGAAGGCCATCTCCGGGGTCTGGCCGCCCCCGCCAAAGTTTGTCGCATTCGAGACACCAGGTGCATATTGGATCTTCAAGTTTCCGTTGACGTCGTTAGTGCTGGTGTTATTACCCAAGGTCGAGGTCGATGTGTTATTGGTATTGGCTGTGTCTATCATGCCCGTGATCGTGCCGGTACCGACCGCCGTGAGCGACTCGCCGGCGGCCACAACGCCTGTCAAGTCCGAGTTGCCATCCAGCGTGACGTTGCCGCCGGTTATGATGCCACTTGTCGTACTGGTACTAGAACAGGTCGCAGCACTTCCCGTCGAGACCCCGCTGCTTGTACAAAAATAGCCGGTCACGGTGCCGCTTGGTTGGACGGTATTGCTTGCCGCGGTCTCGGTAGTATCACCGATGGGCGGGATGGTGTTGGACGACGCGCCCTTCACATAGACCGTAGCCCCACTCAAATACGGGTAATCCACACTCCCACCACTGATAATGACAGCGCCGGCCACGGGGCCCGTCCCTTCCCCTGGGCTTGTTGTATTAACCCCATCGGGGCACACGTTCGTAGGAATAACGGTTTGGTTGCAGACGTTCGGCATCTGACCATAGGCCACGATGTCATTATTCTTCCCGATATAGACGTTCCCGGTCGCAAGGATCGTGGCATGCCCGGCCACAGGATTGGCGCCCGCAGACCCGATGGTCTTTGCCCCGACGTTGACGTCCCCATAAAAAAACAAGACCCCGGGAGTGGGTGTTCCGGCGATCGCCCAGGTTCCATTCTGGCCGCTCGGGGGCGTAATGCAACTACCGCCACCGGCTACGCACAAAGAATAGTTGCTTGAGGATACGGCCGACAAAAGCAGGGTCCCGGCAGGGGTAAGGGTGGCGTTATTCTCAAAGGTGACCTGCGCCTGCCCGCTTGCATCCACCGATAAGACCGCATTGGCCTCACCGCTCAAGTTATAGGCGTCGATGGCCGGCGAGACGACCGTGCCCTGGGAGATATTTTGTGTGCAGGTAGCGGTCGAATTGCAGGTTTTGCCGGTACTATCCGTAATCGTACCCGTGGCCTGGGCGGCACCCGTAATGCTGGCACTCCCCTGAATACCGAGATTCCCCACCACCGTCAAAGAATTTGAGCCGGTGTTGATCGACACATTACCGGTCAAGACTTGGCTCCCGTTGATCAAAAACGCATATTGAAGCGGCGTAAACGTGTAGATCGTGGCGGCATGAAGGTACGCGCGAATCTGCGCCAAGCCGCTCGCGGTTTGCCCCGTCGCATCGACCTCGATGTCACCGTTGGTGGCGAAGGTGTTACTCACCACCTGCGCTGTCATGGTATTCGTACCCGTGGTCTGATTGAGGAGCACCATGCCGGCCGGTATGGCGGTGGCACTCAGGTTCCCGGCATTCCCGCTCATACACGTACTGTTGGTCGAACCGCAAAACAACTTGTTGAAATAGGCCGCCGAGGCTGCGAGCGCGTCTTGTGCCAGGGCCCGGGCCTGGGTCCGCGCGGTACTCGTATTCTGGGACTTTCCGCTGGCCTCCATATGGCTATAAGCCCCGTATAGGCTTGCCGCCATGGCAGCTCCTATAGCCAAAATCATAATAAGGGTCGACACGCCTCGCTGGTTTTTTAAAGCCTTACGCATCATAAAAACCTCTCTCGCTCAAGGCAGATTTCGCATGCATACGGTAACCGGAGCGGTATCGCTCATATGGCTAAAAAACCCGCCGGTCAAGACCTGCGCCACCGGCAGTTGCAGGCTCACCAAAGGGTGAAAAACGGGACTAGTAGGAGGCGCGCTAGCATTGGCAAGAAGGATCTGCGATCCGCGCAGATCGCAATCCTGGGCGGCCGTCACGACAATGGGGGTGAGATTGGTCGTCGCCACACTGGGCAGAACGGTCACGACATCCCAGTTCGCAGCCGTGTTCATGGCGGTCGCCGTACAAGATCCCCCCCCGCTCGTACCACTCGGCGGGACCTCTTCGAAATAGACCAAGCGGTCATTGCTACTGTGAGAATTGGTGCTCGGCACCACCTGCAAGCCGGCACAACTGACCGTTGCACCGCCGACCGGCGAGTCCCAATCCCAAAAGATCCCGTTCCCTTGTGCGCTCCCGCTGGCCGGTATGGGGACGACCACATTGGACCCCGGGCCCGAGCCACTCACCAAAACAAGATCAGTGTTGACCTGGGGCGCCGTAATGCCATAACCCGCATTCGCACTATTCATCACGTCAAAATCGTAGTTCAGAGCCTCCCCTAAGGTCTGCTGGCCGATTACCCCTTGATCGATTAGCGACCGCGATACCGGGACGTATAAGACCATGGCCGCCAACACCAAAAGCGCGCCTATGACCATGGCGATCATGAGCTCAACCAAGGTAAAGCCTTTACTGTTGGACGACGACACTGCGCGGCACTCCAAAGGTGGTCCAGTTCGCCGTGGCCGTAACCTGGGTCACGGGGATGTTCGGGGTCTTGCTCGGATACGGCATCGCCACGACATCAATGCTGCACTGAACATCGATAGTGAACGCAAGGCCCGCATAGGTGGTGGCGGAAATCACGTTTGTGCCGCCCGCAGCCGGACAGTATTGGGTAGGCGGAGCACTACCCAGGACCGCTAGGGTCTTATTCAAGACGTCTTGACGCTGGCTATCAAAAACGTTTCCGTCCACCGCGTGCTGAAGGCCCATCGTGACGCCGAGCGCGATAAAAAGAAAGATCACCAAAGAGACCAGGGTCTCGATCAAGGTAAAGCCGCGGTCAGAAGACATAGGAGCTGCTCCCAAGCCTGCCGCCGCCCACCGAGGACTGGAAAATCCATTCACCGGAGGAATTGGCGGCGGGCCAGACGCACGTACTGTGTGCTGCAGGGGTCGAGGTCGTCACTGCCAAAAGCGGCTGCCCCAAGGGAGTGAAGGCGAGACACGTGAAGGCACCGCCATTGATGGTGATGTTCACGTTCATGGGAATCGCGCTTACATGCACCTCGACTGGCCCGGCCGCTGGGTTTGTGTTACCGGCACAGCCACCGCCGCTGCCCGTGCACACATAAAGCTCCTGAGTCGTACCCTGCGTCACAAGCTGCAGAGACCAGTTGCCGTTTGGCGACGTCGACATAAGGGCAACGGGATGCGTAAGGGCTTCGGCCATGGCCATCTGGAGCGCGGTCCGTACACGGGCCTGCGTCTCGTTCACGTTATCCGTGGCAAGCCACGACAAAAGCCCCAAGAACCCAGCCCCCATAAGGATCGCGATAATCACCATCACAACGATCAACTCGACAAGCGTAAGGCCTGATTCGTGTGAGACATGCCGACGCAGGGTCTTCATGGGCATCAGGCCTCGCTTACCATCCCACCACGGCCGTGCCGTTCGCCAGGGCCTCGCAGCGATTGTTAGCGCTGTCGAGATACAAAATGTCCTTGGTCGGGAGCCCCGATGTGGCAGTCGGTACGGCACTCAATAAATAGCTCGGGCTCGCAATCGCCCCGGCATTGCAAGGCGCATGCATACCGGTGTCGGGATTCGTTATATTGTAAGTGAACAAGGGGTTGGCACTGTTGCCCGGATCCCATCCCCGCAGGGTGGGTAGCGCCGCCGTGTACGGCTGAAGATCAGTCGTAGATTTATAATAGGCGTTGTGATTTTGGTAATAGCGCTCCATAAGCGTAGAAAGTAAAACCAGGTTACTCTTGGCCTGAGCAAACTTGGCGTCTTTGACGTAACCCGAATAAACAGGGATAGCGATGGCCGCGAGGATCGCTAAAATCGCTATGACGACCATGATCTCCACCAGCGTAAACCCCTTCTGGCGATGCCGCCCTCGTTTTTCATAAATCTTACTCATGCGTCACCCTATCTCTCTGAATCTCTTTGAAATCCGGTTGTTAGCGCACGTTCCCCGCCCCAACGCGGACCCAAGGACTTTTCCCTCCGACTAATTATAGACGAATGTACAGAGGTCAAGGGGCCCACCGCCCTTTTCCCTGGCTTAATTCACAGCGACATACGAGACATGTAGAGGCGTTACGACCGGCCATCCCTTATACCATCAAGGCTCCACCCTGACCGCTAAAACGATACCCAGATTCGATCCAGAGGCCGGCCTCGGGACTCGCGGACAGCTACTTAAACATCGAATCTGACGCGAAACAAGGGGGCGGGGGCACAAGGCCGGCCTCGGGCTTGCATGAGGCTAGGTTTTCGGCTTCACTCAGCGCGCTCAGTGGGTATCGTCAACACACATACAGGGATAGCCCATGCTCTTTATTGAACCCCACGCCGGAATCGCGCCTTTCGTCCGCTTCATTGCCGGCGCTCGAGGCACGCTCGATATCAACGCCTATCTCCTGACCGATCGCAAGGTCGTAACGACCATACGGGCCGCTGTCGCTCGCGGCGTCAAGGTGCGGGTGTTGGTGGCGCGTCGCCCCTACGGCGGACGCCCGCACGGAGAGATCGCGCGCTTGGATGCAAGCGGCGCCCAGGTGCGCTTCGCCCCACGCCGCTTCAACGGCCCTTATGTCTTTGATCATGCCAAATACATGGTGTCCGGGGACACAGCGGAGATAGGCAGCGCCAACCTCACCTGGTCTGCCTTTCACAAAAACCGGGAGTATCTCTGGATAGGCCATAACCGTGGGGTCGCACACGCCCTGCGTGCCGTCTTTCTCGCCGATTGGCGGCGTACGCCGGCGGGCCCTTTGCCGCGCAGACACCTCGTGCTCGCGCCTGGCGCGACCGCGGCCTTGGTCCGCGTCCTCAAGAGACCGGGGCGAATCTGCATAGAAACCGAGGAATTGGGACGAGATCGGGCCTTACTGGCGGCGCTCCGGGTCAAGGGGCCGGCCGTACGCCTCCTTCTCCCGTCGCGCTTGAATTCCTACGATCGATCCATCGCCCGAGTCGTCGCATCCTACGGCGTCCACATCCGTTACCTCGCAAAGCCCACCCTCCACGCCAAACTCATTGCCGGAGCCCACCAAGCCTTCATAGGCTCCGAGAACTTCACCGCCACAAGCCTTCACCGCAACCGCGAGGTGGGGATACTACTCACAGGCCGAGACGCGCGCACGCTCCATAATCAATGTGAACACGACTGGGAACTCGGGATGCGGTGATGGGTCCAGGCGCGGCCCTCGCTGATAAGGCCGCAGGGTGTACGCAGACCACGGAAGCCCCGTGGTCTGCCCCGACGTGCTTGGGCCGCGTCCGAACCTAGGCCTTAGCTCCGCTTTTCTGGGCACCCGCCGCCGCCAAAACCGTGGACAACCATTGATTACTGAGCCGCTCCAACAGGCGGTTCTGGCCTTGACGGGCGGCGAGATTATCGAGGTCCACCCAGGCCAAGGGTTGATCCTGCTCGGCGCACGAAAACACCGCCCGGGTCCGTAAGCCGGTCGTCGGATCGATCTGCCATTGCAGACACTGGGCGCAGACCCCCTTCATCATGCATTGCATGGGACTACCGACGGTCGCAATCGCCTGGACATCGTTCTTAAAGAGCGGTTGCAGCACGCCCTTCATGGCGCCCTGAAAGGCCTTCAAAAGCCCGGTCGAGCCCATTACCAGAACACGGTCGACGGCCGACAAGGCGATCGGCTTCGGCGGCAAATCCAAGGTACCGTCGGCATAGCGTTGCAGCAAGGCCACCATGTCCGTGGCCTCGATTGCGATGTCTTGCGGCCGGCGGGCCGTGATGCGCGGCCCTTGCGCCGTGCACCACAGGATTTGATCCGCGGCCTCCTCTAGACCGTCTTGATTATCGAGTTCCGAGGCCTTGGCAAAGGCCGCGACATAAATCACGCGATTCCCGGCCTCACGCAGGGCCGGCCCTATGTCGAGCATCACGGCCGCCCCCCAGCGCCCCGCCACCACGAGGATGGTCTGGCCGTTCGGAATCTCGGTAGGCGCCCCCGTGGGTCCCATGAGCACCAAGGGATCGCCTACCTTGAGGGTCCCCGCCACCCGGGCGCTGGCCCCCCACTGCAAGACCATAAGACGCACCCGATCGGCCTCGACCCCGGTCCCGCTCACCGTCATCACAGGAACCTGGAGTCGCGTGTTTTCGATAAGGGTGCTTTGCGATTCAAAGGTCTGGAGGCGAAAGAACTGCCCCGGCCGAAAGTTCTTGGCGGCCATAGGGGCCTTGACCCAAATCTCGGCCACCGCCGGATTCGACCTATTGATGGCCGCGACCCGCGGCTCGAGAAGCTCACGCATGCGGGCCAAGAAGTCGGCGGCCGGCTCCTCTTTTTTCGCCCGGGGCATGGCCGCCAACAGCGCCAGGATTTGCGGGAACGCCACCTTGCTCGACGCCACGGCCTTTACGACGCTGCCATGAAAGGCCGCATGCGTGTCGCCCAAAAAGCTGACCCGATAGGCGCCTTCGCTATAGGACGTGAAGGGGCCGGTTTCGGGGGCCTTGCAATGCGCCGCCACCTGCACGGCCTGGAGATTCCCGCCGTGCGCCACATGCCCCTCGAAGTGATTGCCATCGAGCACGAAGGTCCCGGGATATTCCCGCTCATAGATCGTGTTGGGGACCGTGCCGGCCGCCACCAACACGGTGCGCGCCGGGAGCCGAACCTCGTGGTCACTTGCCACCCAACGTCCCTCGACCTCGCGCATCCTCCGCAATACGAGGGTCTGGACATGCCCGTACTGATCGAGTTCGGCGGTGAGCGGATCCAAACCTTCGGCGTAATAGAGGCCCTCTTGCAAGGCCTTTATCAACTCCTCGTGGTTGCGCGTGTAGGCCGGCGAATTATTCATGCCCTTACGGTAAGCCAGCGTCACGCCGCCCCAAGACCTCAGAAGCGGGATAAAATTGGGGGCCTCATTCGCGTCCGCAGCCCGCTGCCGCTCGGCACGCACCGCGCGTCCATGAGCCAAAAACTCTTCTAAAATGGCCAGATCTTCGGTCGGAATACCCGCCTCTACCGCCTCGACACCCAAGCGTTCCACCATGGTTTCATAGCGCGTCAGTATCTTGCTGACCTGCTTTATGTAGTAGGTCTGGACCTCGGTTGCCGTATCGACGGCGGTCAAGCCCCCGCCGATCACGACCGCCGGTAGCCGCACCTGAAGGTTCGCAAGGCTCGTATCCTTACCGGCGCCCGTCAACTGTAAAGCCATCAAGAAATCGCTGGCCTGGCGCATGCCTCGGGCCAGACTATGACCCATGGAAACGACCCGCGGTAAGCCGGCTCCGGTCGCGATACAGACGTGATCGAAACCCTGTTCCCAGGCATCGTCTAAGGTCATGGTGCCGCCAAAGCGCACGCCACCGACGATCCTGAGGTTCCGGCGGCGGGCCAAGCTGAGATAGATCAGCTTCAGGAAATTTTTGTCCCAGCGCACGGTGATGCCGTATTCCGCGACCCCGCCGAACCCAAGGAGGATACGTTCGTCGAGATCCTCGGTCCAGGACGTCCACGAAAAGATTGGCGCCGCCACATCCCGTTCCGGCAACGGCTCGATCTTTAGGCCATCGATACCGAGAACCGTACATCCTTCGTGGCTCAAGTAATGCGCCATCGTGAACCCCGCGGGCCCCATGCCCACTACCAGGACCTTGCGGCCATTGTCGGGCTTTGGGAGGTACTCGTGCACCGATAGGGGGTTCCAGCGCAACAGAAGATCGTAGATCTCCACGCCCCAAGGGAGACCTAGCACGTCGGTCAATATGCGGGTCTCGATCTCAGGGATATTCACCGGGTCCTGCTTTTGATAGACGCACGCCTTCATGCAATCGTTACAAATCCGATGGCCGGTGGCGGGCAATAGGGGATTGTCGATCATGATGATGGCAAGGGCCGCGATATTGAACCCATCGCGGCGTAGAAGATTCATTTCCGAAACCTTCTCCTCGAGCGGACAACCGGTGAGGGTGACCCCCAAGGGATCGACCTTGAGCCCAAGCTCCGGCACACCCTTCTTTTCGGGAAAGCCCTTGGAGCAAAAGTCGCCGTCGTGGTCGTGGCAATACAGGCAATAATGCACCTCGCTTTGCACGTGGCGCGCGTCCATGCGCAGATCAGTGAGATGAAACCCGTCGCGGCGCCTAAAGCCCGTGGGCGGCCCCTCGGCCATCTCCACCCCGAAACGCTCGATGCGCTGTACCGGGACCAGGTGTCCGTGATCGACTCGATCTGGGAGTTTGAAGCTCGACCACCCCGAAAACTCCGCGCGAATATCGGGGTTATTCAGGACCAAGGCGCACCAACGGGTCAAGCGCTCGATCTCGCCTTCGTAGTGGGTCTCGTCGCCTAGCCATTGCTCACCGAGGCGGGCAATGGCCCACTCCCGATCAGCGAACGGCAGGCCCCGCCGCGCGGCCTCGTCTTCAAGCCAATGGCTCAAATCGGCGAAGGTCTCGGGAAACTCTCCCCGGTAGCGCCGCGCTCGGCGCTGCACGAACTGCTTTTTGAACAGCATGACCGCGTCGTGACTCAAGGTCGCGGCCTGAAGCTGGGACGCCGCCTCTTCGATCTGGAAGAGGCGCACAATAAACCCCTCGACATGGGGAGCTATCGCAAGCAGCAGGGTGCTCTGCGAAAGAGGCGTGAGCGCCTCTTTACCTACGCGGAAATTCGCCAATTGATCGCTCAGAGCGGCATCGCGCCCCCCGAGATAGGTCAGAAACTCTTGATCGAGGCGCGCCAGGCCCTGTTCGTGAAAAAGGTCCTCGTAACGCCACGAGCTGGCCAGATGAAGCGCGGGTCGCGCTTGTCCATCCTTACGGGAAGTCCCTTTTGTTATGTCGTCATCTGACATGATTCGGCCCTGAAATTACGAATACGCGATTTAAGTCTCGGCCTCACGCAAGCGCTACCATCCGCGCAAGACCCCCTGCATCCTAAAACCAGCCCAGCGCCGGCGCCTTGATCTTACCCCGTCCCGCGGTTGGCCTTAAGCCTCGCAGGGGGCCTAAAGATAACCCGAAACGCGCGGCGCGTCATAATGAAAGAACGGACCACCACGGGGGCGCCGGCACAAAACGCCGCAGAGCCTACCCAGGCCCCGCGAAAGCCCTTAAGATAGCCCGCTCAAGAAAGGCTACGAAGGATGGGCCGGCTTCAAATCCGTAACGGATAAGACCCGAACATCGCCTATCGCTACGGTCGGCACAACCCTCGGACCCCCCAAGGAACACTTGGCATGCTGCGATTACTGGAAGTCCGGCTCCCCGTGGATCACACAGACGAGGACCTCACGGCCGCGATCTGCGCTACCCTCGGCATAAAGCCCCAAGACATCCTTGCCCATTCCGTTGCCAGACGCGGCTATGACGCGCGAAAACCGGACCACATTGTCCTGGTCTACACGCTCGACATCAGCGTAAAAAATCCCGCGGCCCTTTTAAAGCGCCACCACAAAAACCGCCGGGTCTGCGCCACACCCGATACCTCCTACCGCCTCGGAACCCCCGCCCCTCGCCCGCCGCGGTCACGACCTCTCGTGATAGGCTTTGGACCAGCCGGGCTTTTCGCAGGTCTCGTACTCGCCCAACTGGGTTTGCGGCCTCTTATTTTGGAGCGTGGCAAACCTGTACGGGAACGGACTGAAGACACCTTCGCCCTGTGGCGACAACGGGTACTCAACCCCGAGTCCAATGCGCAATTCGGCGAGGGCGGAGCCGGGACGTTTTCGGACGGCAAGCTCCATAGCCAGATTAGCGACCCTCACCACTATGGCCGCAAGGTCTTGGAGGAGTTCGTCAAGGCCGGTGCTCCCCCCGAGATCCTTTATGTGAGCAAGCCCCACATCGGCACCTTCCGCTTGGTTGGGATCATAGAAAAAATGCGCGCCACCATCGAGAGCCTCGGCGGAACCATTGAGTTCCAGAGCCGCGTCACCGACATCGATCGCACAGATGGCGTCGTGCGCAGCCTAACGCTTGCCGACGGGCGCACCCTGGCCGCCGATCACGTCATCCTGGCGATCGGCCATAGCGCCCGCGACACGTTTCATATGCTCTCGGAGCGCGGCGTCTTCTTGGAAGCCAAGCCCTTCTCTATCGGCTTTCGGATCGAGCACCCGCAATCGCTCATCGACCGCTGCCGCTTTGGGCGCCATGCCGGACACCCGCTGCTCGGGGCCGCCGACTATAAGCTCGCCCACCATGGAAGCGAGGGCCGCTCCGTGTACAGCTTCTGCATGTGTCCCGGCGGAACGGTGGTCGCCGCCACATCGGAACCAGGGCAGGTTGTGACCAATGGTATGAGCCAGTATTCACGCAATGAGCGCAACGCCAATAGCGCCCTCGTGGTCGGCGTCACCCCCGCCGACTTCCCGGGCGGAGCGCTGGCGGGCATCGCCTTTCAGCGCCACTGGGAGGAGCGCGCCTACGTCTTAGGTGGCAGCAACTACGAGGCGCCGGCGCAAAAACTGGGAGACTTTCTCGAGGGCCGGCCCAGTACCGGGCCCGGTACCGTCATGCCATCATACCGACCGGGCGTGCGGTGGGGCGATCTGAGTACCGCTCTTCCCGATTATGCTATTGCCGCCCTACGCGAGGCGCTGCCACACTTTGCCCAAAACATTGCTGGCTTTGCGCTTCCCGACGCGGTGCTGACCGGGGTCGAGACTCGCACATCGGCGCCCCTACGCATCACCCGCAACGAAGACTATCAAAGCCGCAATACCCGCGGCCTCTATCCCACGGGCGAAGGCGCCGGCTACGCGGGCGGCATCCTGTCCGCCGCGGTTGATGGAATCAAAGCCGCCGAAGCGGTGGCCCAGGCGCTCACCTCCTCTGACAGCCGCCGGGAATAATAAGAGATCGCTCTTTTCCGGGTTCTCGGGGTCCTCAAAGGCGTTTCGGTTTCTCACCAAGGTCGGCCTGCGTCCATACCGCCATGATCACATACCCGGCATGAATATCCCGCGCCATAAACGCGCGCGCCTTTATCTGCGGGAGATCGAAACGAAAGACCGGGGTCGCTTGCCTCGTGTCCGGTAGAGACTCGCCGGCCGTGGTGGCCAGAACATCCGCCTCTTCGGGATGCGCTTTCCGAACGGCCATAGCCCTTTATATGATCATTGTGCGAGGCCATCCGGCCAGACAGGCCGGCTCAATAAACTCTCAGGCATCGCGGTCTCTGTCGCTCGCAAATCGCGGCCGTTTAGAGCGGCGTCTCAAAAGACACGCGCCGGCCGCCATGGCCATTGGGTGTCCCGATATTCTGGACTAAGCCGCCCAAACGCATCCCCTGCCCGAGGACGGTCCCAGCAAACGACAGAACCCCGGTGTCGACCACGTATCCTCCTCGTCCGCTGACCTGCAAGCGGCCGCTTAGGGTATGAACAGAATAACGAACCGCGCCCTGGCGGAGAATGAAGCTCGCCTTATAGCTTCCGAGCGGACTTACAGGAGCACTGACCAGCGCCGCCCGGGTCCACGTCAAAAGACCCCGGCCAGCAAGCCTCGGGCCCCACAGGATATGGGCCGCCACGAGATGCAGTAGGCCGCTTGGGCCAAAATCCTGGGCCGCCGGAACCAGGGCTGCCAGCGTTGCTGCCTGGGCTACGAGATTGAGGTTCGAGAAATCGGCCGAATTGGACCCTACCGCCGCGACCAGCTGCCCGTGTAGCGGCCCCGAAAAATGCATATCGTAGCCAAGCTCGCCGTGGAATATCGGCAGGATCGAGAAGCTAAAACGCACACGGCTCAAGGCCTCGGTGCCGGTCGCGGTGTTCGCGAGCAAGGCCAGTCGACCGGACCAAATCGATCCATGCGCATCCGCTAGGCTGAGAGACGCGGGCAAATCACGCGCCAGATAAGGGAGCATGAGGCGCACTGGCGCGGTCGCCAACAAAAACAGGCCGTAAACCGCGAGCGCCAATATCCCATAGAGTATGCGTTGCTTCATCCGTTGGCCGCCAACGTCAGGGATCCACTAACCAGCCCGACTCCAGCCGGGGTCAGTTCCACATGCGCCGCCGAAATGCCATGAGCCCCGAGACCGGCCATAAAGCGGACCAAGGCGTTAAACGGGACCTTACTGAACACCGCCTCGGCCTTATGGGATCCGCGCGGCGAAAGCTGGCTCAAGGCCCCGGCGATCGCGGCGACCTCGGCCCGTTGCTCTATGAAGCTTAGAAGCGCGGTGCCGGTCGGCGCCTGTCCTAGGTGACTACGCAAGACCCGCACCTCCTTCGCTTCCCGGCGCATCGTCACAAGGGCCAAGCGCTGCTTTGGAAGGACGCGCTCCCAGTGCGCGACATCAGCGGCCAACGGCAACCATATCAGGCCGTAAAGAAGGAGCGGAATAAACACCAGGGCCATCAACACGCCGATTCGCCGCTCCTTTTCGCTGCGGAGCGCCCAAAAAGACCGAAACTGATCGATAGCCACGCGCGCCTTATTCATGAAGTCCTCCGCGTCATCGTCACCTCGGCTTGCACACCTCCGTGGTGGCTCATGATATGACTGACCGTGACCATCAATCCCGCCCTTACGAGATGACCTTTAAGCACCGTGAGGGCATCGAAATTACCAAGCTTGACTGCACAACGCACCCGCCCGGCACGAAACTCGATACGCGTCAAAGCGCCAGGGGCGAGATGGGCAAGGGCCGGGCTTGCCAGCGTCATGATCGACAGGAAGCTATCGCCTCCCCCGCCGATCTGGCCAGAGAGCTTATCGACCCCCTGACGCATTTGGGTCACGGGATCCAGGACTGGGGCGTTGGGGAAACTTGCCGTAAAAACCGATACCATTTCGTTCCGTACCCGTGATTCCTGATGGGAAAGCCTCGCCCACTCAAACGCGGTATGGGCAAAACCGAGCAAAAACCATATCCCCAGCACCAGCAGCGTCGGTCGCAAGGCGCGCAAGGCCGTCACCCCGGCGGCAGTGACCGTACCGCCGGTCTCGCCCAGACGAAAGACCGGCGGCTCACTATCACCTATCGATTCGCGATCCGCCGCCACCGGCACCGCAAGTCCGTCGGCCAACATCTGCCGCAGGGCCTCGTCGCCATTGAAGAGCGTCAGGAGCTCTGGCTTGGTATTGTGTTTTTGGGCCTCTTCCAGGGCCTGCACCAGCGCCGCCGGCGGATGCTTCAGTCCCCCGGCTGCGCCAAAGCCGCTGTACGGACCGGTACGCACCGCCCATTGTCCGTCCGCGAACCGACAAGACCATGTGCCGGGCCGCCAGGGGAGCGCCAAGGTGACGGGACAGAAACTGGCGCTCAGACGCTCGCGGTCGAAGACCGCGCGCCAGGCGCTTAAGCGCTCCTTAGCCGTCACCGCAACAAAGATCCCGTCATTGCTCTCCTTGTACGAAAACGCCAAGGAGTCGGGATCCATCAGTAATTGATCTTCCATGAGATAAGGCAAGGCCTCGGCCAGTCGCCCGCGGCCGCGCCCCGGCCACTGGGCCACGGTCAAAAGGGTCTCTACCGCCGGTGTCCAGACCCTGAGGGGGGCATGGCGCGCCGCCTCCGGCAAATCACTGAGCGGATCGCGGCCCATCTCGCCTCCAGGCCCGCGCCAATCGACGATCTCCCGCTCCGGGAATTCGGGGGGCAAAAACACGTGCCATGGCATGGTACCAGGCGCTCGCAGCCACTCCCGTACCCGGTCTTGGAGTCTTTCGACTTCACGGCGCAGATCGATGGACCTTGGTGCGCCGATGCGCATAGGCCCTACGAATGCGTCCGCTTTGTGCGATGGTGTTCCCATAAAGCCTCCTGCCACAAGATGACGGTCGTTTGCCCTCGCGCGGGCCGATATAAAAGCGCGCGCCTGCGGGCCACGAGACCACCGAAGCGAGCGGTGACGTGCGCCACAAAATAATTCGTCTGGACGCCGGCCTGATAGGTCGGCAAGATCCCGTGCGGCAAAGCCGCTTGAAACGCCGCTTCGCTCGCGAACGGCGTTTGCAGGGCCTCGGCCCCGAGTGTACCGCCCTCTTTTAACGTAAGCCCAGGGCACAAAGCCGCCAGGACCAAAGCCGGGGCGGTGTTCACATTGATGGGCGTCACGAGCGGTAAGGCCGTGACATAGGGCCGCAAATCGTGAACGATTTTGGCGTTAAACCCTGACACCAGACGCAACTCGCTTACGCCACTCAAGGGCTGCCGCCCGGCCCGGTACGGGGTCCGCCGCCCTAAATAAACGGCATCCAGGCCCGCGCCCTGCGAGCCAGGCGGCATCTCCCAGGCTACCACTGCCTGGGCCAAGGCCGGGTTTAGACCTATGAGCTGAAGAAGCCTCGTGAACACCGCCACCGCAGTCGGGACCGATTGCCCCGCCACCACCAAATCATTGAGGTTAAACCGCCCCTCGGGATCCTTAAGAAACGCATGGACAACGCCGCCTGCTACCGGGAAACGCGGCAGGGGCTTAGCCCAGCGTTCCGTCAAGCTATCGATCGGATCATGACGGCCCTCATGCGTGACCTCCACGGCGGCCAATCTAAAGGCGCCGTCCATGGCCGCATGCGCTTGCGACAAGGCGCGAATATTCAGGCTCTCCTTGAACCATACCGACTCCCCACGCATGAGGGAGGCGGCGATGATAGCCGTCAACGCGACCACCAAAAGCGCGACGATTAGTGCAAGACCGCCTTCCTTTTTCATCGCCCCACCGCAAATAACCAACGCAAATGCCGACCGTTCTTTAACGTGACTACGACCTTAACGAGGCTCGGCTCCGCGGCCGGCTGCCCCGCCACCGGCCAGGTGCGCACATAGAGACCGCTTGGGGTGAGCATATCCACATGGAAGCGCCGGACGCCTCGCAGCAGTACCTCCTTGGCCCGATGCTCGCCCGGAGCCCGATCGAGAACCGCCCAGCGACGCCAGATCAGTGTCCCATGCTCCACCGTGTAATCGACCCGCCGGAGGTTACTGCGGGGCATGGACGTCAAAGGCGCCGTCCCGCCAGTGGTAAAATTCAAACGCACCCCACGTCCCATCTGACGCACCATGAACGCTGGCACTAAGGTGCCGGCGCCGTCGCGCACCGGGCGGCCCCGCGCTTGGCTCAGATCGTTCTCCAAACGGTAGTAGGCCAAGCCGCGCGCCTCCCAACGGCCCCGCACTGTCTTCAGCTGCGCGCGGATGTCCATGGCATGGTCAAGACCGGTGTAGGCAATCGCCCCCACAATCGCGAAAATCGCGATGGCGACCAACATCTCCAACAGAGTAAACCCGCGCGCGGTGTTCATGGCTTACGCACAAATCCGACGAGCCGCATCAACACATGAGGGTGACGCGATCGGCGCACCGTGATCTGAACGCGGCGAATCTGCGGGAGGGCGGTGGCCAAGACCTTCGTCAACACGCGAAACTTCCGCCCATCCTCACGCGCCGCGGTATGGCGAGTCCCAAGACCCGGCCAGCGGGCCACGACCTCCACGCGACTCAGGCGGTTTTCCGCGACCCATAAGGCCATCGTGCGGTCCCTGAGTGCCCCGGTCGTGGTGATGGCATTGGTCAGATTGCGCATAATCGCCGCCAGCGCGATCGCGAGGATAAAGAGCGCGACTAGGACCTCCAACAGCGTAAATCCGCTGGCGTCAGCGTGCCGCCGCAACCTTAATGTGCCCATTACCATCCCCGGTCAGAAGGAAATGACTCCGCCTGGTCACCACCTCAACTCGAAACGTATGACTTAAACCGCTGGGAGAAAACATCAATACCCGGCGCTTCCCCAGATCCTCAAGCGTGGCCCCCGGCGGCAGCGTGCGCGCGCGTAAGGTCTGTCCTTTCGCCTGCACGAATCGACCCTTGTCGTTTAGCGTCAAAAACCGGTAGCCATGCGCCGAAAAATCGACCCGATAGGGCCTGCCTGTGACGATCGCCTGCATGCGCGCGGCCTTTAGCAATGCCGCCAAGCGCAGGCCCTCAGTGCGCACCGATACTCCGATATCGCCACTCAAGCGCGGAGTGATGATTCCAAGCATGATCCCGATCAAGGCCAAAATGACGAGAATCTCAAACAGCGTAAAACCCGACGATCTTACAGCTGCCATGACCCGATAACGCCCTTCATGCCATGACTCTGGCCATGGGGCCCATAACTAAAGACGTCCACTCGTCCATGGATACCCGGGTTCAGGTATTGATAGGGCCGCCCCCAAGGATCGACTGGCAGGCGTGGCAGATAGCCACCGCTGCGCCAATCGGAAGCGGCAGGCCCCGACGTCGGCTTTTTCACCAAGGCCTTGAGGCCCTGTTGCTGGGTCGGGTACTGGCCGTTATCCAGGCGGTACAGCTTCAGGGCGCTCATGATAGACCGGATGTCGTTTTTCGCGGCGACGATCCGCGCTTGATTCGGCCGATTCATGATCTTTGGCACAATGACCGCGGCGAGAATGCCGATGATCACCATCACCACCATAACCTCTATCAAGGTAAAGCCACGAATTCGCTTTTGAATAGCCATAGGACTCACTTAATCAGTTGGTTCATGTCAAATATCGGTAACAGGATGGCCAACACGATAAACAACACCATGCCGCCCATCACCAAAATCAACACGGGTTCTATAAGGCTCGTGAGCGCCGTCACGAAACCCTCTAGTTCCCGGGTCTGGGCCTCCGCTGCCCGTGCTAACATCGTATCCAAAGACCCGCTGGCCTCGCCGCTACCTATCAGATGAACCACCAGGGGCGGAAAAAGCTTGGTCTTGCCAAGCGAGCGGCTGAGCGAGCCGCCTTCGCGGACTTGACGCTTGGCCTCTTCGACCGCGGCCTGCATGGGGAGATTGGTGACCACATGCATAGCCGTCTCAAGAGCGCTTAACAAAGGGATTCCCGAGCTCGTCAATATCCCCAAAGTGCTAGCGAGACGCGTCGCGTTCAAGCTGCGGATCAAACGGCCGAGCAGGGGCACGCGCAGCAAAAACCGCTGCCAAGCTATGCGGCGTCCGTGATCGCGCAACAACATGCGCCCGCCCACGGCTATCACCAACACCCCGGCCGGCCACAAAATCCCGCCCTTTTTGGCGATATGACTAATCGCGATCAAGGCCCGTGTTGCCCACGGAAGCGGTGCCCCGCTGTCAACGAATACCTGGGCGATCTGTGGCACCACATAAACCAATAGGCCGCCCACAACCGCGAGCGCGACCACGGTCACTAGGGCCGGATACAAAAACGCGACCCATACCTTCTGCGTGAGCGCTTGGCGCTGCTCGGTATAATCGGCCAGACGTTCCAGAATGACCGGCAACCTCCCGGACTGCTCACCGGCCTCTATCAAATGACGATAAAGGGGCGGAAACGAGCCCGGAAACTCCCCGAGGGCATGGGCTAAAGGCTGACCTTCGCGGACCTTGGTGCGGACCGCCGCCAGGATCTTGCGGGCGCGCGCCGACTCGCTTTGCTCGGTCAAGGCCTGCAAACACTCCTCTATAGGGAGCCCGGCGCGCACAAGCGTCGCAAACTGCCGTGTAAGGAGCGATAACTCGGATGACTTAAGTCCGGTCTGCCACGTGAAGGCGCGCCTTTTTGTGGACTCCTTCTCGATGGCCGAGACCTTAACGGGTATAAAACCCTTTTCTCGCAGAAGACCGCGCACCTTGCGCTCGGCGTCGCCTTCCATGACACCCTTGACTGCTCGGCCCTCGCCATCGAGCGCTTCGTATTCGAATGCTGCCATAGTTAATCACGGGAGACCCGCAAAACCTCCTCGATACTGGTTTTCCCTTCCGCCACGAGCCGCAGACCGTCCTGATGCAAGGTGCGAAGCCCCTGGCTTATGGCCATATCGCGAAGCCGGGCCTCGGAGGCTCGGTCATGGATCAAGGTCTTTTGTTCGTCGTTCACGCGCAACAATTCATAGAGGCCGGTTCGCCCTTGATACCCGGTCGAGCCACAAACGCTACAGGTTTCGCCAACCGCTTGGGCCCGGCCACCGCACGCCGGGCACAATGTCCGGACCAACCTTTGGGCCAAAACCCCCAGCAGGGTCGAGGCCACCAGAAAGGGCTCTATCCCCATGTCGACCAATCGCGTCACGGCACCAACGGCATCGTTGGTATGGAGCGTCGCCAACACCAAGTGGCCAGTGAGGCTCGCTTGGACCGCAATCTGTGCCGTCTCGAGATCGCGGATCTCCCCTATCATCACGATATCCGGATCCTGTCGAAGAATGGCGCGCAGTGCCCGCGCAAAACTCAAATCGATCTTGGGATTGACCTGAATCTGACCCACGCCGTCCAATTCGTACTCGACCGGGTCTTCCACGGTCATGATGTTGAAGGTCTTGGTGTTGAGCTCGCTCAATGCCGAATAGAGCGTCGTGGTCTTTCCCGATCCGGTTGGTCCCGTAACGAGAAAAATCCCATGCGGCTGCGATATGAACTCGCGCAACACCGATAGCGTGTCGTCCGGCATGCCGAGGCGAAAGAGGTTCAGACGACCAGCCTGCTTGTCGAGTAAGCGCAATACCACGCGCTCCCCATGCGCCGTGGGCACGGTCGAGACGCGCACGTCGATCGGCCGACCGGCGAGCCGTAGGGTAATGCGTCCGTCCTGCGGCATGCGCTTTTCCGCGATATCAAGCCGCGACATGATCTTGATGCGCGAAACCAAGACCCCGTGAGCCGCCTTTTGCGGCTCAATTACGTCCCGCAATACGCCGTCCACCCGAAACCGCACCAAAGACCGAGTCTCGAAGGCCTCGATATGAATATCCGAGGCCTTTTCGCGCACCGCCTGCGTCAAAAGTGCGTTAATGAGGCGAACGACCGGCGCATCGCCCTCGCTTTCGAGCAAGTCCTGGGTCTTTGGCAGGTGCTGAGCGAGTTCCGCAAGGTCCAATTTGTCGTCGAGGTCGCCCATGATTTGCTGGGCCTGCGACATATCGCGTGCGTAACCCGTATTCAGGGCCGCCGAGAATGCCTCTTCGCCGATGGTCGTAAGCTTAAGCGGTTTGCGTAATACCCGCTCGAGCTCCGCCAGCACTGGGCCTGCCACTTGCGCCCGCAACCACACCTCGACCTCGTCGTCTACGAGCCCCACGCTCATCACGCCGTAGCGCTTGGCGAAATGATAAGGAAGTCTGCTCACCCATTGTTGATCCAAAGGCCGTTCTATTACGTCAACCATGTTTCGTCCCTCTCACTAGCGCCCCCTTCTGAGCTCCCTTTTTCCGGGGACTGAGCGGCGGCTGGTGTAAGGGCGGCAGATGCGGCTGGTGATAATTCGGCAGCACCGGAGAGTGCGAGAAGCGCATAGCCCGCTCTTCGGCCTGCATGAAGGCATAACGCGATGCGGTAAATCCCTCGCTCTCTTGGCTGTTGCGGACAATGACCGGTTTAAGGAATATCATCAGGTCAGTCTTCTTCTTCACCCGTTGCCGATACCGGAAAAGATTCCCCAGTAAAGGAATACTGTCCAACAGGGGCACGCCCTGCCAAGTATTCTCGACATCGTCATCAATGAGGCCGCCCAACACGATTGTCCTGCCATTAGCCACGATCACGGTGGTCTTCAGTTCGCGGCGATTGGTTATGAGGTCTATCGCGCCAGAAATGTTCGGCGCAATGCTCGATACGTCCTCGTAGATCTGCATCTTGATATTGTTACCAGCCGTGATTTGCGGCTTAATTTTGAGCGTCAAACCGACGTTCTTACGTTCGACCGTCTGAAATGGGTTCACGGCGGCGCTCCCGAGCGTCCCCCCGGTCGAGTAACTTCCGGTAACGAAGGGTACGTTCTGACCCACCATGATCTTGGCTTCGGTGTTATCCAAGGTCAGGAGATCCGGCGTCGACAAGACATTGACACCCGACATGGACTGTAGGGCCCGAGCGAGCGCGGAAAGCCCGACCACGCTTTGTCCGTTTGCGAGCGTAACCGATCCGCTTATGTAGCCGAGCGCAAGGCCCGCCTCGTTAGCGAGGTTAGACGGCGTGGCGGCGGTCGAGACAATGCCAGATCCCGTCACCGGAAAATTGGTGATCGCCCCAACTGCGCCACTGCCGGCAGGCGCCGCCCCGGCCCACTGTACGCCGAGCTCCGCCTCATCATTGGTCGTGACTTCGGTAATCAAGGCTTGAACAAACACCTGAGCTCGGCGGATATCTAACTTGGCTATCACTGCGCGAAGATTATCATAAACTGCGTCCGGTGCGTTTATTATTAATGCATTAATGGAAGGGTCCGCTTGAACAAGAGAGGCCTTGATCGCTTTAGACGAGACGGTATTGGTAGGCGCAGGGGCCGGCTGACCGGGGAGCGACACTGGAACGATCGGAGAGACTGGAAGGGAACTGGCCCCTTTGGCCTCGCCCTCTAAGAGTCCTCGCAAAATTTTTGCAAGCTTACTGGCCCTGGCATTGCGCAGGTACACCACATGGGTGGTTCCGCCACTACTGCCCTTGGTATCGAGTTTTCGGACAAGCGCTTCGATAAACCGGAGTTTCCGGGTGCTGGCCGTGCGCACAAGCAGGCTATTGTTGCGGGTATCCGGCACGATAAAGACTGGGCTGTAATTCCCGGTCGGTCCGCCGGTCGCGCCCGGCAACTGCGCCTCGTCTAAACGCACAAGCAGATTGGCCGTATCGACGGCCGAGGCGTACCGCAAGGGGATAATGGCAATGGGGGCACGGATGCCGGCCTCGATATTGTCGATTATCCGTATGAGACGGCGCACGTTGTCAGCGTAGTCGGTAACGATCAGGGTATTGGTCGGGGCATAGACCGAGACCACGCCCGTACTCGACATGAGCGGCCGCAAAAGCGGTACGATCTGGGTGGCTACGCCCTCATCTATCGGGATGACTTGAGTCACGAGTCGATCCCCGCCGCTCGGCCAGCGGGCGCTTACCGGGGCCGCTTGGCGAGCATTGGCCTGCGGAAGGATCTTGATGACATTGCCGGGGCCGGTGACAGCGGTAAAGCCTTGGGCCTTCAAGGCGCTCAGAAAAATCTGGTAGGCCGCAGACACCGTAACAGGGGAAGCCGAAACGATAGTCACCTTGCCTTGGACGCGGGGATCAATCAAAAAGTTCTTCCCGGTCAGCTCGGCCATCGTGCGGATGACGGCCCGGATATTGGCCTTGTCGAAGTTAAAGAGCATCTCGCCTGCGGGGACGCTATGGGACGTGCTCACGACGGCCGAACCATTTCCGGCCACCGCCGGCGATGCCGTGGGGCTCGTGGCACTCAGGACCGGGTGACTTGCCGGTGGCGGTAAGGTCGGGGTCTTCGAACCAACAATAGGATGATTGGGCGCAGGGCCCGCTGGCTTATTCGTTGCGTACGCAACCTGCCGTACTGACAACAACAGTGCGGATACGCCTATCGTCGCCCACAACCAGCCCTGCACAGACTTACCCATAGGTGCTCTATCCTTAGAAATGAAGCCCGCTTAACCGACAACAACTTACTGTCCTGGCAAAGCGTAATGAATGACCTTCATGTGCCCATGCCGGGCCACATCCACTGTGACATCACCTGCTTTGGCGCCCGCCATATACGCGCTTATGGCGGAACCAAGAGAATTAACCGGACGCCCATTGATCTCCTCGATGATATCGCCCGGCTTCAAACCGAGAACTGCAAAACCCCTACTGGGCGCACTTTTCACAAGAACGCCCCCTTCCGGAGCAGGCGTAAGGGACGCCTGTAACTGAGTCGTCGACACCCGGCTCAACCGGCCCATAGTCGCGGCCGTTAAGGGAATCGTGATGGCGGAGTTCGGCCCTACGCCCGTCGCCGGAGGCGCTTGGCCCACGACCGGGCTTGGAACTGGCGGACCCTGATTCACCATACCGCCGCCCGTGGGTGGATACAGCAAAAGACTCTCGAGCCTACCATTTTGCCGGAGAATGGCCCGGTCTGGCGTGACCGCCGCCAGTACCACACCCGGCGAGACCTTGGCTCCCACCA
Source organism: Pseudomonadota bacterium (assembly GCA_021794595.1). GTDB lineage: Bacteria > Pseudomonadota > Gammaproteobacteria > Acidiferrobacterales > Acidiferrobacteraceae > Acidiferrobacter. The sequence goes on from JAJYQN010000013.1 coordinate 34,912, forward strand.
GATAGGGCCGCACCCCTTGTCCGGCCTGACCAATCAGGGCCAAGGGCCGGGCGCCGAGCACCAAACCCGAAAGCGTAAGCGCCAGGTGGCTCACCGGGATGGCCACCAAACTCGTCGTCGCCGAGCGTCCGAAGAGATGCGCCCGCAACAAAACCGAAAGCGGCGGCATGGTCACATGCTGAGCCGAAACCCGCGCGACTTCGGTTCTTCGAGGTGGCGCGAAGACACTCCAAGTCCAGTGCGCTAACGTGCCCGCGAACAATACAACCGCAACCGTATTAATGATCTTGGCATTGCGGGCCTGTCCCGCCGCCGCCAGAAATCGGCCGCCTAAAGTCTGCCAAGCCATCGCTCTCTGTTCCCATTGGCCTATCTGCATCCGTGCATTATAACCAGCACTCACGCCTACCCCCATCCCGGATTTTCCCGCAGACCGCCGGACTCATCTTGGCAGATGTCCGTTTGCCGGGGTTTTCGCCGAATTTGGCTTTAAGCGCCGCCAGACAAGAGGCATCGAGCAGCGGGCCAACGGATGCACTCAATCCGTCCTATAACCAGGCTCTTGCCACGAGAGTCTGCTTGGCCTCTGCGGAAATTATGTTCCGAAAGCGAACCAATCGCGCCGAGATGGCCGGCCCCACCCGCAGCAGATCCTGCTGAAACGTTGCCGGCTTATGGGGAACCATAAGAGTAAAGCCGGTCGCAAAACGCCGCAGACCATGAAACGCCGTGGCCCGATACGGATGCCTGCCGAGCCAAGCGTTGGACCACAGCGCCGGAGGCGCCGTATCGGCCGTCAACACAATCTCGTTACTGCCACGCACCAACGGCAATGCCGTGAGCGCACCGCGATTCCAAAAACTAGTGACCATCATGCCGCAGATCAAGGTAAGGGTCGCAAACGCGCCGAGCGCCCAAGGAACACCGTAACGAGAAGATCGAAGAACACTGCTTTCCGGTAACGCACGTCCCCGACGACGTGCTGACTCTGAGTCTATTATTTTCATATTGTCTCCTTACGCCTTACGTGCTCGGCCATCGTATAGCACCCTTGAGCCCGCATAAGTCAGACCAAAGTAGGATGAGCACGCGCCCGGAAACTACTGAGCGGACCCGAGTATGTCAGAAAAGGCCTCTGCTTTCAAGTCAATTCTTTGCCATCACCACAACATACGGAATATATTATTACCGCTCACACCAACATATAGTGTTATATGACCCATCGTCTCTTATGGAACCATGGTTACTAAGCACCGCTTTTTGTTCAGCACTGAGAAGCGCACGGCCCGCTTCAGTATGCATGGGCTCACGGAGTACCCCTGACTTCCAGAAAACCACGACGCGCGCAGCGACGAGTCCGAATCCCCTCCAGAAGACGAACACTCTGGCCGCGCTCGCGAGAACGCCAGGACGAAAAGGCTAGGACCCCGCTAGGCCCAGTACGTCCCGCCGGGCGATGCCCTAAACCTGCTCAGAGCGCAGCGCAAATGCGGGTTCCCGAAGCGGGTTACGGCTCTTCTGCCCACCCAAAGGCGCGAGGAGCCCTGCCAAAGCCTTCCCTAAGACCCTGGGTCGACAGCCGACTGCCGCAAATCACAGGCAAGCCAGACGACCGAGCAGCGGTCGCGGGCGTTTTGGATGCGCGGTATAGGTACGCACGGGACCGGATTGACAAGTCCACCCATACCCCATTCTTGCGAAGCGTTTTTATACAGGTGCGAAAGGATTGCGAGGCGGCGCTTGATAGTGATTGGACTGTAGCCTTTAGTAAGCAGCGCGTCGCGATATTAAGCGAGAGCCTTCCCCTGTAACGACTCTAAGGTCTGGCGACCCAGGGGACTTCAGTTAAGGCCGCGATCACGGAGGTCTCCTGGGCCGCGCCACATTTTTTATACGAAACCTCTTTCTGGTACCTGACTTAAGGCCTCGGCCAGGGGTGTGTTGTCCGCTTTCGCGCAAAAGACGAACACGCCCCGATCCATTTCTGACTCAACCTGCTTGGATCAGGCTTTAGCCTTGGCCCTGGTCATGAAGGTTTTGCATTGGACGGTCTGGCCGCGCTTGCGGACGCGCGCTTCCCACTGAAGGTCGCCTCGCTTTCTAATCGACGCCATTCTTGCCCTCCTGAATTACGGTAATAACTGGGGGCAAATTTGGAGAAAAAATCAAACGACCAGCACAACCGGCAAGAGGTTATGACCTAACCCTCTGATAAATATGGTGGAGCGGAGGAGGATCGAACTCCCGACCTTCGCATTGCGAACGCGACGCTCTCCCAGCTGAGCTACCGCCCCAGTGTGCGGCATTGTAAAGGAGTCGGTGTTTGGAGGGAAGGCCAGAAGCGGTGTCGGGTCGCCCGACTAGGCCACGCACATCCAGGAACCCCGCAGCCGGAGAACTCGCTTCCCGTCATAGGCCGGAACTCAGGCCCAAAACCTAGCGTGTCTTTCTGCTTTTTGCTCCCCGAGCGTTCCCCTGCCTTCGTCCGCCTACAAGCTGGGCGGCGGCGTAACCGCTCTCTCTTTAAGGGGCCTAGTAGGACCCTGGAACCAAAGCGAGACCCCTTGATGAGGAGTGGCCCTCGTCTATACTGAGATCCAAGAGCGGCGCAGAGGCCCTGAGTAGGCCTATGTGATACGTTCTGGCTAAGGTCGCTGCGGCACGGGCTACCTCGCCATAAAGTGGGGGTGTCGTATGCAGAAGCCGCAAGCGGATCTGCGTAACAAACTCGCGTTTCTATTAGCCTTCAGTAACGATGCGGTATTCATTCTTGACGAGAAAGGCATCATCACGGCCGTAAACGACGAGTCCTGCCGCCTCCTCGACTGCGAGCAAAGCCTTTTGTTGGGGACAAGCCTTAGGTACTGGCGCACCAGCACCTCCATACATCCCCACCCCGACGCCAGCCATGCCGACAGTCTGCGCTACCGGGCACTCTTTGCGCGCCAAAGCGGCGATACATTTTTGGGCGACATGAGCGTAAGCACCGTCCATGAAGGGGGTGCGCGCGCCTACATCGCGATCCTGCGCGATATGACATGGGATACGGAGACCACTTATAAACAGAATCTTGCCGCGACCGTTTTTGACAACAGCATTCAGGCCATCATGGTAACCGATGCCAGGAATCGCATTATCAGCGTAAATCCCGCCTTCGAACGGCTAACGGGCTATAGGGCAGACGAGGTTATAGGGCAGTCCCCGAGACTTTTGCAGTCCGGGCATCAAGATCAGATGTTCTATGCCCGAATGTGGCAGGCGGTTCTCGAGACTGGACGGTGGGAAGGCGAAATTTGGGATAAGCGTAAAAACGGCGAGATCTGCCCAGGGTGGATCACAGTCAGTGTCGTCCGCGATGATTTAGGGGTGGTCACCCATCACGTCACGATCTTTCATGACATTACCGAACGGAAACGATCCGAACAGCGCCTGCGTCATGTCACTGAAATCTACTCCGCCCTCTCCCAAGTCGATCAGCTGGTGGCCCGCAAAAC
>JAJYQN010000044.1 GCA_021794595.1 Pseudomonadota bacterium
GTCTGCGCCGCGCCGAACAACAGTCGGAATATGCCAATCAGCAACTCGAGGGACTCACGCGCGCCTTGCACATCACGCGCTTGTCCCATGATCGGCTTGAACAAAGCGTGATCAGTAAGCCAGTGACACTGCGCGATTCCTTGGCTGATCTGCGGCAAACGTTGGTCGCGAACACGGGCACAATCGGAGGCGTCGTGGCCGAACGGCTGCTACATCTGGCCGCCTACCATGGCGGCTTTGAGCGCGCCGCACTCTATCGCGCTCACGAGCAGACCTTAGACCCCGCTGCGGCCGCCACCATCGGCATTATGCCTCCGCTGGCCGTGGACGACGTGTTGGTGAGCCGTTGTCTCACCGACCAGGTCACAACCTACTGGGCCGTCAACACCCTAGAAGACGGCCAACGGAGCGACTATCTGGTGGCAGTGCCGGCGCGTGCCGCTGATGGCACCCTGATCGGACTTTTGGTGGTGGCAGAAATGCCCTTTTTATTTCTGACCGAGGAAAACCTGCTGGCAGTCAGCGTACTGCTCGCCTACTGTGCCGACGAGATATGGGCCACACAGACTTCTCAGGCCATAACACGCCAGTGGCCTGACTGCCCACCACGATTCGCGGCCGAAGTCTTGAAGCTGCAACACATTGCCCATGCGCTGGGCCTCGAAAGCACGCTAGTAACGGCGACCTTGAGCCCGCATATCAGTCGGGGGCAAATGGTCATGGATCTCGAGGCGTTGGCCCGCGGCCTTGACATCACATGGCGTACCGAACATCACGACCAGGTGATCCTCATCACCCTCATGCCTTTTAGCAATGAGACGGTGGCGGCCGGCTATATCCGACGGGCGCAGGCGCGGCTCACCGAAAACGGCGGCCGAGCCGCCGACTTGGGCGCTGCAACATTTCGCACCGCAAGCCTGAACACAAAGACCGACGCCAGCGAAGTCCTGATGGCGCTGGTGGGTACCCCCGATGCTGCCTGAACTCCTACACTATAGTTTATCGACGGCCGCGCGGCAGGGATTGAACGCTTCCTTTGAAGGCCTTTCTGGCGGCACCCTGTTGGCCCTCCTCTTTGCCGCTAATGGATTATTGGCCGTGATTCTGGCCTGGCCCCTGGCGATGCTGCTGCCCGCGCCTTATCGCGAACCACGCGCTGCGTGGTTCTTCGGCATCTTGACGGCCGGGGTGCCGGGGTTTGGGTTAGTGGCAAGTCTGGTCATTGCCGGTGGCTTATCACGACTCGTAAGGCGGCGTACCAACCCCGACCCGGCCGTTGTGCGCCTCCCGCCGTTTACGATCGAGATGCGCGGGCGCGACCCTCACATGGGCGCCGGCGGTGCCTGGGCCATTCTGCGCGCCCCTTCAAGCAACACCGACCGCAGTGTCCGGGCTTTGCTGTCCCTAGATCCGCGGCTGTCGCGCCAGACGGCGCCTTTGATCCGCGAAGCCTTACGCCACCCCCACGAGGACCTGCGCTTGCTCGCCTATGGCCTCCTCGATCAGCGCGAGGGCGACCTGCTCGAGACCATCAACCAGCAGCTCCAGTTACGAACCGAAGCCAGTGCTGCGGCCCGCGCACAGACGGATAAACGGATCGCTTTTCTGTACTGGGAGCTTTTGTATCAGGATCTGTCGCGCGACCATCTGCGGGCCCATGCCATTAGCGAAAGCCGCCGTCATGCGCAGCTTGCGGTCGCCGTACTCACCGATGACGCGCCACTCTATGTCTTGCTTGGGCGACTGTCTTTGATCGATGGCGACAGCTTGGCGGCGTGTGACCATCTCGAACACGCCCTGCAGCTGCACACCACACCAGGCCAAGTTCTGCCCTATCTGGCGGAGGCCCGCTTCCGCCTGCGCGATATGCACAGTTTGCGCACCCTCACCGCGCACTTTCCCGCGCTTCTCGATCTCCCCAACATCGGGCCGGTGGCCCGATTCTGGATGGCTACGCTATGACGACCGCGCTCCCACGTGCGACCCACGCCGATATCGTGCTCCTGCTAGAAGGGACCTTTCCTTATGTAAGCGGCGGCGTTTCGAGCTGGGTCAATCAGATGATCACCGGGTTGCCGGAGTATCGCTTTGGGGTGGTCTTCCTCGGCAGCCGACCGGAAGACTATGGCCCCGTGAAGTACGCGTTTCCCGCCAATCTCGTACACGTCGAGGCGCATTATCTGTTCGCACCGACCGCCAATCATCTTCCCGAGCGGCGCATGCTACCACGCAGCGCCCAAGCCGCTCGGTGCCTCCATGCCATCCATGAACCGTTGCGGGCGCGGACGCCGCTACCGGAGGAATTTCGGAATCTCGACTTTTATTTAAAAAGCGGTGCGGGCCTAAGTCTCGCTGAGTTTCTCTACGGCGAAGAAAGTTGGCACCACATCACCGCCATGTATGAGGAGCACTGTACGGACCCCTCGTTTGTGGACTACTTTTGGACGGTGCGCAATATGCACCTACCCATCTGGCAGTTGGCGCGCATTGCCCGGGTCCTGATCCCGGCACGGGTATATCACACCGTGTCCACGGGCTATGCCGGGCTGCTCGGCGCCCTTCTGCATTGGCATACGAAACGGCCCATGATCCTAAGCGAGCATGGCATCTACACCAAAGAGCGGCGCATCGACCTACTGAACGCGGCTTGGATCGCCGATCAGCGTTCGCGCTTTGAGCGCGACCCGAGCGAGATCAGCTATTTGCGCGAGCTGTGGATTCGATTTTTCGAATCCCTGGGGCATCTGTGCTATGACGCCGCGCACCGGACCGTGGCCCTCTTTTCCGAAGCTCAGGCCCGGCAGATCTCAGATGGCGCCGATCCCGCGCGCAGTCTGATTATTCCCAATGGTGTCAATATTGCGCCGCTGGCGCGCTTGCGCACCGCGCGTGACGAAGACCGACCGCCGGTTTTGTGCCTCCTTGGGCGAGTCGCACCCATCAAGGACGTCAAAACCTTTATCCGCGCCATGCACGCCGTCGTCAACACCCTGCCCGCTGCCCAGGGTTGGATCGTCGGCCCCGAGTCTGAAGACCCGGAATATGCCCTTGAATGCCGTAATCTCGTCGCAAGCCTCGGGCTGACGGGCCGCATCACTTTTACCGGCTTTCAGCAGATCGCCGAAGTCCTGCCGCGAGTCTCGCTACTTGTCTTAAGCTCGATCAGCGAAGGACTGCCGCTTGTCATTCTTGAAGGCTTTGCGGCTGGCGTGCCGGCAGTCACCACCGATGTCGGGGCCTGCCGCCGCCTGATCCTTGGCGACAGTCCCGCCGATCAGGCACTGGGTGCCGCTGGCGCGGTTGTCGGAATTGCTGATCCGCTGGCGCTCGGCCAAGCGGCCCTAGCGCTTCTCCAGGACAACACCATCTGGCAACGAGCCCAGAAAGCGGCCATGGCCCGCGTCGAGCAGTACTACACAGAGACTTTGATGTTTGAGCGCTACCGCGCCCTTTATGCCGAGACGCACGCGCTTCCCGACGCTCGCGACCCGGTAATAGCGCCGGGAACCTGAGGAGGAATCGTGGCTGGTATCGGATTTGAACTACGTAAACTTTTACGTCATGACGACTATCTTGGGATCGCTAAGGCCTACACCTATGCCGGCATCATTGGTGCCGGACCCTGGGTGGTCTCGATCATCGGCGTCGTCTTACTCGGTATACTAAGCATCAACTACGTCATACCACGGGTGCTGGTAAGCCAGTTCCAGACGTCGGTGACCTACCTGATCTCTACGAGCCTCATATTTTCTGGTATCTTTCAATTGGCGTTTACGCGCTACGTGGCGGACCGCCTCTTTGCCCACGAACACGATGTGGTGCTGCCGAACCTCAATGGCCTCCTCACTTTGGTCATGGGACTGGCTACCATTGTCGCCGCCGTCGTTTGCTTTACTCTTTTTCCGGACCAGGGGTTCGTCTATCGCCTGTTGCTCTTTGCAACCTTCACCATACTGTGTGGCGTGTGGGTGGTCGCGGTCATGTTGACGGGACTCAAACACTATCGCGCGATCGTTGCCGCATTTGTAGTGGCCTATGGCACGACGCTAGGCGTCGGCCTACTTCTGCGCCCCTTTGGCCTGATCGGCCTTATGTTCGCTTTTCTGCTCGGCCAATTTTTGCTTTTTACCGGGCTCCTGGCGGTCGTCTACCGTCAATACCACTCCCGGCACTTCATCGCCTTTGACTTCCTGCGACCGGGACGGCTCTACGGATCCCTGCTCGCCAGTGGCCTGCTTTATAACGCGGCGATCTGGGCTGACAAATACGTGTTTTGGTTTACCCCCGTGACGAGCCAAGCCATCATTGGTCCCTTGCGAGCGTCAGCCATCTATGACCTGCCAATCTTTCTGGCCTACCTGTCTATCATTCCCGGCATGGCGGTATTTCTGATGCGGGTTGAAACCGAGTTCGTCGAGTATTACGATCGTTTTTACGATGCTGTGCGCGAAGGCGGTACGCTTTCACATATCCGCAACATGAGAAACGGTATGGTGATTAGTGCACGTAACGGCGTTTTTGATATCATAAAAATTCAGTCTATTACCGCTTTGTGTGCCTTCGTCGCTGGCCCATCAGTACTACATTTCTTCGGAATTTCCGGGCTCTATGTGCCACTTTTCAATGTCGACGTCGTCGGCGCAAGTCTGCAAGTCGCATTGATGGGCATCCTCAACATATTTTTTTACCTGGACCGACGGTCTCGTGTGGCGGCACTGACAGCCATGTTTTTTGGCCTTAATTTGACCCTGACTATCATCAGTACACATCTGGGTCTTTACTATTACGGCTACGGCTTTGTGCTGTCGCTACTTATCTGTGTGCTAATCGGACTTGGATGGCTGGATCGTGATATGGAACGGGTCGAATACCAGACTTTTATGATGCAAGATTGGGCACATTAAACGCACTGTCTATAGGACCATGATTGTGTATGACAACGTCGGCCAAGACACTGTCGGTGTTAATAACAACCTTGAGCTGGCAGCCAGGGCGGAGTCCGCATGACGCCTCTTGTCTGTGTTTCGGTCTTGAGGTCCGCGCGAGTTCCGGCCAACTTATATCGAGGTAAAAAACGAGGACCCTCTGTACGAGATCAATGGCTATTGTCGAGGGTCAGGCGGCTGCCGGACAACACCGATGGCGGCAAAGAGTGTCTTGAGTTTGGCAAACCAGCGATCATGGCTATGGTCGGCGCGCACCTGACCGTAGAGAGGCTCCATCAGCGCTTTCCTTTCGAAGACGCAGAGCATCCGCGTCAGGCGGATATAAGTCTGTGGGTTCACGATTTTACTGTTACCGCTTGTGAGGTCGAGCCGCATTGCGCACGAATCAGTCAGAACGCGCCGCGGACTCGGTCCACCGGACGAGAAATTGATGCGCCTGTCAGAACCGGCGACTCAAACAATTGAGCCAAACCTGAGCCTTCCAGGCCCTATCCGCCCCCTCAAGAAAGTACGGGGTCAACAACTTCGCGGCTTAGTCGACACCCGGCCATCCAAGAGGGCGGGACCGTAAACCGCCGCGGGCTTCATATCCTCTTAACGGCTTTGCGAGTCACGTCTTAATATCCGCTCATCGCACAGATCGAGAACCTTAAGAAGAGTAGCCATTCGGATTGCGTTGTTGCCAGCGCCAGGCGTCTTCACACATGCAATCCAACCCACGGCGCGCGCTCCAACCGAGGAGCGCGTGGGCCCGAGCGGGGTCGGCCCAACAGGCCGCTATATCGCCGTTCCGCCGCGCCTCGATCTCATAAGGGATCGTACGGCCGCAGGCTCGACCAAAGGCGTTCACGACGTCCAATACCGAATATCCTTGTCCGGTACCGAGATTCACCGTCAACGTCTCGGGGCTCTCGGCAAGATAAGTAAGCGCCGCCACATGCCCGGCCGCCAAGTCCATTACGTGGATATAGTCGCGCACGCCCGTGCCGTCGGGTGTCGGATAATCCCCCCCAAACACGCGCACATGACTTCTATGCCCGACCGCCACTTGAGAGATATACGGCATGAGATTACTGGGCGTATCGCGCGGATCTTCACCAATTGTCCCGCTTTCATGCGCACCTACAGGATTAAAGTAACGTAGGCGCGCGACCCGCCAGCCCGGTTCCGAGGCCGCGAGATCCGCGAGCACATCCTCGATCATGATTTTAGATCGTCCGTAGGCATTGGTCGCCGTCCGAGGAAAATCCTCGCGTATCGGGACTGAAGCTGGGTTACCGTATACCGTCGCAGACGAGGAAAAGACAAACATTTTGACGTCGGCCTTCTGCATCACCTCCAATAACACGAGGGTGCCGTGGACGTTATTATCGTAATAGAGAAGCGGCTTATGTACCGATTCGCCTACCGCTTTCAATCCGGCAAAGTGAATCACGGCATCAAACCGGTGGGTGGAAAACACCGTTTCTAGCGCCCGGCGGTCGCGGACGTCTCCCTGAAAGAACGCCGGGCGCCTTCGTGCCAGGGTCGCAATGCGATCTACGACATTGGCACTGCTATTATAAAGATTGTCCCATAGGACCACCTCGTGCCCTGCCGCCATGAGCGCAATAGCGGTATGTGAACCGATATAGCCCGTACCCCCGGTCACTAAAACCCGCACAATCCCACCTCCGCGATCACCGGCACCGCTCTAGTATGAACGAACGTGCCGGCAAAGCAACACACCCGGAGCGAACAAAGCATCGGTATCCCAAAGCCCTGCGAAACCGCTGACATCTCACGCAGGTCCCTGAGGACGTGGCGGCAGCGGAATATAATTCGGCAGCGCCTCCAAACGCTGAAACCAGGCGCGGATGGCGGGATAGGCCTGAGGCGTCAGACCACTCTCCAGGAAAAACGTGGTATAGGGGTAACAGGCAATATCGGCAATCGTGGCATGATCAGCCGCCAACCAGGACGCCTCCTGCAATCGCGTCTCCAGTATCTTCAAAGCCGTTTCGGCAAGCCTCTGGGACTCTTCGAGGTGACCCATTTGCGCAAGACTACTCTTCATTTTTAAGGCGATTGCTCGGGTTCGCCCTATACCGTAGCGTCCTTCGTTTTGTTCGAACGCCAGCCACTGCGTGACGTGCGCCATGGCAACCGGCTCGGTAGGCAACCACCGCTCACCGCCGAAACGGCGGGCCAAATACACGAGAATCGCGGTCGAATCCCAGATCGCAGTCCCCTCGTCAGTGACTAATACTGGTATCTGACCGCGCGGGTTTAAGTGCAAAAACTCGGGGCTGCGTTGCGCCCCCTCATCCAAAGACACCGGGATCCGGTCGCACGGAACGCGCAACAAGGCCAGCAGCAACCGAACCTTATAGCAATTCCCTGATCGCTCGAGATCGTAGAGTTTCATAAGCCTTCACACACGACAGAAATACCCGCCCGCAGGGATCGCAAGGGAAACCTGCCCGCAACACCCTACGGCCCCAGAAGGAGCCGAAATTATCACAAAGGCCGACCAGCCGCAGGTGCCGAACGACCAAAACGCGGTGCCGCCCCTTCCCGGCCTCCAAAAATCCTAGCTACGGCGCGCAACGGGTCGGCTTTGATCGCTCACCCAAGCACTCCAAGAGCCCGGGTAGAGTGTCGTCTCTCCTAAACCCGCCACCACCATCGCCAGTACGTTGTGACAGGCCGACACCCCCGAGCCGCAATAATGCACGACCTCCTGCGGCAGGCGGCCACCCAAAAGCGCCCTAAACCCGGCCCGCAAGTCCTCTGGGTCGCGAAAGACCTTATCCGGCTGCAGATTCTCCTCAAAGGGCCGATTCACAGCCCCAGGGATATGTCCGGCCACCGGATCAATGGGCTCGGCAAGTCCTCGAAATCGCTCGGGTCCCCGGGCATCGATCAGGAGCCGTCGGAGCCGACCCGAGACCACGGCCGAGACGGCATCCGTATCCAGGGTCGCACCGGCGCGCGGCTTACCGCCACGGTAGGGCGCGATCGGACGAAAGGTCGGCGGCTCCTGAGACAAGGGGAGCCCCTGTCCTTTCCAGGCCGCCAAACCGCCATCGAGAACCGCGACGGCTTCGTGACCGCAAAACACCCGCAAAAGCCACCAAAGGCGGCTTCCGAACACGGAACTCGCCTCATCGTAGGCCACGACCTGGGTCTCTCTCGTAATACCCCAGCGACCGAGGGTGGCCCGAAAGGCTGCAAGCGTCGGCAGGGGGTGTCGACCAAGCCCTGGGGCCCGCGGACCGGACAGATCACGCTCCAGATCCGCATAAAACGCCCCCGGCAGATGGCTGGCGTCATAATCCTGACGCCCAAGCTCTGGAGCCATTAACGCAAAACGACAATCGACCACCACCCAGCCGGGCTTCTGGATATGAGCGGCTAGGGTCTTCGGATCAATCAGTGTGGTGTAAGGGCCGGCCATGGCCAGAGATCAAGACCGGGCAACACCGGCGGGGGTCAACAAGGCTCGCACCTCTTCCAAACCCTCGGTCAACAGGGTAAGGGCCTCTGCGTGATGGTCACGCCCTCCTTGCCCCTCTTGTATTAATCGATTGCGCGCCCCACTGATCGTGAACCCCTCGACATACAAGAGCGAGCGGATTTCGCGAATCAGAAGAACATCGTGATGCTGATAGTAACGCCGGTTGCCCCGACGCTTCACTGACTGCAGCTTCGGAAATTCTTGCTCCCAATAGCGTAGGACGTGCGGTTTGACGGCGCACAGTTCGCTCACCTCGCTAATGGTAAAATAGCGTTTGCCGGGGATCGGCGGTAACTCGCAGTTATCCCCCGGATCGAGCATGGACGTCTACCCGTTCTTTCAGTTTGTGGCTCGCCCGGAAGGTCACGACCCGCCGTTCCACTATCGGTATCTCTTCCCCGGTCTTGGGGTTACGCCCAGGACGGCGATTTTTATGGCGAACGCCAAAATTTCCGAACCCGGACAGCTTCACGGGCTCACCTTGACCTAGGGCTTCGCAGATCTTTTCAAAAAAAAGCTCAACGAATTCCTTGGCTTCGCGTTTATTGAGTCCCAACTCCTGGAATAGCGCCTCTGCGAGGTCCGCCTTTGTCAGTGCCATAGTCCCTTCCCTTTGACGCCAGACTTTCTTGTTATTGCCGCAACCGTGCGCGGTGGGCTGTCTCAAGCGCGGAAACGACATGCGCCATGGTCTTATCGACAACCTCATC
>JAJYQN010000145.1 GCA_021794595.1 Pseudomonadota bacterium
ATCCAAAAAAGGCGAACTCATCAGCGGACTGGCCATCTCCGAAGTCGTAGCGCGTTTTACGGTAGCCATGGTCATCCCGCGGCACGCGCCCGAGGAAGGTGATGAGGGTGGTACGGTCAGTCGTCATTGGCTGGTCTCCTGTAAGGTGAGGGGTGTCTGGTCGCACAGAACCGGCTGGCCGTCAGCAGGTCAATCCCCGTTGCTGCCTCCCGGCGCCCAATCAAGCGATACGCACCCGCTACGTGACAACTCGCTGTCGAACCCATGAACAGGGCAATGATGACCCCGTCGGCCGGAAACAAGGAGCGCCTCTGTTTGTCGCGCCGACGGCCTCTCGGGCGCAAAGGTGGCCGCTGTTCGGTCGCATCATCGGGTGCGTAACCACCTCGCGCACAGCCTCATGATTCGCCATCTAACCACGACTTGACCAGCAAGGTATTCTGGTATTCGCGGTCCTTGGCGGGTTTCTTGGCCTGACTGACCTCTTTCCACTCCCCCTTGGTCGCCTGCATACGCGCCCTGAGCCAAGCCGCGACGGCCGGCCTCTCATCATCCCGCCAGTGCCCTTGCTTGACGGCGGCAATTACGGCGGAGACCTCTGGCTGATTCTTGTCGGGCCGCCGATCCAGAAACTCCTCGATCCCACGCTCGAAGGGGCTGAGCGCGGCCAGTTCGGCCTCGCGCCGCACTTTGCGTGCGGTCTCGATCTCCACCTCGCGCTCACGCTCGACGGCGCGGCGGAGCCTTTCCTCTTCTTCCTTCAGCTGCCTTGCCTCGATCTCACGGCCAGCCTGCTCGACCTCCGCGACCTTGGCGGCGAGCTTGTCCGCAAGCTGCTCTGCTTCGACCAAGTGGGGCCCACAGGCGGTCTGGAGGTCCGTCCACACGGGGATGTCGTCGATCAGGGGAAGGACCTCCACAAGAAGCCAGCCGAAAGGTAACAGATTGTGTTGCTGGTCTTTGTTCGCCGCGGCAAGCCACCAGGTTTTCGCCGCACTCAATTCCTCGGCATCCCGCCCGCGCCCCTTGACCATGATGCGACGTGCGCCGTTAAGGGTTACGGACTCGGCGCCACAGTGGCGTCCGATACGCAGTAGGAACACCCCACCTTGCTGGCGTTTCTCGGCACTCGCCGCCAGCAACCGGCCCATGGCCTTCGCCCATGCCTCATCGAGATAACCACGGCCACGGAGCATGTGCATCTCCGCCTCCAGGATAGGCGCGTAGAAAGCATTGCAGGCATGTGCGATGTGCGCCATGTCAAAACGCAGGTCGGCGGCGGGAAGGGCGTTTTGATCGCAGGTCTCCAGCCCGGCCATGTCTTGCACCGTAACCTCGCCGACGAAGGCGCGGTAGCGCCAGGGGGACAGACATTCCAAGGTCTGATATAGATCCCCGCTTTCCGCACGGGATTTCCGTGCGCGGCCAGATTCATCCGTGACCGCGGCCTTCTTACGGTTGACCGCCAGCAATACCCGGGTCGCGGACCCAGGAGGACCGGCCGTCCAGAGGGCGTCGGCCAGCCGGATGAGGCGCAGGGGGTCACGTTCAAAGAAGAGCAGCCGTTCCGGGCTACGGCACTTAATACGGTACTTAAAAAGGCGTCCCTGGAACTCATGCAGCCCCTTCGTTTCCGATGCACGCTGGCCGCCGTTGGTCTCGTCCAGCAAGGCGGTGCGAATGGCCCCCTTGATAGACGAACCGAACAGGATCGGCGCGCGGGTAGTCGGGACATGCGCTGTGCGATCGATTTCCAACTGATTGATCACTCTCTCGCCGTTGGTTTCCTGTTGGATGCTCTGGCCGATTCTTTGCGCATAGAATTTCGCCACCCCAGGCAATACAGGGACGTGCCGCACGGCCTGCGTCATGAGCCTATGACGCCGTTCATAAAAAAACCGCTGCACGGCCTGGATCATTTCTATCTCCGGCGCGCCGTTGCCGATTTCTAGCAACCGCTTCCGATCAGCCTCCGTAAACGCGTGCATGGCGGTGCCGGTGTCGAACTCATAAAGGACTTCATCCTCGATGACATAGTTCGTCGGTTCATAGCTCTCACCCGTGCCAATATGGATAGGCGAGAGGGGTGTCATGAGCAATCGATAGCTGGCGAGCGCGTTCATGGAGCCTCTCCGGCAAGCATGTTCATGATTAAACGGATCAGGATCTCCTTGTCCCCGGCCCTGGATTCGGCTACCAGGAGCGAGAGGGCGGCAAGTCCGACATCATTGATGACCGGGGCGCCGTCAGCCTGAAAGAGCCGTCCGTTGCGATATAGGAAATCCACGAACAGCAACGAACCAATGCGCTTGTTGCCGTCCGTAAACGGATGATTCTTGATGATGAAATACAGCAGGTGAGCTGCGCGGGATTCGAGATTTGGGTAGACCGGGGCGCCGAACACGCTTTGATCGATATTACCGAGGATGGATTGGAGGCCTTCCTCGCGCTCGTTACCGAAAAGGGCACTGGCCTGCCCCTTGGTCGCGAGATCGGCCTTGAGCCGGGTGATCGCGGCGGTGGCCTCGGCCCAGGTCGGCAGAAGACCGCCCGGATGGCCCTTAGGCTCTGTCAATAGGCCTTCGTCGTAACGCTGTAGCCAAAGGAAGGTCTGGGTATAGCGCGTCATGATCTCGGCAAGCCCTACTCCCGCCTCACTGCCAAGCTCCGGGTTTTGCCGTGTGGAGCGCACGAACTTCAACGCCGCCTCCAGTTCGGCGGCATCGGCTTCCAGGCGCCGACGGTTCAGCGTATAGCCTCGCATCAAGTGATCGCGGAGCACGCCGCTCGCCCATTTTCGAAAGCGTACCCCTTCCCGAGACTTGACACGGTAACCGACCGAGATGACCACATCGAGGTTATATAACGTCGTGGGCCGATCGGCGGCGGCAGTGTGCATGTTTTGCACATTGCTTTCCCGGTCGAGTTCTCCGTCCTGGAACACCGTGTTTATGTGGCGGCCGATCACCGTGCGGTCACGACCAAAGAGCCGGCTCATCTGCTCCTGGCTCAGCCAGACGGTCTCATGTTCCACATAGACCTCGATGTGGCCGTCCTGATGCTGGTAGATGGCGACCGCGCTCACGGCATGCCGCCTTTCCCCGGCAATCGGATGGCCACGGCCGGCGCGTAACCCTGGTGGACCGTGTTTTCCAGACCCTTGGCTTTTGATAGGCTTCCATCGCCGCCCAGGCCCTGGCCGATGAAACGCGCCGTAAATCCCAACCCCTCTCGGGCATGTGGGCGCGGGACGAAAACCGCCCCTGTATCGGCCATAAGGATCGGGCTCTTGAAGGGGTTACCCAGGCGCGCGCCCATGTCTCCGTGACGGCCGAAACGGGTGAAGGGATGATAAAAGCTGCGCGAGGGATCGAAGGCGAGGCCCTGCGGTGCACACGGCCCGAGGGTAAGCCACGCATCACCGTGCGATTGGCCGGGGAGATCCCCCACCTCCCAGCTGTCCACCGCGAAACGACCCAGGCCGATGCCGGCATCGCGGCCGAAGCCAAGTTCCCCCATATCCTTAAGAAGCATGAGCAATTCATCCGCCAGCACGCGGGTCTCATCCCACACCACATAAATATCCAGCTTGGGCTCCGGCGCGACTGATCGACCGGCGACCTTTTGGCCATACCAGAGCTGCTCGCTGTTGTAGGGGTCAAAACCCTCGCCCGTGGTATTCGTGGCCCGATTGATACTGTTATGCGGTTGCGGGTATGTAGAGACATTCCCGGCCGCCAATTCTTCAGCCGGACGACAGCGGGCAAGCCACCGGGCGACCGAATAGTGCAACTCGTCCAACGGCAGCCAGGCCCGTTTTTTCAAGGCCTTGCGGTCACCGCCCGTGTCGCTGAACCAGCTCATGGGCAACGCCGGGCGTGGCAGATGGCCGGCGGGCAGCGCATCCGACACCACCAGGTACGGACGGCCTTGCGTATAACCGACGAGCAGTTCTTCAAGGCGTGCCTTACCGAAGCGATTGCGCGCCGCCCAGCACAGCTGACCGAATAGCGTGTCCCCCTTCGGAGGTGTGCCAAAGGCCGATTGCGGACTCAGACAGGCCTTCCAGGTTTGCATGACCGATTCCTCAGGCGGCGAGATTGACGCCCTTCACATACTCCAGTACGTCTTTCCCGTCGAGCGTCAGGGCTTCGAACCTCACCTTGCCGTAACCACGCGAGCCGGAACCCCCTAGGCCGGTGAGCTCAAGCAGCTTGAGTCCCCGCCAGACAATCGGCAGCAGATCCTCGTCGTCGTGTCGGCGGAGCGTCAGGTTGAAGGCGAACCGCGCATCCGCCGGCACCCGCTCACTGTTGCGCGGATGCTCCGCCACGCCTCGAATGCGGTCGATCATGTTTTCCATCTTGGTCTCCGTGAGCAGAAGATTGCGGTCACTCATTTGCTTCACCCAGTCACGCTCCAAGGGGCAATCCCAGAAGGCGAGTCGTGTTGGACCAATTTCCGTAACGAGACTCAGGTTCTGGCCAGCGCCCTCAGGCGCGCCGCCAAAAAGTTTCAGGATGCCCTTGGCTTGCTCCCGCTCACCACCCTCCAAGCTCTCGATGTGCCTGAAACCGAGTGGGCGCCCGTCGGTGTGTCCGACCACGCCCAACTCCCACTCCAACAGGCTCCTGATCTTGCCCTTGATGCTGGAACCGGGGATGTAGGGCTCCAGCGTAAGCGGATGCTTTATGACGGGGTTGTCCGTGCCGCCGATGTGCATTTCATTGTTGCCGCTACCGATATGAAGACCGGTGACGAGCTTAATGGTACCTGTCAGTCTTTGGATGGCGGTAAGTCTCATGCCTTCATCTCCGTATAATCAATTGTCACCGCGTTCCTGCTTGTAAAAGCCCATGAAGGCCTCCCAGAATAGCTTACAGATGGCGAAGGTCTCGGCGTCTCCGGTCTTCTTCAAAGTGTGCGCCAGCAAGTCCACAAATTCCCTACTCACAAGCTTGCGTCCCTCGGCGTAGGCGGCCTTGGCGTTGAGCATGCGAATGAAGGGCAGGTATTGGTCAAATTGGTCGGGCTGTTGACGGACACGCGTCTCCCACAGCACCAGTTCATCGTAGAAACGACGCAATTGAGTGACCTTGTTACGCTTAGGATCGCTTTTGGAAATGACCTTCACCACCTTAAGGGCCTGCTCGTTGAATAATTCCGGGTCAAGCGGCTTCCCAAAACGAATGTCCGAAAAATCTTGCCCCGGGCCGCTAGATTGTTGCGGACCCCGTCGGCTAGGCTGCGGGTTGTGCGGCGCTGGCATTTTCGTGCCTCCTTAGTCTCGCTGCTGATACAGGTAAGTGAACAAGGCAATACGGTAGCTGCTCCCATGCCGCTCGATCCCCTCGCGAGCGATTTCCAGGGCAAGGCGTGCTTGCAGCCGGGTACGCGCGGCCTCACGCTCACCCTTATCCTCGATATCGCCATACCAGGTCTCCGCCAAACGCCGAGTCCGATAGGCAAAGTAGGCGTGCCAGATGGCGTTTTCTGGCCTCTCCTTGATCGCGCCCGCCATGTCGGTGAGCCGCAGTAGGCCATAGACGTAGCTCGTGGACAGGGCGTAGTCCTGTGCCGCCGATCCGAGCGCCACCTCGCGCTCCATCAATCGATCCAGGTCGGTCCAGGAGGCGGTTTCACCAAAGCACGTGACGGCGTTCTTGAGTGCGTGGACTTGCTGGGCGGGGTTATATGACTTGGCATCCGCCAGCGCCTCCTCCACCAGTGTCACGAGTTGTCGGATCGGTAGGCCGGGCTTGGTCATGGACAACCCCGCGGAGAAGTGGATCTCGGTGTTTTCCGCCACGTAACGGTGGAATTCATCCTTCATGCGCTGCGCGAGCCGGATCGTGGAATGCCAGGGCCCAATCAGGAAAAAATCATCCCCGCCAGCAAAGACTGTGTAGGTGTTCGGGTATTCTCCCGCGCAGAGCCACGGCAGATACACGGCGAAGAATGCGTTCATCTGCCGGGAGAGTGCGGCCATCCTGGCAAAAGTTGGAGAATTTAGTCCCTGCTGAAAGATGAGACCCAGGTTGTCCACGTCGCCCTTCAAGGTCATGAGAGCTTCCGCGCCAACCCATCTCCCGCAGCCGTCCAGGGGCTCCTCACCCGTATCCCGTCGCCAATCATCGCGTGCCAGGTGATTGAGTGACTTGATGTCTCCAGGACGCCATTTGGCCCCCTCGGCATCCTCGAGGCCGGCATAACGGTCGACATCCCGGTCATTCACCGCGCCAAAACGGGCCACATAGGCATTGATGTGGCGCCTGGCATAGCCCTTCCACAGCGGCCGCGTCCCCAGCTCCGGCGACTCCGGCAAGGAAAAGTCCCAGGCACGCATGAGGTTGCCAGACGCTGCTTCGGCACCGAACCGCCCCGTGGCCTCTTCATGCCCGGTGAACTGAATATGATAGCCAAAGATCGGGAGGCTTAGGCTATTGTGATTCAGACTGGTGCGGGTGATCAGAACGCGATCGCATGTCGCAAGCCGGTGGCCGATGTCAATCTGATCGGCTGCCATTGCGCTCATCCAGACATCGTCCTTTTCCAGGGCAGCAGGAGAGCGTCCATCGATCTGGCATTCGCCGTGGGTGAAACGGTCCAGGAAGTCGCGAAACACAGATGAAGGGGCGGCCTCCCCACATAGGTCAAAGCGGCGAAGCTTAATCTCTTCGAGCTGCTCAAAAAGCCGTTTCATTACGGCGCGAAAGGGCGGAGCCCCACCATCGGCCTGACGAAAGTCATGCGCGGCAACGGGTAGCCAAGCAAGCCCGATCCCGCATTCGCCCCACGTGTGCTCAAGAAACCAACTGTCGAGGTCGGCCTGCACGATCTTCAGGGCGATGACCACCTCCGGCGCATTGGGGGCGACGATGAGAAACTTGCCGGCGGCGTTGACCACCTGGCTCGTCGCTGGCAACTCCAAGGCCTCCAGCACCTTGAGAGCCGCTAGTTCGCTAAGCAGCGAGACATAAAACGAGCGCCCCCGCAGGAGTTTGGCGGCATGCCTCTGGGTGCGGTCGCCTTCCGCAAAGATGAATTTCTGAACGCCAAAGAAGTCGCCCTGGATGAGCAGAAATTTCGGCGCATCCCAGACCGCCGCCGCCTCTGGCGTCGCGGTGCGCTCCCGATCCCATTGGAGGCGCAGCGCGTTCCGTGTCGCGGATGGGTCGTGTCCTTGATCGGCATGATAACGCCATAATGCGACCGCAAGCGCAGCCGTTGTCTTCGAGTGGTCATAGAGCGACACGTCTGGACGCACTGCCACCCCGATACCGGCCGTGGCCGAAGGGATGGCGTGAGTATAGGTGAGCCACAGGCTTTCGAAGTGATCCAGCCATAGGGGCAGACTGGCGCGGTGACTCGCGGGTATTGCTTCAAGCCCGTCCCTGAAGGCATCCCACAGCGCGCGATACTCGCGCTGGGCGCTGGCCTTATCCCCCATCTCGCACGAGCTCGCGCGTTCCGGGAAAATCGACTCCGGGGCAAAAGCCTTGAGCGGATAACGCCAAGCGGGTGGCGTCTGCGTGCGAGCGTCCCGCCGGATGTCTTCTAGCAGGGTCCATTGCCGCGTAGTGTAGTGATTGAGCTTTTTTTGCTCGTCATCCGGCGCAGCATTGTAGGCGTCAAAGGTCTTGCGTTCGAAGCCTGAAGCAAGCCGATCCGCCGTGGCAATGATCCACTGCAAGCAGGTATCCGGCCTGTGATGTCGGGCGGCCGCGTTTATGAGCGAATCGTCAGCATCCCTCTCTTCTGGTTGAGCAAAGGGTTCCGCCATCAAGAGCTCGCGGGGTGGTAGAAGCCCCTCGATCGCCATGAAGCCCGCCGTGGTATAGGCCGCGTGGATATGGGTGGGCCGCCCGTCCCAATGTGGGCAGTCGAGTTGCTTCCAGGTCTCAAGCCTCTCCCGATCGACCTCGATGCGCGCCCGCTCGGCAAATTTTCCGAGATCATGCATAAGGGAAGCTAGTGCCACGCGACTGCTTGCGATCAGAGTTGCCGTCACGCCGCACCTCCCACCCAATACCCGCCCTTTCTCATACCCCCTCCAGAAACACCGCCCCATCGACGTTACTCTTGTCAGGCAACCCCGTGTCATGTCGCAAGATTGCAGGACCTCCAGGCGACGCAAGGGACCCACTTCGACGTGCGAGCGGCGCGTGGAAATCGCGCGCGTGACTCGCCATACCACCTCTTTGGAGATGGATGCGTGTACCCTGATCATCTTCTATGACCTGTTGGCCACACAGGTCGTGCGCCTTGCTGGCGTCACAACCAGGCGCAAAACCGTGGAGCCCGCAACGCGTAGGTTCGTTGCCCGCGCCAAGCAGACGGATATTCTGGAGCTCGTCGACCAGGGCCTGATCACACCGGATGGAGACGCACACGCAGTCCAGCAGGCCATAAACCATGACCCTGGCTGATTTGACGGTCGGGATCGATTCGCGGCGCAAGAGGTGCACGCCACCGGCAAAAACGCTCACACACGCGTTCAAGCCGATCGAGGCCGTAGTGATACCGGTCATCAGCCAGAAGAATCTCCGGGGCACGGCGGCGCATGAAGTGGCGAGCGAACGGAATGCCGGCAGCGTCTGGGCCGACAACATCCCGCGCGGTCCCGACGACTGTCTGACCGCCATCGTTGTCATAGAGCGCGACGTGCCACTCTTGCGCGACGGCCGCAATTTCGAACACCTTACCGAAATGGAATCCAAAACCAGGCTCTTCCGGTATCGGTAATCGAGCCGCGCGCCGGAAGCGACGGCCCAGTCATGTTCCATATTCGATGTCACGGCAGGCGTAGCCGACTTCATCATAGGGAGCGCACGATGCGCACGGAGGACAGCAGCGCTCGATCCGCGCCGGAATAGGGCAGGCACAGGCGGTCCCATGTCCGAGATGACTGCCCGTGTCATTCCTCCCCCTCCAGTCGCCGCGCGCCATCCATCTCCAGCGCCGAGATCACCGGCAAACCTTGGCCAATGATGCCAGCAAGCGCCCCGTACATGCCGGTGGTGCTGCCGATAACGCGCTCGATCTGCTTTTCGCGCTCAGCCCAGTGTTTCATCATCGCGCGACGCTCCCGGTCGAGCTGCCCGCGCATGGCGGTGAAGGCCTCGA
>JAJYQN010000131.1 GCA_021794595.1 Pseudomonadota bacterium
AATGGGCTCGTAGCCGGGGCGCGCCGTGGCGCCATGCTTTCAGTGACGCATCTTGTGACGACAGTCGAGGAAAAGACCCGTCTTTATGAGCAATGCGGCGCGCTTGGCCTTGATATGGAAAGCGCGGCGGTGGCCCAGGTGGCGGTCGAACACGGGGTTCCGTTCCTCGCCTTACGTGCGGTGGTGGATCCGGCCGATGCCTCTTTGCCGGCCGCGCTTTCAGGGGCGGTCGATGCCTTGGGTCGAGTGCGACTTCCGGTCCTGGTGCGGGGCTTGGGCTGGCATCTTGAGCCCTGGCGCGAGATATGGCGTCTTGCCCGTCATTTTCAGAGCGCTCGGCGCACCTTGAAGGCCCTTGCGGGGCGCTTGGAGGGGCCTTCCGTATGACCGCTCTCATCGCCCGAGTGCGGGGACTCGCGTAGGCGGGCGGTTCCGCGCCCGCCCCATAACGAGGAGATGTGGTGGATTCGACCCGGGGTATCGGACGACTAATCAGCCGCCGTACGCTGGTGCGCCTGCTCACGGCGGCCACGGGGGTTCTCGGTTTAGCCGCGGCCGTAACCCTGATCGTGGACAACGGTCCGGCGCGCATAGTCGCTTTGGTCGCGCTCGCCGGATTCGGTCTCTTGTGGTTACTGCCGGTGCGCCTCTGTGTGATGGGTCTGAATGCCCAGGGATGGCGTGATCTCTTCCCCGAGACGGCGCCTGTGTCCCTAGGCCTTTTGACCTGGACGGCCTTTGTCCGCAATGCCATCAACACCCTGCTGCCGGTGGCCCGTGTCGGGGGCGAGGTCATGGCCGCCAGGCTTTTGGTGAAGCGCGGGGTGGCCCCCCCCATAGCGATTGCAAGCCTCGTCGTCGAGACCACGGTCACGCTTTTTGTGCAATTGGGCCTGACCCTCGTCGGTCTGGGGCTGCTCGTCTCTTATATCGGTGATCCTGTGCTCGCCCATAGCCTTATGGTCGGCCTCGCGTTCGCGTTGCCGGTCCTGCTACTTTTTGTTTTCGTTCAGGTGCGATCAGGGCTTTTTTCCCGTCTGCAGCCGCTCGTAGCCCGTTTGACCGGGTCGCTTTCGGCCCCTCTTCTCGACGGCCCGGCGGTTGATGCCGCGATACGCGCCTCATACGCAAGGACCAAGGCGCTCCTGAGTTGTTCGTTTTGGCAAGGCCTCAGTCTCCTTGGGGGTGCGGGCGAGTTTTGGGTGATCCTGCGGCTCTTGCATGAGCCTGCTAGTCTGCGCTTGGTCGTGATGCTGGAGACCCTCATCCAGGCCTTGCAGAGCGCCGCTTTCATCGTGCCGGGCGCGCTCGGCGTTCAGGAGGGGGGTCTAGTGGCCGTGGGGGCGGCAGCGGGGCTGTCGGCGGAGGTGGCGCTCGCGGTGTCACTCATCCGCCGCGTCCGACAAGTCGGCGTGTCTTTGCCGGTGCTCTTGGTGTGGATGCGGACCCAGGACCGCGCCCGGCCCTTAAAGGGTGGATCCACGTAAGGGGTCCTTCTTCGACGGATGGGAGCTGCGCCTTTTCTTCGCTACTATAACCATGGGTTGCGATTTCCTGATTTTTGAAAGCAGAGGGCTGCAAACAGCGGTGAGGAGGTGGTATGTCAGGTACGGTATGGCCGAACCTTTTCGTAGTGGGTGCCGTAAAGAGCGGGACCACGTCTTTGTATGCGTATCTTCGTCAGCATCCAGCGGTGTTTTTCCCAGAGATGAAGGAGCCGCATTTTTTTTCGCAACCGGCTCCGTCCCCAGAACAGCGGCATTTGATTACGTTTGTGGGCGATGAGGAGAGCTACTTGCGGCTCTATCAGAGGGCGGGTGCCAGGCCTTGGCGCGGGGACGCGAGCCCTTCCTATCTCTGGTGCCCCAAGGCCCCGGCGCGCATCGCCGCAGTCGCCCCGGACGCGCGCATCATTGTGATCTTACGCGATCCGATCGAACGAGCCTACGCCCAGTACCTCATGGACTACTCGGAAGGGGCGATCCACCTGCCGTTCTACGATGCGCTATGCGCCGACTGGGGGCGCCCGGATAAGGGTTGGGGCGTCTCGCAGCTCTATGTGGAACTCGGGCTTTATACCGACCAGATCCGGCGTTATCGGGCCACCTTCGGCAGCGACCAGGTTCTGGTTTTGCTGCTGGAGAACCTGAAAAAAGACGCGCGCGGGGTCTTGCTCAAGATCGCGCGGTTTCTCGATATCGATGAGCAAGCCATGGGGGCCATTGATACCAGTGAGGCCCACAATCGCTATCTGCAGCCTAAAGGGCAGTGGGCTCGACGCTTGGCGGGACACCCTGTCAGCCGGTTCCTCGGCGAGCGCGTGATACCGCGCAGCGTGGGAGTTTACGTCTGGGAGCATTGGATGCAAAAGGAGGCGCCAAAGCCTCCTATGGACATGCGCGCGGTTTCGTTTCTACAGCAGATTTACACGGGAGAACTCGCGCGTCTGGAGGCCGAACTCGGTTGTCCGTTGCCGGAACTGAGGCGTAGCTGGGCTGACGTTTGCGAGCCGGAACTGGTCCGTTGCGGCTAGCCGGGCATGGGCTCGCGAAGCGCCGGCGTCAATTCGCGGTAGTCAGTGGCCGCTAACCCGATGCGGGCGAAGTGCCTTGTTTTTCGCGCTGGAAGACCAGGACCGAGGCGATGCGCAAAGCGCCAAGAACAAATATCAAAACGCTCAAGGCGTAAATGGACGATGTGGGGAGCGTCTTTTCGAATAGCGCAATCATGACGTCTCTTAGCACAAATACCAGGGCGGCATCCACGATGTAGGTCATGCGCAGGCGATGGACCGTGAAGTAATGGACAAGTGAACGCGACAGCTCGACCAGCACAAAGAGCGTGAGGACGTGGCCGACAAGTCCTAGGTACTGGGATGTGATATGTCCGCGGGTGACGAGATACCCAAGACTCAAAAAAAGATGGCTTACGCCTATGATGATCCCGAGCAACAGGAAGACAAGCATAAGCCCGAGGACCCAATTTACGACCTTTTCGAACAGTGTCAGTAGAGACGGCATGCCAGGCTTGCTCTCACCAGAAAGACGCCATCATACCATAGGGTAAGCGCACTTTTTCCGCAGCCGGACTATCAAGAAAGGTTTCAAGGCCCGGTCTCTCGCGCATCAAAACTCGTGAGAGAACTCCTGGCCCTGTCTTTAGGGGAGGGCTCCGCCGCGAGGGCCGTCATAACCCATAGCATGGAACATCCTTTGGGCGCGCGCGGACTCTAGAAACCGCACGAAGGCGCGTCCAAGCCTAGGATGCGGCGCATCGTGGGGTACTGTGGCGTAGAACACCAAGGCCTCAGGCCTAAATGTGTGCTTATGCCCGTGGATCATGAGACGCATATGCGCTTTGTTGTACCACGACTGGGCGAAATGCGGATCGCTCAAATTGATTTCCGGGGGCAGCGTAATGTACGGCAGGTGCAAG
Source organism: Pseudomonadota bacterium (assembly GCA_021794595.1). Lineage (GTDB taxonomy): Bacteria > Pseudomonadota > Gammaproteobacteria > Acidiferrobacterales > Acidiferrobacteraceae > Acidiferrobacter. Next base: position 3,436 of record JAJYQN010000131.1, read on the forward strand.
GACCGGACGGCGCTCAAATAACTTAAGGAGGCGGCGAGTTCGCCGGCTTGCAGACGTGCCAGTAAAGACGGTTCGCTAAAGATTTGGCGGGGGTTTCTGAGTCGCCCCAGGATCTCTCGTGCAAGGCCCGGTTTATGATAGTACCGTTCGGCCAATTGCAGCGTGAAGACGATATTTTGACCCTGGGGATCGGTTGTGGGGTCAGTGCGTCCGAAGGTGACACCAGGCTTTCTGAGCACCTGATACCAAGGTACGCGGCCGCGCGCGGCCCGTGCGAAAGCGGACGCGTAGGGACTTTTTGGGCTGTAGGCTATAACCATCTGGGTGCTGGCCACGGGATAGGCTTTTGAGGCCAAACCCGCGTGTTTTAGGATGTTGTAAGGACCTGCGGTAATGGAAATAAAGACATCGGTTGTAAGCGCGTGCGCTACGATGCGGTGCGCCAGGCCGTAGGCACCTTGGCCCTGACCCTCGTAGATGCAGTGATGGAGCCGGCAGAAGGTCGGCCCCAGACCCTGATCCATGACCGCCCCCATAGATCCGGCGTAAGCAATCAGAAGGCGGGTCTGAGCGAACGCCGGGCCCATGGTCGCCAAGGCCATGAGGGCGAATAGGAGCTGCCTGTATTTATGTCCCATAGGGTATCCCACGATTCATGACCGTTCTGTCTCGGAAATCCATGCCGCGCAGAAGGGGGCGAGACCCCATGTCGTGCGCATCGCCAAGCCCCACGTCTTTTTGTGCGGTCTCCGCTGAGTGGGGGACTATACCGGAAGGAACACTTTACGTCTGCTCAAAGAGCAAGAGATGGCCGTCGGGATCGCGAACGAGGGCTGTACGATCCAAGACGCCTAGGGGTTCGGTTGGTGCGGTGGTATGGGTCCGATGGGCGGCGACCGCGGTCAAGAGGTTTTTAAGCCGGTCGACCCGAAAGACCGTCCGACTGGCGGCTACGTCCCGTACCTCTGCCGGGACCGGCAGGGTTCGCCCGCGCGGCGTCCGATAGCCTAAAAGCTCGAGGTGAGGAGTCTTGTGACCGGGGGCGAGTGCCGTGACTTGAACGACGGTGTGCGCTAGGTCGTCGAGACTATCTTGGGCGATCCCGGTGTTTTCTTGTGTCGAGACCTGCGAGAGACCGAGAACCTGGTGGTAGAACGCGATGCTCTCGTCGCTCTCGCTGACACTGAGGGCGGTGTGGTCGATACCGGTGTTGAGCGCCGAATCCGAGTCGGGAGCGGCCGCTGGGCCGGGAAACTGAAGGAGTTCAAGGGGATGGCCGTCCGGGTCACGGAATTTATAGGCCGTGGCGCCGCCACTGGCCGCAGGTAGCGTTTGGGGACCGCTGTCTGTGATGGGTGTGGCGCCCGACCCCCTGAGGCGCAAGTAAGCCCGGCCTATATCGCAGGTGACGATCGCGAAGTGTTGAAACCAGAGGTCGTTAGCCCGGCTGGCCGGGGGGTAGGGACGGCCGGGGCGTTGCCATTGGGTCAACTCCAGACACTGCGCGCCGAGACCTAGGAGAAGCCTGCGACAAGACCCGCCGAGGAGAGTGTAGGGACCAGGGTCTAGGTCCTGTGCCGGCCCCTTGTCGACAAAGCCCAAGGCCTCGCGGTAAAAGCGGGCGCTGCGCTCAAGGTCTGGGACGTTCAAGGCTATGCGCGACAGTTGCCCGATGCGAAACCCGTGCGACCCGGTCACGGAAACGGAACCCCACGGCGATTCACGTAGATGGCATAAAGCGTTTGCGAGGCGCATAAAAACAGACGACTGAGGTGACGGCCACCGAAGGTGAGGTTCGAAACCGCTGCTGGCGTGCGGATTTTGCCGAGTAAGGCGCCGGCCGGGTTTAAGCAATGGACCCCGTCACCGGCGCTGGTCCAGAGGTTGCCGTCTTGGTCGCAACGGATCCCGTCCGCAGACCCGGGTCGCACCTCATGGAAGACCCGGCCTTGGAGCAGGCGTCGGCCGTCGGGGGAGACCAGAAACTCGCGGATGTGCCGGACCGGGTGGGAGGCGAACTGTTGGCCGGTTTCGACGATGTAAAGGCGCTGTTCGTCCGGGGAAAAACAGAGACCGTTTGGCCCTTCAAAATCGTCTGCTACTATACTGAGCTCTCCGCTCTGGGGGTCCAGGCGGTACACGGCCGGCGGGCGTTCGGACTCCTGCTTACCGCCCTCGTAATCGGTATTAATCCCATAGAGCGGGTCTGTGAACCAGATCGAGCCATCGCGTTTGACGACGACATCGTTTGGCGAGTTCAGGCGTCGGCCTTGATAATGGCTTGCGAGCACGGTGATTTGGCCATCTGGCTCGGTGCGGGTGAGATGACGGTGCTGATGCGAGCAGGTAATGAGTCGGCCTTCCCGATCGCGGGTATGTCCGTTGGCAAAACCCGCGGGCTTTCGAAAAACTGATACCCCTCCGGACTCCGACCAGCGCAGCACGCGGTCATTGGGGAGATCGCTAAATAGCAGGCATTCATGATCGCCGAACCAGACCGGCCCTTCGAGCCAACGACACCCTTCGGCAAGCGTTTCGAGCTGGGCATTAGGGAGCACAAAAGATGTGAATGCGGGGTCCAAGATCTCAAAGGCTTCCATGGCGACCTCAGCGTCTGTGGCAAGGATGACGGACGGGCGAAACATGGAGACGCACCGTCATCAACACCGCAGGCTCCGAGCCTATCGTTCCTGAACGGTGGCCTTTGCGGCCGTGCGGGTCGGCGACACAGTTTTGATCCTCACCCAAGGAGAGTTCGCCCGGGCCCATTTCGACGCGCGTCCCGTCCATGGATTCGACCCACCAGGAGCCCGATAAAGGGACGATCCATTGGGGGGCCGGGTTTTCGTGCCACTCCCCGACCCACCCGACCGGCTGCACCGTGAATACCACGGTAGCCGCGCTTTCGTCCTGGGGGTCGTTCCACTGCGGGGTAGCGCCCCCTATCCCCTTAAGCGAAAAGGATTGAAGTGCGCAACGCGTCTGGTGGCTGACCCCTGCCTCGTCGGTCCAGATATGCCAATACCCGACTTCTGGTGGTGCGCCGTTTCCGGTGGTCTCAGGGTGGGGCGATACCGCGGTTTTCGGTTCTAAGGGTTCCATGGTCTCCCTCCCTTGTCATGGGCTCCGGCGATGCGCAATAGATGTTTTGGATGTTGCGGAAAAGGGTGCTGTAGACAGCGGGTGTCTCAGAATGGTCGACGCGGGGACCAAGGCCCCTCCGGCGATGACGAGCAAAAGGCCGCCGACAAGACCGAAGTTCTTTAAGAAATCCCAGAAGTGATTGCGGCCGACGATATTATTGCCAGACCAAAACCCCGGGAACTTCCAAAACGGGTGATACAGTATGGCGGTCACTACGCAAAAAAGCGCAAGCACAAAGGCCGCAAGCCTCCCGTGCCAAGCAAGAACGATGCATACGGGCGTGACGAACTCGATAATGATGGCCGCGACAAGCAAAAGTGCGCCGCCACGCAGAAATGAGGAATCGGCCTGCTTCATGGCGTCATCCCAATGGACGATCTTATCAAGCCCGCTAAAAGGAAAAAGGATGACGAGGCTAATCCGAGCAAGAAGCGGTATGGCGAGCAGGTTCCAGGTCATAGGTGATGTCCTCGAATGGGTGGCATGATTCCTCTCCTTAGCTCAGGCGCGCGCTGATGCGATCGGCTACGCGTAAGGCGTTCGCTATGATCGTGAGCGTGGGGTTTACGGAGCCTATGGAAGGAAAGAAGCTGGCGTCGGCGACATACACATTGTCGAGGTCGTGGGCGCGGCAGTCGACATCAAGAACGGATGTGGTGGCATCGGTGCCAAAACGCAGCGTCCCGGCCTGATGGGCAGTTCCTCCAATAGGAATATTTTTACCCAAGTATAATTTTCTTTCCATAAGAAGCGGGTGGGCCCCTACGATGTCCAAAATCTCCTTCAGCTTCTGGCGTAGGCGGCGGTGGGGTTCGGGGTTGTTTTCTTTGAGGTCAAGCACCACTTTTTTCCCGTCATAACTTATGCGGTTTTCGGGGTGCGGCAAATCTTCGCTTGAGAGCCAAAAGCTAAGCGAGTGGCGCGCCACCACGTCAAACGGCATGGTCGGGAGCCAATCCAGCCAATCGGGTAGCGCCTCCCCCTGGATCTGCTCGGGGTGGGATCGCGCGAGCAGCTGAATGAGTCCGAGCGGATAGTCCCAGTCGGGGGCATTGAAATAATAGTCGCTGACGGCAAGCGTCTTCTGAAAGACCGTGTCGGTCGGTTTTTTGAGAAGCCCCATGAGAACGGATTGGTTATGACGAATATAATTGCGTCCGACTTGACCGGAGCTGTTCGCCAAACCCTTGGGATGTTTGTCGTTTGCGGAGCGTAAAAACAATAAGGCGGTCGATAGTGCGCCGCAGGCCGCGACCACGATATCCGCCGAATAGCACTCCTCTTGACCATGGCGTGTCACGTGCACGGTTTTGACGGTGCGTCCCGAGGCATCGGTCTCGAGGCGCGAGACATAGGCCCCGGTAAGCAGCGTGAAATGATCGGGGAAGGCGGCACGGGCGGGATCGACGCAAACGACCTGGGCATCCGCTTTGCCGTTAAGTGGGCACGGGAAGCCGTCGAAGGCATCGCACCGAATGCAGGGGCTGGTGGGCGTCACTTCACCCTCCTGTTCGTCAAGAAGGATGCCAAGCGGTAGGTGAAAGGGGTGTAGGCCGGCCGCGCGTAGCCCTTGGTTCAGGGCTTCAATGTCGGGTTCATGGCGGACCGGCGGAAAGGGATAGGGGTCGGACGTCGGCGGCTCGGTGGGATCCTCGCCGCGTTGTCCATGGACATGAAAGAGGCGCTCGGCCTCGGTGTAGTAGGGCGCGAACGCCGCATAGTCCAAGGGCCATGCCGGCGACAAGCCGTCTGGGTAGACGATCTCCCCGAAATCGCGTTCGCGAAGCCGGAAAAGCGCCGCGCCGTAGACCTTGGAATTGCCGCCCACGAACTCGTGCAATCCGGGATGAAAGGTGCGTCCATCGTGCCCGTACCAGGTTTCCTTGGCCTGGTATCGCCCGTCGACGAAAACCGCCTTGGCGTCCCAGTTCTCGGGAGAGCGACGCAAATAGTCGCCTTGCTCCAAGAGCAAGACATGGCGTTGATGCGAGGCGAGTCGGTGTGCGAGCGAGGCCCCGCCGGGTCCGCTGCCAATCACAATGATGTCATAGTGGGGCGTTGTCGCCATAGCAGGACCCCGTTTCTATCGTGGGCGAGCCCTAAGCGTAGCACGAGTGGCGTGCGAAGTGATCAATCCTTGGGACTCGACCGAGAGCCAAGCGCAGTGTTCACGCCCCTCATGATTTTTGAGGGCAGAGACACTGAGTCCTGGGCGCGAGAACGATACGGGGCTCTTCCCAGGACGGAGCACAGGCTACCCATCGACAAGTAGGCCCCACCGTCTCTGTTGTCTTCCGAAAACCATGAGCTCGGCAGACGATCATGATCCTGGCATGGTGTGGGCCCATGCCCATGGTCTTATCGCACAGCTTTATCGTCGCCTGAGGGATCGGCGCGTTTTCGGAAGAGTGCCTGGCATCGAAAGACAAATACGATCGGTGCTTCTCATGCAAAAGCCCGATAAGTCGATCGCTAAAGTTTCATACAATGGTCCGCGGTTGTATGGTCTGGGAGCGA